>NZ_JWMA01000063.1 GCF_000812465.1 Cupriavidus sp. IDO | reverse complement strand
GGGGCAACTCGCACTCGCTCTCTCCACGCTGTTTCGCAGTAGCGCATTGGAGTCGTCGAATCCATATACGTTCCATCAAGAACAGAACGCTACACTAGTACGAAAGGCAATCGCGCGTCGAACCGCCGGTTTGCGGTCGTTCGCAACTACTGCTTGTGGCGGAGCTGGGCCGCGAACGTTTTCCATTCGCGGAAGACGGTGTCCAGACAGGAGGCGGATTCGCAGCTGTCCCGCTTCTTCCGGAACGCTGCAATATCTGCTTCGGTAATGGATCCCGCCTTGAGCAGCCGCTGCTGGTCGGCATAGATGCGTTGGTAACCCATGGAAAACAGCGCGGACTCGCAGATCAGGCGGTGTGCCTGGCTGGGCTTTGCGAGCGTGGCGGAGGGTTCGCAATCGATGTCGGTGGCATGCGCGGTGCCCAGGAACGTAAGGGCCGCGCCTGCCAGGCAGTGGAGCGCGAAGCGGATGATGCGGGTCATGACCGGATGTGAGGGAGAGGCGATTCCCGGGGTAACGGGCGAAGGTGCAGGATATGCACCGATTCCATCTCGAAAGAGAAGGATTCTATCGATGATCCGTGTGCGGTAGGCGGGAACCGGCCAAGTGGGCTGATGCGGGCAGTGTGCAGCGCGGGCGGCAAAGCGACCGAGGCGGCCACATTACACTACTGGCTATGAGCCAAAGCCCCCAACCATCTCCGGCCCGAACACGCCTCACCTCCTATTTCTGGAGTGGCGACGCCATCCGCAGCCGAAGCGTGAGTGACATCGTGCTGTCAGGCTCGGTCGATATCCCCGAGCCGCCAGCGCGTCTGCTTGCGGATTGGACTAGGGAGATATCGTCGCGCATGACCCTGGAGCCCGGAGACGTCGAGGTTATGCCTCTGGCACGGGCACGAGCTCGCTGGCCGGACTACTCGCGCTGCGTACGGGCAGTGTCCGATTGGATGAGCACGCCTGGACTATCCGGAGCGCTTGCCGCGAGCGACGTCGCTCTCATGGCTTGCCGTGGCGCGAGGTATCACCATGACGGAGAGCAATATGGCGGTGTGGCCTTCTGCAATCTCTTCCTGAGCGAGGACAAGGGGCTGGACGTGCATTTTCCGTCGTTGGGTCTTCGAATCCCCCTGAGCCGGGGAACGGTGTTGATATTCGATACCTGCCAGCCTCATGGGGTGATTCGACGCGGCAGCGACGGTTTTGATGTGACCGACTTCCCGGCCGACCAGGATTGCACGCAGCAGTTTCTGACCTGGGAGCTTCCCATCGAGGATGCCAATGTCGAACAAGCGCTCAAAGTCGACTTCGACATTGACCCTTCGACCGCAAGGCTGATGAATGAAGAGCAAGTGTGGCTGAATGGAAAGAGGGTCAACGTGCGCCACGAATCAGGTCAGTGGCGGCGGGCTGACTAGCCGAGTCAATCGTCGAATACTTGCTCTGGAAGAAGGTGACCACCGTCCTGGCCGACCTCTGCTTGCGGCCGGCCAGTATCAGCCGGACCTTCAGGGGCGTCGCTTGTCACCTAAAATATTGTCAAGGTGTTACGTAACCCGGTCACGCCGCCAGACCGTTAGAACCACGTCTCAATCACTGACGGGTGGTCTATGGTGCTATCACTTCGCTATTTGGGAGTCTTGGGAACCTGCGCTTTGTTCACTGCTTGCGGACAGATTCCGTCCAGGCATGCTGCGTGCAGGGCTGATTCCTGTCGCCCTCGGCACGAGCACGAGATGTTGCAATCCGGCGAGGCGTCATGGTATTCGGCAACGTTCCAGGGGCGACTGACCGCAAACGGAGAACGCTACGATGGCGGCGCCTTGACTGCCGCCCATCGAACATTACCACTCGGCAGCTATGTGCGCGTCAGATCGTTGGCTACCGGAAAGTCGGTTGTCGTTCGCATCAACGATCGCGGGCCATACGTCAACGGCCGGATTATCGATCTCTCTTACGCTGCGGCGGAAGCCTTGGGTTTGCCAGACGCGCGGTCGATGCGCGTGCAGATTGAACGTTGATCGATTGCGGCTGCGGTTTTGACCGTTCTGCGCCACCGCGAACTTACGCACCCTGCGACCCAACGCCTCCCTTGGTCATCAGCCAGAGTGTGTCCCTTCTGCGTCCGTTTGCGGTGATCCGACAGCAGCACAAAGGTTCAATCTGAGAGGCGAACTGGTCGCATCTCGGACTGCGGTGACTACCCCGAAGCCCCAGGGCGGCCGCAAAAGCAGAGTCAGATCGCACGCTCGGACCTTGCTGTCGATTGCCAGGTTGAATAGCTGCCTATTGTCCGGGCGTGCCGCCGCGAAGGGACACTCTGCTGGCACCACACCCGACGATTGAGCTCAGAACTCCACACGAGGGACTCTAGCTCGCCGCCATCCCTTTTTCCGCCAGCTCCTTTTTCGCGTTCTCGTTCTTGGTCAAATGCGTGAGGCCCATGCCGCGCAGAACGTTCGGAGCCTTGGTGAACTGGATATTGTCATAGCCCACGATCTCGATGCGATTGCCCCAGGGGTCACGGAAATCCAGAAACGGACCGCCGATCGGCTTGACCCCCGCCGCCTTGAGGGCGGCGCGCGCCGCCTCCTTGTCATCGACGACGAGGCCGATATGCCGGCCGTCATCGGCGGGCTGTTTGCGTCCCGCCTGCAACGCGATGAATTGGTCACCAAGATCGATGAAGGCCATCGTCTTGCTCTTGCCTCGCAATTGGAAGTCGAAGATGCGGCCATAGAATGCCAGCGCTTCCTCGATATCGCCGACTTCCAGCGCTACGTGGTTGAAGCCGATGGCGCGCGGCTTTATGAAGTTAGCCATTTAGCCCTCCTCTTGCAATCATTGGATAGCGTTCACAAACTCGATCACGACATTGTCCGCCCGCAGGGCGGATCCACCAACCAGCCCGTGCTTCCGACCGGCACCGCCAGCGCCATGGGGTGGCATCTCGCGGCTGCATTGGAAGCGCAGGGCTGGATTTCCGGCTCACCGATATTGTTGCCGATCCCGGCGCAACGCCGCCTGGCACGGCCTTGTGGGACCGCCGGCCGTGACTAGACTAAATAAGCACACGCGGCATTTGACTATGCGGGTGCCACTCATGCGAGTCCATTGGCTGCCCACTTCCCTGGCAGGCTTTGTCCTGGTTGCCCTGCTTGGGGCGCTAGGGTCCTGGGCGCCGGTTGCTGTGGCGCAGCAAAAGCCTGCCTCCGCCTCGGCTACGGCAAGTTCTGCCGCCCCGCGTCCCCGCGCGGCCGACGAGACAACCAGGCGGCAGCTCAAACTCGTTAACAAGCCGTCGAAAGGGGACTTCGACGCGATGCTCGAGCGTCGCACCATCCGTGTGTTGGTACCGTACAGCCGCACCCTTTACTTCAACGACCAGGGTCATGAGCGCGGACTGACCGCGGAGCTGGTGCGCGATCTTGAGCGGTACCTGAACAGGACCTACGCCAAGCGCCTTGGCAACCGGCCGCTGACCATCTACATCATTCCCACCACGCGTGACCGCCTCCTTCCGGACGTGGAGGCCGGCCTGGGTGACATTGCGGCGGGCAACCTGACAGAAACGGAGGAGCGGCGGAGATTGGTCGACTTTGCCGCCCCGCGTCACCAGAAGCCGGTGCGCGAGGTGGTGGTGACCGGACTCAGGGCGCCAGCCCTGAAGCACCTGAATGATCTCGCCGGCAAGACGGTACACGTGCGCAAGTCCAGCAGTTATTACGAAAGCCTGATCGCACTCAATAGCAGCCTGCGCCGCACGGGCAAGGCGCCTGTAAATCTGGTGCTGCTACCGGACGAGGTGGAGGACGAGGACGCGATGGAAATGGTTAATGCCGGCCTGTTGTCCATCGTGGTGGTAGACGATTGGAAAGCAAAGATGTGGGCACAGATCCTGCCTCATGTCAGGGTGCGTTACGACCTGGTGGTGCGCAATGAAGGCTACACAGGATGGGCCTTCCGGAAGAACAGCCCATTGCTTCGCCAGGCGCTCGATGATTTCGATGTCAATTACATGAAGAAGCTCGGCATCGCGGAATACCGGCTCAAGCAGTATATGCGTCGCATCAATCAGATTACCAACAATACAAAGCGCGCCGAATACAAGCGATTTGAACAGACCCTGCGCATCTTCGAGCTGTACGGCAAGGACTATCATTTTGACCCGCTGATGCTCGCCGCGCAGGGCTTCCAGGAGTCACGGCTGAACCAGAACGCCCGCAGCCATGTGGGCGCTATTGGCATCATGCAGATCATGCCCGCTACCGGCAAGGAGCTCAATGTCGGCGATATTCGCGTCACGACGCACAACATTCATGCCGGCGCCAAGTACATGGACTTGCTGATGACGCGGTATTTCCCAGGCGCGCACTTCTCCGATGCCGACCGGCCGCTATTTGCCTTCGCGAGCTACAACGCTGGCCCGGGCAACATCGCGAAAATGCGCACCGAAGCGCAAGAGCGCGGCCTGAATCCCGACAAGTGGTTCAATAACGTGGAGATCGTCGTGGCCGAAGAGATCGGCATCGAAACCACCACCTATGTCCGCAACATCTTCAAGTACTACACCGCCTACCGCCTGCTGCAGGAGCGGCACGCCGCGCGGGAGCAAGCGCTCAAGGCATTCAAGGCCGGCCGTTAATGCTGGCGCGCGACACCCCGAGGCGACCGCCTGCTGGCCTGTATCGACTTGACGTACTCCTCCCGCGAGCGCGAGTACAAAGGTTGGCAATCGTGCATATCCGTGACCTATCCTAGTCGCATCACCACGAACCGGGTGGAGTCGTGAATGGCGATACGGCGCTGGCTGGCAACTCTGCTCCTGCTCCTGCCCCTGGCACTCACCATGGCAGGATGCGGCAATGGTGGCAACGGTACTGCCTTGGCGCCTCCGGCCGGTCTGGTCGTGCGCGACGAATCGCCGATCTATGCGGTAGGCGTCACCATTGTCCCGGAGACTGCAAGCAATAGCGGGGGTGCCATCTTGCAATGCTCGGTGTCACCCCCACTCCCGCCAGGCCTTAGCCTCGATCCGCAGAACTGCACGATCCGCGGCACGCCAACCGGGCTCAGCCATGCCACGATCTACACGATCACGGCCAGCAACGACGCCGGCACCACCACCACCCGGGTCGAAATCGAGGTCAAGGACACTCCCATCGCGCCAGACGGCCTCGACTATCTGGACAAGTCGGTCATCTATGTGACCACGGTCCCGATCACACCCAACACGCCGATCAGCACGGGCGGAGAGATCACGCAATACAGCGTGTCGCCAGCGCTGCCTGCGGGCCTTGCCCTGGACCCACAGACCGGCATCATCACCGGCACGCCTGCCGCAGTCACAGCACCGGCCGTCTATACGGTGACGGGTGCCAACAGCGTGGACAGCAGCCAAATCCAGCTCACGATCGAAGTTCGGGCGCAGGTCGTGCCGCCGGCTGGCCTCATCTATTCGGACGCGCTGCCTGAATACATCATCGGGGTGCCGATCGTGTACAACGAGCCCGTGTTCTCAGGGGGCGAAGCCACCCAGTTCTCGAACTTTCCTGCGCTGCCGGCAGGACTAAGCCTCAACACCCAGACCGGGGTGATTAGCGGCACGCCCACCGCAGCGCTACCCCAGACGACGTTCACCATTACCGCCAGCAATAGCGCCGGCAGTACTACCGCGCAGTTGACCATCACGGTAGCCACCGCCCAGGCCGGTGAGTGGCTGCCGGCCGACGCGATGAATCAGGGGCGCTTCCGGCACACGGCCACGCTGCTGGGCGATGGACGAGTCCTGGTGGCGGGGGGAAACCGCAAGCAGGCACTGTCCTCTGCCGAGCTGTTTGACCCGTCCACGAACGGCTGGACGCGGACCGGAAGCCTTGGGCGTAACCGGCAAGCGCACTCGGCCACGCTCCTGGCCGACGGCCGCGTACTGGTGGCGGGAGGATTCGGCACGGGGGGCGGCAATGCGCTGGCTTCGGCGGAGTTATTTGACCCGGCCGCGGGTCGCTGGTCGCAGACCGGCAGCCTGGGCCAGCAGCGCGACAGCCACACTGCCACACTGCTACGCGATGGCCGCGTGCTGGTGGCTGGCGGCGAGGGCCAGGGCAGCAGCCAGGGCGCACTAGCTTCCGCCGAACTCTATGATCCGGCCACGGGCACCTGGTCGCCGACCGGCAGCCTCGACCAAGGGCGCAAGCAACACACCGCCACGCTACTGCCGGACGGCAGGGTCCTGGTGGCTGGTGGAGAAGATTCCGGCGACGCGGCGCTGGCTTCCGCCGAACTGTACGACCCATCCACGGGAACCTGGTCCCCGACTGGCAGCATGAGCCAGGCTCGCAACGCGTATGCCGCAGCACAACTCGCCGACGGCCGTGCGCTCGCAGTCGGGGGATTCGATGGCACGCGCGCACTTGCCTCGGCCGAAATCTACGATCCGGCGACGGGGACATGGTCACAGACGGGCAGCCTGGGACAGGCCCGGGACTTCCATACCGCCACGCGACTGGCCAACGGGCGCGTGCTGGTCGCTGGCGGTATCGAACCCAGCGACTTATTCGCGAGCGAGTTGTATGACCCGGCGACTGGGCGCTGGTCCCAGACTGGCAGTCTTGAGCAAGCGCGTGAACAACACACGGCAACGTTGCTGTCAGACGGCAGGATCCTCGTAGCGGGTGGAACTGGACGAGGAATCTTGTCGTACACGGAACTGTTCCACTAGCTTGCAGGGCGCCAGGAATTAGCGTACCCGTGGGCACTCGGTGTGACTGCTGTAAGCCAGTCACCCGACATCGGGCCTCACAAGGCCGATGCTCGCATCTCGGCCGTTGCAGCTGTCCAGCCTGGTCAAAGCCAATGGCCGAGACGGGCCGGACAGCGCCGGTAGAGTAGAGATGTGGCGCGGTGACGGTAGGTCCAGGCATCGATGTTTCCGCCCCTTTCGTTTGGCGGTGCCCTAGTAGCCTGACCATGGCTCCGTTTCCACATCCCCCTCATCGAACCGGACGTGCGGAGCTACCGCATCCGGCTCTCGGACAAGACTTCACGCCTTCACACACGCCAGGCCGCACCCCCGCGCGCGCTCAGACGTACGAGCCCGAAGTGCCCATAGAGGTGTGGAAGTGGATAGCTTCCGCCCCTGCGTCGTCTGACCTTGTGCTTGTTGCGCAGCCACCGGCGCAACCGCGTCGCGGCGTAGCTGTCGAGCGCGCGGTATGCGCGACTGACCGTTCCTACCTTGAAGTAGTTAGCCCAGCCGCGCAGCATGCGGTTCAACTTGCCCACCATCGCCGTGGTCTCTTGCCATCCCGTCTTCAGGGCGGTCAGCGCATGGACCTTCTCCACCATGCGCCGGATACTCTTCTTCGACGGCCGCATCCCCATGCGGGGCTGGCCGGTCTTCGCCGAGTAAATCCGCACAAACGTGTATCCCAGGAAGTCGAACTCGCCTTCCGGAACCCGACAGATTCGTGTCTTCTCCTCGTTGACCGTGAGCTTCAGCTTGCCCATGATCGCTCGCATCGCTGACAGGGCTTCATCAGCCTTGCCGCGTTTGCACAAGATCACGAGATCATCAGCGTAAGTCACGATCCGACTACCAAGGCTGTGCTCCAGCCCGAGCTTCTCCCACGCCAGCACAAATCGACGCATATACAGATTCGACAGTAGTGGTGAGATGGGTGAGCCCTGCGGGATGCCGCGGCCAGCGTCCTTGGCCTCCGTCGTCCGCTTCTTCCGTCCGCGCGGATCGGCTTCCTCGACAGCGCATTCCAACCACATCTTGATCAGATGCAGCACACGCCGATCGACGATGCGTCGCGCAAGCGAACGCATCAGTTCCGGGTGGGGAATGCTGCCAAAGTAGTCCGCGAGGTCGGCGTCAACAACGTCCGTATGACCACGGTGGAGCCGCTCCTCCACTTCGACCACCGCCTGCTGGGCGTTGCGGCCCGGGCGATAGGCGTACTGCTCAGGTGGAAGGTCGGCCTCAAAGATCGGATCGAGCACCAGCATCGCTGCTGTCATGCAGACCCGATCACGCAAGGTCGAGATGCCCAGAGGCCGGAACTTGCCGTTAGCCTTCGGGATGAACACTCTTCTGATAGGGTCCGGTCGGTAAGTCTTCTCTCTGAGTGCAAGCGCCAGTTCGCCAAGCCACCGCTCAACCCCGTACGCTTCGACATCCGCGAAGTCCTGACCATCCACACCCGGCGCGCCCTTGTTGGAGCGGCACTGGGCGTAGGCGTGAGCCAGAATGTCGCCGCGGCTGACCTTGTCATATAGGGCATAGAAGCGGTACTCGGCTTCTGCCTTCGCTTTCGCGTGTAACGCCATCTGCAGCTTCCGAACACTGATCGGAGTTGATAGGTTGCCCAATCTCCTGTCCCTCACTACGTCTTGCGTTTGTCTTGAACTGAGGCCCCTTCCCTCCACCGGCATTACCCGGCTTCCCCGGTACTACGGGCCTCTCCGCCACCCCACCGCGCCCGGCCTGTCCCTCGCGGGCGTCCGGTTGGCCATCCCTGGCCACGCCGTGGGGCTTCCCGTGTTGCGTGCGCTTTCCTTGTGTACATGCTGTCGCCACTACCCCGGCGCAGCGACTGGCGGTACTGCCTCGCTCATCCATCCAGTCGTATCAGCCTTCCCCGAAATGGCTGTCGGGTCGGCCTGCGCATCGTCCTTTTCGAGATTTGCTCGGCGTTCACTCGCGTTACGGCCTGCACACTTGCGCTGTCACCAATTCGTGACTCGCTTACCCGAAGGCTTCAGCCACTTCGTTACCTCCATAGCTGCTCCGGTTGCTTCCGGCTGGAGCGGTTGCCGGGTGGGGCTTTCACCCACTGGAAAAGCGCCGCCTTTGCACGGCGCACAGACGTTGGCCCGTAGTTGCACAGAGCCATCCGAATGGCAACTACGCCCTGCGGATTCAACCGGTCGATGCAACACACTAAAGGCTTTGCGAGCGTTTGGGTTGCGCGATCACGAAACAGTGAGAACGGCCTTTGGCTCGAGAAAAGCCTCGAGCCCAAACGTGCCGTACTCGCGATCACGAAACAGTGAGAACGGCCTTTGGCTCGAGAAAAGCCTCGAGCCCAAACGTGCCGTACTCGCGACCGATACCAGATTGCTTGAAGCCGCCGAATGGTGCGGCCGGCTCGTGCGCGAGCGTGTTGACGAGGACTCGACCGGCTTCGATCCGCGACGCGACCTCGCGCGCACGCTTCGCATCCGCCGAAAATACATACGCCTGCAAGCCGTAGTTGGTGTCGTTGGCGATAGCGATCGCATCTTCCATATCGCGGTAGGTGATAATCGACAGCACAGGACCGAAGATCTCTTCGCGGGCAATCGCCATGTCGTTGGCCACATCGCTGAAGACGGTCGGACGCACGAACCATCCTGCGTCGATGCCATCTGGCCGGCCTTCGCCTCCCGCGATCAGGCGCGCGCCTGAATCGATGCCGATCCGTATATAGCGCTGCACGCGTTCCCACTGCTTCTGGCTGACCATTGGGCCGACCGTCGTCTGTGGATCACGCGGATCGCCTGCCTGCGTGCTCGCAACTTCCTGCTGCAGATAGACCCGATGCATTGCGCTGACTAGTTGTACAATTTTGCATGTACCGTTGAACAATTTGGGACAATGAACACATCGGGCTTGAACGAACTGGAGGCGGTGCTGGCCGTCGCGCGTCATCGAAGCTTTCGCGCGGCCGCGACCGATCTGGGCATGTCGACGTCTGCGCTCAGTCATGCGGTGGCGGCGCTCGAAGCGCGTATCGGCGTGCGGCTCTTCAATCGCACGACACGCAGCGCGTCGCTGTCGGAAGCCGGCGCGCAGTTCGTCGACAGCGTCGCGCCCGCACTCTCGACCATCCGCGTCGCGATCGAACAGGCGGGCAGCTTCCGCGACACGCCATCGGGCACGCTGCGCATCAATGCGTCAGCCGGTGCGGCCAGGCAGGTAATGCCGCTTTTCATCGAATTCCTGCGGCGCTACCCGGAGATGAAGCTCGATCTGGTCACCGAAGGGCGCCTGATCGATATCGTCATCGAAGGCTTCGATGCTGGCATTCGTCTGACCGAAACGGTGCCGCAGGAAATGATCGCGGTGCCGTTCGGTGACAGGCAGCGCTTCGCCGTGGTCGGCAGTCCGGCCTATTTTGCGCAGCATAAGCCGCCGCGTACGCCGGCCGATCTGAACGCACACCGCTGCATCCGTTCACGCATGCCGAGCGGTGCGATATATCAGTGGGAGTTCGAGCGGCACGGCGAAACCTTGCGTATTGACGGCAAAGGCGTGCTGACGCTCGACGAGCCGGGCCTGATGCTGGCGGCGGCGCGTGCCGGTCTCGGTCTTGCGTACCTGGCCGAATGGAACGTCGCCGCGGATCTGGAAGCTGGCACGCTGGTTCGCGTGCTGGACGATTGGACGCCCCGCTCGACGGCCTCTGTCTGTACTACCCGGGCCGCCGCCACGTGCCGGCCGGACTACGTGCGCTGATCGGCATGATCCGCGACCACGCCAACGAGCGGCGGGCGCGCCGTCAGCGCACGTCAGCATAGGGGGCGGAGCCCGGCGCATGGACCTGGTGCGGCGTTACGAGGTCCGGACGACCGATGCGCCCCCCAAAGCTGCCATTTGCCTGATGAGACGGCGAACGGCAAATGTGGGTCGGGAAGCACCACTGGCTTCGAGCTTCATCGCCTTCGCAACTCCGAGCGAGTTGCTAGCGCGTTTCGACATGCTTCTTGAAGTTATTCAAGATGCTTTGCCATCCCTGTTGCTGTTGCTCGACTGGATATTCCGATTCGGCGTCGAAGCTCACGCGCACCGCGACGCCCTGCGGCGTGTCGGAAAACTCGACCTGTGCACTGCGGTCACCGAAGGCGTATTCGATCAGTTTGTTCTCGACGATCTTCGTGTAGGTTCCTGCAAAGTCGAACCCCATGCTGCCATCCTTTGCCTCCATCCGCGAGGAGAAGGCGCCGCCAGCCCGCAAATCCACCGTGGCGGCGGTGGTATGCCAGTCGTCGGAGGCGGCGTTCCATTGCTTGATGTCTTCCGGCGTTGTATAGGCGCGCCACACTTTTTCGATGGGGGCCGCAACGGTGACTTCAACATTGATCTTCATAGTCTTTTTTCCTTAATCGATCCTGGTCAGCGCAGCGTGCACGCAAAGTCGTCGAGTTGAGTGATGACGGTATTCCAGCCATCGAAGAAGCCCAGCTTTTCGTGCTGTTCACGCGCGGCATCGTCCGGGTGCATCACCCTGGCGATGTACTGGCTGCCCGTGCCTTCGTCGGCCATGGTGATGACGGCCGTGAAGCCGAGCCATGGCTTGGCCGGACGCCAGCCTGCCGTGAGCATCGACGTAAATACGAGGCGCGATTGCGGCACAACATCGAGGAAGCAGCCGGGATTGTCGCTGGAGTTTCCGTCCGGGCCCTGCATGAAGGTATGAAAGGCTCCGCCCGGTTGCAAATCGAACGCGCGCACCTCGGTGGTCCAGGGCCTGGGGCACCACCACTCCTTGAGCAACTCCGGCTCCGACCATGCGCGCCACAATGCGGCCCGCGGCGCGCGGAGCACGCGGGAGATGACGAGGTCGCGGGAATCAGCCGTCCCGGCTGCGCTTTGTGACATTGCTCTGCTCCTCTTGATGAAGTCGTTCGACAAATTCGACCATGCGGTCGGACCTTGCTTCCCACACGGCCCGCTGCTCGGCGATCCATTGTTCGGCTTGCGAAAGCGTCGCCGGCACCAGCTCGCACGTGCGTGTTCGCCCGAGCTTGCGGGAGCGGACGAGGCCGCTGCGCTCAAGGACGGTCAGGTGCTTCATGAACGAGGGCAGCGCCATGTCGAACGGCGCCGCCAGCGTTGAAACCGTCTGCGAACCACCGCTCAGTGCGCAGACGATCGCACAACGGGTGGGATCGGCGAGCGCATGGAACACCTCGCTGACTGTGGCGGTATAGTTAGCCATACGGCTAACTATAGTCCATTCAGGAGACGGGCGCAATTGCCATGGTGTGCCACGAATGCCGATGGGCGCTCGCGCTGATGCGCAGCTGGCACGGCGGCGCCGATTACGAACTGCCCTGATCCTTTGGCCAGAAGGTGATCCTGATCTCGGCCGGCGCGACGCCGTTTTCGTCGCGCGGCAGCGGGTCGGAGCGCGACACCGCCCGCAGGACGGCGTTGTCCCAGGCCGCATTGCCGCTCGACTTGGCAATCCTCATTGACAGTACCGATCCGTCTGGCGCCATGCGGACGGCCACCACGGCTGCGGGATTGCCGGCGATGTCCTCATCGAAGATGATGTTCGGCTTGACCCGCTGCCGGACGCGCTCGGCATAAGCGGATGAAGGCTTCCCGGAGGTGCCGGTGCCGGTATTCGCGGTGGCGCCGCCCGCCTGCTCCCGCAAGCGCGCCAGTTCGCTTTGGTGCCGGGCATTGCTGGCCTGGCGCTGTGCATCCATCGCGTTGCGCTGTGCCTCCCGTTCTGCCTCCTTCCGGGCGGCCTCCGCCCGGGCCTGCTTTTCGCGTTGCGCTTTCGCTTCGTCGCTCGCCGCGCGCCTGGCGTTGCGCTGCTTTTCCTGTAGCGAGATATCGGCGTTTTCTTCTTCTACCGGCTTCGCGCTCGGCGTCGGCGTGACTGTCGGCTCGGGTGGGACGGCCTCCGGCATGGGCTCCCACAGTTCGGCAGACACCCCTTCCGGCGGCGTGCTGTGCCAATGCACGCCGTAATAGAGCAGTGCGCCGAGCAACACGTGCATAAACAGGGCCGCGAGGAAGCAACTCAAGGTGCCCCGTTCTGGCACGGGCTGATAGGGGTATGCGCCGATCTGCATGGATCACCTGCCTCGCCGCTGCTCGTTGCCGGGATAGTGTGCCTGTCTCCGACCGATGCGACGTGTCCCTCCGACCAATCCAGCTTCAGCCTGGCAATGGCCAGCGAAGCAGAACAAGCCTGAAGGCTGCTCTCCAGGACATAAGCACATTCTACGAGGTGCAACGCGGGAACGGGAGCTAGCCGTGCGACTGGCAGAAGACATTTTGCGGGACTTTCTAGCGATCTCGCCGTCCCTGCCGGACGTCGACCACGACCTTGGTCCGGGCGGTGCCGGCGGCGACAAGTTCATAGGCAGCCTCCGCCCCGTGTCCAGGCCGAAGCGGCGCGGATCGATCACCGGTCGCGGCTTGCCGGCTTCGGCCAGTCGCGTGGCATGCCGCCGGGCTATGGGGTATCAGGGGCCTCGCTGCGCTTCTCGCGATGCCGGCGCCGGTATGCGCCTGGCCCCACGCCGAAATGCTGCGTGAACACGCGGCCAAACGCGGCCTGCGAGGCGTAGCCGCATCGCTCGCCCACGGTGGCGGCGGACAGCTCATCCTGTCGCAACAGCCGCGCGGCGCGCTCCATGCGCAGCGTGGTGACCAGTTCCAGTGGCGTGATGCCTCCCAGCTGCGCAAAGCGCCGTGCCAGCGTCGCGCGCGAGACGTTGCAGATGGCCGCGAGACGATCCACGCTCCATGGCTGCTCCGGAGCGCGCACCACGGCATCCACGGCTTTCGCCATGCGGGCATCCGCCATCAGGGCGAGCAGTCCCTGTGCCACCGATCCGCGCGCGACCAGCGTGCGCAGCAGGATGGTAAAGAGCGCGGTGGACAGGTCCGCAATGATGGCCGCGCCGCCCGGCTGGGGTCGGTCTGCCTCCACATGCATCATGCCGATGAGTCCGCGCAGCCAGTCAGAATCGTGGCTGGTGGTGTCCGCATCGCGAGGGGCTGTCGTGACGCACAGCACCTCGGGCAGTGAGCGCAGCAGGATGTCCGCCGAATTGCCGAGCACAAAGGTGCCGCACAGGATGTCCAGCGGCGCGCCAGCGCCGGCTACCGTGATTTCCGTGACCATCCCATTGAAATGGCGCGATTCCGCTGCGCGCCCGGCCCTGCCCTTGACGCCGACGATGGTGTGCGCGGCCCCGTGCGGAAACACCAGGACATCGCCCGCCGAGACCCGCAAGGCCTCCTTGCCCGACAGGATTTCCGCGCGCCCGTCCAGGATCACGTGATACGGCACGTGGCCTGGCGCGGCCTGCGCATTGTGCGCGGACCAGGCACCGGCCACGCGGCAATGCAGGTCGACCGTGCCGGAGGGCGACAGCAGGCGGACCAGTTCACTGAGGCTGTCCATGAGGCTGAGACGATCGCGCAAAAAGATGAGCAGATTCTAACCTTTCCGGATCGCCGGCACACCTACCATGAAGTCCAAGGAAGCGCCGCACATCAACCCAGGTGATTCCCCTCACCCCCTGAATGAACTGGAGATCGATCATGACCACCCGCCTGCATACCATTCCCGTCGCGCAAGCCACTGGCAAGGCCGCCGAACTGTTCGGCGCCATCCGGAAGGGCGTCGGCATGGTGCCCAATGCCTATGCCACCATCGGCAGCAATGCCCCCGCCGTGCTGGCGCAGGCCCTGCAAACCAACCAGGTGCTCAAGGGTGGTTCGCTGTCCGCCCTCGAACTGGAAGCGATCAACCTCTCGGTGAGCGAGCACAGCGGCTGTGACTACTGCGTGGCCGCGCATTCGCTGACGGGGAAGATGGCTGGCTATACGGAAGCCCAGACGCGCCTGTTGCGCGAGGGCAGCTATCCGGACGATGCGAAGATCGACGCGCTGACGCGCTTTGCGGTGGAGCTGGTCAGCACCCGCGGCACGCTGCCGGCGGCCAGCCTGGAAGCTGTGCGCGTGGCGGGCTACAGCGATGGACAGATCGTCGAGGCGATTCAGGCGGTGAGCGCGATTCTTTTCACGAACATGCTCAATCGCGTCAACGACACGACACTGGACTTCCCGGCCGTCGCGTAAGGTGGTGGTGAGCGGGCCCCGCGCGTTGCCTGCTGCCTGGGCGGATGTTGCGCGGGTGCCGCGCGTTCCGAGTCATGATCGGGCTTCGCCCGGCGAAAGCATGTCGATAAAGGCTTGCATATAGCCCCGCACGAACTGGTCGGCACGCAGGCTGATTACCGCCATGGATGGCGGGAATATGCGGCCTGTCTCGATCACCGCCAGGTCAGTGTCCCTGTCTGGCTCGAGCGCCATCTGCTGGAGTACGGCAACACCGAGGCCCGCGGCAACATAGGCTTTGATGACATTGGCATCGGTGGCTCTTACCACTACGCGTGGGGAGAGTCCATGGCGCTCGAACTCGCGCAGCACGGCCCAGCCCGAATTGAAGCGCTCGTCATAGGCCACTAACGGGTACTGGGCGATATTCTCGATGGTGACCTTTTTGCGCCGCACGAGCGGATGATCGCGGGGCACGATCAGGCAGCGGCGGATCGGATAGGCATCGATCGAGATGATGCCCGCGGGGGTGCTTTGCGGCAGCGTCGAGATGCCAAGGTCCACGGCGCCTTCGCTGACCCACCGCAGGATTTCCGCGGGCGTGCCCTGCGCCAGTTCCAGATCGATATCCGGGAAGGCGCGGCGGAACCTTTGATGACGTCGAGCAGCGCATATCGGGCATGGATATGCGTAGTGCCGATACGCAGCGTTCCGCTGTTCATCGCCTCGGCCGTACGTGCCAGGTTTGACAAAGCGCGCGTGTCGTTCAGGACGCGTCTTGCAAGCGCGGCCGCTTCCTGCCCTGCATCGGTGAGACCCACCAGCCGGTTTCCACGACGCACGAACAACTCGATACCGATCTCATTCTCGAGCGCGCGGATCAGCTTGCTGACCGCAGGTTGCGTGGTGTGCAGTGCATCCGCCGCGCGCGAAACGCTCAGCTTGCTGTCGATCACTGCCTGGATGCAGCGCAGTTGTTGTAGCGTCATATCATGCCATTTTGGTAATGATTGTCTCCAAACATGTCATTTTACAGAATGATTTTGTCACCCCAGAATGACTGTCATTCCCTTTTCCGCGACAGAAGGCATCAACCATGACAAGCAGTGTGTTCGACCAGGCCCTCCAGCAGCATATGTGGAGCACGGACGAGATGCGCGCCGTGTTCTCGGAAGAGAACCGGGTGCAGAAGTGGTTGGACTTCGAGGCGGCGCTGGCGCTGGAACAGGCAGGACTGGAAATCATCCCTGCGGCCGCGGCACGGGAGATTGCCGCGCGGGCGCGGGTGGCGCACTTCGACCTGGAGCAGCTTGCCATGGAGGTTCGCCGCGTCAAGCACCCGCTGGTGCCAGCGGTGCGTGCCCTGCAGCGCCAGTGTGATGGCGAAGCCGGGGAGTTCGTGCATTTCGGCCCGACCTCTCAGGACGTATACGACACCGGCATGATGCTGCAGGTCCGGGAAGCGCACCACATCCTGACGCGCGACCTGGCTGCGGTAGCGCAGGCGCTGTACCGGCTTGCCAACGCGCACAAGCACACCCCGATGGCAGGCCGCACGCATTCGGTACAGGCTTTGCCGATTACCTTTGGCCATAAATGCGCGATATGGCTGGCGGAACTTGGCCGCCACAATGAGCGTCTGGCGGCGCTGGAGGAGCGCACCTTTGTCGGCCAGATGGTTGGGGCGGTTGGCACCAAGGCGTCCTTCGGTCCGCACGCCATCGAGCTGGAAAAGCGGGTCATGGCGCGCCTGGGATTGAATGTGGCCGAGATAAGCTGGCAGCCCGCGCGGGACCGGCTTGCGGAGTATGTCGGCGTGCTGGGATTGCTCGGCGCGACGCTGGGCAAGATCGCCAACGAGATCATGAACCTCGAGGCCGACGAGGTGGGCGAACTGGCTGAGCCTTTCAGCGAAGGCAAGGTGGGCTCGTCCACCATGCCGCATAAGCGGAACCCTGCAGTGGTGGAGACGGTCGTCACCCTGAGTCGCGCGATCCGCTACAGCGTGGCGATGATGCACGACGCGCAGATGGCCGAG
Organism: Cupriavidus sp. IDO; assembly: GCF_000812465.1. Taxonomy (GTDB): domain Bacteria; phylum Pseudomonadota; class Gammaproteobacteria; order Burkholderiales; family Burkholderiaceae; genus Cupriavidus. Next base: position 104,258 of record NZ_JWMA01000063.1, on the reverse strand, counting down.
CACGAACGCGATGTGGCCGCTGTGCGGATGGAGTGGAAAGCGGTTCCCGAGGCCTGCATGATGACGGCGGCCATGCTGGCAATGATGGAACAGGCGCTGTCCGGCCTGACGGTAAAGACTGACCGGATGCGGGCCAACCTGGACCTGCTCGGTGGCTTCCTGATGTCCGAGCGCGTGATGTTCGCGCTCGCGGAGAAAGTAGGCAAGCAAAGCGCGCATGAGCTGGTCTACGCCGCCGCCATGCACGGGATGGAAGCTGGCATCACGTTCGAGCAAGCCCTGTTGCGCAACGCCGCGGTCCGCGACGCGCTGGATCCCGTATTACTCAAGCAGCTGCTTGACCCAGCTACCTATGTCGGGCTGGCGCCGGCAATCGTCGAAGCGCTTCTCGACAAAATCCGGGCAAGCGGCTGGCTGGACTGAACGCAACCAAAACCATACGCAAAGGAGACCATGCAATGTTCCAAGCCACCAAACAAGTGGGAAGACTCGTCGCAATGGCGCTGCTATGTGCAGCCGCGGCGGCGCATGGCGCGCAAGCCGACGCCTATCCAAGCAAGCCCGTTCGCGTGATCGTGCCATATGCCGTGGGTGGCGGCGGGGATATCGTCGGACGGCCTCTTGCCCTGTATCTTTCACAGCGCACCGGGCAGCGCTTCATCATGGACAATCACGGCGGCGCCAACGGCAATATCGGCATGGACATGGTGGCAAAGGCGCCCAACGATGGCTATACCCTGGTACTGGCGCTGACCGCGCAACTCGCCGTCAACCGGAGCCTGTACCGCAACCTGTCCTATGATCCCGTCAAGGATTTCGAGCCAGTGTCCCTGCTGGCTTCGGCGCCGTACTTCCTGGTGGTGCACCCGTCGGTCCCGGCGCGCAATCTGGCCGAGTTCATCAAGCTGGCCAGGGCCAATCCGGGCAAGTACACGTATGGATCGTCGGGCAATGGCAGCGGTCCGCACCTATCAATGGAATTGCTGAAATCGAAGGCCGGCATCGACCTTGTGCACGTTCCCTTCAAGGGCGCCGGCCCGGCCATGCCAGCGCTGCTGGCCGGGCAGGTGAGCGCCATGTTTGCCAGCTATGGGCTCGCGGCGCAGCAGATCAAGGCAGGCAAGCTGCGGGTATTGGCCGTGTCTACCGCGAATCGGGCGGTATCGATGCCTGACGTCCCCACCATTGCCGAAGCTGGCGTGCCCGGCTACGAGTCCAATGTGTGGTACGCCCTGATGGCGCCACGGGGTACACCGAAGCCGATCATTACGCGCCTGAGCAGCGAGATCGCCGGACTGATCAAGAGCTCGGACCTGCGCCAGCGCTTTCTTACCGACGGCATCGTGCCGGTTGGTTCGACACCGGAGGAACTGGGCGCATATATCAAGACAGAGAGCGCCAAATGGGAGGCTGTGGTGAAGCAGTCGGGCGCAAGCATTGACTGACCCTGGGGACGCGGATCCGCTCTATTGGCTCTCGATCCACTGTATGGCGAAGCGCATCAGTTCCTTGCCGTTAGGAATATCCAGCTTTTCCTTAATGTTGGCCTGATGTGCCTCGATGGTCTTGACGCTACGATTCAGTTTCCTGGCGATCTCGCGGGTGCCGAAGCCGAGTCCGATCAGGTGGAGGACCTCGAACTCCCGTTCCGAAAGGCTCGCGATCGAGCCCGTCGGATCTTTCTTGGGAACCGTCAGGGCCCGCGCCAGCTTGTCATGCATGGCGGCGCTCAGGTAGGTATTGCCGGCGCGCACCTCGCGGACGGCGTTCATAATGTGCTCCGTGGCCTCGAGTTTCATCAGGTACCCGTTTGCCCCTGCCCGCAGTGCGCGTTCGGCAAACTGGGATTCGTCATGCATGCTGAGGACGAGGATTGCCAGGTCTGGATAGTGTTGCCGGAGCGTCTTGACAAGCTCCAGGCCGGAGTTCGAGTGCAGGCTGAGGTCCACAATCGCCATTTCAGGCCGGCAGGCCATCTTCGCCAGAGCCTCTTCGGCACTCGCGGCCGCGCAGCAGACGTGCAGATCCTCATGCTGATTCAGCAAGTGCGCTAACCCCTCCCGGATGATGGGGTGGTCATCCACGATCAGGATCTGCGTCGCGCGACCCGGGCTAGTTGACTTCTCTTCCATGGCCGGGACTCTCCGATATCGGATAGTAGATGGCAACCGTGGTGCCACCCATGGCATTGCGGGCGACAGTGCAAGAGCCGCCGAGAAGGCTTGCCCGGTGACGCAGGTTGTGAAGTCCCAGTCCCGAGGCACACTCCATTTGTTTCAGGTCGACCCCCACCCCGTCGTCACTGATGGAAAGCCTCTGCATGGCGCCTTCGCGCTCCAGGTCGATCCAGATGTGGCGGCCCTGGCTGTATTTCAGGGCATTATTGACGGCTTCCTGTGCCGCACGATAAAGATTGATCTGCAGCGGCGGATCCAGCAAGTCCACATTCGGCTCGACGCGTAGCGTGCAGTCTATGCCATTCAGCGAGCGAGTCGTCTGTGCCAGCCCTTGCAAGGCGACCGTAAGGCCACCAGATTCCATTGCGACCGGATCCAGGCCATGGGCAATCTTGCGAGTCAGCAATGACGCCTGCTTCACCAGTTCGACGATGGTAGCCGCCACCGCGGCAGCTGGGTGGCCATCCTTCTGTAGCTCCTGATTCAGGGTGGTGCAATAGAAGCCCAGGCTGGTGAGGTGCTGCCCGAGGCCGTCATGCAGTTCCCGGCCGATGAGCCTCTGCTGCTGATCGCCGATTCGGATCAGCTCTGCTTCCAGCAGGCGACGTCGCCCCATCTCCTGCTTCAGTTCATTGTTTGTCCGCTCCAGGTCTCGGGTCCGCTCTTGCACGCGCCGCTCCAGTTCGATGTGGGACGCCCGCAGGAGGCCATGGATGCGCTTCTCCTGAGCGTGTGCCGCCACCAGAAGCAGTCCGGTTACTGCCACGACATTGGCGAAGGCGCACCATCTCACGAGGCTATCCACCGGCGTTGCGGCGGCAAAGGGGCCCGTGCCGTTCGTGGTGCCCCAGATGGCGATGATCGAGACCAGCAAGGTTGAGAGGGTGGTGCCCAGGTGATCGAAGCGGAGAGCCGCCCAGATAGTGAACGGAAAAATCGCGAGGGCTGCCGGATAGTAGCCGTGCCCGGCTAATTCGGTGGCGCCGAAGATAAGGTGACTCACCCAGAAGATCGCAACGGTCAGCCCGCACGCTTCGGCGGCATGCTTTGCGGAGCGGATCGGGCTCGGATACGCGAGCAGGCTGAGCAGAGGCGGGGCCACCACGAGCACCCCCATCATGTCACCGAGCCACCACTCCAGGAAAGCTGCGCCGTACTTGGTGACTGGCACCAGGCCCCCTCCGACGAGGGCAGTCGCACCAATCAGCGCACTCACTACCGTGCTGACCGTGGCAGCCAGGATGATGAAGGCAATCACGTCCTGGATACGGTCCAGGGTAATCTGGAATCGGGCTACCCGCTTCAACAATAGTGAACCCGTCAACGCTGCCGCCGTTGCGCCGAGGCCAATCATCGCAGCCACCGGTAGCGGCACGCCTACCGACATGTTGGCCAACGCGGAGCCAATTGCAATTCCGGGGGCAACTGCGGAACCCATAACAAGCAGCGCGACGAGGGCGATGCCGCTGGAAGGCCACACCAGGGACACCGCACCGCCCACTACCGCATAAGCAAGTCCCAGCTTTGCCGCCGCGAAGTACGCCAATGCGACCAATCCAGTGTTAACAAAGAGGCGTAGCCTCGGGCCGCGCGGAATGATTACCATTGCTCGCCTCAAATTCTCGGAACAGCGCCTGGCACATCAGGTTTTTTTCTCGTTCGCCGCAATGACAATGGTCTTGCGAAAATTAGCATCCGATGCACCTGTGGCAAATCCCGCATTTGCACCAGATCTGTGCCAGATGAAGTGCTTTGAAGCAACGGCGCCGCAAGACTACTCTGAATCTACGTCAGAACTCCCCTGTGTGGTAAGCATAGTCGGATGGAATCGCTGAGCTATGCCGTTCGGGTTCCACGCGAGATTCCGTTTGAGCGCAAGCGTCATCGCGCCGGGTTCCGGGCCTTCGGCCAGGGTCCGAGTGCAGCCCAGGCGGGCGGAGTCGCCCCTGCCATCGAATAGGGCAATCCCCTAGCCATTTTTCGGAGAATTACCTTATTCAACCTCCTGGCGTCAGGACATACATTGAACCGGTACGAAGTTGCGGCGCGCAATTTGGCGCGAAAAGAATTCTTTTCGGGTTCCTGCAACCACCTGAATGGAGGTGAGAAAAATGGTAAGAACAGTCTTACTGCTCGCTGCGGCGGGTGCGGCGCTTGGCGCCGGGGTGGTCTATGCCGGCATCGGGCCGCGAGATGTCTACACCGACGGCGCTAGTGTGTTGGGGCCGCGAGACCCATATACCGATGGAGGGAAGACCACAAAATTCGACGTCTATTCAGATGGGGCGAAAGTCGGGGATAGGCGCGACGTGTTCACCGATGGCGCGAGAATGACCAACCGCGATGGATCGGGCGACAGCATTATGTAAGCAACTACAGAAGGGGCAGCCCAAAGAACACGTGGTCGGCGCTCACGTCCCCGGTCACAAACCAACCTCCCCCGGGGTAACAGCCTCGGGGGATTCTTTTTGCGACATGCTCGCCGCCGGGTCCGATGCGGGCATCCGCTACGACGAACGGCTCAAAAAGGACATGGTGGCGATTCCGATCGGCCCGCGCCGGCAGCGCTTTGTCGCAGCAGCATCGGCGGGCTACCTGGCCGCGCACGGCACCCCCGGACATCCGCGCGAGCTGGACCGGCAGTCCCGCACAGCGCACACCACCAGGCAAAAACTACATGCGGGCGCTGGCCGCCGATTGTAGTTCGTGCCATTGAGCACGGAGCCTCGCGCACCCTGACGACGGAATGACAGGCTTGCGGCTATCGCGGGTATCCCAGCCACCACATGTGAACTTCCAGCGACCAGGCGTGCGGCCAGTGTGCATGCAACCCGAGCCGATCCGCTTCGCTTCCCGGCGACCATCCCGGCGGCCCAGAGACCCCGGTTGGTATGACAATTGCGTTGGTGCCCGATGCGGCAGAAGCGATGTCGTTGCCGTCCCCACAGCCTGGTCAGTCGTGTTCTCCGAAGGATCATATGAAGACCAATGCCTCGCCTTCGGTACCAGATGCGGCGCCGAGTCCATGGCTCGAGAAGCTCGGGCCGGGCGTTGTCACAGGCGCCGCGGATGATGATCCGAGTGGAATCGCGACTTACTCCCAGGCGGGCGCCGCATTTGGCTACAACATCCTGTGGACAATGCTGCTGACCTATCCGCTGATGGTCGCAATTCAGATCGTCAGCGCGAGAATCGGCCGGGTCAGCGGGCACGGTCTGGCGACGAACATCCGGCGTCGCTATCCGCTGCCCCTGGTCTATGCCGCGGTCGTCCTGCTTCTGATCGCCAATACGATAAATATCGCGGCTGACCTGAGTGCAATGGGAGCTGCCGCAAATCTTGTCATCGGTGGGCCCGTGGCACTCTTTACCGGCGGGTTCGCTGTCTTGTCCCTCGTGCTGCAAGTCTTCGTGCCGTACAAGCGCTACGTACGCGTGCTCAAATGGCTGACGCTTGCGCTGTTCGCCTATGTCGGCGTCATCTTTGCGGTCGAAGTGCCATGGGGGACCGTGGCGATCCGCACGGTCTTTCCCCAGCCGTCGTGGACGCCGGCGTACCTTACGACCATTGTGGCGGTCTTCGGCACTACCATCAGCCCGTATCTCTTCTTTTGGCAGGCATCCCAGGAAGTTGAAGAACTCCAGATAACGGCTGGCCAGCACCCACTGAAGAAGGCGCCCTCACAGGGTCTCAAGAATCTCAGGCGCATTGGCATTGACACGTGGATCGGCATGGGCTTCTCGAACATGATTGCGTTCTTTATTGTCCTGACCACCGCTGCGACGCTCCATGCCCACCACATCACCGATATCGAAACGACAGCCCAGGCTGCTTCCGCGCTCAAGCCCATTGCAGGCCGGCTTGCATTCGTGCTGTTCGGCCTGGGCATCATAGGAACCGGACTGCTTGCCTTGCCCGTCCTCGCCGGCTCTGCCGCCTACGCGATGGCGGGTGCATTCCAATGGAAGAACAGCCTGGAGCTGGAGCCACGGCTCGCCAAACGCTTCTACGCAGTGATCGGCATTGCGATGCTGGCAGGTCTCTTGCTCGGCTTCTCTTCCGTTGACCCGATGAAGGCGCTGTTCTGGAGCGCTGTCATCAACGGCGTCACGTCGGTCCCGATCATGGTGCTCCTGATGAGGATGTCATCTCATCCGGACGTGATGGGAGCGTTCTGCATCACAGGCGGCCTCCGTCTGGCAGGCTGGGTGGCGACGATAACGATGGCCGGTGCTGCCCTGGGCATGGTCATCCTCTCGGTTGTTCCGAAAACGTGACAAAGAAAATCCCGCGAGCGGCGGTACTTCCGCGGAACCGGCTGGCTGCCCTGAAGGAGCTGCGCCACCTCAAAATGGCAAAGTCCGCGCATGCCTATGTTCGAGGCAGCAGCGACAAGTTCTACGAATGGCTGGCATCGGTAAAGCCGAGCAGCTTGCCGGAAGGTCCCCCGATCTGGATCTGCGGTGACTGCCATCTTGGTAACCTCGGTCCTGTCGGAGACGCCTCCGGACAAGTCGCGATTCAGATTCGCGATATGGATCAGACCGTCATTGGCAATCCCGCGCACGACCTGATACGGCTTGGTGTGTCGCTAGCGACTGCCGCGCGCGGGTCGGACTTGCCCGGCGTGGTGACCGCGCAAATGACTGCCGCGCTGATATCGGGATACCTGGATGCCCTGGCCCGTGACACTTCCAGCGAGTTGCCGTCGAAACCCGTGGCGGTCAGGACCGCGATGAAGACGGCCACGCGCCGGACGTGGAAGCAGCTGGCCCGCGACCGCATCAAGAATCCCAAGCCGAACATCCTGCTGGGCAAGCGGTTCTGGCCGCTGCGCCGCGAAGAGAGCAAGGCGATTGAGCGCATCTGCGAGAACGAGGCGTTACTTGACCTAGTGACCTGCCTGTATTCGGGACGCACACCCGAAAGCGTGAAACTGCTCGACGCAGCCTTCTGGGTGAAAGGATGCAGTTCGATGGGCCGGCTACGCTATGCCGTCTTGCTTGGTATCGATGCCAGGGACGGCAGCAAGTACCGACTGTTCGACTTCAAGGAGGCGGTCGCCCCCGCTGCACCCCTTAAGGCGAAGTGCTCGATGCCGCTCGACAATGGTGAACGTGTTGTAGAAGGAGCAAGGCACCTGGCACCCTTCCTCGGCATGCGAATGGCATCGGCGAGAATTCTCGACAAGAGTGTATTCGTGCGAGAGCTTCTGCCGCAGGACCTCAAGCTCGAGATCGATACGCTCTCTCAGGCCGACGCAACCAGGGTAGCCCGCTATCTCGGCATGGTGGTCGGGTTATCCCACGCCGGACAGCTTTCCCGTTCGGAGGCGGCAGCATGGCGCCGCGAACTCATGCGCCACGGCAAGTCGCTGGCGGCCCCATTCTGGCTCTGGACCAGCATTGTCGACCTCGTCGGCGTCCACGAGCGACAGTATCTCGAACACTGCAGACGGTGGGCCCTGGGGCGCGCCAGGACTACCTGACAGATACGTTCCAGGTATCTGGGTGCGCGCATCGTGCACCCAGCCGAGCCATCCCCCCCATCGGAAGCCGCTACTGGATTTCCATGATTGACGCCACCCCGCACCGCCGCGTTTCCGCGCCCATCGCGGCACGCGCGCTGGCGGCCCGATCTGGCCCCAGCGAATGCCGGCAACTGGCCCTATAGGCCCGGAACAGCCCTCACCTATAAAGCCGTGACCCCCAACACCTCTTACCCTTCTGAGGAGTACAACTATGCGGTGGATCAGGCAATTCGTGACGGGCTTCGCCCTGGTGGCAGCGCTGGCGCCAGCCGCGCACGCCGAGGACAAGAATGTAGTCATTGCTTACCAGGATATGGTCGTGCCCTGGCGTTATGCGCAGAACATGAAGGAACTGGAAAAGCAAACCGGCTACAAGGTTTCATTTCGGCAGTTCGGTGGTGGCGGGGATGTGATCCGGGCCATGGCTTCGGGCCAGATCGCAATCGGCGAGGCGGGCACGTCGCCCATTGCTTCGGCGCTTTCGCAAGGATTGGACGTCGAACTGTTCTGGATCCTGGACGACATCAACGCGGCCGAGGCCATGGTTGCGCGAAACGGCAGCAAGATCACCAGCATCGCCGACCTGAAAGGCAAGCGCGTGGGTGTGCCCTTCGTGTCGACCACGCACTACCACACGCTGGTGGCGCTGGAGCGCGCCAGGATCAATCCCAAGGACGTCCGCATCATGAACATGCGGCCGCCCGAGGTGGCCGCCGCCTGGGAACGCGGCGACATCGACGCCACCTTTATCTGGGACCCGGTGCTCGCCAAGCTCAAGCAGTCAGGGACCGTGCTGATGACCTCCGGGCAGATCGCCGCCGACACGGGCAAGGCCACCTTCGACGGCATGATCGCCAGCAAGAAGTTCGCCCGCGAGAACCCGGAGTTCATGGTCAAGCTGGTGCGCGTGCTGGCCGCCGCAGATGAAAACTACCGCAAGAACAAGGCATCCTGGACCGCCGATTCGCCGATGGTGAAGGCGGTGGCCAGGATGTCCGGCGCCAAGGCTGAAACGGTGCCCGCGAGCATGGCGCTATACGCCTTCCCGACGTTGCAGGAGCAGGTCTCGGAGCGCTGGCTGGGCGGCGGTGCGGCGCGCGCGCTGCAGTCGGCAGCGCAGTTCCTCAAGGAGCAAGGCACGATCCAGACCGTGCTGCCGGACTATGGCCCGGGCGTCAACGCCGAATGGGCAAAGCGGGCGTTGCGCTGACGCCGCGCCCCTTGTCGCAGAAGATGGCCGCCGCGCGCAAGCCGATCTGGCGCGGCTGCCCCGAAAGTCCTGTTTCGGAAGCCCATCATGTACAAACTCGAAATCGATAACCTCAGCGTCAACTATGGCACCGCGGGCGGCGCCGGGACGCTGGCCCTGTCGCAGGTCAACCTCACGATGGAGCGTGGCGATTTCGTCGTGGCGCTCGGCGCCTCCGGCTGCGGGAAGACCACCTTGCTTTCATGCATCGCGGGCTTTATGGAACCCTCCGAAGGCGAGATCCGCCTGTGCGGCAAGCCTGTGCACGGGCCAGGTGCCGAACGCGGCGTGGTGTTCCAGAAGCACGCCCTGATGCCGTGGCTCAGCGTGGCGGACAACGTCGCGCTGGGATTGCGCCTGCGCGGCGTGGCACGCGCCGAGCGGCTGCGCGTCGCCCACGAGAAGCTGGCCGCGGTGGGGCTGGAAGCGGTCGCCGCCAAGCCGGTCTATCAGCTTTCGGGGGGCATGCAGCAGCGCGTCGGGATTGCCCGCGCGCTCGCCTGCGATCCGGCGGTGATGCTGATGGACGAGCCGCTTGGCGCGCTTGACGCGCTGACGCGTGAATCGATCCAGGCGCTGATTCTCAAGCTCTGGGCGAAGGAACAGAAGATTGTCTTCTTCATCACGCACAGCGTGGAAGAGGCGCTGTTCCTGGCCACGCGGCTGATCGTCATGACACCCTCGCCCGGCCGCATCGCGCATACCTATGAATTGCCGTTCGCGCGGCGCTTCATCGAATGCGGCGACGCCCGCGCCGTCAAGTCCGACCCGGAATTCATCCGCTATCGCGAAGAGATCGTCGATCTGATCCATGCCACCGCCTGAGGAAAACGAGATGCCCGCTTCCGTCCAACGCATCGAACCCACGCCACGCGTCACCGCCACTGCCGCAGCCAGGGCAAGCCGGCCCATGAAGACCGTCTCCGGCTACCGCCTGCCAGGCGAAGGGTCAAGTTCCCGCATCTCCACGATCACCGTGGTCATGCTGCTCGCGCTGTGGTGGCTTGCCAGCCATCTGCGCTGGCTGCCGCCGCTGTTCCTGCCGACGCCGGAATCCATCGTCACGGCCTTCATCGATGCCTGGCAGGGCAACCTGCAAGGCGGCCAGCCGCTGACCGAGCATTTTGCGGCCAGCATGATGCGCGTGTTCGGTGCGTTCGGGCTGGCCGTGGTCACGGCGGTGCCGATCGGCGTGATGATGGGGGTGTCGCGCGTCGCGCGCGGCGTCTTCGATCCGCCGATCGAGTTCTACCGCCCCTTGCCGCCGCTGGCTTACTTGCCGCTGATCGTGATCTGGTTCGGCATCGACGAGACCTCGAAGGTGCTGCTGATCTTCCTGGCCTGCTTCGCGCCGCTGGCAATGTCGGCCCAGGCAGGCGTGCGCTCGGTCACCATCGAGCAGATCAACGCGGCTTACTCGATGGGTGCCACGCCGTGGCAGGTAGTCCGCCATGTGGTGATCCCCGCGGCGCTGCCCGACATCCTCACCGGGATGCGCATTGCCATCGGCTTCGGCTGGACCACCCTGGTTGCCGCCGAGATGGTGGCGGCGACCGCCGGCCTCGGCCAGATGGTCCTCAATGCGTCCAACTTCCTGCGTACCGACGTGGTGATCATGGGCATTGTACTGATCGGGTTGATTGCCTATGTGTTCGACCTGATGATGCGCAAAGCGGCGAAGTGGCTGGTGCCCTGGAAGGGACGGATGTGAGGCGAGCACGCCGCGCCGCATCCGAAGGCCATGGTCTGGAATCCTGACTGTGGCCTTGTTGAAGTCCAGATCCGATTTCGGTTCGGCTTGACTTACGCATATCCGCGTAGTTATATGTAGATCAATAACCAGTCAGTTATTGATTCCAGATGCCGGACGCTCAGGATGTACTCTTCAGAACGCTCGGCGATCCGACCCGGCGGGCTATCTTCGAGCGGCTGTGCCGCGACGGAGAGCAGACCGTCGGGGCGCTGACGGCCGGGGCCGGGGTCTCGCAACCGGCCGTCTCTAAGCATCTCGGAATCCTCAAGCAGGCCGGGCTGGTGCGCGACCGCCACGAAGGGCGCCAGACGCACTACAGCGCGCAGCCCGGCGCCCTGGCCCCGCTGATCGGCTGGACCAGCCAGATGACCGGCTTCTGGCAAAGCCGGTTTGACCACCTCGAAGACCTGCTGAAAAGGATGGACCAATGAACGAAGAATCAACCGAAAGGCTCTCCGTCGTTGTCGAGCGCGAGCTGCCTCATCCACCGGAAAAGATCTGGCGCGCGCTCACGCAGCCACAGCTGATCGAAGCGTGGCTCATGAAAAACGATTTCAAACCCGTGGTGGACCACCATTTCAGTCTTAGCGCAGACTGGGGCGCGGTGGACTGTCAGGTCCTGGCCGTCGAGCCGGACAAGACGCTGTCTTACACATGGGCGGCCTATGGTCTGGAGAGTGTCGTCACCTGGACGCTTACCCCGACGAGCACGGGGACCCTCCTGCGCATGGAACAGGCGGGCTTCCGGCCGGATCAGCAGCAGGCCTACCAGGGCGCCAGGGGCGGATGGCCACGGTTCTTTGCGGCGCTGGAGCAGGTATTGGCGCGCACGGACTGATGCCGGCACAATGCAGGGCCGGCCGGTGCCAGCCGCACCACCTGTTGCGCTAACCTGGAACAGCGATATCCAATCCAATGAATCCATCGGAACGCATTGACCAACTGATCGCGGGAATCACGGACTGGCGTGGCAAGACCTTCGCCACCCTCCGCAAGAGCATCCTCGAGGCCGACCGGGAAATCATCGAGGAATGGAAGTGGATGGGAAGCCCGGTATGGTCCCGCGACGGAATCATCGCGGTCGCCAACGCGCACAAGGGCAAGGTGAAGCTTACCTTTGCCTACGGCGCGAGCCTCCCGGATCCCGACAAGCTCTTCAACGCGGGCCTCGAAGGCAACGCGAGACGAGCGATCGATTTTTTCGAGGGTGACAAGATCAACGAGCGCGCCCTCAAGAATCTCGTCCGTGCCGCTGTTGACTACAACCAGCTCAAACTGAAGAAGAAGGCGGCTCCGGGTACCCGGGCGAAAGCACACAGCAGTAAAGAGACGTGAAGCCATGGCTTCTTCCCGCTCGCTGTCTCACTGACTCGGGTTCCGCCGCTGCCCCGCCTTCCTCGCTGCCGCGTCAGTCGGCCTTTGCCGCCTTGCGCCCGGCCATATGATGCAGATATGCCAGCAGGTCCTTCAGGTCCGCATCCGACAGCGTTTTCTCGTCGATGGCCGACATGCGCGAATTGGGCCACCAGCGCAGTGACTGCGGGTCACGGATCAGCCTGGCCAGCTTGTCATCCCCCAGGTACTCGACCGGACTGTACGGCACGTTCAGGTCGGGACCAAGCTGCGCATCGCCGGCCCGGTTGAAGGAGTGGCAGGAAAAGCAAACGCGCTGGAAGGTCGCGAAACCGCGCATGACCGGTCCGTCGGCCGGCAGGCCGGAGGCGGGCCGGATGGCGGCAAAGCGCTCGGCAGGCGATGCGGCGATGTCGATGCGCACGATGTTGTACGTCCAGAGACTCTCGTTGACTTCGGATGCCGCATGACCCGGCGGCACCGTCCAGATCAGGCGGAACGGCCCGATGTCCTGGCCCTTGAGCGTCGGCCACGGCGCGGCGGGATTCTCGACCGCCAGCCAGGCGCGCGGCTGGTCGGCGCTGTCTGCCAGCAACATGCGCATCGGCAGGTGAGAGACATAGCCATCGCCGGCTGCCGTCGTGGCACTCGCGCCGGCTGTCACCGGCATGCCCTGCAGCAGGCTTGTAACGGGGATGGCCTTGAATGTCAGGCGGCGTTTCAGGTTGTCGTCGTCAACCGTCACATCGGTCAGGCGACGGTCGTTCAGCAACCCGGCGACGGTCCAGCCGCGCTGTTGCGTGCCGGCGGAAATGGTCAGCGTTGCCGAATCCGCGGCACACGCCGAACCGGCCAGGAACGCCATTGCGCAGCAGCCAAGCGCGCCAACTGCCCTTGCAATCCAGCCTCCCATTCGTCTCTCTCCCGAGCGTGTGATGTCAGGCATTCAGCGTAGAGGCTGGAATTGCCGCGTGCAAGCGAAAGGTGCGGGCCAAGGCACGCTTTGAGCCTATGCGCCATGGTCAGACCGCAGCCGGCCCGATCCCTCCGCAGCATGCGCTAAGCGCGGACGCGGCATTCGGCATCGGCCTGCCGAATGCCGTGGTTCGACGCCGGGCACTTCACTCAGCCGGCCTTCTTTGCCGCGCGCGTGCGCGCGGCCTTGCGGGCCGCTTCGGAGCGGCCGGCCGCACCCTTGGTGCTGGCGGCCTTCCTGGCGGCAGCGGATCGATCGGCTGCCGTGCGCTGGCTTGCCGCGCGCTTGCCCTGCGCGGAAAGCGCCTGCGGCGAAGCCCCGGCCGTGCCTTCACGCTTGAGTGCCTTGAGGGCAGCGCGGGCACGCGTGACCGTGCTTTCCGAACTGGCCCGTCGCGGCGCCGCCTTGGTACCGCCAGCCTTGGTACCGCCAGCCTTGGTGCCTGCGGACTTGGCCGCCGTTGCGGCGCCCTTCTTCGGCGGCACATCAACGCCTGCGCGGCGCGCCTCCGACAATCCGATCGCTATGGCCTGCTTGGCCGAGCGCACGCCGTGCTTGCCGTGGCGAACGGCTTCGATCTCGTCTCGAACGAAATGGCCGGCCTGGGTGGTCGGCGCCTTGCCCGCACGCTTGTCTGCCCTGGCGTGCGCTATGCTCGATGCCCTTGGCATGGTCGTCTCCATGACTGCGCGCGGTCATCCGGCTAGTCCGCTGAATCATTGAAATGGGAGGTGAAGGACATGTCATGCGGGATGCAGCGCTAGGCGCAAAGCGCAGCAATAGCACAGCTATTGCGAGCATTTGCAACGACGTGATGTGCCCGCATGACATGGCAGGCACCGACCGATTTCAGTGATTCAGCGGACCACAGCCATGGCAGATGCAATGCCCGCGGCGCTGATCGGCCCGCCATCTGCCGGCGGGCTAAAGAAGTCCAACGCAAATGCCGTTCCAGGCCGGCAACCTGTGCGCCCACCGCCGCTCACGGGGGCGGCCGTCGTGCCACCGCGGGCGAAAACTGCACGCCCTGGGACGAAACTACAAGGCGCTTGCCCGCTAGCGATTGTCCTGCCTGCGCGCCTGGAACGAGTGATACCGGTTCAACAGCAGCGGCACGCCGCCGATTGCGATGCCACCCAGGCCCACGATATTGGTGGCGAGGTCGAAACCCGGGATGCTATAGACCGCGATGAACCACAGGAATGCGGCGCTCAACGCTGGCCAGACCACCAGGAAAACCATGTCGAACGGCGACCTGAGTGCGTCGCGCCGGAAATGCCAGGCGCAGGCAAAGCCGGCCAGTCCATAGTAGAAAGCCACCTGGAAGCCGATCGCGTTGACCGAATCCCTGATGATCTCGCTGACGCTCGGCAGTTGCGACGACAGGAACAACAGGAGCAGCCCAAACCCCGTGATAAGCGCAGTGGCCACCCACGGCGTGCGACAGGTCTTGTGCAGCGTCGCGTAGCGGGGATGGAGCGTGCCGTCACGGGCCTTGGCGTACATCGTGCGCGTGAATTGCAGGATCGAGGTTTCGAGGGTCCCTACCGTGCTCAGCATGACCGCGACGACGGCCAGGTAACTCCACGGCCTCGGCAGCAGCTTCTCGGCGACGGCGAACAGCACGTTGGTGCTCGAACTGGCGATCTCCCGGTCGTCGAGCACCAGCAGGGTCACCGCGGCGAATCCCATGAACAACGCCAGCACGACCAGCATCGCCAGCAGCGCGCCACGCCCCGGCGCGCGGGCCGCATCCCGGGTTTCCTCATTCAGGTTGACGGTGACATCCCACCCCCAGAAGAAGAACACCGCCGTCAGCGCGCCGGTCGCGAAAAGCTGCGGCGTAAAGCTGGCAGGCGAGAGCGCGGCCAGCGAGAACGCGTGCGCGGGATGGGCGCCGTACTTGACGAGCGCGAGGAGGATCACGGCCACCAGTATGCCCACCTCGATCACTGTCATGACGATCTGCGTGTAGCTGGTGGGCTTTATGCCTTTGACAACAATCGCACTAACCAGCAGCAGCCAGCCGGCAGCCACAAGGGTGACGGCTGCCGGCTCGTTGGCAAGGCGGGGAGCGAGCAGCGTCAGCGTGGCAGTGGCTGCCGGAATCGTTCCGGACACCATGAAGACCGCCGAGGCCACCAGCAGCGCCCATCCGGCAAAGAAGCCAAGCACCGGGTGGAAGATAGCGCTCACCCAGGCATAGGACGCGCCGGCATTCGGGTTGATGCGATTCAGATGCATGTACGCGAAGGTCACGCCAAACATGATCAGGCCGCAGTACAACAGACTGGCCGGCGACAGGCGCCCGACCGCGGCAATCAATGCCGCGGTGGTTGCGGCGATGCTGAAGGCTGGCGCGGTGCCTGCGACGCCCATGATGACGGACTCGCCCAGCCCGAGCGCCCCGCTTTCCAACCCGTCCTGATCCTTTGCATCCATAGCAGCCACGCTCCATCCCTGACACCAATGGGGTCCGTTGCGGCGCGTAGGGCCTGTTGGAAGGGCTGTCGTACGGCAGGCTTGCCGGCCGGTATTTCCATAATAGAAGGCCGGGCCAGGGCAGCAACGGACTGAGTGGCGGCAGTCGTCGGGCATCGCAGATGCAAGGATCCACTACGGCACCCTGGCAAGCCCACAGCATCAAATTATTTGAATACATATTGCAGGGGACGACCGTTATTTCCGCACGCGCGCTCGCTATAGTTCTGCACATCGTCAGCGCAACAATAAACAGCGCAAACCATATAGCTTCAAACCAATTGAATATTTTACCAAACGGAGAGCCCCATGTCGAACGCCAAGCTTGAAGTCCTGACCCCGCGCAACAGCCAGCTGATCATCATCGACCACCAGCCGCAGATGGCCTTCGGCGTCCAGTCGATGGACCGCCAGACGATCAAGAACAACGTCGTCGGGCTGGCCAAGGCAGCCAGGATCTTCGAAGTGCCGACCACGATCACCACGGTCGAAAGCGATTCGTTCTCGGGCTACACCTACCCGGAAGTGCTCGATGTGTTCCCCGGCAAGCAGACGCTGGAACGCACCTCGATGAACTCGTGGGACGACCAGAAGGTGCGCGACGCGCTGGCCGCCAACGGCCGCAGGAAAATCGTCGTGGCGGGCCTGTGGACCGAAGTCTGCAACACCACGTTCGCCCTGAGCGCGATGCTCGAAGGCGACTATGAGATCTACATGGTGGCCGATGCCTCGGGCGGCACCAGCAAGGAAGCGCACGACTATGCGATGCAGCGCATGATCCAGGCCGGCGTGGTGCCGGTCACCTGGCAGCAGGTCGTGCTGGAATGGCAACGTGACTGGAAGAACCGCGAGACATACGACGATGTGATGGCCGTGGCCAAGGAACACTCGGGTGCCTACGGCATGGGCATCGACTACGCCTACACGATGGTGCACAAGGCGCCGCAGCGCACGTCCACCACGCACGAATCGCTGGCGCCGGTGCATGCGCCGGTCATCGAGCGCTGATCCGGGCCAGCCGCCAGGCATCTCCGGGAGACAACATGCGCCCCACCCGACCGATTGCGAACGGCGCTTTCCTGCTGGGATGCTGGCTGGCCGTCAGTGTTTCCAGCGCCGCCGCGGCAGCTGTTGTCGTGCAGACACTGCGCCTGTGATGGAAGCCTGCGGCGGAGGTCGCGCCGGTCGCTTGCCGGGGGCTTACTGGGTCGCTGCCGCCTTCGGCGCCACGACGATCGGAGACGGTTGGATGGATGCGTTCCGCAACTCGGGTGCCGATGCCAGGGCGGCTTGCAACTGCTTGAGGGCGTCTTCGCTGGCGCGGTGCGCCGACAGCGCAAAATTGCGCTTGAATTCCGAGAATTCAGCCTTGCCGACGCCGCTCACTTCCTTCTTCAGCACGATTGCACCAGTGAGGTCGGTCACGGTACAGGTCAGCTTGATTGTGAATTGCGTCGGCGGCCAGGTCAGGGCGCTGTCGGACGACGAGTCGGTGACCATTTCCCGCGTCACGATATAGCTGATCTGGCCATTGCGAATAGCGGCCTCGTCATTGGGCGCCTTCAGCTTGCTGACGTTGGCAAATACATTTGAAAGCGTCGAGTACATCGGGAGTTCGATGTCGCGGTAGGGAAAATAGCTGACCTTGTCGCCACCGCCTCCTGGCGTAACGATTTCCTTCTCGCGCAAACCGGCGGGAATGACATAGCCGACGTTCTTGTCAATCTTCTGTGCGAGCGCTTCTGTGGGCGCGGATTTTTCCGTCGCCATGACGATCGGATGTGCACAGCCGGCAAGTACCGCGGCGCTCGCTACCACGGCGCCGATTTGAACCAATGACCGCATTGTTGATTCCTTCTGGTTATTTGAGAGCGTTGATAAAATCCGAATCCGCATAGAGATTGCCGAGCAGCGTTTGAACGGAAATGCTGTACTCCTGCACTGCGCGCGGAATGGCGATGGCCGCGGCGAATGAGGATTCCCATTCGCGATAGACAGACTTGACGCGGTCGTAGCGCACCGCGCCGCCCTTCTTAACTACAAAGCGAGCCTCGATCGTGCCGTTACCGGTGGAGATTGCGGGGTCAATCTGGTTCTTTAGCAGCGTTCCCGTGACTTCGATATCCGAATCAGGAGCGAGCTTGCCTGCCATGGTCAGCTCGCGCGTAATCGCTTCGGACAGGTATGCCGAGAACGTACCGCCATAAGGCGAGCGCATGGTATTGGCGCGCAGCGGTATCTGATTGGGATTTGCCGAGCTCTCTATGGCATTGAAGGCACCGATCCTCGCTTTCCCGGCACCGCTAGCCTTCAGGGCCTGCACGTTGTCGACGGAAGGGGTATAGGCGGGTGCCACGACAGCGCAGCCAGAGACAACAACAGCCAGCGCGGATAACGCCAGCGATGAGAGAACACGACCCACGGAGGTAACCTC
This sequence comes from Cupriavidus sp. IDO, assembly GCF_000812465.1. GTDB lineage: Bacteria > Pseudomonadota > Gammaproteobacteria > Burkholderiales > Burkholderiaceae > Cupriavidus. The sequence continues at coordinate 86,305 of NZ_JWMA01000063.1, read as the reverse complement.
TTATTCGTTTTGTTATGGATTGTCGCCAGGCGAGACCATGCCCGCCATGGCCATCTGTTGCCGGGCTGCATCCCAGACGGCAATCGGCAATTTACCTGAAGCGCCATTCTGTTGGCAGACCGCGCTCGTGTTTAATCATCGGCACGTTGTGAAAGGATGACACCCTTCTTTGGAAGGGTGAATGCAAGCCGGAGGCTGCGGCGGCAGATGACGCAATCCTGGATTGGGCGGTTTGCACCCCGGCGGTGGGGAAGATTGAGCTTCGAGTCCGGGCGACCAATATGCGCGCGATATCGCTATATGGGCGCTTCCGCTTTCTGGAAGAAGGGCGCTTCGAAAGGCGGATACGGCCGCCTGACGGGTCTTATATCGCAGACATCTCCATGGCGAGGTTTCGCCAAGCCAAGTAGATGACGGAAAGGAGTCGGGGGCCGATGTCAGGTTGGCGAGGGAGCATCCCCGAATCGACCATACGTGTTACTCCGGCGTACTTGCCGGGCCAGCTTCAGGTCGCACCCAGACGGTCACGCGTGCGCCGTGCCACGTCCTTTGCCCACGGAAACTCGGCCCAGTACTGCCGGACAAACTGCTCGATCTCGCCGCGCTGTTGCAGCGAGAGACCAATCATGTCGAGGCCTTCGAGGAACATGTGGCGGTGCCGCGCCGACAAGTCAAAGGGATGGTCTCCGGCAGGGGTACGCACCCGCATCGTCTCGACATCGATGCCGATGACGTTATTGCTGTCCGCGTCCACGTCGTTCATCAACTGCTCGATGACGTCGCGCGGCAGCATCACGAGCAGCAGCCGGTTGTTCATGGCGTTCGAATAGAAGATCTCGCCGAAGCTCGGTGCAATCACGGCGCGAATGCCGAATTGCTGCAGCCCCCATACCGCGTGCTCCCGGCTCGACCCGCAGCCGAAGTTTGCGCCGCCCACAAGGATGCTGGTGCCGGCGTACTCAGGCCGATTCAGCACAAAGTCCGGGCGCAGCGCTCCGGTGGCATCGAAGCGGTGGTCGTAGAGAATGCCCTTGTCCAGGCCGGCCTTGTCGATCCCGCGGAGGAACTGCTTCGGGATGATCTGGTCGGTATCGAGGTTTCCAAAGCGGATCGCGGCGCCTTTGCCGGTGATGCGGATTGCTTCAGACATGCGAGATCTCCAGCTTGCGGACGTCGGTGATGGCGCCGGTGACGGCCGCTGCGGCGGCCATGGCCGGGCTCATCAGGTGCGTGATGGCACCGCGCCCCTGCCTGCCCTCGAAATTGCGGTTGGTGGTGGACGCACAGCGCACGCCGTCGGCAAGCACGTCGTCGTTCATGGCCAGGCACATCGAGCACCCCGGTTGCCGCCATTCGAATCCGGCGGCGGTGAGGATATCGGCAAGACCTTCGCGTTCCGCCTGCGCCTTGACCGCACCGGAGCCCGGCACCACCATGGCCCTGACTCCGGCGGCCACCTTCCTGCCACGAACCACGCCGGCGACGGCCCGCAGATCCTCGATGCGCCCGTTGGTGCACGACCCGATGAATACATGCTGGATCGCGGTGCCTTCCAGCGCCGCGCCCGGCTGCAGGCGCGTGTACGACAGCGCGCGCTCGACCGAGCGCTGCTCGGCTTCGTCGATCTGGTCTTCGGGAAACGGAATGCATCCGGAAACCGGCAACACCTGGTCGGGGCTGGTTCCCCACGTCACGTGGGGCTCGACATCGCTGGCATTGAAGACGTAGTCCATGTCGAATTCGGCGCCAGGATCGCTGTGGAGCGTGTCCCAGTACCGGAGCGCAGCCTCGCGCTGCGGACCTTCGATGTCCACGGCGCGGCGCAGCACATAGTCGGTGGCCACTGCATCCGGCGCAATCAGCGCGCCGCGCGCCGCGGCTTCCACCGTCATGTTGCAGAGCGTAAAGCGTGCCTCGACGCTCAGGTCGCGAATGGCCGAGCCGCAGTATTCGACGACATAGCCGCGCGCGCCCTGCGCGCCGATCGCGCCGATGATCCTGAGGATCAGGTCCTTGGCGGTCGTGCCGGCAGGGAGCTTGCCGTCCACGCGGATGCGCATGGTCTTTGCCATCCGGTAGACCAGCGTCTGGGTCGCCAGCACATGCTCGACCTCGGAGGTGCCGATACCGAAGCCGAGCGCGCCGAGCGCACCGTAGGTCGTGGTATGGCTGTCGCCGCAGATCACCACCATGCCCGGCCGGATCATGCCGTGTTCGGGGGCGATCACGTGCTCGATGCCTTGCAGCGTGTCGTTGGTATCGAATAGCGGAATCGCGTGCCGGTTGCAGTTGTCGCGCAGGTTGGTGGCCTGCAGCGCCGAGGCGGGATCCGCGATCACGCGGATCGCCACGGGGTGCGTCGGGATGATATGGCTGACGACGGAAACGTTCTGCCCCGGGACCAGCACACCGCGCTCTTGCTCATGCAGCCCGGCAAAGGCCTGCGGGCTGGTGTACTCGTTCATCAGGTGCAGGTCGCAATACAACAGGACGTTGTCGTCATCGATCCTGGCCACCGTGTGGGAGTCGACCAGCTTCCGGTACAGGGTCTTCGGTATCATTGCTGTCATGGCTGCTGCCTTGTCTACACTCATTCCGCGGTGATGCCGCGCTGCTTGATCAACTGTGCCCACATGGGCATTTCCTTCTCCAGGCGCTGGCGCGCCGCATCGGGCGTGGTCGGGGTCGGCTCGAAGCCTTCCTTGAACATCCGGTCTTTGGTCGCCGGCGAAGCCAGCGCGGCATTCAGCGCGGCGTTCAGCTTGTCGATGACGGGCCTGGGCGTGCCCGCCGGCGCGAACACCATGAACCAGGTTTCGAAGTTGTAGCCAGGCAGGCCCGCCTCCGCCGCGGTCGGAACATTCGGCAACTGCGCGGAGCGCCTGGAGCCCGTGACCGCGAGCGCCCTGAGCTTGCCGCCCTGCACATGCTGCTGGGCCGCCGACACCACCGGGAAGCTCATGTCGACCTGGCCGGCAATGGTGTCAACGAGGGCCGGGCCGCCGCCGCGATACGGCACATGGACGATGGAGACGTTGGCCACCGACTTGAACAGCTCGGCGGACATGTGGAAGGTGCTGCCATTGCCCGCGGAGCCGTACGTCAGCTTGCCCGGCGCGGCCTTCGCGGCAGCGATCAGTTCCTGCAGGTTTTTGGCGGGCACGTTGTTGTTGACCACCAGCACATGCTGCGAGCTGGCGACCATGCCGATCGGGGCCAGGTCCTTCAGCGTGTCGTACGGCATGCGCGGGAACAGGCCCGGGTTGATCGCCAGCGACACCGTTTGCAGGCCAATCGTGTAGCCATCGGCAGCGGCCTTGGCGACGGCATCGACACCAATATTGCCGCCGGCGCCGGCACGGTTTTCGACGACGATGGTGCCGCCCAGGCTCTTCGACCACGCATCCGAAACCAGCCGGGCGGCGATATCAGCGCTGCCGCCCGGGGCGTACGGCACGATCAGGCGCACCGGGCGTTGAGGATAGGACTGGGCAGCAGCCGTGCCGATGGAAGCGGCACAGACCAGCAAGGCGGTGAGGTGGGCAAGCTTCACGAGCGTCTCCGATGGGTATGAATTGTTATGGAAATCATCGTATCATTTACCCACAAAAACATAATTCAGGACGAGTTACTTCTTTGGTTCCCCTCATTCACTAATGGATAACTTCTCCGACCTCGCCTTCTTCCAGTGCATCAACAAGCACGGAAGCCTTGCGGGCGCCGCCCAGGAACTTGGCGTGACGCCGCCTGCGGTCAGCAAACGGCTGGCCGGCCTCGAAGCGCGCTTGGGCGTGCGGCTGCTGCACCGGACGACGCGCCGGATCAGCCTGACGCCGGAGGGAGAAAACTACCTGGTGGAAGGCGCCCGCATCCTCGCGGAAATGGAAGCGCTCGAGCGCACGATCGCCGGAAGCAGCAGTACGCCGCACGGGTTGCTGAAGGTCGGCGCCACACTCGGGTTCGGCCGCCGGCATATCGCGCCGGCGCTTTCGGAGTTTTCGCGCAGGTATCCGAAAATCGAGGTTCAGCTCCATCTGAGCGATCGTCCGCTGAACCTCGTCGAACAGGGCCTGGACGCCATGGTCCATTTCGGCGAGATGCCGGATGTGCGGCTGACGGCGAGGCTGCTGGCCAACAACCGCCGTCTGCTGTGCGCAGCGCCGCGCTACCTTGAAGCGGCCGGCGCGCCGTCAAGCCCGCGTGAACTTGCACGGCACAACTGCATCTTCATTCGCGAGGCCGACGAGACCTTCGGCACCTGGCACATGCGCAACGGCGTGCAGCAGGAAACCATCAAGGTTCGCGGGACCATGAGTACCAATGACGGGGAATCCGCCCTGGCCTGGGCGCTCGACGGGCAGGGACTGATCGTGCGCTCCGAGTGGGACGTCGCCGAGCATCTGCGTGGCGGCGCCTTGCGGCGGGTGCTCCCGCAATGGCAGTTCTCGCCGGCAGATATCTACCTGGTTTTCCCGGCGCGCAACAACCGTCCCGACAAAATCCGGGCGCTGGTGGATTTCCTGCTGGATCGGTTTGCAGCTCACCGCGGCCCGGCGCCTGGAGGTTCGGATAGCCACTGGTAGGCGCTTGTTGGCGCGTCAGCTTAGGCATGTGTACGGGTCTTGCCGCCCCGGAGCGGCCAACACGGCGAAAATTTGCCTACGCTTACTGGGTGCCAATGCAGCTGTTGGAGGATCGGAGATGGCCGCCACCAAATCCACTCGCCGACCGGCAAAGGGCCGCGCCAGGACTCGCGCCCGGAAAGTGCGGCGCTGGTCGCAGGACGTGACCGAGCACAGCGACGCGCTGGACCTCGAACCGCATCTGTTCGCCTCGGACAACCCCGAGGAGATCGCCGCTTCGCTCAAGCGTTCCGCCCAGAGCAGCCGCCGCCGCAAGGGCACGGCTTTCCAGTCGGCGATGTCGATGCTCAATTTTTATATCAATCGCGCCGGCCGTCACCTGCCCAGGGAGCGCCGCGCCACGCTCGAGCGGGCCAAGGGCAAGCTGCGCGAAGCGTTCGGGCGGCCACCATAAGCACAGCCCACGCGCCCCCGGCTCTCTTGCGCGATTGCATTGACGAGTGAATGCTTGTGCCTATGTCACCCTCGCGGAGCAACATCATGGACACACGAAGCGAACTGCAAGCCACCGTGGACGCCCTGGTACAAGCGGGCAAAGGCCTGCTGGCCGCCGACGAGAGCGGGCCGACAATCGCCAAGCGGTTCGAGCGCATCGGCGTGGAATCGAGCGAGGAAAACCGCCGCGCGTGGCGCAACCTGCTCCTGTCGGCACCGGGCCTGGGTGAATTCATCAGCGGCGTGATCCTGTACGAGGAAACGCTGGGCCAGCGCGCCGACGATGGCACGCCGCTGCCGGAACTGGCTGCGCGCCAGGGCATCGTGCCCGGCATCAAGGTGGACAAGGGCAAGCTCGCGCTCGCCCACGCACCCGGCGACGAGATCACCGAAGGTCTCGACGGCCTGGCCAAGCGGCTTGTCGGCTATCGCCAGCAGGGCGCGCGCTTTGCCAAGTGGCGCACGGTGTACAACGTGTCGGACCAGCTGCCCGGCCGGCTCGCTATCCAGGCCAATGCGGAGGCGCTGGCACGCTATGCCGCCATCTGCCAGGAGTCGGGCGTGGTGCCCATCGTCGAGCCAGAGGTGCTGATGGACGGCGCGCATTCCATGGCGCGTTGCGCCGAAGTTACCGAGGCCGTCCTGCACGAAGTCTTCCACGCCTTGCACCGGCATGCGGTGGCGCTCGAACACATGCTGCTGAAACCCAGCATGGTGCTCCCCGGCAAGGAGGCCGGGCATGCGGCGCCAGCCGAGGTTGCCATGCAGACGGTGCAGGTGCTCAAGCGCACGGTGCCGGCGGCAGTGCCGGGCATCTTCTTCCTGTCCGGCGGACAGACGCCCGTCGAGGCCACCGCCAATCTCGATGCCATGAACCGGCTCGGCCCGTTGCCCTGGCGGCTGAGCTTCTCCTACGGGCGCGCCTTGCAGGAGCCGCCCCTGCTGGCCTGGCGCGGCGAGGCCGCAAACGCGGCGCTGGCGCAACGGGCACTGCTGCAGCGCTCGCGGCTGAATGGCATGGCCTGCCTGGGGCAATACGAAGCAGCGCTGGAGGGCGCTGCGGGCTGAACTTTCGGCCGGCGGGCAACATGGGAAGCCCCGTCGTCGCATGGACGACAGGGCTATGCCTTTTGAGAACCCACGAAACGATGTAGATATCTCTACATTGTTGAAAGATAGTCTATGGGCTTCTACCATGCCCTCATGACTGCTTTCACTGATTCCTGGGCCCTGCTGGTTGTCAGCCTGCCAACATCCGGCGCCACTGCGCGCATGCGGATCTGGCGCACGACCAAGACGCTCGGCTGCGCCGCGCTGCGCGACGGCGCCTATTTGTTGCCATCAGGCGAGGAACAGGTCGCCCAATTGCGTGAGTTGGCGGACGAGACCCGGCAGGAGGACGGACAGGCCTGGCTGTTAAGCGTCCATGCCGAAGATCCAGACGAGGTCGCTGCCTACCGTGCCTTGTTTGACCGCAGCGCTGACTATGCCGAACTGCAGGAAGCGCTGTCCGAAGCCCGCAAGCTGCTGTCCGGCCTGAGCAATGCCGAACTCAACCGCCTGCTGCGCCGGCACGGGCGAACGTACGAAGCGATTCGCAAGATCGACTTCTTTCCCAACGAGGCTTCCACCCGTGCCGAAGCCCAGTGGAATGATTTCAGCAATGCCATCACAACAATCCAGTCGCCCGGCGAGCCGCATCCTTCGTCGGCCAGCATCGCCCGGCGGGATCCGGCCCAGTATCAGGGACGGCTTTGGGCAACGCGCCGCCACCTGTGGGTAGACCGCGTGGCCAGCGCCTGGCTGATCCAGCGCTTCATCGACCCGCACGCCCGTTTCCTCTGGCTCGAAAACGCGGCCGACTGCCCGGATGACGCGCTTGGCTTCGATTTCGACGGCGCGACGTTCACCCATGTCGGCGATCGCGTGTCCTTCGAGGTGCTGCTGGCCAGCTTCGGCCTGGATTCGAACCGCGGGCTCGGCCGTCTCGGCGCAATGGTACATGCGCTGGACATAGGCGGCCCGTCGGTACCAGAGGCCAGCGGATTTGAAGCCATGCTGGCCGGCGCGCGAGGGCGGCTGGCCGGCGATGATGCACTTCTGGCGGAAGTCAGCCTTGTGCTCGATTCGCTCTACGCCCACTTCTCGGCCAACCGGAAATCCTGATTTCGATCTCTCCCAGGGAAAATCCATGAGCAACCTGCCGCAAACCGGCATTTCGCAGGCACCAGGCGCCGAACGGCCCGGCTACACCCTCTGGCAGCTGGTCCTTTACTTTCTTCGCCTGGGCACCTTCGGCTTCGGCGGTCCGGTCGCGCTGGCCGGCTATATGCACCGCGACCTCGTGGAACGCCGCAGCTGGATTACCGATGCCGACTACAAGGAAGGCCTGGCACTGGCGCAACTGGCGCCCGGCCCGCTGGCCGCGCAACTCGCCATCTACCTCGGCTACGTCCACTACCGCATCCTCGGGGCCACGCTGATCGGCATTGCGTTCGTGCTCCCGTCGTTCCTGATGGTGGTCGCGCTGGGCTGGGCCTATGTGGCCTTTGGCGGATTGACGTGGATGCAGTCGGTCTTCTATGGCGTTGGCGCAGCCGTCATCGGCATCATCGCCATCAGCGCCTACAAGCTCACGACCAGGAGTGTGGGCAAGGACAAACTGCTGTGGGCGATCTACCTGATACTGGCTGCCGTCACGGTGATCACCGAATCGGAAGTCGCCTGGCTGTTCCTGGCGGCAGGCGTCGTCACCTGGTTCTGGCGCGCTCCGCCAAAGTGGCTTCGCCAAAGCGGCGCCAACGCGCTGGCGGCCACGCAGGTACCTGCCGCAAGCGGGCTGCTCGGTACGCTGGACTGGCCACTGCTGACCCAGATCGGCGTGTTCTTTGCCAAGGCGGGAGCCTTCGTGTTCGGCTCGGGGCTCGCCATCGTGCCCTTCCTCTACGGCGGCGTCGTGACGGACTACCACTGGCTCAACGATAAGCAGTTTGTTGACGCGGTCGCGGTGGCGATGATCACGCCCGGCCCCGTGGTCATCACGGTCGGGTTCATCGGCTACCTGGTGGCCGGTTTCCCTGGCGCCTGTGTCGCGGCCGCGGCCACGTTTCTGCCGTGCTATCTGTTCACGGTATTGCCGGCACCCTACTTCAAGAAGTACGGAAAGCTGCCTGCCATCCTCGCCTTTGTCGATGGCGTCACGGCAGCGGCGGTCGGCGCCATCACCGGCGCGGTGATCGTGCTGGCCAGGCGCTCGATCGTAGACGTTCCCACCGTCTTGCTTGCCCTCGGCACGGTCGCGCTGCTGCTGAGATTCAAGAAGCTGCCCGAACCGGTCATCGTCGCCGGAGCGGCGCTGATCGGCCTCGCCGCGTATCCGTTGCTGCACCACTGAGCAGCATGAACAAGGAGGACACCATGACCTACCAGATGAAGCCGCTGGCCTGTGAACCCGCCAGGCTCGCGGGTCTCTCGGAGAAACTGATCGTCAGCCACTACGAGAATAACTATGGCGGCGCGGTGAAACGCCTGAATGCGATTACCGCCGAATTCGCCGCGCTCGATGTGGCGACCGCTCCGGTTTTCTTGCTCAACGGGCTGAAGCGCGAAGAACTGATCGCCACGAACTCCATGATCCTGCATGAGGTGTATTTCGATAGCCTCGGCGATGGCGGCGCCCTCGGCGGCGGGCTGGAGGCGGCCCTGGCGCGCGATTTCGGCTCCGTCGGGCGCTGGCAGGCTGAATTCACCGCGATGGGCAAGGCGCTTGGCGGCGGCTCGGGCTGGGTGTTGCTGAGCTACTCCCCGCGAGACCGGCGGCTTGTCAACCAGTGGGCTTCCGACCACGCTCATACACTGGCCGGCGCCTCGCCGATCCTGGCCCTCGACATGTATGAGCATTCCTACCACATGGACTATGGCGCGAAAGCCGCTGCCTATGTGGACGCGTTCATGCAGAACATCCATTGGGGGCGGGCCGCCGAGCGCTTCGACGCTGTTCGGTAGTAGCAAGGCGGCACTCACAGCCTGTCGCGATGGCTTCCCGCTGTCGCGTGTGCGCACCCTCGGCAACCCGTAGCGGAGACGACAATGAAATGGATTACCCGGGAACGACCCAAGATCGACCGTATCGCGTGTCCGTGGCTGATCGCCCGGTTTATCGACAAGACGCCGGAGTTTCTCTATGTGCCCGCCGGTGACGTGGTACGCGTGGCCGGCGAGACGGGCGCGATCCCATACGACATCCCAGGGGTAGAGCTGTCGCACGTCGGCGAGCAGTGCAGCTTTGATGCCTTCCTGCAAAAGTACGGCATGACCGATCCCGCCCTGCGGCAACTGGCGGAAATCGTGCGTGGCGCCGATACGTCAAGGCTCGACCTGACTCCGCAGTCTGGCGGCCTCTACGCTATCTCCCTGGGCCTGTCGCAAGTGTTCGCGGACGATCACGAGATGCTCGGTCACGGCATGGTGATGTATGACGCCCTGTATGCGTGGTGCCAGCACTGCCAGGCGGAGACACACCGCTGGCCGCCGAAGATGCCAGCCTGAACGGTGAGCCATCATCAGCACGGAGGTGTCGCATGAAGCCAATCCTGCTCATGGCATGGATGCTGTCGATGGCCGTGCCAGCCATTGGAGAGACCATCATGTTCAGCCAGCAGCGCGCTGGAACCTTGCCCGCCGGATGGGTCTGTGGCGTCACGGGGCGTGGCACCCCGAAATGGACCATCGAAGCCGACACGACCGCATCCGCCCACGCCAATGTTCTCAGGCAATCCGGGTCCGGCGATTTCCCCTGGTGCGTGAATCAGGCGGTTTCGATTGCCGATGGCTTCGTGGAGGCGAGATTCAAACCCATCGCCGGCCGCGAGGATCAGGCCGGCGGGGTCGTCTGGCGCTGGAAGGACGCAGACAACTACTACGTCGCCCGGGCAAATGCGTTGGAGAACAATGTCTCCTTGTATTACACGACGGGCGGACGCAGGCGCACGATCCAGTATCACCAGGCGCCCGTTGCCGCCAGGGTCTGGCATACGCTGCGCGTGGAATTTGCGGGCCATCGCATCCAGGTGGCGCTCGATGGCAAGCGATACATCGACGTGGCGGATGAGCACATCACCGGGCCGGGTGCCGTCGGTGTATGGACCAAGGCTGACAGCGTCACCTTGTTCGATGCCTTCTCGTTCGAGAGTGCGGGCGCCAGGTAGCGCGGTCGATGAGACATATCAGGCGGCAGCACACCCGCTTCCCATCGCTGCCATGCGGCCGTGACGCACGGCATGTCAGGCATATTCGCCATGCTTATGCATAAGGAACAGCCTGCGATCGCCGGCGGTGGCTGGCTCGCGCGGGTTGTGCTGCCGGACGGCGTGCATCCAGGCGCCATGCCGCTACTGATCGGCCGCGCAATGCGCGGTGTTTGCGATGGTTTCATTGCCGTACTGCTGCCGGCATACCTGCTTGCGCTCGGGTTCGATCCGCTGGCGGTGGGCCTGCTCAGCAGTGCCACCCTGGCCGGCTCCGCGCTGGCGACGATACTGGTCGGCATTGTCAGTCCGCGCTACTCGCAGCGCCGCCTGCTGACGCTCGCGGCCGCCCTGATGGCCGCGACCGGAATGGGATTTGCCGGACTGTCTTCCCTGTGGCCGCTCCTGCTCGTCGCATTTGTCGGCACGCTCAACCCGAGCTCCGGGGACGTCAGCCTGTTCCTGCCGCTGGAGCAGGCGCGCCTGGCGGACGCGGCAGCCCCGCAGGCGCGCACGGCACTGTTCGCGCGTTACAGCCTGACCGGTGCGTTCTCGGCCGGCCTGGGCGCGCTGGCGGCGGCATTGCCGGGCTGGCTCGTGGCACATGCGGGCCTGTCACATCTCACCGCCATGCGCGCGATGTTCATCGTCTATGCCTTGACCGGTGTCGCCCTCTTGTTTCTCTATATTCGCCTGCCCGATCCTCACCCTCACGCGCCATCCGCGGGCACCCCGCTTGGCACGTCGCGCGGTATCGTCATCCGTCTCGCGCTGCTCTTCAGCGTGGATGCCTTTGCCGGCGGCCTGGTGGTGAACTCACTGCTGTCACTGTGGCTGATGCAGCGATTCGGCCTTTCTCCCGGCGCCGCCGGCCTGTTCTTCTTCTGGGCAGGGCTGCTGAGCGCAGGTTCGCAACTCGTTGCCGTACCGTTGGCACGCAAATTCGGATTGCTGAACACCATGGTGTTCACCCATATCCCGGCCAGCCTTTGCCTGATCGCCGCCGCGCTTTCGCCAATGCTGGCCCCGACGCTGGCACTGCTGCTGGTTCGCAGCGCGCTTTCCCAAATGGACGTACCTACCCGGACGGCCTACGTCATGGCAGTGGTCACACCTGCGGAGCGCACCGCCGCCGCCAGCGTGACAGCGGTGCCAAGAAGCCTGGCCGGCGCCCTTGGTCCGACGATCGCCGGTGCGCTGCTGGCAGCGGGCTGGGCCGGAGCCCCGTTGCTGGCCTGCGGACTGTTGAAGATTGCCTATGATCTTGCGCTTCTGCGTGCATTCCGGCGTGTGGAGCCGATCGATTGACCGATTGTCAGCGAAGGCATCGAGCGACAACCTTGCCACGCCGAACCCATACTTGCAGCAAGCACCGCACTTCCGGCATGGTCTGCGGGAACGCGCGACAATAGGCCACCATTTCTAGCCGACATCGCTGACATGTCCGTTCGTGCCGCCGCCCCCGCGCTCGCCGCCGCACTCCTGTTCGGCGCCAGCACGCCGCTGGCCAAGACCCTGACGGGCACAATCTCGCCGCTGTTGCTGGCGGGACTGTTGTACCTTGGCAGCGGCCTGGGCCTTGGCGGATTCCTGCTGCTTAGGAAGCTCACGCAGAAGGCCGACAGCCAGACCCCGCCGCAACCGCCGATTCCGCGCCAGGAGATTCCGTGGCTTCTGGGAGCGATCCTGGCGGGCGGAGTGGCCGGCCCGGCACTTCTGATGACTGGGCTTGCCGTGACCAGCGCGGCATCCGCCTCGCTCCTGTTGAACGTGGAGGGCGTCTTCACGGCGCTCATCGCCTGGATCGTGTTCAAGGAGAACGCCGATCGGCAGATTGTGCTTGGCATGATTGCCATCGTTGCCGGGGGCATTCTTCTTTCCTGGCAGCCGGGCGCTGCCACCTTGTCTCCAGGTGCGCTGCTTATCGTGGGCGCATGTGGATGCTGGGCGGTCGACAACAATCTCACCCGGAAAGTGTCATCCAATGACGCAGTCCTGATCGCCTGTCTGAAGGGCCTGGTCGCGGGCGCGTGCAATACGGGATTTGCGCTGTTGGCAGGCAGCGCGCTCCCGGGAGCGTTACCCTTGGCTTCGGCAATGGTAATCGGCTTTGCCGGCTACGGCGTGAGCCTGGCGCTGTTCGTGATCGCGCTTCGTCATCTTGGTACGGCCAGGACAGGTGCATATTTCTCAGTGGCTCCCCTGTTCGGCGTGGTCATCTCCTTCCTGTTGTGGCCGGAGATACCGAATGTCCTGTTCTGGCTCGCGGCAGCGCTGATGGCATTGGGTGTGTGGCTGCATCTGCGCGAACGGCACGAGCACGAACACACCCATGAGGCGATGGAACACACGCATGCGCATCGCCACGATGAACACCATCAGCACGAGCATGATTTTTCGTGGGATGGAAAGGAACCCCACGTCCATACCCACCGACACGCCCCCATCACTCACAAGCATCCCCACTACCCGGATATTCATCACAGGCATTCGCACTAGTCATGATGTCCATGGATCGCTATCAAGCATCGTCGGGAATCCGTCTGGCGCTTGCGTGGATTCATAGTGGCAGAGCAACCATCATCTCGCAGCTTTCCCGTGCTGCCCGCGCGATCTCCTTATTCGGCATGCGCCGACGTCCCGGTTTCGCCACGCTGTCCGACTTGTCCCCACATAGCCGCGGCTCCGCCTTTTCGTCGCGAAGCTCACGATGCCTAGCGGCTGCGAACATGTAGTTCGCAGCCGCTACGATCGCGCACGCTAGCTCATGATCGGTGCCATTGCAGTTTCGATTCTGGACAGCTGGTTCCCAGTGATCATGCCACTGAGAGCCTGACTGAAGCGGGGCTCCTGCACTCCGGAAATGATGTATTGCCACCTGTATGCGGCAAGCAGGCCGATGCGCACGGAATCTTTGTCAGCCATCGACAGCGATCGTGGGCAGATCATCGCAAAGTAGTCGGCGTCCGCATTAGCCTGAGTTTGCAGAATGCCGTCCACAGCGGCGACCAGTTCGATCAGATCGTTGACAGCCGCGTCACGTTCTTCAGGCGAAAGCCTCGCATCTTCGCGCTGCCATTCGATTTCATCGAGAATCGCATGCTGTGATTCCTCGCGCCAGTGATAGAGAAAGACATCTTTCCATAATTCAGAGGAATTCATGTCGCCATCGATGCTGCCTCGATAGTGCGCAAGCACGAAGAGTTCAATGTGACAGGTTAGAGCGAGCACTGCCCAGGTGGACTTTGCGAGAACGAACGAGGCCACACTATTTGCGTCCGGCAAGAACGCATAACCAGCTGGCATGCCCTCGGCGCACATGCGCTCGATGCGGCGAAATAGCTCCTGATGCTTGATTTCTTCATCACTGAACCGGACAAGTGCTTCAAGCGCGCTCTGGTCGCCGAGTCGGTATGGGCCGCTCATCTCCAGTACCTTCGCCGCGATGAAGCGTTCGACGAGACCAAACATGTTCGCGTACGTACGGCCTTGAATCTGACTGAGCAGGCGCTGCTCGTCGTGTCCGAGAAAGGCGAGAGAATCGACCTTTGATAAAGTGTCCGGCAGAAACTTCTTCGTGAAATCGAAGCTTCGGCCGCGAATTACGTCGCGGTCGATGTCCCAGCGGACGCGCTTGGATGCAGCGATGCACTTGGCATAGCGGTTGGTAGTCACTCTATGCCCATCAGTCATGATTTCCATTGAAACGCTCCTTCAATACGTCACACGTCCCGTGGCCGCCGCGAGCGACGACTGTCCTTCCACCCTGCACGGTTCAAACGCCGGGCGGCGGTTTGAGGCACTGGGGTGCGCGATCTGCCGCCTGGCATACGCGATGGTGCCGCCCGGATTTCCCAGCCTTTCGAATGGGTAAGCCACGTTTGGCGTACGGCAACATCACGATTCCAACTATCGTTGCCTGACGTCATCGATCCGTGAACAGCGGGCGAGGTCGCGTAAAAACGCCGTAAAAAATCTCATGAAAGGGGCCGCATCTTACTGGGTAGCGTGCACATGAGGCCGGATTCGAATCAGCAACCATGCCTGTGCCTACCCCGACCCTTTTCAGGACAAGGTGAACGTAAAGAAGTGACCTACGAAATACAGCTGGGAGGGCAGTCTTCATTGATGCCGGAAAGTCGCGCCGGGCGGACTAGACTTTTTGAGAGCGACGCTTCACCTCACGCACGACATGGCCCGGCTCAAGATAGAAGTCCTCGGAGGCTTGCAAATCCGGCTTGCCGGGCAGCATGGATCGCTGGCTTTTCCCACCAGGAAGAGCAAGGCCATCCTGGCCTACCTTGCCTTGTCGCCGGGGATGCTGCGGTCGCGAGAGCAACTCGCAAGCGTGCTTTGGGAGCGCAGTGCGGAAGAGCAGGCAAGAGCCAGTTTGCGGCAGACACTGTCGAGCTTGCGCCGGGTCCTGCCGAACGCGCCGCCAATCTTGCACGCGGAGCCGGATGCCATATGGCTTGACGGACAGTTCGTGGAAGTCGACGCGCTGCAATTCACGAGCCTCGCGACTGAACGATCTCCGGATTCCCTGTCAAAAGCCGTTGCACTCTATCGGGGCGCCCTACTCGATGGTTTCGGCCTTCGTGAAGAACCGTTCGAGCAGTGGATGATCGTCGAGCGCCGCTGGTTTCATGAGCGCGCCGTGGAAGTGTTCACCGAACTCGTCGGCCATTACGAACAATCTGGCGAATTTGATCGTGCAATTGCGACGGCAAGCAGAGTATTGGCCCTGGACCCGTCACTCGAATGGGCCCATGCGCTGCTTATGAGGCTGTATGCGAGGACGGGACGCCGGAACGCTGCTGTCCGCCAGTACCAGGAATGCGTCCGAGTGCTCAATACCGAACTCGGCATTGCCCCGGCCGAGAGCACTCAACGTCTGGCTGCTCAAATCCAGCAGGATTCAGGTGGAGCTAGCGAGCCTACAGGTCCGGCCGTGGCTCCCGGGGAACCGGCTAAGCAGTCCGGGATTGCGTCGCGCGCTGGTTACGCGGCGGACAGCGCAACGGCATTGCCGGCGGAGCGCAAGCACCTGAGTGTGCTCTGCGCCCGTGTGCGCGAACCCATCGGCGTCATCGACCACGAGACGGCACTGGAGCGCGTCGACGCTGTGTTGAAAGCAATGGTCGACTCTGTTCAGCGATTCGGCGGCCTCGTCACCCAACTCAGAAGCGATGGTGTCACTGCACTATTTGGAGCGCCCGTCGCACACGAAGAGCATGCGGTGGAAGCCTGTTATGCAGCGCTCGCGATGCGCGCACGCATTTCGGCGCTCATTGAGCGATCCCTGGATGTGCGGATTGGCGTACATTCCGGCGAGGCTGTCGTCCGGACAATCGGCGACGAGAGGTCGCAGCACTATGACGCGCTCGGCTCCGTACCGCAGCTCGCGAATCAGATCGATGTCGTGCTCGCTGCCGGAGAGATCGGCGTGAGTGCAGACACGGTGAGATGTGCCGAAGGGTTCATCGAACTTTCGGATCTTCGCGCGAGACCGCTTCCTGGTGCGACGCCCCCCCTCGAGATCTTCACGCTGGGGACAAAGTCCGAGTTGCGCCTTCGCTGGAACGCTCGTACCGTACGCGGCCTCACGCATTTTGTCGGCCGCGACACAGAGATGGCTAATTTGCAGGGGATGCTTACGCGTGCCGGACGCAGCGCTGGCCAGGTATGCGCCGTCGTCGGCGAACCGGGCGTAGGAAAGTCTCGCCTCGTGCATGAGTTTGTCAACTCGGAACAGGCGGCCGGGTGGACAAAATTCGAAACGGGCGCGACATCGCGCGACACGAGCGCGATCTACCTTCCGCTGGCCAATCTGCTCCGGACGTGGTTCGGCATCGGGACGCATGACACCCTGGCTGAGGCCGCCGAGAAGCTTCGTCGCGGCGTCGACGCGGTCGACCCGGCGTTCGCCTGGACGTGTCCGGCGCTGGCTGCAATGCTGGACTTACCGCCGGACGATCCGCAATGGGACATGGCGACTCCGCCGCAAAGGCGCAAGCGTACACTCGAAGCGATTGCCTCTCTCATGATCCGAGCGAGCGAGCACCGCCCATCGATCCTCGTTGTCGAGGATCTGCACTGGATCGATGACGGCACGCAGGCCGTGCTCGATCATCTCGTCGACTTGATCGGTGCGTCACGCGTGATGCTTCTCGTGACCCATCGACCCGAGTATCGACACACATGGATTGGCAAGAGCTATTTTGCCCAGCTGCACGTGGACAATCTCGGCACCGAAGGCGCGAAGCTGCTGCTGCAGTCGCTGCTCGGCGACGGCAGCGAGCTTTCCGCCCTTAGGCGTCACCTGATCGAGCGGACGGGATGCACACCGCTTTTCCTGGAAGAGTCCGTTCGTGCGCTCGCAGATTCTGGCGCACTGGTTGGCCAAAAGGGCGCATACCAGATGGCGCGAACGATAGACACGTTCGATATTCCATCAACCGTGCATGCAGTTCTCGCTTCGCGGATCGATCGCCTGTCCGCGCAACAGAAGGCCCTTCTGCAGATGGCGGCCGTGATCGGTCATGAATTTCCCGTCGATCTTCTTGAGCCGATTGCCGATCTCGATCGCGAGCGGCTACTCGATCTGCTCGCCGATCTGCAAGCGGCTGAATTCCTCTATCAGACCCGCTTGTTGCCGCATCAGCAATATACCTTCAAGCATGCGCTCACGCATCGAGTCGCATATGCAAGCGTACTCAAGGAGCGAAGACGCTCTATTCACGTACAGCTTGTGGGTGTCATCGAGCAACTTTACACGCAACGTCTTGACGAGCATGTCGAACTCCTCGCGCATCACGCGCTTGCTGGCGAACTTTGGGACAAGGCTGTTCACTATCTGTACCAGTCCGCTGACAAGGCGCTGCAACGGTTCGCGTATCAGCAGGCCGTAGATCACCTGAACAAAGGACTCGAGATCATCCAGATGTTGCCTGGTTCCCCTGCGCGGCTCAGGCAGGAACTCGAATATCAAAAGGTCCTTGGCGTGACCATGATGGCAGCGAAGGGTTGGGCGGCAAAGGAAGTCCTCGACGCGTATACGCGGGCAAGGGCGCTCTGCGAGGAGCTTGGAGACGAGAGCGAACTGTTCACCGCACTGCGGGGAGAAGGACAGTATCGAATGATCCGTGGTGAGTCGGAAATCGCCCGAGAACTTGGCAACCGGTGCTCAGCACTGACCGCGGGCTCGCATGACCCCGGGATGCAAATCGAGACGCATCATCTTTTTTGGACGAACAGCTTTTTCATGGGGGAATATGCTGCTTCAGAGTTTCATAGCAGAAGCGGAATGGACCTTTACGAGCGAGAGCGAGACCACGCGCTGACATTCAAATACTCTGGACATGATCCTGGTGTGTGCTGCCGGTGCTTCACCGCGTTGGTCCAGTGCCTGCGTGGGTACCCGGACAAATCACTGTCGATTTGCGACGAGGCGCTGGGGCTCGCGCAAGAACTCTGTCATCCACTGACGACCGCATTGGCCTATTGGGCATGTAGCTTCGCACATATATTGCGGGGCGAGCCGGAACTGGCGAAGCAGTGGGCTGCGCGGGAAATTGCAGTTTGCGATGAGTACATGTTGCCCTTGCTGCTGTCGCAAGGTACGTTTCAGCTGGGTTGGTCGCTGGCGCAAATGGGCGATCTCGACGAAGGCATAGAAAGGATGCGGGAGGGAATTTCAGCAATCAGTGCAACCGGTGCGGAAATGGGGTTGCCATACTTCAATGCGCTGCTTGGCGAGGCGCTTGGCCGCGCGGGCAATCCAGAGGCAGGGCTCGTCGAGATCGATCGGGCGCTCGCCGCTGTCAATCGTCACCGCGGGCGCTTCCAGCTATCGGAAATGCTGCGCCTGAAAGGCGAATTGCTTGCAACTCGGCACCCCATGCAACGAAACGAAGCACTCGCCACCCTTCACGAGGCAATCGCCGTTGCACAAAGGCAGGGCGCGCGTCTTCCCGGGCTGCGGGCGGCGATCAGCCTTGCCCGTCAGTTGGCAGCAGCGGGCGACATTCAGCATGCATACGCCGTGCTACAGCCCCCCTGCGACGGCATTAGCGAAGGAAGTGACCTCACCGATATGCGCACCGCGCAGACGCTCCTGGCTGAACTGAAGCATCGCTAGCGCAAGCAATGTCATTGAGAAGTAACGAGATTGTTGGTGAAGAAATCGAAAGAGGAGGTTGCCATGGGAGGCCGGTTCCGAGCGCTCATTTGGCTGGCTGTGCTGCTTGCGTGTACCCACGCCGCGATGGGATGGGCCGGCGATATCAGGGTACTGAGCACGCCCACTTTGAAGTCAGCCCTACATGAACTCGGCATCGAGATCGTTGATTCGATATCTCATGGAGCCTGGAGCGACCACTGTGCTACATAGCAAAGGCCTGGAGCGCGCGAGTCCTTGATCAATCCGGATCGACACCGTTTTTCCGCCATCGTGATTCGGTTCACCTTGTAGTGCAGGCTTGACATGCATTGGGTTGGGCGGGGAAGAACGTCAGAAGGGAGAGTTACGATCGAGATCACCTCCAGGCTGATTTCCCGGATGCCCGCTCCTGGATGGTGATCTGAAAGCGGTCATTGACGCTGACTTACCGTGACCGGGACGATTTTTTCCAGTTGGTCGAGCAACAGCTCCTTTTGCTGGTTCGGCAGCTTGACCAGACTGGGATACATGTTAATCAATGCCAGCCGTTGCGAAGACGACTTGGAGGGCAGCAGCATGAGCAACCCCGCCTTCTCCCGGTCGGACAGCGATGACAGATGCGGTAGCGCGCTGAGTTGCGCCAACTTGGCGGACTCTGCCGAAGGTACGGCAGCTTCGTCCGTCACGGCAGACGGTGCCGATTTTTCCCCTCCTGGCGACGTGCTTTGCGCGGCCAATGGGCTCGGTCCCGACGAAGCTTGCTGCGGAGCTGCCATGGATGCCGGGGCGGAATCCCCTCCGCCGCATCCAGCAAGCAGCAGACTGAACAGCAGCATCCACCGAGCATGCAAAAAATGGCGCGGTGCATGTGGGACATGCCACACGCGGCAATTAAGGTGAACGTCTTGTTGCATGGCTAGGCATCCGATGATTCAGGAAAAAATGGGCGTGGCACCGCATGAAATGACGGTACCAGCCGCCACCGATTGCAGACGTGCCAGCGGATGCTGGCACGTCCATCTCTATGGCTTAGGACGCTCTCGCTAGTGTCGGGTTTCCCCGTATCGGTCGAATGTACCGAAGCCTGTGCTAAGTCGATCAAGGACCCACGAGACTGAAATAAGGCCCGGCGAAGCCCGCGAAGGTGATCGTATACACGAAATTCGCAAGGGTTGGACCCGCGATCAGCTGCTTGGTCCAGTTCCCGTTGGGGCAGGTGGCCGCGGCTAGTAACTGCTGGGGGGTCGGCGCCGTCGCACTGAGCGGCGGCACTACCAGCTGCCCGTTCCTGGAGGGTGTCAGCTTTCCCGACGAAGTAGCATCAGTGTTCTGCGTCTTCACATCGACGACCTGTCCGCCATGGTTTGTGCACTGCACGGTGCCTGAGTAAGTCGCAGACAGATTCGCTGTCGCATTAGTGTGGCCGACCCCGCCAATGGTGGTCCCGGTACAGCTGACATCCTGGCTGGAATCTACGGTGCATACCGGCTCGGCAGTTGCAAAATGCGCTCCGCTGGGCCCATCGGCGGAATTGGTTTCTGCCCAGGCTGCGGGAGCGACCAGCACCGCAGCCAATGTAGCTAAAGCTAGATTCTTCATGTTTTTCTCCAAGAATCCATTGAGCCCCCGGATGAGAAATAATTGGCTTGCTGTTTTACTTTTTCTCCTTTCACCAGGTTAAGGAAGCGCTGATCTGTCGATGAGACTCTCGATCTGATTCTGTAATTGTTTACTGCGAAATATAAGTGCGTGCCGAGGATTTTTTGCCGAAAAAAGAGCCGGCTCTCCTGATGCGCGTTGCGCACTCAGGACGGACTTCTCCCATGACGGGTCACCACTGATTTTTTGGCCGGCACCCCAAATTTGCCGGAGCAAACTCTCCTCGCTTGATATTAAGAATATGCGCTTCAGCCTGGCGATGAACCGGAAATTTCTTTTTCTTTGGGGCAGTGGCGCGCTGTATCTTGGCGCGCAACTGCCGTCGGAAGACTGCTTCAGGTCGGAAGCCGCCTACCGCGTTCGCTACTGGCATATGCCAAACCAGTCGAGGTCGGAGAATTCGCTCATCAAAAGAAATGCCGGAGGCCGAGCCGGAACATGACGGAGTATGTAGCGCCCGTGGGCGTAGATGTCCCGCTCGTGCTGTAGTGTTCTGGGGCGGCGGTCTGCCATACGCGGTGCCATTGCGTCCCGGTACGTGACGACACGGAAGCAATGACTGAGTAGCCCTCTTCCCGCGGTTAGCGTCCGGCAACGCCGCTTGTGGAGACTCAGGAGGCAGTAGAGGTTGCCCCCGGCTCGAACAGCCGCTCGGGTCGGGAGCAGCCGCCAACCCTACTCCGCGTCCGCCCTGCCCGCCCGGTATCACCCACCCGCCAGCCACCCGGCCTCCGCCGCCGCAATTTCCCCCCGCAGGCGTGTAAACTGCTGGATTTTTCTCTCTGGCGGTATGGTGCAAGTGCCACGGCGCACAGGTTTCAGCGGGCCGACGCTCGTTCGGTTGCTGACTCGCCTGACTGACGTCGATGCTCCCGATTCTGGAAAGTCACTCTCAAGCCAGCTAAGCCAATGGCTTGGCTGGGCGGACGCGATCGCGTTGTCGTCGGCGCTGAATGGCAGCCCGCCGGCTGTGCGGTCAGGCGCACAAGCCTGCGCCAGCGCCGAGGCGCGCGAGTGCGCCCGCGTGCGCGCGGCGCTGGCCGGCGCCATTGCGGACGATGGTGCACACGCTGCCAGGCGGCGGGGGCAGGCTCGCCCGTCTATGCAGCCTGACCCCTTGAATGCGTCGGCCGCGTCGGTCGCGCCGGTCGATTACGCTGCACATCGGCAGCGTTATCTCTCCTTGCAACAGACGATGGAGACAGGAATCGGCAGTTTGCGCGGCCGGCTTCGGATAGCGCTGTCAGGCCAGGCGCCTGGCATGGCCAGGCTGGCGACGGTGGATGCCGTCATGGAGCGTGTGCTGGGTGCGCGCGAGCAAAGCCTGCTGGAGACCGTGCCGTCGCTGCTCGAGGTGCACTTCGGGCGCTTGCGCCAGGCCGAAGAGACGAGGCTCGCCAATGCGCAGGCTGCCGGAGAGCCCGCAACGGTCAAACCGGGCACATGGCTGAACGTGTTCCGCAAGGATATGCAGAGCGTATTGCTCGCCGAACTCGACATCCGCTTCCAACCCATCGAAGGCTTGCTGGCGGCCCTGCGTGCCAGCTAATCAGGACATCATGACCCGAAACCCCATCCATATCGTTGCCTTCCTGGCGGGCCTGGCTGTCGTGTGCTGGATCGGCGCCGGCTACGCGGGCTCGAACGCCCTGGCGCTGGCCGTCACCATGCTGATCGGCGGCTTCTACCTGGCGGGCGCGTTCGAGCTGGAGCGCTATCGCCGGGCGACGTCCTCGCTCGCGCAGGCCGTCGCCGGGCTGACCGAAGCGCCGGCCAGCCTTCGCGACTGGCTGGATGCGCTGCATCCCAGCCTGCGCGATACCGTGCGCCTGCGCATCGAGGGCGAGCGCGTCGCCCTGCCCGGACCGGGGCTGACGTCCTATCTGGTCGGCCTGCTCGTTCTGCTCGGCATGCTGGGCACCTTCCTGGGCATGGTGGCCACCCTGAAGGGGACGGGTATTGCCCTGGAAGGCGCGACGGACCTGCAGGCCATCCGCGCTTCGCTCGCCGCGCCGGTCAAGGGCCTGGGATTTGCGTTCGGCACTTCGGTGGCGGGGGTGGCCACGTCGGCCATGCTGGGGCTGCTTTCCGCCCTGTGCCGGCGCGAGCGGATCCAGGCAGCGCAGATGCTGGACACGCGGATCGCGACGACCTTGCGCCCCTACTCGCGCAGCCACCAGCGCGACGAAGCCTTCCGGCTGCTGCAGCGCCAGGCCGATGTGATGCCCACCCTGGTCGATCGGCTGCAGGCCATGATGACGGCCATGGAGCAGCAGAGCCAGGCCCTGACCGAGCGGCTCGCCGCCAGCCAGGACGCCTTCCACGGCAAGACCGAAGCCGCTTACACCCGCCTGGCGTCTGCCGTTGAGCAATCGCTGAGGGAAAGCGTCGCCGACAGCGCCCGCGCCGCCGGCGCGGCGATCCAGCCCGCCGTGGAGGCCACGATGGCGGGCCTTGCGCGCGAGACCGCTTCGCTGCGTGACAGCGTCACACAGTCCATGCAGCAGCAGCTGGAAGGCATGTCGACCCGGTTCGAGGCCACCACGACTACCGTGGCGGACACCTGGAACCAGGCACTGGCAGGACATCGGCGTACGAGCGAGGCGATCGCCAGCGACCTGCGCGCCTGCCTCGACGGCTTCGCTCAGACGTTCGACCAGCGCTCGGCCGGATTGCTGGAGAACGTCGCCACCCGCCTGGACGCGGCGTCGGCCAGCGCTTCGGCAGCGTGGAACGACGCGCTGTCCCGGCAGGAGCGCGCCAGCGAGAAGCTCGCCGCCGACAACCAGCAGGCCTTGGCGACGGCCACTACCGCTTTCACACAACAGTCGGCGTCGCTGGTGCACAGCGTGAGCCAGTCGCATGCCGACCTTCAGACCCAACTGGCAGCGCGCGACGAGCAGCGGCTGGCGGCATGGACCGAAGCGCTCGGCGCCATGGCCAAGGCGCTGGGCAAGGAGTGGGAACAGGCGAGCGCGCACACCGCGAGCCGCCAGCAGGAAATCTGCGAAACGCTGGCCAGGACGGCGCGCGACACCTCGAGCCAGGCGCAGGCGCACGCCAGCCGCACCATTGCGGAGATCGACCGGCTCGTGCAAGCCGCGGCGGATGCCCCGAAGGCCGCGGCGGCGCTGCAGGCGGAACTGGCCGCGCGGGACCAGCAGCGGCTGGCGGCGTGGACAGAGACGCTCGGCACCATGGCCGCCTCGCTGCGCAAGGAATGGGAACTGGCGAGCGAACACACCGCAAGCCGCCAGCAGGAGATCTGCGAGACATTGGCGCAGACCGCGAACGACATCTCGACCCAGGCGCAGGCGCAGGCCAGCGGCACGATCGCCGAGGTCGCCCGCCTGGTGCAAGCCGCTACGGAAGCCCCCAGGGCCGCCGCCGAAGTCATCGCCGAACTGCGCCAGAAGCTCACCGACGGCATGGCCCGCGACAATGCGATGCTCGAAGAGCGCAGCCGCATGCTGGAGACCCTGGGCACGCTGCTCGACGCCGTGAACCACGCCTCCACCGAGCAGCGCACCGCGGTCGACACGCTGGTCGGCACGACAGCCGATCTGCTGGACCGTGTCGGCACCCGCTTCACCGACAAGGTCGAGTCCGAAACCGGCAAACTCGCCGTCGTCGCCGCGCAGGTCACCGGCAGCGCCGTCGAGGTGGCGAGCCTGGGCGAAGCATTCGGCGTGGCCGTGCAGTTGTTCAGCGATTCGAACGACAAGCTGATGGGCCAGCTGCAGCGCATCGAAGCCGCGCTGGACCAGTCGATGGCGCGCAGCGACGAGCAGCTCGCCTATTACGTGGCGCAGGCGCGGGAAGTCGTCGACCTCAGCATGATGTCGCAGAAGCAGATCCTTGAAGACCTGCAGCTGCTCGCCGGCCAGCAGGCTTCCAGCGCAGAGGCGGCATGAGAGAGGACATCGACGCCGGCGTAGAGCCGACCGTACCCGCCTGGGCGGTCTTCGGCGACCTGATGTCGGTGCTGCTGGGCGCCTTCGTGCTGATCCTGCTGGGCGTCATCGCCGTCCAGATGGAACTCTCGGCCCGGCTTGAACAGGAAGTCAGGCAGCGCCAGGAGGAAATGCAGCGCCGCGAGACGCTGGAGAAGGCGCTGGCCGGGCCGCTGGCGGCGGGCCGGGTCACACTCGTAAACGGGCGCATCGGCATCAACGGCAGCGTGCTGTTTGCTGTCAACTCCGACCAGTTGCAGCCCGAAGGGCGGGAAGTGCTCAAAAGCCTGGCTGCCCCCCTTTCCGCCTATCTCCGCGCCCGCGACGAGATCCTGATGGTGAGCGGGTTCACCGACGACCAGCAGGTGCGAGGCAGCAACCGCCGCTTTGCCGACAACTGGGAGCTGTCAGCCCAGCGCTCGCTGACCGTGACGCGTGCGCTGATCGACGCGGGCATTCCGCCCTCCTCGGTGTTTTCGGCGGCATTCGGCGCCGAGCAACCCGTGACCCCGAACGCCGATGCCGAAAGCCGGGCCAGGAACCGGCGGGTGGAAATCGCGCCTGTCCCGCGGGTGACCATGGGAACGGTGAAGCCCCGTGGCTGACGACCACGCAAACGACGCCCGGGCCTTGCTCGACGCATGGCGCGAGAGCGGCGCCAACCGTCTGGACCCTGTCCGCTTTCGCTTTATCGAAGCGCTGGCGCGGCGGTCGGCCGGTCACAGCGGCGATGCACGCCGCCTGCTGGATGACCGGCTGGCACGGCTGGTCGAAGCCTATGGCAGCGACCTGCAAAGCGCCGCAGGCAACGCTGGCCATGCCGACACCGAGCCAGCGCCCCGCAAGCCCGCAGCCGGGGCGCTTGCCAGCCTGGTCAGCTACATCGCTGCCCATGCCGAGCCCGAAGCCGGGGGGCCCGTGCCGCGCACCCTCGCGCCAGCGCGCAACGCACGTCCCGAGCCGGAGCTGGTCGACTACTTCCGGGACACCTGGGCCAGGGTCAGTGTCGAGCGGCAGTTGCGGCAGTCACTGGAGTGGGTGCCCGAGAATGCCGGCCCCCTCAACTCGAGTCACCTTGTACATCGCGCGCTCACCCTGATGCGTGAGATGTCCCCTGGCTATCTCCGGCATTTCCTCTCGTACGTCGACGCCATGTCGTGGCTGGAGCAGATGAACGCGGGCGATGCACCATCAGAAAAAGAGGTGCCTCGCACCGGAAGCGCGCGAAAGAACGCACGTGGCAAACCGCGCGGCACCAAGCAGAGATCCCGTATCAGAAAGACCACGTAGGTCTTGGGTATAGCCCCTGGCGCGCGGTATCCACCTGACGATGCAGGCACGCTGGCCGGCCGCACGCCGCGAACATCCGTCCGTGCAGCCGATGCACCGGCTCATTCAACACGAAGTGTGGCCTTCATGGTCGGATGCAATGTGCAGATGTAAGGAAAGACTCCGGTCTTCCTTGCTACATATTTCCACGACTTGCCCGGTGCGATGTTCTTCGAGTCGAATCCGCCAGATGGTGCTGTCACCGTGTGAGGGAAGGGATCCTTGTTGACCCACACGACGATGTCACCGGCCCGTACGGTAAGGGTCTGCGGTTCGAAACTGGTCCCCTCGATCACCACGGTGTGCATGACGGGCCGTGCGCTCGCCGGCGGGACTGGGCCGGTCAGCACCAGCCCCGCCGTGATCCACAGTGCCGCTACCCGGAACCGCATGTCAGGGTCAGCCACATGGGCCGTCACTGCTTCTTCCCAAGCGAACCTTGTATCTCCTTGGCATGCTCCAGGTGCGCCACGAAGGCAGGCCGCACTTTGACCAGCAGAGCTTTCAGTTCTTCGTTCTTGGCATTGGGAATCAGGGTCTTGTCCATGGCATCGATCACGGTCTGGTGATAGGTGACCTCATTGTCGATATAGGCGCTATCGAACTCGGCCCCCTTAAGACCCTTGAGCTTTTCTACATTCTTCTCTCCGCCCGCCTTGAGGCTGGCACTGGTCGGATTGTCCTCGGGCTTGACCTTGAGCTTCTTCACGAGATCGCTGGCTGACTTGTTGACGCCGGTATGGTCCGTGATCATCTGCTGCGCAAAAGCCTTGACGTCCTTGGCGTGCCCCTTCGACTTGGCCAGCTTGCCGGCGTCGATATCGACCTGATTCGCCGTGACGACAATCGAGGCAATTTGTGCATCGTTTGGTACATCATCAGCCAGCACTGGCCCCATCGGGAAAAGCATGGCGCTAGCGAGTGCAATACTTGCGATTTTCATGGCGTGTTGTCCTCCTCAGGCTTGAGATGGCACTAAGCAGTATAGAAAGCTTTGGCATCTCGCTAGCCGCCTGCACAACATCGGGGCATTGCTGTTCGAGCGCGGATTGACCTTATGGCGCACTTACCAGCACGGCGGTGGCGGGATCAGCTACCGCATCGCCCTCCGTCACGATCATCTTCGTCGGTCAAACCGTCTTTGGCGAAAGCAGTCGATACGACTTCCCGCTGCAATCCGATGACGGTGCCGTTGGCCTGCCTGACTGACGGCCGCTGCTATCGTTGCGATCTCGGCGGCCCGTCGGCCAATTAGCCCGCTAGTCCACGGTCGCGCCGGTGTCCCGCACGATCTTGCCGAGCCGGCCGGTCTCGCTGCGAACGAGAGCACCGAAAGCCTCCGGTGTGCCACCAACGACCGGCGTACCAATCGCCTCCCAGCGCTTGCGGAACTCCGGATCGGCGAAGATCGCATTGATCACGCTGTTCAGCCTGAGCACGACCGGGTGTGGCGTGGCTGCCGGTACGGCGATACCGTGCCAGGCCACGAAATCAAATCCCGGCATGCCTGCCTCGGCCAGCGTCGGCACATCCGGCAAGGCGGGTACGCGTGTCTTCGTCGTGACTGCGAGCGGGCGCAGCTTGCCGGCTTTTATATAGGTCAATGAGCTCGCCATGATGTCAAACATCACCGGTACCTGGGATCCCAGCAAATCGTTCAGGGCTGGTCCGGCTCCCTTGTACGCGACATGTTGCATCTTTGTGGACGCGGCGCTATTGAACAGCTCGCCGACCAGATGCTGGGGCGTGCCGTTCCCGGCCGACGCGAAGCTGTACTCGCCTGGCTTGTTCTTGACCGCCGCGATGAATGACTTGATGTCCTTGACCGGGCTGGCAGCATTGACCTCCAGCACCAATGGGAACGCGGAAAGCTGTATCACCGGTGCCAAGTCGGTCAGAGGGTTATAGGGCAAATGCTTGTAGAGCGTCGGATTGACAGCCATTGGCCCGCTCGCGGCAAGCAGGATGGTGTAGCCATCGGGAAGGGCCTTGGCGACGGCGTCCGAGCCAATGTTGCCTCCGGCGCCCGCGCGGTTCTCGACAACAACCGGCACCCCGAGGCGCGCCTGCATGCCGGGTTGCAGTAGCCGGGCCATCAGGTCGGTTGGGCCACCCGGCGGGTAGGGCACGACGAAGCGAATCGGCTTGACCGGATAGGCTTCGCCCGCTGCAGCAGCGGCAGGAATACAGAGGTTGAAGGCCAACGACAAGCCCAGATAGCCGAGTACCCGTTTCTTTTGCATTTGTGTCTCCATCCTTCGCCTAGTTGGATCGTGCTCTTGCGAAGCCGAGGCTATCCGCCGGACCATTCGGGGGAACCTTGGCAGTGCCGGCTCGAGCCGAGTATAAGGGTGGGTCACCAATGCCAGAATTCGTACTTTTCAATTTATTGACCATCCATGCAGATCAATTGGCAGAGCGGCGCGCGTAGTTCTGGCTTAGTACCGGTGCGTGGGGCTCTTGATGACTCGACGGGCGTGCGGCTGACGGAGGTCTCGCCCCAGCCCGCTTTGGCCGCCGGGCATTCCCAGCCAGGATCTTTCTCGGAGACGATTGTGCCGCCACGCGGGCTCCGCAGGCGTCGCCGCATCCCAGCCTGGAATATCGTTGCCACAGCCTGGCCGGCTGCTGCCGGGGACTCACCTTGCTAAGGTATGCTGTCGCCTTCGGAACGATCTTCTCCAGAGGGGCAAATGCGGCGCGTCGTATTCAATCAGAAAGGCGGGGTGGGCAAGTCGACCATCGTATGCAATCTCGCGGCAATCAGCGCCAGCGAAGGCTTGCGCACCCTGGTCATTGATCTGGATGCCCAGGGGAATTCGACCCAGTACCTGCTGGGTGCACAGGCGGCGGAGGCAAGCCCGACCGCGGCGAACTTCTTCGAAACGTCCCTGACCTATAACTTCAAGCCGGTGGACGTTACGTCCTTTGTCCATCCGACTCCGTTCGAGAACCTCGATGTGATGCCGGCGCATCCTGACCTGGATTCCCTCCACGGCAAGCTCGAGTCCCGCTACAAGATCTACAAGCTGCGCGACGCGCTGCTCGAGCTGGAGTCAGTCTATGACGCCATTTACATCGACACGCCACCGGCCCTGAACTTCTATACCCGATCCGCACTGATCGCCGTGGAGCGCTGCCTGATCCCGTTCGATTGCGATGACTTCTCGCGACGTGCCCTCTACACGCTGCTCGATAACGTGAAGGAAATCCAGCAGGACCACAACGAAGGGCTGGCGGTCGAGGGGATCGTGATCAACCAGTTCCAGCCGCGAGCCAGCTTGCCGCAGAAACTGGTCGATGAACTGGTGAGCGAGGGGCTGCCGGTGCTGGCGTCGCGGCTATCCTCGTCGGTGAAGATCCGGGAATCGCATCAGCACGCTACGCCCATGATCCATCTGGATCCGCGCCACAAGCTTGCACAGGAGTATGTGGCGCTGCATCGCGAGCTGGTTGGTTGAAGACTCGCCAGGGCGGCTGCTGGCGGACGCAGCAGGCCGGCCTGGCGGCAAGGTTCAACAGTAGAAGCTCACATCGATTGCACGGCGGCCTCTGTTCAATGTCCCGCCGCCTCGACGGCACCGATCCCGGTCTCGGAGCGCAGCTCCTGGGCTTCGAAGCCGGCCTTGTCCAGGCGGGCCCTTGCCGACTTGTCGGTGATCGAGACGAGCCAGATGCCGAGGAAGCCGATCGTCATCGAGAACAGTGCCGGGGACGTGTACGGGAACGGCGCGCTCTTGAAGTGGAACACGTCGACCCAGACGGCCTGCGACAGGATGGTGAGAATCACCGCCGACAACAGCCCCATGAAGCCGCCTATTGTCGCGCCTCGCGTGGTGCAGCCCTTCCACAGCACCGACATGAACAGCACCGGGAAGTTGGCCGAGGCCGCAACGGCGAAGGCAAGCGACACCATGAACGCAATGTTCTGCTTCTCGAAGACAATGCCAAGGACCACCGCGACCAGGCCAAGGATGACGGTCGTGATGCGCGATACGCGCAGTTCATCGCGACTGCTTGCGTTGCCATGCTTGAACACCGTCGCATAGAGATCGTGCGAAACGGCTGATGCACCGGCAAGCGTCAGGCCGGCAACAACGGCCAGGATCGTGGCAAACGCCACCGCGGAGATAAAACCGAGGAACACGTTCCCGCCTACCGCGCTGGCAAGGTGTACGGCCGCCATATTGACGCCGCCAAGCAGCTTGCCGCTCCCATCCTGGAAGCTCGGGTTCGTTCCTACCAGCACGATCGCGCCGAAGCCGATGATAAAGGTCAGGATGTAGAAGTAACCGATCCAGGTCGTCGCCCAGAACACCGACTTGCGCGCCTCCTTGGCGTTGGGCACGGTGAAGAACCGCATCAGGATGTGCGGCAGGCCAGCCGTGCCGAACATCAGGGCAATGCCGAACGAGATTGCCGAGATGGGGTCCTTGATGAAGTTGCCGGGACTCATGATGGAGTCCTTCTTGGCGTGGACCTCGACGGCTTTCGCAAACAGGGTCTCGGGGCTGAAGTGATGCTGGGCCAGCACCATGAAGGCCATGAACGAAGCGCCGCCGAGCAGCAGGCAGGCCTTGATGATCTGCACCCACGTCGTTGCGGTCATGCCGCCGAACAGGACGTACACCATCATGAGCGTACCCACGATGACCACCGCGATCCAGTATTCCAGCCCGAACAGCAGCTTGATCAGTTGCCCGGCGCCCACCATCTGCGCGATCAGGTAGAACGCGACCACCACCAGCGTGCCCGACGCCGCGAACGCACGGATCGGACCCTGTTTGAAGCGGTACGCCGCAACGTCGGCAAAGGTGAACCGGCCAAGATTGCGCAGCCGCTCCGCCATCAGGAAGGTGACGATCGGCCAGCCGACGAGGAAGCCAATGGAATAGATCAGGCCGTCATAGCCATTGGTGAAGACTGCGGCCGAAATGCCGAGGAATGACGCTGCCGACATGTAGTCGCCGGCAATCGCCAGGCCGTTCTGGAAGCCGGTGATGCCGCCCCCGCCCGTGTAGAACGCCGCTGCCGATTTTGTCTTCTTTGCCGCCCACTTGGTGATGAACAGCGTGCCGATGACAAATACGACGAACATTCCGATCGCCGTCCAGTTGGTCGGCTGCCGCACCGCCTGCCCAAGGTCTCCACCAGCCGCGAGCGCGGCCGATGACAGAAGCAGCGCCCCGCAGGCAACGATAGCGTGATTCGCTTTCATGCCACCTCCCGCTTGATCTGCTCTGTGAGCTTGTCGTAGGTACCGTTGGCATGGCGCACATAGAGCCCGGTGATGGCAACGGTAAAGACGATCACGAACAGGCCGATCGGCATGCCCCACGTCATCACGCCACTTCCCATCTTCGTGGCAAGCAGCTCCTTGTCGAAGGCAATCATCAGGACGTAACCGTAGTAGATAACGAGCATGATCGCGGTCAACGACCATCCGAGCCTTGAGCGCTTGCGGACAAGCTCGCGATATCGGGGATTTGCCTTCAGTCTTGCGACCAGATCTTCATTCATCTATGTCTCCTGCCAGGGGTGCCTTGCAATGCCGGATGCAGCCGGTACAGCGCCGGACGCGAGGGTTAGCGTCAATGTGCGGTGCCGATAAGGCATGCACGGCGGCGTCATCCGAAGTCCGTGCTGGATAAGTTAACGTGCGCCGCTTACCCACTTCTTACACGGGCCGTCGAATTGCCCCGGGGTAAACGCGTAGCCGGTACGTGCGAAGGACGGAAACGCCACCACCCGCTGCGTGGGGCTGCGATGGAGTGTCGGAATCGGCACGGAGTC
Source organism: Cupriavidus sp. IDO (assembly GCF_000812465.1). Classification (GTDB taxonomy): domain Bacteria; phylum Pseudomonadota; class Gammaproteobacteria; order Burkholderiales; family Burkholderiaceae; genus Cupriavidus. The sequence goes on along the minus strand of NZ_JWMA01000063.1, from coordinate 55,086 downwards.
CAGGTGTGGGAGGCTGATACTTCGAAGGAGAAATAAAGTTCTTCGCCGGATTGCGGCGTTTGGGTTCTTGGATGCGCTGCTGTTTCGCCGGCGTAGCCGGCGACTCCCTTTTTGACTGCGCCAAAAAGGAAGCAAAAAGCGCCTTCTTGCCCGCCGGGCGGGAGTCTTATCGTAGCGTGCCTGCGTTTTTGTACGGGTATTCGCTTCAGGGCATAGCTGGACTGCCTGCCGCGCAGATCGCCAGGGGCAACGCCGGGAACGGCGCTGTCCTCCTGACCTCGTGAGAGCGGAGTGGCTCCATAATCTAAGGGCGTGCCTACGGCAAGAGGTTCTGGACCACAACCGTGGTGCGCGATGTCGCTGGGCATACTGACTGGCATCAAGCTGCTTGCCACTCCCCTCTCACGAGGTCGGGAGGACGGACTGTCAATGCCTCGCGCCGTCTCGTCACAACGCGGCAGGCATCGTAGCTATGCCCTGAAGCCAATACCCGTACAAAAACCGTCGAACACTACGATAAGACTGGCCGTCCGCCGAGGACAGACGGCGCCTTTTGCCTACTTTTGGGCGCCGTCCAAAAGTAGGTCGCCCGGCAGGGCGAAACGGGGCCGTCGACCTTCGACAACGCCAGCCACAGCCACTACCCTCAGTCACATCAGCAACAGCCCCTCCAATACCCCAGCCCCACAAATCGGCGAACCCAAAAAAAGCCCCACGGAATGCGTGGGGCCAGATGGAACTACACGTCATTCGCCTTACGGCCGGTCAACCGAGATGTCGTAGAAATTATCAGCGGGATTGACGCTGACCGATATGCTCAGACCCGTGTTGGGCAGGTTCATGCCGATCGTTTCCTTGGCGCCGGTCGACGCCGCACGATAACGCAAGCCATCCGACGGCTTGTTGTTCTGCCAGGTGTCGATACGGCCGTCGCTGGTACGTTTGCGCGTATAGGTATTCGCGGTCGTGTCTACGGCTGTGACCGTGACGGAGTCCGTGGTCAGGTTGGTGGGGTCAGGGATCAGGCCGGCGCCATTGATCACCGCATCCCAATAGGAATTGGTGGACCCCACCGCAGGCAGGCTGCGCGGCGTCGGCCGCTTTGCGATCATGAAGCCGTTCGCATGCAGGATTACGACTGCCATTTGCCCGTCGACGCCCTTGAAGGCGAACGCACGCGCGGTACCCGTCGAATCCGTGACGGTGAAGCCGCCGTTCGTGTTGACTGAGATCGCAGGCAGGTCTCCGGCAGGCCAGGGAACGCAGCCGCTCAGGTTGCAGTCGGCAGCGCCGGTGAACTTTCCGGCGCCGTCCACGGTGAACTTGATCATGCCGGGCGAGAGCATGCCGCCGCCGTCGGGCCGCTCGTAGCCCAATGCAACCCAGTCCCCGGCGAGTTCGCTCAGCGGAATGGTCTGTTCAGGGATCACGAGGCTTGGCGCGCCGGCGCGGCGCTCAAGGGTGATACCCGATTTGGAGACCATCAGCCGGGCGTTGGTGTTGCCAATGCGGCAGGCCTCGGTTGCGTTCGGCTGGAACTGCTCGACGGCCCCGGTGGTAACGTTCGTTCTCGTCAGGTTCACCGCATCGACGGTGAACCGCTGCGCGGTGTTGGTGGTGAGATCAACTTTCTGGACGTTGCCGCTGCGGAACGACGCACAGGAAGCCGCCGCAGGCTGAAGGATAGTTTGCACCCCGCCCGCCGAGCCTGTATTGGCCGCTACCGCGGCGGACAGGTCGGAAATGGACGTTTGCGAGGATTTGAGCGCGGCGCCCAGCGTATCGAGCCTCTGGTCAAGCGCGTTGCCCGGGGTATCGCCGTGCGCGGCGACCAGCGTGTCCTTGAGCGGATCCAGCCCGGCCAGGTCCACCGTCCCGGTCAGGATCAGCTTGACGGCGTCCAGCGCGGTGGACACACCGTCCGTGGTCAGCTTCGCCTGTGCCTGGGCGTCAAAGCTGTCAAAGAATGCCGCGGTGCTCCCACCGGCGATCGAAGCGGTGACCAGCTCGGTGAGAGGGGTGATGTTGGCTACGGCAGCGGTGCCGGCTCCGGCGTCCACGATCGAGTGAAGCGTCGTGCCATCAGGCGTTACGACGCTGAGCACGCACGGACGCGTGGCATTGGGGATGCTGATGGTAAACGTGCCGTCAGCAGCCGTGGTGGCCGTGCCGCTGCCATTGGCGCATTTGGCCTGGACCGTGGCATTGGGGAGCGCGGCCCCTACAGCCGCCGTGCCCGCGATCCTGGTGGTCGGAGTGATCGGCGCTTGTGGCGCTGACGACTGCGTGTCTGACCCGCCTCCGCACGCGCTCAGCGCCGCCGCCGCGATGGCGGACACAAGAAGTTTGGTTTTCATTGGTTGGATTTCCCCCGGACTTTAATAAAAATGAATGAGGGATCGTCGTCGTTCCACCCGATCCCGCTGGGCAATCGAAACCACCCGGCGCGATTCTCCGAAAAACACGGGTCGGCGCGCATCATTCATTCAGATGAAATTCAGGCAACACCCCCAATGCGAGGGGCATGAATTCTCCGATTCCTTGTGCAAGCTGGAGCAAGCCGGAAACAAGACTGTCAACACGACAGCAATTAAGCACCTGCAGAAAAAAATGGCTTGGGGAGAAGGGGAATTGCCAACGGATGATTTAATCGGGGACCTCTATGAGGCCGCGCTCCGACAGGAAGGCTTTCTGGATGTGTTTCAGCTTGTCACCGAAAGTCTGGGGGCCAATGTATTCCACATGTTCAGCTGGGATGGGCTGCGCAATGCGCCCCAACTTTCCATATACACGCCGGACGTGAACTGGGATGCGGTCATCCAGCGCTACGAACAGTATTACGGCGCCCTGGATCCACGGCGTGCCTTTGTTGAAAGGGCCGCCACAGGCGAATTCGTCTTCTGTCAGGATCACCTCAGCGAGCAAGACGTCGCGCGCAGCGAATTCTTTCAGGACTACCAGATTCCGTCAGGTTTGCGCTATCTGACGGGCGTACGCCTGGCTCGTGCAGGCGGCGATGACATTCTTCTGGGCCTGCTGCGAGCGAAGGAAAGACCGCCCTACACGGAGCGGGACCGGGCAGCCGCGGCGAGCATGGCCGGACATTTGCAGCGCTCCATCAACCTCTGGCAAGACGCCAGGATCCTGCATCGCGACGCGGCGCTTGGCAATGAACTGATGGAACAGCTGGGCCTTGCGGTGTTCGCGCTGGACAGAAATTCCCGGGTCGTCTTTGTCAACCAGGCCGCTGAAGCCATGCTGCGCGCGACCAGTTGCCTGAGACTGGACCACCAGCGACTGGCTGCGACTGTCGCGGCCGAAAATGACGGATTGCAGGCAGCCATGGCGCGCGTGGAAAAAACACGCAAGGGCGAAAGCCTGGCGTTGCGTGCAGCATCGGGGGCGCCGCCTGAAATCTTCCTGAGTATCGCGTACCTGCCCGGCCGGGATACGCGTGCGGCGTTTGGTGATGCCACCATCCTCGTCACGGCCAGGCGGCGCGGCACGACACCGCTGGTTAGCGCCAGACAGTTGCAGGAGGCCTTCAGGCTTACCGTCGCCGAGGCGGCCGTGGCTGAGGCGTTGATCCGCGGCAAGGCCCCTGACGAGTATGCCGCCAGCGCGGGCGTTTCGCTCGCCACCGTGCGTACGCAATTGCGCGCAATTTACGACAAGACAAACACGCGATCCCAGGCAGAAGCCGTGGGCGCGATGCTGTGGGTGCTATCGCAGGCCAGGAACGAGCGTTAGCGCTTCCTGATACCGCGGCCCGGACTTCTCGATCGGCTCATGGAGCCTGTCTCCGGCGACTGGCATACTCAATGAATCACGGACCACAAGAGTAGCCAATGAACGTACGCACACTTGGCGCACAAGACCTTGAGCTTGTCTGCTGGCATCGGGAAGACATGTTCCGCGACGCGGGTTGCGCCGAGGATGTGCTACAGACCATGACGCAGCACTTTCGCAACTGGCTGCGGCCCCGCCTTGGCGATGGCACGTATTTCGGCTTCATCCTGTCCGAGGACGGACAGCCGGTGGCGGGAGTCGGCCTGATGCTGATCGACTGGCCGCCCCACCCGTCGCACCCCGCACAGGACAAGCGAGGTTACGTGCTCAACCTGTATGTCGAGCCCGCCTGCCGACGCCGCGGACTGGGCCATGAACTGATGCGCCTTGCAGAGGCCGAACTCGCCGGGCGCGGCGTCAAGTTTGCGGTGCTCCACGCCACGCAGAAAGGGCACGACCTCTATGCCGGGTTGGGCTGGAGCGGCACAACGGAAATGTCGAAGCCTGTCAGCCACGCCAGTCCGGGTTGACTTGCGCCGCGCTGTAGCGGGAAGGACGCGTACCTTGGCGGCTGGCCGCGAAAGCCGGCACGCTCAGAACGCCTTGGTAAGCTCCAGGCCGCCGTAGAACGCGCGCGGCACGCCACCAGTCTTCTTGACGCCGCCATAGAAGCCGAGCTTCACAGTCTGGCCCAGCGAAATGCCGGTGAGCACAAGGCCGCCCTGCGTGGCGTGGTAGAACGGGTCGCCGTGCTTGATGATTTCCGCGCCGGCCCACGCTTCGCCGAAGACCTTGTAGAGAAGCCGGCCGCGCGCCCAGTACGCCTTGGGTCCGAAGGTGTAGCTCGCGATCCCGTTGACGGCCCAGTGTTTCGCAAACTCCTGCTGGCCGAGAACCGTCAGCGCCAGGCCCCATTCGCCGCCGTCCGAGCGATTATCGGCACCCTCGGGCGACACGCGGTTATAGCGGTAGCGCGCGCCGGCCGTAGCCTCGGCCCATCCGGTCTCCCAGCCTTTCTGCACGCCCAGTGCCGCCTCTGCCGACTGCCCGTTCACCGTCACGGTCGTGCCGTTCGAACCGTATTTGTAGTGGTAGTCGCTCACGACGAGCTTCTGCGTCAGGAACGATACGGGCAGCAATTTGCCGGTGAGGCCGACATACTCGCTGCGCTCGCCGCCGCCGGCGAAGGTGGCACCGCCGAACAGCAACGGACCGGCCTGGGCCGCCACGGTGCCGAATGTCGCTGCACCGCCCAGCAAGGCTATGGCGAGTATCCGGCAAGTGTTCTCGATGCGCGCGTCCCGCGTCATGCTGTTTTCCCCTGTCAAGCCGCCGAGCTGTGCGGCGCGATGTTGTAGAGATGGAAGTCCCCCGTCGGCGTGATGAGCCTGCCGGTCGGAGTGAGGCTGACCGTTTCCTCGGCCCTCTTGCCTCCAAGCGGCTGCCGCAGCGTGGCACGGACGTTGAGATCCAGTTCGATGCTGCTGAACAGCAGCGGTGCCGCGCCCTCGATGGTAGCGATGGCCACCGGCAGCATGCCCGAGCGCAGCGGCTGCATCAGCAACCCGGCTGCCCAGCTTTGCGCGAGCGAAGGCGCCTTGCCGTCGCGGCGCAGCAATTCGGCCAGTCGCGTGAGCGGCGGTGTCTCGGTTTCGCGCAGATTGCCCATGTCGAGCTGAAGCCTGCTGCCAAACAGGAAGGTTTCGAGCGCGCCCGTATTGCCGCGCGCCTCCCAGTTGAAATTCAGGCCGATCGACGTGCCGGCGGTACTGCCCGGACCAGGGCCCTTGATGAACGTCGCCACGGCGGTATCCCGCACGATCAGGTTGGGCAGGTGGATGGCCACGTCGATGTTGCCCCCACGCGTCAGCGGTGGGATCCCTTCGCCGATATAGAGCGCACCGTTTGGCGACAGGTCGGATGTCAGGCCCAGATAGGTCTTGTCATGCATCGTCAGCGTGACCGGCACCCGCAGCGGAAAGCGGTACTCGCCGCGGCGGTTGCGCGAATGCTTGTACGAGTACAGTGCCACGATCAATGCCGTGCCAAGCGTCGTCAGCGTCCAGAACAGCGTTACCAGGCCCGCGCCCACCGGAATGCTGCTGTTGTACATCCGGTACAGGCCGACCGGCACGCTTGTCGCCGCCACGCCGGCGATGATCAGCAGCGGTGACAGCCACAACCACATCTTGCCGGTCTGCGACAGTTGCTTGTCGGTCACCGCGAACGGAATATTCTTGCGGAACAACCCGACGCTGGTCGACATGAAGGCGAAGAACCGGGCCATCGCGAACTGCTCGCTCAGGAACAGCGAGTTGTAGCCGCGCCCGAGTTCCAGGTGAACCAGCATCGACAGCAGGTAATACAGGCAGAACAGCACCAGGAACGTGTCCAGCGGCGCAACAATGGGCAGCACGCCAAACAGGAAGACAGCCGGTGGGGCGAGAAAGAACACCAGCTTCTGCCAGCCCTCGAAAAAGAACAGCGCCGATGCAAAGTAATTGAGCCGCTGACCCAGCGTCAGCCCCCGCCCGAACAGGATATTTTCACTGCGGAACACCTGCATGGCACCCATGCCCCAGCGCATGCGTTGCTTCAGGTAGGTATCGATGCTGTGCGGCGCCAGCCCGAACGCCAGCGACTCGGCGTGGTAAACGGAACGATACCCTCGCTTATGCAGCCTGACAGCCGTGTGCACGTCTTCGGTCACCGTCTCCGTCGCAAAGCCACCGATCTCCTCGATCGCGGAGCGGCGGATGACGGCACAGCTGCCGCAGAAGAACGCAGCGTTCAGCGCATCCTTGCCACGCTGGATGACCTTGAAGAAGAGCGCCTGTTCATCCCAGACGCGCTTCTTGCCGAGCCGGTGGTTGAACGAGTCGATATTGAAGAAATCCTGCGGCGTCTGCACGAAGGCGACCAGGGGGTCGCGGAAATAGCCCAGCGTCTTGACCAGGAAATCATTGCGCGGTGCGTGGTCGGCGTCGAAGATCGCGATGAATTCACCCTCGCTGTACTGCAGGGCATGGTTGAGATTGCCGGCCTTGGCGTGCGCATTGTTGTCGCGGGCGAGATAGCGGCAGCCCAGCTCCTCGGCCAGTGCCCGCATCGATTCGCGGCGGCCGTCGTCCAGCAGCCAGGTGACATGCGGATAGTCCATCCGCCTGGCGGCGAGCAGCGTCCGGCGGATGAGGTCGACCGACTCGTTGTAGGTCGGCACGTAGACATCCACCACGATGCCCGGCTCTGGCGGCGGCGCCTCGCGCACGCTGAGCCGGTAGGTCATCAGCACGAACAGCAGCCCACTGATATAGCCGTACAGCTCGGCCGCATAGAGCGGGATGGAGACCACCGGGGCCGACATATTGACTGTGCCCACGCGCCAGCCCATATAGACCAGGCCGCACAGGATGTACAGCGCGACAAGCCACGTGATGTAGGGTTTGGGCTGCTCAGTCTTCATTTTGGCTTCCCATGCGGAAACCTTTTCAGCCTGGACCGCGACGCCCCCCTGCACACCAGAGCAAGGGGACAAGAGTCGCTCGCCCCTGACCATGGCCGCGGGGCAGAACGGCCCGCTGTCAGAATTCGCCAGACCTCAAGGCAGTAAGGACGAGTTAGTTGTTCGGCCGGAATCAGGGATCTCAACCGACACAAACCATGTTCATCATACGTGACATGAGGCCCTTTCTGTTGCCCGGCGCACAGACTTTTTTACTAACTACAGGGTTGCTTCATTCCGATTCCGCTGCGCGACTTCCAGAACGAAGAAAGCGCCGGATACGGCGCATCATGGTGCAGGCCAGTGCACGGCAAGTCATGCGACCGGGCGGGCATGGCGAGGACGGTGTTCTAAACAGATGTTCGAAGGGATCGCACTTCTTGCAAGCAGCAGGCGACTTGGCGAATGTGCGCGACGAGGCACCGCCGCGCACACCGCGTACAGCCCTCAGGCCGTCCGCCGCACCACCCTGGCCCGCAGATCCCCCATCAGCGGCCAGACCAGCACAAAGACAGCCAGCGCCATGATCGTGCCCACCAGTCCGTTCGACCAGAAGATGTCCAGCGCGCCCGACGACACCAGCATGGTCTGGCGGAACGCATTCTCGGCACGGTCGCCCAGCACCAGCGCAAGCACCATCGGCGCCAGCGGATAGTCCAGCTTTTTCAGCACGTAGCCGATCACGCCGAAGATCAGCATCAGCCAGACATCGAACAGCGCGCCGTTGACCGTATAGGCGCCGATCGCGCAGATCACCAGGATCAGCGGCGCGATGATCGAGAACGGGATGCGCAGGATCGCGGCGAACAGCGGCACCGTCGACAGCACCACGATCAGGCCGACGATATTGCCGAGGTACATGCTGGCGATCAGCCCCCATACGAACGGGCCCTGCTCGGTGAACAGCAGCGGACCGGGTTGCAGGCCCCAGATCATCAGGCCGCCCAGCAGCACGGCGGCGGTCGCGGAGCCGGGAATGCCGAGCGCCAGCATGGGCAGCAGTGCGCTGGTGCCCGCGGCGTGCGCCGCGGTTTCCGGCGCCACCACGCCTTCGATATTGCCCTTGCCGAACGAGTCCGGGTCCCTCGCCATCCGCTTGGCCACGCCATAGCCCATGAACGACGCCGCCGTGGCGCCGCCGGGCGTGATGCCCAGCCAGCACCCGATCACCGACGAGCGCAGCACCGTCATCCAGTAGCGCGGCAGCTCGGCCCAGGTCTTCAGCACCACCTTCATGTCGATGCGCGCCTGCTTGCCGCGGAACGCCACGCCCTCCTCCATCGTCATCAGGATCTCGCTGATGCCGAACAGGCCGATCACCGCGACCAGGAAGTCGAACCCGCGCAGCAGTTCGGTCGAGCCGAAGGTCATGCGCAGCGTGCCGGACACCGTGTCCATGCCCACCGCCGCCAGCACGAAGCCCAGGCACATCGCAATCAGGATCTTGGGCCTGGACTCCTTGCCCATGCCGACAAAGCTGCAGAACGTCAGCAGATAGACCGCGAAGAACTCCGGCGGACCGAAGCGCAGGGCGAACCTGGCGACCAGCGGCGCCAGGAAGGTGATCAGCAGCACCCCGGCCATCGCCCCGAGACAGGAGCCGGTGAAGGCGGAGGTCAGCGCCTTGCCGGCCTCGCCGCGCTGCGCCATCGGGTAGCCGTCGAAGGTGGTGGCCACCGACCAGGCTTCACCGGGAATATTGAACAGGATGGACGTGATCGCCCCGCCGAACAACGCGCCCCAGTAGATGCAGGACAGCATGATGATGGCGGAGGTCGGGTCCATCGAGAAGGTCAGCGGCAGCAGGATTGCCACGCCGTTGGGGCCGCCCAGCCCGGGCAGCACGCCCACCACGATGCCCAGCAGGATGCCCACGAACATCAGGCCCACGTTCTGCCAGGACAGGGCGACGGCAAAACCGCCCATCAGTGCATTGATTTCTTCCATGGCCTGCTCCTCAGTAGCCCAGCATGGCTTCGATGGGGCCCTTCGGCAGCGGCACGCGGAACTGGATCTCGAAGATCCAGAACAGCACCGCGTTGACGCCTACGCCGATCAGCACGGCCCGGTACCACCGGGACTTGCCGATCCAGACCATGAATCCCGCCATGAAGACCGACGAGGCCACGTAGATGCCCAGCACGCCGATCAGCGAGACATACACCGTGAGCGGCACCAGGATCACGCAGACCTGCCGCAATTGCTGCCAGGTGGCGAAGATTGCCTGGTTGTTCGCGCGCAGCCCCTGGTATGCCACCAGCACGCTGCACACCAGGATGATGGCGCCCACGCGTAGCGGGAAGTAGCCCGCTTCCGGGCCGTCCGGCGCCCAGCCGGCGCCAATGCTGTAGTTGCTCCAGATCACCACCAGCGCGCCTGCCAGCAGGCACAGCGCCACCACCAGCTCCATTGCCCTGACTGAGATGCCGCCTTGCCCGGGCATCTCCGCTTGCTTCGCATCCATTTGAACGACTCCCCCGCATCCGGTTGGTCATTGGCTCCGCCCCGCGGGGCGGAGCCGTGCTCGCTTATCGCGACGCGACGAATCCGGCCTCCCTGATGATGTCGCGGTGCGCGGCCTCGTCCTTCGCCAGGAAGTCGGTAAGCGCCTTGCCGGTGATGAAGTCATTCTTCAGCGCGCTCTTTTCCAGGTACTCCTTCCACTCCGGCGTGGCGACGACCTTCTGCATCAGGTCGACGTAGTACTTCTGCTGCTCCGGGGTGACGCCGCCGGGCAGCATGAACACGCGCAGCATCTGGTACTGGACGTCCAGCCCCTGCTCCTTGCAGGTGGGCACGTCATGCCAGCTCTGGGTCTGCGTGACCTTGTTGCTGTAGCTCATGCGCTCCGGCGCAAATACGCACAGCGCGCGATGCTCGCCCGCACGCCACTGGGCCACCGACTCGGATGGGTTGTTGACGTTGGCATCGATGTGCTGGCCAGAGAGCTGGGTCGCGGCCTCGCCGCCGCCCTTGTAAGGCACGTAGATGAACTTCGCGCCGGTCTTCTTCTGGATCAGCGTGGTGATGATCTGGTCTTCGCGCTTGGAGCTGGTGCCGCCCATTCTGGTCTTGCCGCCGCTGGCCCTGGCCGCATCGATAAACTCGCTGACGGTCCTGTACGGTGCGGCGGAATTGGTCCACAGCACGAACTCGTCCTGCGCCACCATCGCCACCGGCGTCAGGTCGCGCCAGCTGAAGGGCAGGTGGCTCACCATCGGCACCGTGTAGAGCGCGGACGAAGCCACCAGCAGCTTGTGCGGATTGCCCGGCGAAGCCTTGGTGTCCATCAGGCCTTCCGCGCCGCTGGCACCCGCCTTGTTCAGCACGATCACGGGCTGGCTCATCAGCTTGTGTTTGGCGATGATGCCCTGGATCGAGCGCGCCATCTGGTCCGAGGCACCGCCGGCGCCAAACGGCACCACGATTTCAACCGGCTTGTTGGGTTCCCACGCGATTGCCGGGGTGCTCACCGCGGCCATGGCGCCGATTGCGAGGGCCAGAAACTTCCAGGCGTTCTTCGTCTGCATGCTTGGTCTCCGTTGGTTGGACTACCGTGGCCGCTTGGTTGCGGCTTTCTTTATTCAGGCCAGCGTCACGCGGCCGGGTACTAAACCTGACTTTCCGGCTGCAGCGCCATCGCCAGGACGCGCGCCACGTGCACAGCCTCGGCATCGGCGCCGTCCAGGATCTGGTGTCGGCAGCTGGTGCCGTCCGCGACCACGATGGCATCCGCCGCCCGCTTGCGCACCGCCGGCAGCAGCAACAGCTCCGCCATCGCCTGCGAGGCATCGAAATGCTCGGCTTCGTAGCCGAAGCTCCCCGCCATGCCGCAGCACGACGATTCCACCGGCGCAACCTTCAGGCCCGGAATCCATCCCAGCACGGTCTGCACCGGCGTGAAGGCATCGAAGGCCTTCTGGTGGCAATGGCCGTGCACCACGGCTTCGGACGCTCTCAGCGGCTGGAGCGGCAACGCCAGCCGGCCGGCCTTCTGCTCCCGCACCAGGAATTCCTCGAACAGGAACGACAGGCTGGCCAGCTGCTTCGCTTCCTCGCCATAGCCATAGCTGAGGAACTCATCGCGCAGCGACAGCAGACAGGACGGCTCCAGCCCGACTACCGGCACGCCCCGTTCCACGTAGGGACGGAACGCGTCGAGCACGCGCCTTGCCTCTTCCTTCGCCTGGTCGACCAGCCCGGCCGCCAGGAAAGTGCGGCCGCAGCAGAGCGGGCGCTCGCCGGGGCGGATACTGAAATGCACGGTGTAGCCCGCCGCTTCCAGTACCGCCTGGGCGGCACGCGCGTTCTCCGGCTCCATGTAGTTGCTGAAGGTGTCGACGAAGAGCAGTACCTCGCGGCTGCCCGCGCGGTTATCGGCTTTCGGGCTGGCATGGCGCGATTGCAGGAACGGCTTTCGAAAGCGTGGCAGCGAGCGCTGCGGGGCAAACCCGATTACGCCCTTGACCCATCCGGATACGCCCGGAATGCTGTCGGCCAGCGCCAGCAGCCCGGACACGCGGCTGGCCAGCGCCGCATAGCGCGGCATGTAGGCCACCAGCCGCTCGCGCAGGCTGATGCCATGCTGCTTCGCCCAGGCATGGCGGGCTTCGATCTTGAGCTTCGCCATGTCCACGCCGGTCGGGCAGTCTCGCTTGCAGCCCTTGCACGACACGCAGAGATCGAGCACCTCCTTCACCTCGGGGCTGGCCAGCCCTTCCGGCCCGAGCTGGCCCGATACCGCCAGCCGCAGCGTGTTGGCGCGGCCGCGCGTCACGTGCTGCTCGTCCTTGGTCACGCGATAGCTCGGGCACATGGTGCCGGCGTCGAACTTGCGGCAATGGCCGTTGTTGTTGCACATCTCCACGGCCGAGGCCAGCCCGTGCGTGGCCGTGTCGGTGCCGGGCGCGGTCTCCTCGCCGGTCATCGGATCGCGCCGCACATTCCAGGCCGACCAGTCCAGCGCCGGCGTGAGCGGCAGCGCGGCATAGCCGGGCGCGAAGCGGAAGTTCTCGCGCGCATCCATCTTCGGCGGCCGCACGATCTTGTCGGGATTGAAGCGGTTGTCCGGATCGAACAACACCTTGATCTCGCCGAACGCGGCGTTGATGCGCGGGCCATATTGCCAGGCCACCCATTCGCCGCGGCACAGGCCGTCGCCATGCTCGCCCGAATACGCGCCCTTGTACTCGCGCACCAGTTCGGCCGCTTCTTCGGCAATCTCGCGCATGCGCACCGCGCCGTCGCGCCGCATGTCGAGGATCGGCCGCACATGCAGCGTGCCGACGCTGGCGTGGGCGTACCACGTGCCTTCGGTCTCGTGCCTGTGGAACACCTCCGTGAGCCGGCGCGTGTACTCGGCCAGATGCTCCAGCGGCACCGCGCAGTCCTCGATAAACGACACCGGCTTGCCGTCGCCCTTCATGCTCATCATGATGTTGAGGCCGGCCTTGCGCACGTCCCACAGCGCTTTCTGCGCGCCGGCCTCCGGCATCTTCACCACGCTGTCGGGCAGCCCCAGATCGCCCATCAGTTCGGCAAGCTGCGCAAGCTGTGCGAGCAGCGCCGCGCGGTCCTCGCCGGCGAACTCCACCAGCAGGATGGCCTGCGGATCTCCGACCAGCGCCTTCTCGACCACGGGGCGGAAAGCCGGGTTCTCCATCGACAGGTCGATCATGGTCCGGTCGACCAGTTCCACCGCCACCGGGCGCAGCTTCACGATATGCTGTGCCGCGTCCATGGCCTGGTAGAAGGTGGGGAAGTTCACCACGCCCAGCACCTTGTGCGCCGGCAGCGGCGACAGTTTCAGCGTGATCTGCCGGCTGTAGGCCAGCGTGCCTTCCGATCCCACCAGGATGTGCGACAGGTTGGCGTAGCCGTCGTCGGTATAGGCGCGTGGGTTCTGGCAGTCGAACAGGTCGATGTTGTAGCCCGCCACGCGGCGCAGCACCTTCGGCATGCGCTCGGCGATCTCTCCGCGCTCGCGCATGGCAATGCGCTCCAGGCCGCGCAGGATGCCTTCGGCGCGCCCCGCGGCAACCGGTTGCGCCAGTGAACCGAAATGGCACTCGCTGCCGTCGGCCAGCACTGCGTCGATGCCGAGCACGTTGTGGACCATGTTGCCGTATTCGATCGAACGCGAGCCGCACGAGTTGTTGCCGGTCATGCCGCCGATGGTGCATTGCGCGCCGGTCGAGACATCGACCGGGAACCACAACCCATGCGGCTTGAGCCATGCGTTGAGGTGATCCAGCACGATGCCGGGCTCGACGGTGACGGTGCGCGCCCCGGCGTCGAAGGCAACCACGTTGTTCAGCCACTTGCTGTTGTCGATCACCAGCGCCTCGCCCACGGTCTGGCCGCACTGGCTGGTGCCGGCGCCGCGCGCCAGCACCGGCACCTTCTGGTCGCGGGCGATGTCCAGCGCGCGCAGCAGGTCGGCCTGGTCGCGCGCCACCACCACGCCGATCGGCATGATCTGGTAGATCGAAGCGTCCGTGGCGTAGCGGCCCCGCCCTGCCAGGTCGAACAACACGTCGCCGCGCAGCTCCTTGCGCAGCAGCGCGGAAAGTGGCGTGGTGGCGCGGCTCTGCGACGGCACCAGATGGATCGGCTTGACGAGCAGGGATGAGGATGAATGGTTCATGGTGTTCCACGCGCTTGCCTTCTCCGTGCTTGCCGCACCGCTGACGGCCCGGGCTTGCGGAGGACGGCGGTCTGCCGGAGATGAGGTCTCTCCGCATGATGAATTTTGAATGCAAAATACTCTAGCAGACAAAATCTGTGCATCCAAGGCGAAAGACACAGGCCAGACGCTCTCGTATACCCAGAGCTACTGGACAGCTGCGGCGATGCAGTAGAATGGGCGAAACGTAGGAATAAGGACTTTGTATGCAAAATCCAGTCAGTGGCGACCCTTCCCGGTCAGGCCCGGTACTGCCGAAAGTGGAGCGGCAACGCCTGCATGACACGGTGGTGGACCACCTGCGCAAGTTCATCGTGGAAGGCGTGCTGGCGCCGGGCATGAAGCTCAACGAGCGCGAGCTGTGCGAAACGCTCGGCATCTCGCGCACGCCGCTGCGCGAGGCCTTCAAGGTGCTGGCCGCCGAAGGCCTGATCGATATCTCGCCCAATCGCGGCGCGAGCGTGTCGCGCATGACCGAGGCCGAGATATGGGAAAGCTTTGAGCTAATGAGCGGACTGGAAGCGTTCTCCGGCGAACTCGCCTGCGAGCGCATCACGCCCGCGGAGCTGGCCGAGATCAAGGCCCTGCACTACGCCATGCTGGCGTGCCGCGCACAGAACGACCTGCCCGGCTACTACAGCCGCAACCAGGAAATCCACGACCGCATCAACGAGGCCGCGCGCAACTCGGCGCTGCGCCAGACCTACCAGTCGATCAACCGTCGCCTGCAGGCCATGCGGTTCCGCTCCAATCACCAGAGCGACAAATGGGACCGCGCCGTGCACGAGCACGAAGACATGATCAAGGCGCTGGAAGCGCGCGACGGCAAGGCGCTGTCCGCCATCCTTCGCCGTCACCTGCTGGAGAAGCGGGACTCGGTGCTGCAGATCCATCCGGACCCGGTTGGCGAGCCGCCGCAGAACGCCTGAGGGGCAGGAATCGCCGCGGCCTCGGGGTCGCGGCGCAAGGAGGCCATGCGGCTTGCAATGCACGTTTGGGGAGCATTCGCGACCGGATCCGGGGAATTGCGATCCCCCCTGCACTGCCGGGAGAAATCATTGAACGCTGCCGCCAATGGCTGCCTAAAATGAATCCCCACCCTTCCAGCAGGAGCCGCGATGAACCCCGAGACCGTTGCCGTGACGGAAACGACGCCTGAAGGCCTGACGGCCCTCACCAGCCACATCGCAAACGCCGCCGCGCAAGGTCAGCTCGACCCGGAGTTCGTCCGCAAGCTGTGCAAGCGCATCGGCAAGGAGCTGGAGCTGATGCAGGCGGCGGGCATGCTCAGCCCGCCTGCCCTCGCAGGCCTGGAAGAAGCGGTGCAGGCATTGCGGTGCACCGCGGACCACGAGGAGAGCGCCATGCTGACCCGGGCGCTCCGGCGCCTGCGCGAAGAGGATTCCGGTCCGCACGGCAACGCAGCAGGAAGTCCCTGCTGAGCCACCACCGGCGGCGACCTGAATTCGTGCCGCGCATCGCGAGGTCCGCTCAGGTCAGCAACGCCAGCAAGGCGCACTGCGCGGACTCGCCATCGCGTGCGCGCTTGCGCTTGTAGCGGCCGTCCGGCTCCATTTCCCACGCGTCACGCTTGTCCCGCAGGTATAGCTTCAGGCCCTCTGCAATCACCCGTTTCTTCAGGCGCGCATCCAGCACCGGAAAGCAGATCTCGATGCGCCGGAACAGGTTGCGGTCCATCCAGTCCGCGCTCGACAGCATCACGTCTTCCGCCTTGTCGTTGTGGAAGTAGAAGATCCGCGAGTGTTCGAGGAAGCGTCCGATGACGGAGCGGACACGGATGTTGTCGGACAGCCCCGGCACACCGGGCCGCAAGGCACAGGCGCCGCGCACGATCAGGTCGATCCGGACGCCGTCGCGCGACGCATCATAAAGCGCCTGGATCAGGCCGGGCTCCAGCAGCGCATTCATTTTGGCAATGATCCAGCCCTTGCGCCCGGCCTTGGCGTGCTCGGCCTCGCGCCGGATCGCCTGCAGCAGCGCCTTGTGCATGGTGAACGGCGACTGCCATAGCTGCGCCATCTTGCTGGTCTGGCCCAGCCCGGTCAGCTGGCTGAACACGTGCGCCACATCCTGCGTGATTTCCGCATTGCTGGTCAGCAGCCCGAAGTCGGTATAGAAGCGCGTGGTCTGGCTGTGGTAGTTGCCGGTTCCCAGGTGCGCGTAGCGCCTGAGCTTCCCGCCTTCGCGCCGCACCACCAGTACCATCTTGGCGTGCGCCTTGTATCCGACCACGCCATAGACCACATGCGCGCCGGCCTCTTCGAGCTGCGCGGCCCAGCCGATATTGGCCTCTTCGTCAAAGCGCGCCAGCAGCTCCACCACGGCGGTCACTTCCTTGCCGTTGCGCGCGGCTTCGATCAGCGCGGAAAGCAGCACGGAATCATGCCCGGCGCGGTAGACGGTCTGGCGGATCGCCACCACGTCCGGGTCCTGCGCCGCCTGCCGGACGAAGTCCACCACCGGCGCGAACGACTGGAACGGATGATGCAGCAGGATGTCGCCGTCGCGGATGGCGCGGAAGAGGTCGGGCTGCTGCTGCAGCGCCTTGGGCAAGCCGGGGCGGAACGGCGCGTACTTGAGATCCGGCCGGTCGACCTTTTCCGGGACATTCATCAGCCGCACCAGGTTGACCGGCCCGTTGACCGAGAACACCTCCGTCGGGGACAGGCCAAACTGGCCTTGCAGGAACGCGGTAATCGCGGGCGGGCAGTTGTCGGCCACCTCCAGCCGCACCGCGTCGCCAAGGTGCCGCTGCGGCAACTCGCCCTGCAAGGCTTCGCGAAGGTTCTTGACCTCTTCCTCGTCAACGAAGAGTTCGCTGTTGCGCGTCACGCGGAACTGGTAGCAGCCGCGCACCGTCATGCCGCTGAACAGCTCGCCAACGTGCGCGTGAAGAATCGAAGACAGAAAGACAAAGCCGTGCTGGCAGCCCGCAACGTCCGACGGCAGCGCAATCACCCGCGGCAGCGCACGCGGCGCCTGCACGATCGCATTGCCGGAGCTGCGCCCGAACGCATCCTTGCCCTCCAGCTCGACGGCAAAATTCAGGCTTTTGTTGAGCACGCGCGGAAACGGATGCGCCGGATCCAGCCCGATCGGCGTCAGCATCGGCATCAGCTCATTGAAAAAATACGCGCGGATCCACTCCGCCTGCACGGGATTCCACGACGGGCGGCGCAGGAAGCAGATCTGCTCCCCGGCCAGCGCCGGGGTCAGTACCTCGTTGAACATCCGGTACTGCAAGTCGACCAGCTCCCGCACCCGCGCATTCACCAGGTCGTAGAGGGCCTGCGCGGACAGTCCGTCGGGCCCGGTGGCCGGCGCCTGCACTAGGCACTGCTCCTTGAGCCCCGCGACGCGGATTTCATAGAACTCGTCGAGATTGCTGCTGAAGATGCACAGGAAGCGCAGGCGCTCCAGCAACGGCGTGGCCGGGTCGGCGGCCTGCATCAGGACACGCCGGTTGAACTCGAGCTGGCTCAGTTCCCGGTTGACATAGAACTCATTGCCGCTCAGCGCCGCGGACAACGGATCGGGCACCGCGGGCTGGTCCAGGTCGGCATCGAGGGATAGTGCGCTTTGCGAGGGATTCGAATCGTCTTCCATGTGATGCCGGGTCGAAGGTTGCCGCCGCTGTATCAGCGGGGCCCCGAATCGATTCTAGTCCACTGAATCATTGATCCAGGGGATCTGTTGGCTCGGCCGGCAATCTGAAGCGGGCTAACGCCAGATAGGAGAGCCGTAGAACGTGCCGGTCCGGGGATTGGACACAACGTAGTCGTGGCTGCGCGCCCATAGTTGCGCCTCGAGGAAAACCTCCGGCTCGCGCCGCCCCCATTCGCTGGTCATCAGCGGCTCGGTCTCTTCATCGGAAGTCAGGTACACGGCGGCCCTGTGCTGCGCGGGGCGACCAGGTGTTCCGGGCATTGTTACGGTACGAATCGTCACTAGCATGGAATCGCGTCGGAATGCCATTGGGTTGCCAGGCTATTATGCCGGATAAACATGACTTTCCCATGAAATTCCCGTTTAGCCAACCCGATCTGAGGACGAAACCGGCCTCTTATTACCGCTTATTACCCGACTGAATTCCGCTTCCATTCGCCCGGATTTCAATCCGCAAGGGGAAACCCGAATTCGTTCCGCGCGAGGTCTTTCTCAAAATCCGGAATCCAGGATCCCCCGCCCGTGGCGCGATAGACCTGCAACGCCCCGCCCACGACGCGCGCTACCGTCACCGAGCGGATTCCTTCTCCTGCGCGCTGATCCGGTTCGTCAGCACTGACTTCAAAGTCTTCGCTGACAAAGCCATGCCGCGCACACGCCAGCGTAAAGGCGTCGCGCTCATTCCCCGGGAAATCGTAGATGCGCTTCTGGACCATGGCTGATCTCGCACCTTCCGGCAGGCGCCGGCAATGATTGGCAGGGCGGGAACCACGAATGCTGCACCTCGCACGGAAACGAGGTGAGTATAGGAAAGCGCGGGCGCCGCTTCAAAGGGTATTGCAGGACCCGGCCCGATTCCGGCAGGCACGCATGCAGTCCCACGCTGGAACTTTGCACGCCTGCCGACTACGCTACAGGTCGGCCCGCCCTACCCGTGCGACACGGGACGCCGGCGGACACTGACATGCTGGAGGACCCATGAAGACCGCTATTGCATTCGCCATTGCAGTTCTCGTACCGGCAACCGTCCTCGCCGCCGGCCCGCAGAATCCCGCTGACCGCTACGACTACAACATGCGGAGCACCAACAAGGACGGCTACGTGCCGGACACGGAACGGGCGACCAATAAGGAGGGCTACGTTCCGGATACCGCGCGGGCCAACGACAAGTTCGATCCGTATACCCAGGGCGCCAACAAGAGCACCGCCTCCGCGCTGACGGATGACAAGACGACCGCCCAGAAAGGGTCGAAGAAGTCACACAGCCACAAGAAGGCGCCGACGACCGGCATGGACAAGTAAGGCCACGGGCCAGCCGCCGGCGCCCGGCTCACCCGTCAACGCGGGAGGGCGCCGCGGCCACCCCATGCATCACGAACCGGTCCCGGCCCGAACGCTTGGCCTGGTACATCGCGGCATCGGCTTTCTCCAGCAGGGGATCCAGGTCCTCTGAAGCCGGCCGTTCGCACACCGCCCCGACGCTGACCGTCACGAATGGCTGCGCCGCCGCGCCGGCATGCTCGAGCTTCAGGCTGCGGACCGCGGCCACCAGCGCCTCGCCCAGGCTGCACGTCACTGCCGCGCCGGCGCCCGGCAGGACCAGGGCAAACTCCTCGCCGCCCAGCCGTGCGCAGAAATGCGCAGGATCGGTAATGGTGCAGGAAATGGCGGCCGCCACCTGCCGCAGGCATTCGTCGCCGGCGACATGGCCGTGCCGGTCGTTGTAGTGCTTGAAGTTGTCCACATCCAGCACCAGCAGGCCGAGCGGAGAGCCCTTGGCATGGGCCGTCAGCACGGCAGCCGTGGCGGCACGCTGGAAGTAGCGGCGATTGAGCAGGCCGGTCAGGGCATCACGGTCGAGATCGTCCGCCAGCCTCGACAGCTCCTGCTCGGTTGCATCGAGACGCACCGTCAGGGCATTCTCCCGCGACCGGTAGTGGCTGACATCGCGCAGGAAGGCAATGGTGCCGATCGCCTTGCCGTCCAGGCGGCGCACCGGTTCGAGCGTCAGTTCGTATTCGGCGCCGCCGGCCGCGACCGGCAGGAACGATTGCGGCGCAAGCGTGCCCGCCCGGGTCGCCTCGATCGCGTCCGCCCACGCCGCGGGCACGCTGTCACCCGGCTGCAGCCCCGGCAGCAGGCGCAACGAAGCCGGATTGAAATCCACCACGCGTTGGTCGGCATTGACGATGACGCAGCCCTCGCGCAGCGCATCGAAGACGCGCAGGCGGGCATAGTGCCCGATATCGTCCAGGTGGGTGCGCAGCGCGCACAGCCAGACCAGCACGCTCATCATCGAAAACGTGGCCGGGGTCAGGTCGCCGCCCAGCCGTCCGGTCCAGCCGTTCAGGTACGCGATATGGGCGCACAGCGGCAAGGCAAGGCCGCAGGCCAGTATGGTGCGCCCGCCACGCGTCAGGCTCGCATTCGGCACGCGCGCGGTCAGCAGGAAGTACAGGCTGGCAAACAACAGCAGGTATGACCATGCGGCGATCACGAAGTAGGCCGCCCCGTGCACGAAGATCGCCGGCGGCCGGCTGCCCGGCGGGGCCAGCGTCACCGAGCGCCAGATCAGGTGATGCCGCTCGTTGGTGAAGACCAGCACCAGCGTCAGCAGGTTGATCAGCACCGGGATCGTCAGCCGCGACCATGGCATGACATAGCGCGGGCGGCTCAGCTGGATCATCGCGCACAGCCACGCAAGCGGAACGGCCACGATGCCGAAATACTGGAGCTTGGCCCACAGGATCCGGCTATCGAGATCGGCCGAACTCAGCTCCATCAGCCTGCCGCCGCTCCACAGCGCAACGCCGGCCGTCAGGGCGAGGAACGCCTTGACGACGGGATCATCCCGGCGGGACCAGGCCGCGACACCAGCGCCCAGGCTGGCAACCACTGCGAAGGTAAGGCACAGGACAAGAAGGTACGGGGGCATTCGACGAGTTGCGGGCTGGCGGGCAGCGGCGCTGCGTGGGTCGAATTATAAGCAGAGCGATGAGGGGCGGGATTGTGGCGGTCCGCGGCACGCTCGCTGGCCAGCGCGATCGCCGGCCGCCTGGCCCGGTTCGCGAAGCTACGCACCGAGCAAGGCGGCTAGTGTCCTGTCCTGCTCAGGCCGCCACCAGCGCCTGCTCCAGATGACCGCGCACGACATCCTCCTCGCCCGGCGCAAAGCAGCCGATAAAGACAAGCGCCGATTCGGCTTCGGCGGACGCCGGCAGCGCACTGATGCGCATGCGCCCGCCCACCAGATGGAGCTCATGCGGATGCGCACCGGCTTCCAGGCGAACGATGCCCTTGGCGCGCAGCAGCCGCACCGGCAGATCGCGCAATGCCTGCCTGAGCTGGCCCTTGTCGAAGCGCCGCCCGGTCCGGTACGAGAAGCTCGTGATCGCCTGGCCAGCCGGGCGCTGCCAATGCCCTGATGCGCCGAGCAGCGCGCCGGCCGTTGGCGGTGGCAAGGGCGCGGCATCCAGAAAGACGGACAGGGGCAAATCCCCGCGCTGCGCCTCGAGCACCGTGGCGCGTGGCGCGATGGCGGACGCGGTGCGGACAGCGCCGGCGGTAGCGGGTGCGCCGGCGAGGTCGGCCTTGGTAAGCACCAGCGCAGTCGCCCCGGCTATCTGGCGATGGACCATATCGCCCACCTGCGGGTCCTGCAGGTGGGCGTGGATGTCCTGCGCATCCACCGCCACGACGATGGCGTTCAGGCGGAAAGCCGGGTCGAGCAGGCCAACCTGCGCAATGCGCACCGGATCGGATACCCCGCTCGCTTCGATCACCAGCAGCTCCGGCCGCTCGGCCCGTGCGCCGATGGCGACCAGCGCCTCGGCCAGCCGGCCGCCGATGGAGCAGCAGATGCAGCCGTTCTCGAGCTGGATCACATCGTCGCTGCGCATGCGGATCAGCGCGGCATCGATATTCACTTCGCCGAAGTCATTGACCAGCACCGCCACGCGCCGGCCGCCGGCATTGGCAAGCAGCCGGTTAAGCAGCGTGGTCTTGCCCGCGCCAAGGTAGCCGCCTACCACCACCAGCGGGATCGGCGTCTGCGCGTTCATCGCGCCGGCGCCTGGAAAATGCGGCCGCCCAGCACGGTGCCCCACACGCGCACGTCCTTCAGGCGCTCCGGCGCAACAGCGCCTGGGTCTTCCTCGAGCACCGCGAAGTCGGCCAGCTTGCCAGGCTCGATGCTGCCGATCATGTGTTCCATCTTCAGCGTATGGGCTGCGCCAAGGGTAATGGCGTGCAGCGCGTCGGCTACGGACAAGCGCTCGTCCTCGCCGAGCACGCGGCCGGTGGCGGTCTGGCGCTGCACGGCGCACCACGCGGTGAAGAGCGGGTTCAGCGGCGTGATGGGCGCATCGGAATGGATCGCGAACGGAATGCCGAGCCGCCGCGCCGATCCGGCCGGGTTCATCCGCGCGGCGCGTTCCGGGCCGACGGTCTGGCTGGCGTGCGCATCGCCCCAGTAATAGAGATGGTTGGAGAAGAAGTTGATGCACATGCCCAGGCGCGCGGCGCGCTCCAGTTGCGCGGTGTCGGCCAGCTGGCAGTGCTGCAGCGTGTGGCGGTGGTCCGCACGGGGGTGTTGGATCAGCAGCGTCTCGATGATATCGAGCACGACCTCGGTCGCCTCGTCGCCGTTGGTATGGATATGCAGCTGCAGGCCCGCCAGGTGGAACGGCGTGAACACTTCCAGCAGTTGCCCGGGCGGGATCAGCCAGAGGCCGTTGGGCTTGCCACCCACATAGCCCGGCGCTCGCAGGCGGGCGGTGAAACCCTGGATGGAGCCGTCGACGATGAACTTCACCGCGCCGAAGCGCAGCTTGTCCGTGGCGGACGCCATGGCGGTCTGCACGCGCCCGGCGCCGCCTTCCGGACTGCGCTGCGGCGCGAAGGCCGGCACGATGCGCAGCGGGTACGACGCCTCGGTCGTCACCTCGTGCAGCGTGGCCAGCCCGAGCGGCGAGAGATCGTTGACCAGGTCGGTGGCCGTGGTCACGCCGGCCAGCTGCGCCACCCGGCCGAACTTCCAGATCGCTTCGGGCTTCTCGGCGGCAGCCAGCGACAGGCCGCTGCCGATCACCCGATGCACCGGGAACATTGCCGCGAACTCCTGCAGTTCGCCGGTAGGCTGCCCGTCGGCGTCCTTGTGCACGCCGTCGATGTCGGTATCTTCGTCGATGCCCGCCAGCGCCAGCATCGCCGAATTGACGTTCATCAGGTGCACGCTGGCGTGCAGCACAACGATGGGCCGGGAGGCCGACACGCGGTCGAGCTCGCGCACCGACAGGCGGCTGCCGCCAAACAGGATGGGGTCGAAGCCCCACGCCAGCAGCGGCGCATCGGGGTCTTCGAGCTGGCTGGCGGCGCTGGCCAGGCGGTCGATCACCTGGTCCAGCGTGCGCAGGCCGCGCCACAGCTTTCCGTCGGGGTTGCGCCGGTCGAAGTAGCCGACGTAGACCGCATCCCACATCGCGCCTTCCATCAGGTGGCAGTGCCCTTCGACCAGGCCGGGCATGAGCACCTTGTCGCGGAAGGTGGCCACGCGCTCTGCATCGGCCCACGGGGCCATGTCGGCTTCGGCGCCTACCGCCAGGATCTTGCCGTCGCGCACCGCCACGTGAGTCGCCTCCGGCCGGTCGGGATTCATGGTGAGGATCTTGCGCGCCGCGAACACCTGCGTGCGGCCGGTTTCGTTCTCTTTCATTTGCGCTTTCGAAGTCTTGAGTCAGGCCGGCTGCACGCGAGCCAGCCGGGGGGCGTAGTTCACGGCCGCCGTCACCAGCAGGTTCACCGCGAGGCTGATCAGGCCGAGGTTGATGCCGCCGAAGTCGGGTTGCAGGATATAGAGCCCGATCGCCAGCACTTGTCCGCTCAGGATGCCAAGTGCAATCGCCAGCGGCCGCACCTTCAGCGAGAACAGGATCACCATCACGCCGGGGAAGAACTGCGTCACGCCGTAGTAGGTGGTGTTGATCAGTGTCAGCATCAGGTTGGGCGTGAGCAGGGTCATCACGATGGAGAGCAGCAGGTAGATCACGATCACGATCTTGGCGCCGTGCTTCTGGCGCTGTTCGGGCATTCCCGGCAACAGGTTGCGCGTGACGATGGGCCCGATCGCCAGGCAGATGCCCGCCAGCACCAGCAGCCCCGACAGCGCCGCCCCGGCCGCCACCAGCCCCAGCAGCCAGCCCGGCAGCAGCCGGACCGCCGCCGCGAAGAAGGCCTCATTGGGCGAAGCGAGCTGCAGGTTCTGGCTGATCGCGTAGTACGAGGCCAGCACCAGGAACGGATACATCAGCATGTACAGCGGCATGGCCACCTGCGTGCGGCGGATGGTGTTGGCGCTCCTCGCGGTGAAGAAGTTCTGCGCCGCGAACGGCATCATGTAGAAGCCCAGCGCCTGGAACAGGATGGTGCTCATCGAGAAGCGCAGCTGGGTATCGTTCATGTGGTTGCTCACCTGCGCGCTGGCCGCCTGGAACACGTCGCCCACGCCGGCCTGCCAGCCCACCGCCACGCCGGTGGCAACAATGGCCACCACCATCAGGATGTCCTTCAGGATGGCGATATAGGCCGAGGCCCGCACCCCCGAGATGGCGATATACGTAAAGGCCAGCCCCGCGGAAATCAGCACCAGGTAGAGCGGCTGGAATTCCCACCCCAGCCCCTTTAGCGCGGCAACGAGCCCGGTGAACTGCAGTTGCCCCCAGGGCAGCAGGAACAGGATCGAAGAGCCGGCCACGATCAGCTCCAGCGCGCGGCTGCCGTAGTGCCCCTTGAACAGGTCCGGCAGCGTGATGGCGTTGTAGCGGGCGCCGGCCTTCCAGATCTTCGGGCCGAGAAAATAGCCCAGCGGATACGCCAGCAGGATGTAGCCGAGAAACCAGACCCCGTAGGTCGGCCCCTTGGCGTAGATGCCGCCGGGAAAGCCCACCATGGTGCCGATGCTGTAGATCTCGCCCGCGGTCAGGAAGAACACCAGGTAGGCGCCGAACTGCCGCGAGGCCACGAAGAAGTCGTGCATGCTCTGGCCGCCGTGGCCTTTCCCGGAGCGGACCGCGAGGTAGAGGGAGAAAACGATGAAGCCGAGGAACACCGCTGTGGTCATGACTGTTCCCCGGTCAGGCGTCTTGCGCCGCGTCGGCGGCGTGGCGGTCGAACAGCATCCAGCACGTCAGCATGCAGCCCGACGTCAGGACGAACCACGCAAAGATCCAGGCATAGATGAAAGGCACGCCGAGCACGAAACGCTCGACCGACGCCACCCAGGGCAGGAGCCCGATCACCCCGAAATACGGGATGCCGAGGCCGATGAACAGCTTGAGCATGAGTTGTCTCCGTTGATACCGATGGACGGCTGGCGGTGCGCCGGCGCAGAAGCCGGGCCCGCTCTTTGTGACCATCATAGGGATCACGGATGTATGATTCAAATGCAAATATCTAACCGAAACCATAAGGAATGCGCATGGATACCCAGAAGCTGCTGCACCTGCTGGCCGTGGTGGAACACGGCACTTTCTCGGATGCGGCGCGCGCGGTACACCTGACGCAGCCGGCGCTGAGCCGCAGCATCCGTGCGCTGGAAGACGAACTCCGGGCGCCGCTTTTCGACCGGGGCGCCCGCCGTGCGCGTCTCACCGTGTTCGGCGAACTGGTGGCCGAGCGCGCCCGCCGCATGCGACTGGAAGAGACCCAGCTGCGGCGCGACCTGGACCTGCTGCGCGGCGGCGAGGAAGGCTCGCTGGCGATCGGCGTGGCGCCCGCGCCCGCGACACTGCTGCTCACGCCCTTCCTGATCCACATGGCACAAACCCGGCCGCGCATCAAGGTGCGCACCGAGACCGGCGCCACCAGCGCATTGCTGGAGCAGCTGCGCAATGAGTCCATCGACGCCATCGTCGGCGACGCCTACGTACTGCGCGCCGCCGACGACATCGACATGGAGCCCCTGGGCGAGCTGCCAGCCGGCCTGGTCTGCCGCGCCGGCCATCCCATCCTGAGCAAGCGCCGCGTCGATATCGACGCGATCCGCGCCTACCCGGTGGCCACCACCACGCTCAGCTCCACGGTCACGCGCCAGCTGGCCGAGCTCTGGGGTCCGGAAGCGGCGCCGGACAAGCTGTTCTCACTGCATTGCGACAACCTCGACATGCTGCGCAGCGTGACGCTGGCGACCGATACCCTGCTGTTCGGCGTGCTGCCCATCACCCGGCAGGAGCGCGCGAGCGGCCTGATGGCCGAAGTGCCGATGCCGCCCGATCCGCGGCGCTGCGGCCGCTATGGCATTGCACGCATGTCGGCGCGCACGCTCTCGCCGGCGCTGGAAGCGCTCTACAGCTTCACACGCGCACACTGGCGGGAACTGGCGTCGGAGCAAGTGCGCACGTAGCGGGCGGTGGCTAAAGGAAATTGCCGGCCTGCCGTTTAAACATCCAGGGGGGAAACGAACGACCGCGCGAACGACAGCGCGGAGGACAGGGCCAATCACGGCAACCCTTATGGACACCATCACCAACGCAACGGTACGCACCGACCTGCCCGTCACCGAACCACTGACACCGGAAAGAACCTCGGCACCAGCACCAGCCGGCAGCGCCGGGAAAAGCCAGGACGCAAGCATCCGCATTTCCGCCGGCGGGCGCTCGCTGGCCTCGGCCGCCGCATCGCGCAACAAGGCCGCCAACGCGGCGATCGAGAACAGCAACCTGCCCGACCAGGTCAAGAAGCTGCTGGTGCGCATCCGCGAACTGCAGGAAAAGCTGCGGGAAAAGGCCGAAGAGCTCGCCCGGATCGCCGCGCAGCAGAATATGGACCCGCGCCAGCGCACCATGAAAGTCGCCGCGCTGCAGACGGCCATCTCCACCATCACGGGTTCGCTCAACGACGCCAGCGCCATGCTGAACAAGGCGCTGACGCAGATGCGGGCCACCAGCGATCAGCGGCAGCTGGTGGGGGCGCTGCTGATGATGTAAGGCCCCGGGCCAGCCGGGCCTTGCCCGCTCAGGCCTGCGCGGCAACCCCAAATCGCGCGGCCGGCTTGCTGTGCGACAGGTTCGGCCCGAGGGCGGCGCGTGCCGATTCGAAGGCCTGCCAGTCAGCGGTATCGGGAAGCGACGGCACCGTGACCAGCTCGCCCTGGTCGAACCCGGCGAGTGCGGCATCGACCATATCCGTTGCCTCCATCACGATGGCCTGCGGCAGGTCCTCGACCGGCCGGCCGGCGACGTCCCAGAACTCCGTGCGCGTCGCACCGGGCAGTACCGCCTGCACGCGCACGCCCTTGCCGGCAAGCTCGTGATGCAGCGACTGGCTGAAGGCGAGCACGTATGCCTTGCTGCCGCCGTAGACGCCATTCAGCAGTTCCGGTGCCACTGCAACGACCGACGCGATATTGATGATCGTGCCCTGGCCGCGCGCGGCGAACTTCGGCGCAATCGCATAAGTCAGCCGCGTCAGCGCCGTCACGTTCAGGTTGATCATCGCTTCCATCTTGTCCGGATCGGATTCGAGCAGTTGCCCGGCGCCGCCGACGCCAGCGTTGTTGACCAGCATGGTGATGCTCGCATCGGTACGCAGGATTTCCTCGACACGGCGCACATCCTGCGCCTTGCCCAGGTCGGCGGCGACCACTTCGATCGCGCGGCCGGTTGCGTTGGTGAGGCTGTTGGCGAGCTGATCGAGCCGGTCGCGCTTGCGCGCGACCAGGATCAGGTCATAGCCGCGCCTGGCCAGGCGGTCCGCATAGATGGCACCGATGCCGGTAGAAGCGCCGGTAATGAGGGCGGTGCCCTTGTGTGTGGTGTCGCTCATCAGGAATCTCCGTCAATTGCAGCCCGTGAATTCGGCCTGCGATGGAGGCAGAATAGGTGCATAATCGGATGGCTCAAATGTCAGAGAAGCAACGTTTTACGCCATCACCGGAGGTACGCCATGCTGCGCGTCGGAATTGTGCTGTATCCGGGTTTCCAGGCCATGAACCTGGCCGTCACGACAGTCTTCGAATTCGCCGGCCTCGCCGCGGGCGAACCGGCCTATGAGGTTGTGCTGCTTTCCGAACACGGCGGGCCCGTGCCCACCTCCGGCGGCTTCGCGGTGGCGACGCAGCCGTTCGGCAGGCGCCACTTCGACACCGTGATGGTGGTTGGCGACAATGACGTGATGGAGACGCCGCCCGCCGTGGTCGCCTTCCTGAAGCGCGCGGCCGGGACGTCACGGCGCATCGCCTCCACCTGCACCGGCGCGTTCAACCTCGCGCAGGCCGGCCTGCTCGATGGCCGGCGCGCCACGACTCACTGGCTCTTCGCGTCCCGTTTCCGCCACGCTTATCCGAACGTGAAACTGGAAGAGGACCGCATTTTCATTGTCGACGGCCCCGTGTGGACCTCGGCCGGCATGACGGCGTGCATCGACCTTGCCCTGGCACTCGTCGAGAGAGACCTGGGTCCAGATATTGCGCGGCAGGTGGCGAAGAAGCTCGTGGTCTATCATCGCCGCGCGGGAGGCCAGTCGCAGTTCTCCGCGCTGCTTGAGATGGAGCCGCGCTCCGACCGCATCCAGACCGCACTGGCCTATGCCAAGCAGAATCTTCAGGCCGAGTTGTCCGTCGAACAGCTTGCCGAAGCGGCACATCTGAGCGCGCGGCAGTTCAGCCGCGCATTCCGTGCCGAAACCGGCCAGTCGCCCGCCAAGGCCGTCGAGCATTTGCGGCTCGAGGCAGCGCGGCTGATGCTGGAATCCGGCAGGCATCCGATTGACGTCATCGCGCGCGATACCGGCTTTGGCGACCGCGAGCGGATGCGGCGCGCATTCCTGCGCAACTATGGCCAGCCGCCGCAGATGATCCGGCGAGCGTCGCGAGGCGTGGAGGCCAGGATTTCCGGCTAACGAGCGCCAAGGCGCGCGGAAGCGGGCAGAATCCTGCATGGCGACGCCCTCGACGGCGTCGGCTCGCTTGCCGTGACAGCCTGGAGAACAACATGCGGCCTCATCGGTTGCATCACGTGGTTATGTTCCGCCCATCGGCGCGGGACACTTCATCCGGAGCCGCAAATTGAACTTCGCGCAACCGACGCCCCCGAAAGCCACCGTACAGCCATCCTCCGCCTCCGGCGCTCGCCGGCGCACCATGTGGCTCGGCTGCATCCTCGCCTTCGTCGCCGGCTACGTCGACGTGATCGGCTTCACCACATTGTTCGGCCTGTTCACCGCGCATGTGACCGGCAACTTCATCATGATCGGCATCGAGCTGGCGGGCTCGTCGGCCGGGCTGCTGGCGAAGATTCTCGCGCTGCCGGTCTTTGTCGTGGCGGTCGCCGCCACAAGACTGGCGGAATCGCGTATCGCAAAAACGGGCCGAGCGCCGGCCGCTCCCCTGCTCTTCGTCGAAGCCGTTATCCTGCTGGTCTTCATGGTGGCCGGACTCCAGGCCCTGCCGATTACCGACCCCGCTGCGCCGGCAGCAATCGCTACCGGCCAGATCGCGGTCGTCGCGATGGGCATCCAGAACGCGCTGTCGCGCACGGCGCTGGCCGAGCACGGCCCGACCACGATCGTGACGGGCAACACCACGCAGATCGTCATCGATCTCGTGGATCTTCCCGGCGCACCGCCGGCGCAGCGTGATGCCATTCGCGGCCGCCTCGGCAAGATGGCACCGGCACTCGCGGGATTCGCGGGCGGAGCCACGCTCGGCGCGCTCGCCTACGCGGGAATGTCCATGTGGAGCTTGCTGGTGCCCGTCGTGCTGCTCGTACTGGTGTGCCAACTCGTCAGGTCCGGATCCACGTCCTGAGCGGCTTCGGCATTCGAAGCGGGCAAGGCACTGGAGAAGCTGAAACTCTCCGAGGGTAGACCGTACCGTCGCCGCGTCATGACAAGACTGTCATCAAGGCGCAATCCGGCGGTCGGCATTCGATTCCTAGACTGCTTTCCACGGCGCGACGATGTCCGCGCCGCACAATCAACAGGAGAGTGCCATGATGCCTACCCGCCGAATCATCCTTGCCACCGTGCTCTGCACGGTACTGGGCTCCGCCGCGTCCTTTGCCTCGGCGGCGACCGACCCGTCCAGCGACACGAACGGGGCCGGCAGCACCGACCAGGTGCACCGCCAGCGCGACCCCTTCACCGACGGCGCCAACAACAGCGCGCGCGATCCGTACCTCGACGGCGCACACCTGCCTGCGCAAGCCTGACGCCCTAGCCCGGCGCCGGGCCGCCTGGGAAGATCAGGCGGAAGCGGGTCATCTGCCCCGGCGTCGATTCCACCTGCACCGCGCCATGGTGCAAGTCCATGATGGTCTTGACGATGGCAAGCCCGATGCCTGACGACTCCCCCGAGTTGGCTCGCGCGGGATCGCCACGGAAAAAGCGGTCAAACAGCTTCGGCAATTGGTCGGCCGCGATGCCGGGGCCCGGGTTCGACACCTCGATCCGCGCCTCCGCGCCCGCCTGCCGGGCCAACAGGCGGATCTCCGCACCGCTCGGCGCGTACCGCACCGCATTCGAAATCAGGTTGCTGACGGCGCGCCGCAGCAGCGTCGGATCGGCAAGCACCCTGCCCTGCGCATCCACGCGAATGGTGATCCGCCGGGCCTCGGCCAGCAATTCGAAGTAGTCCGCCTGCCGCGCCAGTTCGGCGGCCAGGTCCAGCTCCGCGTAATGCAGCGCCACGCGCGCATTGTCGGCACGGGCGAGGAAGAGCATGTTCTCGATCATCCGTGCCAGGCGCTCGTACTCTTCCACGTTTGACGCGAGCAGCACCTGGTATTCCTCCGCGGACCGGTCACTGGACAGGGCCACCTGTGTCTGGCCGAGCAGGTTGCCGATCGGCGTGCGGAAATCGTGTGCCAGGTCCGCGGAGAACAGCGACAGCCGCTCATAGCGCTCGCGCAGCCGCCCGATCATCTGCTGAAGCGCCTGCGCCAGCTCGTTCAGTTCCGCCGGCAGTTGCGAAGGATCGACCGGCAGCGCGCCACTGGTGAACGTCACGGTCTTGGTGCCGGCGGCAATCCGCCGCAGCGGTGCCATGCCGGCGTGCAGGGCCGCATACCCAAGCACGCCCGCGCCGAGAGCACCGAGGCAGGTTGCGATAAGCAACTTCCAGCGGTAAGCACGCAGCAGCGCTGCACGGGACGCCGCCACCTGGTAAAGCGTCACCTGCGCCGGCACCGGATCCGCGCCGGTGCGCACGAGCATCGAGATGCCGCGCACCGGCAGGCCATCGCCGCGGCTCCATGTCTGGATCGACGCCAGTCCGATCGGCGCTCCCACCGCCAGCACCGGCGCTTCCGGCAGGCCGCCCGGATCGGCCCCCGCCGCCAGTAGCGGCGTGCCGTCGAGCGTGCGCGCGCGCAATCCGTACTCGTCGTTGCCAGCGACAACGCCGCGCAGTTCCCGCCACCGCTCCGCGGGTGTCCCGTCCGGCTCGGCCAGTTCGGTGCGGGCGCGGACCGCCTTGCGCAGCAGTTCCGCGTCATCCCGCTCGATGATCTGCATGGCCAGCGCGTGGTAGAGGTAAAGGCCGACTCCGGCAAAGGCGCAGCCCGCGATGATGGCAAAGGCCAGCGCCAGACGCGCGGTCAGCGAGCCGGGTCGTTTCACGGTTGCCGCTTTTCCAGCACGTAGCCAATGCCGCGCACGCTGTGGATCAGCTTCGGCGCGAAATGGTCGTCCATCTTGGCGCGCAGCCGCCGGATGGCAACATCCACCACGTTGGTGTCGCTGTCGAAGTTCATGTCCCAGACGTGCGACGCGATCTGGGTGCGGCTCAGCACTTCGCCGTGCCGCCTTGCAAGGAAATGCAGCAGCGCAAATTCGCGCGGTGTCAGGTCGATGCGCTGACCGGCGCGGGTAACGCGGTGACGGATCAGGTCGATCTCGAGGCCTTCGATCTCGATCCGGTCGGCTTCCCGCACCGGCCCGCGCCGCAGCAGCGTGCGCACGCGGGCCAGCAGTTCCACGAACGCGAACGGTTTGGCCAGATAGTCGTCGCCGCCCAGTTCCAGTCCACGGACCCTGTCCTCCAGTTCGTCCCGGGCAGTCAGGAACAGTACCGGCGTGTCCTTGCGCTCGCGCAGTTGCTTCAGCACGTCCCACCCGTTCATGCCAGGCAGCATGACGTCGAGGATGACCAGGTCATAGGCGTGTTCCGTGGCCTGGTGCAGGCCATCGGCGCCGGTCACGGCCACATCCACCACGAAGGACGATTCCGTCAGGCCTTTGCGCAGGTACTCCGCCGTCTTGGGCTCGTCTTCCACCACAAGAATCTTCATTGCCATACACTCCCTGCCCACCGCCCTGTCTCGCTTCCTTCCCGCGATGATATCCGCCGCGCCGTTCGGCCTGAATGACAAGACTGTAATCGTTCTGACGGCATTTGCCGCCCCGCCGCCTACCTGGAATCCCGCCAGGTGACTCGCTTCGCCAAGGCGAACGGAATGTGGATTGTCAGGCTCGTGCAGCAGCGGCCTTATACCTTTATCGTGCTGGCCGGGCCAGAAGTCCGCCAGGCTGCAGGGAACGGGCTGCGGAAGCCGGCAATCCAGCCGCGTCGCTGCATGCAGATTCGGGCGGCAGACAAGACTTCGCCACTGCCCGTCCGCTGGCAGGTTCTCCCCTGCGCCCGGTTGCGCGGCCCCTTATTGGTGGATATATTCTTCCCACGATGACTCCATCGGGGAGGCTCCCCAATGAGCATATATGTCGCACGCAATCGAGCCAGCGCGATTGAGCACATCAGCTCGCGCGCCGAGGGCGAGGTCGACCTGGACTATGAGACGGCCTGGGAAGATGCGCTGGAGCTCGGACGACTCGGGCAGCGGTGCGGCGTCGTCGTACAGTTCAGAACCACCGAGCATATCTCGGTCGAGTCCGCGGATGCACTAGCCCGGGGATTGCGGGGCGAGAAACTCACATTCCGGCAGCGGTACCTCTATTGCCGCTTCGATCTGACGGCATTATCCGAGGACTGCCTGTGCGAACTCGAAGCGCTCGCCATCGGGCACGGTGATTA
Source organism: Cupriavidus sp. IDO (assembly GCF_000812465.1). GTDB lineage: Bacteria > Pseudomonadota > Gammaproteobacteria > Burkholderiales > Burkholderiaceae > Cupriavidus. The sequence continues at coordinate 22,401 of NZ_JWMA01000063.1, read as the reverse complement.
CATCCTGCCCGGCCACTTGCTGCAGGAAGCCACGCTTATCTGGGACTAGTGTCCTGTTCCGCCGCCCTGCCGCCGATACACCACGCCTACCCTCAAGCCTGCCCCGGCGGGCAGAATGCCGGCTTCCCGACATCCCGGCCAGATTTGCGTTCGGGCGCTAGCATATCTACTTAAGAGGAATCCCTACAGGCGCATGCCCCCCTACATTAGTAGGATAGAAGGACGAACTTTGCATGAAGGTGCACACATGCGTCCGCATTATGCGACTGACAAGGACTGGCCGGAAGTTGAAGCGCTCCTGAGCGCCGCCTCCCTGAACGTCGATGGGATACGCGAGAAAATCGGCGAATACATCGTGGTCCGGGACAATGCCGGAATTCTCGGGTGTGCCGGCATCGAGCGATATGAAACGACCGGCGTGCTTCGCGCGCTGGCCGTCGCTCAGCGCGGGAGGTCCGCCGGTCTCGGCGAATTCCTGCTTTCCGCCGTCGTGGCGGACGTGCGGCAGCAGGGTGTCGAGTCGATCGTGCTGCAGACCAGGACTGCGTCCGGCTATTTCGCGCGCCTGGGTTTCATGCCTGTCAGCATTTCCGACCTTCCACCTGCGGTGCGGCCATCCCGGGCAATCAACCCAGACCTGGCGGATGCCGGCACCCTGATGCAGATCGCCTTGTGACAGGCCGTATCCAACGCTAGGGATGGCCTGTCCTGCGTCCAACGACTTTCAGAAAGCGGTAGCCTTGAATCGTGACCTGGGGCCGGCTGCGGTCGGGCCCGAGACGCTCGAGCGTGATCAGCTGATGGGCGAGCAGCGTCTGTACATCCGCGCGGTCCAGCTCGGTTGGGTCAGAGCTGTCGTTTACCAGTACCAGCGTTGCGAATTCATGATGGCTCAGCACAGTCGTCTCCTAAGCAATGGGTCTATGTTTGCTACGGGACTGCATTACTGTCCGTGACAGCTAGTCTGACTTGTACAGACCGTGTCTTTCCTCGGACTCGAGGTGGCTGGCGGGCGCTGGTGTCCGCGCCCGAGCATGCATAGTAGTCGCTCGCCGCCTTGTGTTCAATGCATCTTCGACAGCATGGCGATGGCCGCTGGACTCTCCGTCTCCAACGCGTTCCTGCAGGCTTCAAATGTCACGGCATGACATGTATGCGCTGCGCCTGCAGCTATTCGCCGACCGACCGGACGGCATGTATTGGCACTACTGGCTGGAGGCCGCGACGAGCGTTGCCAGGTGCGCGCATTGCCCGAAGCAGAAAGAGAAGACCGTCTCGCTGCACCAAAAAAGAACCCGCGTTGCCTTGGGTGGTGACGCGGGTGGTAGCAGGACTACAGGGCGATTCTATATTGACTTAAAAATTTCTTAGGTCAGAATTAAGAGGAATGTTGGCCTCAAATCCGGGCGAGACCCTATGCCTCCGGTAGGTGCGAGCGAGGGCGTCAGCCAGGCCAACGCAGCTGAAAAAGATCTCGCCACAGGCCAGAGCGAAATAACAAGATTGAGTTGAACTCAATGGGACGCAGACGCCAGCAGGCGTCCGCGCTGGTGGATTTGAAAACGGGGGCAGAAATGACGACGGCTCGAGCTGGGACCAGAGGGGAAGCCATCAGGCTACTTGAGGCAAAAGGCGTTGGACTCGTCGAGCTGGACTACGAGTCAGGCTGGCAAGACGCTACTGAACTCAGGCACCTGGGCCGGAAAGCGGGAATCCGCGTGGAATATCGCGGCCACGAGAGCATTGCGGTCAAGTCACCGGCGGCGCTTGCTGCCGGATTGAAGCGGCCAAAGCTGACGTTCCGTCATCGCAATCTTTACTGCCAGTTTGAGCTCGGCAGCTTGCCGGCAGGCGAGCTGGAACTCCTGGAAGCAAGAGCGGCAAGGCTTGGGGACTACATCCTTGCCGGGCACCTGCTACGGGAAGTTGATGCGACGTGGTAGTCGTCGTTGGTCGCGCGGCTTCCACGCGCTACACCATGATCAGCCCGTGCCGCATGCCCAACATCACCGCTTCCGTGCGGCTGCTTGCACCGAGCTTGCTGAAGATGGATGCGAGGTGGAACTTCACGGTGTTGTCCGAAATATCGAGCTGGCGCGCGATCGACTTGTTGCCCAGCCCTTCGGCGAGCATCGCAAGCACTTCCGTCTCGCGCGGCGTCAGGGCTTCGATTAGCACTGCCGAGGCTGTCGGGCGAGGCAGCCGCGGGCCGGCCAGCATGCCCGCAAGCATTTCCGGCGCCAGCACGCAAAGGCCCGCGGACACGGCTTCGATGGCGGCGACGATTTCGTCGGGCGTCGCGTCGCGCGGCAGGATCGCGATGGCATGGCCGGGCAACGCCTCGCCGATCCAGGCGCTGTCCACCTCGTCGGCCAGCATGACCAGCGCCGGTAGCGCCGGAGTGCTGTCGAGTCCCGGCCGGATGATGTCGCCTGCGTCCGGCTCCAGGTCGATGACGATCACATCGGGCATGGCACCGGCAAAGCCATCGGCGAGTGCGCCCGCGTCCGCCGCACCGCCCACGGACTCGAATGCCGGCGTGGCGTTGGCAAGCGCCAGCAGGCTTGCGCGCACCTGCGGCGAACCGGCGATCACTGCGACCCGGACCGGGCTCATCTGTGCCATCTGTCCACCTGTTACCGACCGGCTATCTGACCCTTGCTAACACGAATGGCGTTGCGGGCGCTCGCCCACGATGACCGAGCACTCGCTGCGCTCCCCGCCCCGGATCAGTGCCACCTTCAGCGGTTGCCCGATGCCAGCCGAGCCAAGCGCGGCGTGCAGGTCATCCATATCGTTGCAGCGCTTGCCATCGAGCTCGACCAGCACATCGCCGATCAGCATGCCCGCCTGCTCGGCGGGGCCGTTCGGGGCAAGCGAAACTACCAGCAATGCGCGATCGGACGACAGGTTCAGCTTCGCCATCGATGCTTGCATCAGCTTCACCGGCTGCGTGCCCACGCCGAGGTAGCCGCGCGAGACGTGTCCTTTCGCCAGCAGTTCGCCGGCGACACGCGTCACCGTCAGCGCGGGAATCAGGATGCCGGCACCACGCGCGAGTGCCGATGTGCAGATGCCCATTGCCAGCCCGCGCATATCCGCCAGCGCCGCGCCGGAGAAACCCGGGCGCAGGCCGCCGTCAAGCCGCACGAAGGCATCGAACTGCCCGCCCCGCCACGTGCGCCAGGCGCCGGCGGCGGTGCCGACCACGCCGAAATCCGCGCTGGCGCCGGTTCCGTCCACCCGCGCAACCGCGAGCACAAGATGACCTGCCTTGAGCGACCCGGCATCGCCGGACTCGACCGGGTCCTGATCCACGCCGTCCAGCCTGAGCACGGCGAGGTCGGTGCCCGCGTCACGCCCGGCGAGGACCGCGCCGACCGTACGGCCATCGGGCAGCGTGACCTCGATCCCGTCGTCGCGCCTGAGCGTGTGCGCAGCCGTGACGACGACGCCTTGCTGCCAGATTACGCCACTTGAAGGAATGCGATGCCGGCCGTGCACCGCGACCACGCCCTGCCCGATGCGCTCGACGATACCTGCCAGATGGTCGGAAAGGTCCTGCAAGGGATTTCCGTTGAATGCTGAGGCAACCATGTGATGTCTCCTGCCAGTTGCAATGCGACCCGCTCGAGTTCCGCGCTGCCTTGGCAGGCGACGCGCTGACGAGCGGATTCACAATGGCAGAACGGATACGCGCCCACACCACCCGAACGGGTAGCCGGCCCAAGCATGCCGACGGCGGCGGCCACGCGCACACGGGAAGCGCGGATATGCAGGGATTCGCGTTGTCAGGGCTGGCGTCTATATTGAGTCATATTGGCGCCGTCCTATCGCGCAAGCCGCGCTCGACGCGACGCCAAATGTGCCGCAATGCCGACTATCTGGTCGCGGCGGCTCCATATCACGCTGGCGAAGCCCGGGCCCGGTCCGACCGCCTCGCCGGCCGGAGGCTGAGCCCAAAGGACGCGCGTGGCACTGACAAGGTTTTCGCCGGCTCGATTCCGGAGCTCTATGACACGTACCTGGTGCCGTTGATCTTCGCGTCGTATGCCGCCGACCTGGCCGCACGGGCAGCATCGCGGCAGCCGGAAAAGGTGCTCGAAATTGCGGCTGGCACGGGCGTCGTAACAAGGGCGCTGGCCAGTGCATTGCCTGACAGCGCCGTTATCGTGGCGACCGACCTTAACCAGCCGATGCTGGATCGCGCCCAGGCCATCGGCACGTCCCGGCCAGTGGCATGGCACCAGGCCGATGCCATGCAATTGCCATTCGAGGATGGCGAGTTCGACCTGGTGGTGTGCCAGTTTGGCGCGATGTTCTTTCCAGACAAACCCGGGGCGTTCGCAGAGGCGCGCCGCGTCCTGGCGCCGGGCGGCGCATTCCTCTTCAACGTCTGGGACCGGATAGAAGACAACGCCTTCGCGCATGTCGTCACGAACGCCCTGGCCACCCTCTTCCCCGCAGCGCCGCCGGCATTCCTGGCCCGAACCCCGCATGGGTACCACGAACGGCAGGCCATCGCGCAGCACCTGCGGCTGGGCGGCTTCCATTCAGAGCCCGGGTTCGAAACCGTCACGTCGCGCAGTCGCGCCGCCTCCGCCCGCATCCCGGCGATCGCCTACTGCCAGGGAACGCCCTTGCGCAATGAGATCGAAGCGGCTGGCGCCAATGCTTTGGCGCGCGCCACGGACATATGCGCCGTGGCCATCGCCGAAAAGTTCGGGGCCGGGCCCGTCGACGGGAAAATCCAGGCACACGTTGTGTGGGTCACGGCCTGAAAAACCGCCTGGGCCTGGTGGGCTGTCCGTTATCCCGGCATCACTTTGGATGCCGGATTTGAAATGGCCGGAAATCCGGCCATCCTGCCGGCTTAGCCGACAAATGCCTTTTCCAGCACGAAATGGCCGGGGTGGCTCATATTGCCCTCGGTGAAGCCGCGCTCTTCCAGGATCGCGCGGACGTCCTTGAGCATGTCGGGGCTGCCGCACAGCATGATGCGGTCGTTCTCGAGCGAGAACGGCTCCACGTCCAGGCGCTCGAACAGCTCGCCGGAGGCGATCAGGTCGGTGATGCGGCCGCGGTTGTCGAATTCTTCGCGGGTCACGGTCGGGAAGTACACGAGCTTCTCGCGCACCAGTTCGCCCAGGTGTTCGTGCTGCGGCAGGTGTTCCTGGATCAGCTCGCGGTAGGCCAGTTCTTCCACGAAGCGGCAGGTGTGCGTCAGCACGACCCTGTCGTAGCGCTCGTAGACGTCCGGGTCGCGGATGATCGACAGGAACGGTGCCAGGCCGGTGCCGGTGGCCAGCAGCCACAGCGTCTTGCCGGGCAGCAGGTTGTCCACCAGCAGCGTGCCGGTCGGCTTCTTGCCGACGTAGATCTGGTCGCCCTCGCGCAGGTGCTGCAGGCGCGACGTCAGCGGGCCATCGGGCACCTTGATGCTGAAGAACTCCAGCGTTTCCTCGTAGTTGGCGCTGGCGATGCTGTATGCGCGCAGGAGCGGACGGCCATTCACTTCCAGCCCGACCATCGCGAACTGGCCATTCTCGAAGCGGAAGCCAGGATCGCGCGTGCAGGTGAAGCTGAAAAGCGTGTCGGTCCAGTGATGGACGGAAAGAATGGATTGCTGGTTTAGATTACTCATGGCGTAACACCGGACTGCGCCAAAGGTGGCTGGAAACACAGGATCTTAACGCATGCCGGCGTTATCCGTGGATGGCGGCATCTGGCGCCGGGCACTGCACTCCGGCGCCGCGCGGCAGGTACCGGATGACTGAAACGCGCGGCATCCGGCATCGGTGGGCTGCGCCCCGGGGCTCACGGCCTCCCTATGCAGCTGCCACCGGGTCCGGCAGATGGTCCAGGTAGGCCCCGACCACGCGCTCCAGGGCGCCAAGCTTTCCCGTGAAGAAGTGGTTGGCGTCAGGCACGACGACAACCGGCAAACCCTGTGGCCTGGCCCAATCGAACACGGCAGCGAGCGTCACGCGCTCGTCCTTCTCACCATGAATCGCCAGCGTGGTTGACGGAACAGGCGGGGTTTCGTAAGACCGCTGCGCTTCAACGGTGCCCCATGGCGTGCCCGCAAGAATGAGGTGCGGGCATTCGACACCGCTGGCGCGAAGGCTCTGCGCCGCGCGCGCCATGACGAATGCACCAAAGGAAAAGCCCGCAAGGACCAGCGGCAATCCGGGGTACGCCTGACGCATGTGGCTCACCACGGCAACCGTGTCCACGGTCTCTCCGTTCCCCGCATCGTGTTCGCCTTCGGAAGCGCCCACGCCCCGAAAATTCGGGCGTGCCGCCAGATAGCCTCTCGCAACGAGCGTCTTCGCGAGCACGTGAGGCACCTTGTGCCCGGCCGACCCGCCTTGCAACGGATGCGGGTGAGCGATGACGGCGATGCCGCAAGGCGGAGACCGGGGCGTATCGACCAGGATTTCGATATTGCCCGCTTCACCCGGTATCAGAACCCGCTCAGTTACAGTATGCGCAGCCATAGCCCTCGCCCAAACGATTTTCCCCGGATGGTACAGGCTGTCGCTCCCACACGCGGCATGTCACGCTGACCGCCGTATCAGCGAATGGTGAACGGATTGCCACTGGCTGCACGGCGAATGTCGCGCCCGCCAGCGACGACATCAGTACCTCCAGAACAGGAAGTGCCGATGCTGTTGCGCATGGACCTTGCGAGGAGCCCGGGTCTCGGGGCTGAACCGCGCATCCGGATCGATAACCCGCGCACGCAGCGCCATATCGTAGAACGCGCCCACCATCGGCAGGGCGCTTTGCGCGCCCTGGCCCCAGTAGTTGCCGAGCGTCACACGTCCATCGTCAAAACCCACCCAAGCGCCCGCGACCAGTTGTGGATGCATCAGGATGAACCAGCCATCCGCGTTGTCCTGCGTCGTGCCCGTCTTGCCGGCCACGTCGGCGCGAATCCCGAAGCGCGTCCGGATGCCTGCGCCGGTGCCCCGGATAACGACGTCGCGCATCACATCGACGAGCGTTTGCGCCGCGCCGGCGGGCAATGCCTGTTCCGGCGATGCGCTCGCAAATTCGGCGAGCACCTTGCCGTCGTGATCCTCGATGCGGGTGACCATGCGTGGTTCAACATAGGCGCCGCGGTTCGCGATCGTGCTATACGCCGATACCATTTCCTTGAGCGTGACCGGGCTCGTGCCGAGCGCGAGCGACGGCACCGCTTCGAGTGGACTGTCGCGCACGCCCATCGCCCGCGCGAGCCGTGCGACCTTCTCGGGTCGCTCCTTTTGCATGAGCTGAGCGGTAACGCGGTTGCGCGAATACGCTAGCGCGTCACGCAGCGTCATCGGCCGGTCGGTGGGCGGGTCCGCGTCGGTAGGCCGCCAGATCGCTTGCCCGGTCAATGGAATGGCAACATTCCGGTCTACGATCGTATCGCTCGGCCGCGCGCCGTCCGCGAACGCCGCGCCGTAGACGAATGGCTTGAATGTCGAGCCCGGCTGACGTCGGGCCTGCTGCACGTGATCGAACGGTGCCTCGCCGAAATCGCGACTGCCGACCCATGCCTTGATATCTCCGTTGCGCGGATCGATCGCGACGAAACCCGCCTGGACCTGAGTCTTGCTCCGGCAGAGTGCGCGGACGAACGTTGGGTTCGTGCCGAGCTTCCTGAGCGCCGCCTGATCCGATTGGCCAACATCGCGTGCGGCGCGATAGTCAGGCGTTTGCCGGACAAATGCCCGGAACAGGTCGTTGCCCGGCCAACAGCCCGTGCGTTCGTTCCATGCCCCGTTCGCGATCCATTGCAACTGGTTCGTCTGCCAGTCCATCGCCTGCGTCGCCATCGCCTGCAGACGGGAATCTATCGTCGTGCGCACGACAAGCCCGTCGGCGTAGATGTTGTAGCCGTTGCGCTCGGCCCATGCGATCAGCCACCTGCGCAGTTGCGCGGAAAAATGCGGCGCCGCGCTTCGCGGCGCGGTCTGCAACGCGAAATCGACGTTGAGTGGTTGTCGCGTCAACCAGTTGTAAGCATCGGGCTTGAGCTTCCCGTACTTGTTCATCTGCCCGAGTACTGTGTTGCGCCGCTGCAATGCGCGCTCGGGATTGAGCACAGGGTTGTAGGTGCTGTTGGCCTTCAGCATGCCGACGAGTGTCGCGCTTTCGAGGATGTCGAGCTGACGGGCCGATTTGCCGAAGTAGGTGCGCGCGGCCATTTCCACGCCGTAGGCGTTGTACAGGAATGGCACATTGTTCAGGTACGTCTCAAGGATCTGATCCTTGCTGTACACGGCTTCGATCTTGAGCGCCGTGATCGCTTCCCTGAGTTTGCGTGCGAGGGTCGGCGCGCGGCCGATTTCGTCGGGATACAGGTTGCGCGCGAGCTGCTGCGTAATCGTCGAGCCCCCCTGTCGTTCGCCGGAGAACGTATGCAGCGCGGCCGAGGCGGTACGCAGCCAGTCGATGCCGTGATGCTCGTAGAAGCGGCGATCTTCGGTTGCAATCAACGCAGCCACCATGTGTGGCGAGATCTGCCCCAGCGAGACCCATTCGCGATTGACCGGTTTGAATTCGTCGACCACTCTGCCGTCGGCCGACACGATCAGCGCTGGCCGATCGATGCGGGCTTTGCGGATGTCGCCGATGCCCGGCGTAAATGGCACGAGCGCAAGCACGTACAGCAGAAACAGCGCCGGCACTGCGGCGAGCGTCAGCATGATGCCGCGTCGCGTCGGGTGGCCAAGGCGGCGCAGCGCGCCGTTAAAAACGCGTCTGGCTATCGCGATGCTGGCAGCCGCCAGCGGTTGGACGCGGATAAGCCGCCGTGCGCAATACTCACGAAACAACGATACATAGCGGCGATTCACGGTGGCGGGACGCTTGGCGGAAAGAGCGGGATCGTACCAAAGCAAAAGGACGCATCTGTTGTCAAAAGAGGGCTGCGGGGCGCGACATTAACAAACGATTACACCTGTTTCGAGTGGACAATGTTCGCTGCCTGTGTCTCCGGCTTTAACACTGGATAGATGCCCCAACAGATTGGCTGCCTCCGGTCCCTTGTCCTTGTGACGAGGTGATGAAATCGCTTTGGCCAGGGGGCTTAGTGTTTCCCCGATTGTCTTATCGAATGTATGCACCAATAATCCTGCCCTCTGCCGGCACCATATTGGCGCATCGACGCTCGAAGGCCATGTTCAAGAACAACAAGACAGGAGGTCCACATGTTTCGATTTGAGTATGGGGAAACCAATGTCTACGCGCAGCTTGGCTTCGCGGACGCCGAGGAAATTCCGCTCAAGGTGGAAATCGTGAAGGACATTGCGGTATGCATAAGAGCCGCAGGCATCACCTTGGCCGACGCTGCAGCCATGCTTGGGACGGTCCAGTCGGATCTCGCCCTGGTACTCTGCGGTAAGTTTCAAGACATTCGCGCAGATGAGCTGCGCGGTTGGCTCGCGCGGCTTATCTCCCGGTTGTGGTGATTGCAGCGCGACCCAAAGAGAGTTGCCCGCCAGCGCCGATATGAAGACGCGCGCGACCAGATTTCCCGGTTCCCGGCCAAAATAACGGGGCAATCGCATCTTCCCCGTCAACCGTCAATCATGGAGCAGGCATGAACAACAACGTTGTTTCGACTATTTCGGTCGAACCCCATGCAAACCCGGTGGCAGCCGCTGAACGCGAACGTCTGCTTCAGGACCCCGTTTTCGGCCGCGTCTTCAGCGACCACATGGCCACCATCCATTACACGGAAGCGCTTGGCTGGCATGACGCCAGGATCGGTCCCCGCGGCGCCTTCCAGTTCGATCCCGCCACGCTGGTGCTGCACTACGCCCAGGAGATCTTCGAGGGAATGAAGGCCTACCGGCAGCCTGACGGCGCCGCCGCCTTGTTCCGGCCGGGCGCGAATGCACGGCGCTTCCAGAACTCCGCCACCCGCCTGGCGATGCCGCCGCTGCCCGAAGCGCTCTTCCTCGAATCGGTGCGCGAACTGGTACGCGTGGACCGGAACTGGATTCCCGCGGCGGAAGGCGCGGCACTCTATCTCAGGCCGTTCATGATCGCCACCGAAGCGGTGCTGGGCATGAAGCCGTCGTCCGAGTACACCTACTGCGTCATCGCGTCGCCGGTGGGCTCCTATTTCAAGGGCGGCGCGCGCGCCGTCACGCTTTGGGTTTCCGATCAGTACACGCGGGCGGCGCCCGGCGGCACCGGCGATGCCAAATGCGGCGGCAACTATGCCGCGAGCCTGGCCGCGCAGGCCGAAGCGATCCGCGAGGGCTGCGACCAGGTGGTCTTCCTCGACGCCGTGGAACGGCGTTGGGTGGAAGAACTCGGCGGCATGAACGTGTTCTTCGTATTCGAGGATGGTTCGCTGCAGACCCCGCCGCTGACCGGCACGATCCTGCCGGGCATTACGCGCGACTCCATCATCATCCTGGCCCGGGACATGGGTCTGACGGTGCGCGAAGAGCCCTACTCGATCGACCAGTGGCAGGCCGACGCCACCAGCGGGCGCTTGCGCGAAGCGTTTGCCTGCGGCACCGCGGCCGTCGTCACGCCGATCGGCACGGTGAAAGGACGCCAGCACAACTTCACGATCGCGGACGGCGGGACCGGCGCGCTGACGGCCCGCCTGAAGGCAGCCCTGCTGGACCTCCAGCAAGGCCGCGCCGCCGATCCGCATGGCTGGCTGGATCGCCTGGTCTGATGCGTCCGGTCAGCCCGATGGGACGCCCCATCGGGCTGACTGAATGAGCAGGCTAACCAGGAGGCAGCCCTAGTTAGCAGGGAGAACGGGTGCGCGGTTAGCCACTTCTTTGCTATCCGGTCCTTCTTGAGCTTGCCGGATGGATTCGCTGCGCGGAGCAGCATTGCATACGCCTTGCGCAGCTCAGCCAGCGGATCTTGCGTCGCCGCTGCCTGCGCCTGCCTCGAGTCGGCGGCCGGGCCGGTTGTTGAAGGCCCGCTGCAGTGCTAGGCTGAATGCGTCGTCTTGCCGACTGGGCGGAGACAAGCGAATGATAGAAGCTTCCGGACTGAAGGCGGGCATGGTCGTCATGCTTGAAGGCGAGCTCCATACTGTTGCCAGCGCCGGGTATCACGCCGGCGGCGGCCAGCAAGGCAGCGCGGTGTTTGCCAAATTCAAGAGCCTGAAGACCGGTCACGTCAAGGCATTGCGCTTGCACCCGGGCGACAAGCTCGAAGAGGTCGTGCTCGAGCACAAGGTGATGGAGTACTTGTACACGGATGGCGTCGCCTTCTACTTCATGAATCCCGACACCTTCGAACAGATCAGTTTGCCCTCGGAAACCATGGGCACATATGAGAAGTTTCTTCAGCCCAATATGCGGATCCCGGTGCAGCTCCATGAGGGCGAGCCCGTCACCATCGCATTTCCCCAAGCGGTCGAGTTGACCATCGTGTCCACGCCGCCTGCCCTGCACGAGCATGAAACCTCTACCTTCAAGACTGCCACGCTCGAGAATGGCATGGAAGTTCTCGTTCCGCAGTTCATCAAGGAAGGGGACACCGTGCGAATCGAGGTCGTCTCTGGCAAATATCTCGAGCGGGTAAGAGGCGGGGCGCGAAAGCCATGACTTCGCGTTTCTTGTCCTGCCAGTAGCACGACCTGCTTCTACCGGAGACGTCATTGATGAACAAAGAGCGAAAGACGGCGCGCCAGATCTTGTCCGAGAAACCTCGCGACGTGATCTCGGTCGGACCCGATGACTCGGTACTGACGGCGCTGCGGCTTATGGCCGACAAGGACGTCAGCACCGTGCTGGTGATGCAGGGCGACAACCTGGCAGGCATCCTCTCCCAGCGCGACTATGCCCGCAAAGTGGAGCTGGCCGGCCGCCATGCCGGCGACACCAGGGTCTCGGAGATCATGACCACGCAGGTGGTCTACGTCACGCCCGCGCACACCTGCGAACAATGCCTGGCACTGATGCACGCGAAGCGCATCCGGCATCTGCCCGTCATCGAATCCCGGCGCGTCATCGGCATGCTGTCCAACAATGATGTCCTGGAAGAACTGATCCTCGAGGACGAGCACCTGATCAAGGATCTCGAGCATGACGTGCTCAACCTGACCATTGATACTGGCGGCTCCTACTAGCGCAATGACGGGCGCCGGCCCGCTCACCAAGAAGGAGAACAACGTGCTGAGCTTCCTGATCGTCCTGGCCGCCCTCTTCTTTCTGATGTTCGTCGCCTACCGCGGCTTCAGCGTCATCCTGTTCGCGCCGGTCGCCGCGCTCGGCGCGGTGCTCCTGACCGACCCGACCCTGGTGCCGCCGATGTTCACCAGCGTGTTCATGGACAAGATGGTCGGCTTCGTCAAGCTCTATTTTCCCGTCTTCCTGCTGGGCGCGGTGTTCGGCAAAGTGATCGAGCTGTCCGGCTTCTCCAAATCCATCGTGTCGTCGGTGATCGCCCTGGTGGGGCGTGAGCGGGCGATGCTGTCGATCGTGGTGGTATGCGCGGTGCTGACCTACGGCGGCGTATCGCTGTTCGTCGTAGTGTTCGCGGTCTATCCGTTCGCCGCCGAGATGTTCCGCCAGGGCGGCATTCCCAAGCGGCTGATCCCCGGTACGATTGCGCTGGGCGCCTTCACCTTCACCATGGACTCGCTGCCGGGAACGCCGCAGATCCAGAACATCATCCCGACCACCTTCTTCAATACCAACACCTGGGCGGCGCCCTGGCTGGGAGTCGTCGGCACGGTCTTCATCCTGGTGGTGGGCCTGGCCTACCTCAACTGGCGCCGGCGCCAGGCCGCAGCCAGCGGCGAAGGCTATGGCGAAGGCCATAGCAACGAACCCGAGGCGTTCGAGCACGGCAAGCTGGCAAATCCCTGGATCGCGATCCTCCCGCTTGTCCTGGTCGGCGTGCTGAACAAGGGCTTTACCGAGCTGATCCCTCGTTTTTATGGCAAGACCCATGAGCTCACGCTCGCTGGTGCCGCCAAGCCGATCAGCACCGAGGTGTCAAAGGTGGCCGCCATCTGGGCAGTTGAAGGCGCGCTGCTGGTGGGTATCCTGGCGGTGCTGGTGTTGGCCTTCAGGCCGGTGAGCCAAAAATTCGCCGAGGGTTCCAAGGCGGCGGTGGGCGGCTCGCTGCTGGCCTCGATGAACACCGCATCGGAGTATGGCTTCGGCGCGGTGATCGCCGGCCTGCCTGGTTTCCTGGTGATTGCCGACGCGCTCAAGTCGGTCCCGAACCCGCTGGTCAATGAAGCGATCACGGTTACCGCGCTGGCCGGCATCACCGGCTCGGCTTCCGGCGGCATGAGCATCGCGCTAGCCGCCATGGCCGACCAGTTCATCGCGGCAGCGCATGCCGCCGGCATTCCCCTGGAGGTCTTCCACCGCATCGCCTCGATGGCCAGCGGCGGCATGGATACCTTGCCGCACAACGGCGCCGTGATCACGCTGCTCGCGGTGACGGGACTGACGCACCGCCAGTCGTACGGCGACATCTTCGCGGTCACCTGCATCAAGACCCTGGCGGTGTTCTTCGTGATTGCCTTCTACTACCTGACCGGGCTCTATTAAATCCACCGCAAACGCCGATAGCGCAAGGTTTGAACATGAACACGCAAGCCACCACGAGTCGTCCGTTGCCAGCCGTCCATTCTCGCGAGAACGGCAAACTGGTCTCGGCGCGCGAAGCCGTTCGCCTGATCCGCGACGGCGATACGGTGGCGACCGGGGGCTTCGTCGGCATCGGCTTCGCGGAAGAAATTGCCATTGCCATCCAGGAACTCTGCCTGGCGCAGGATGACGATGCGCCAGTCAACCTTACGAAGCCTGGCAACCTGACCCTCGTCTACGCCGCCGGGCAGGGAGACGGCAAGGAACGGGGCCTGAACCATTTTGCGCTGCCCGGCCTGGTGAAGCGCGTCATCGGCGGCCACTGGGGCCTGGTGCCGAAGCTCCAGCAGCTCGCTGTCGGCAACCAGATCGAAGCCTACAACCTGCCGCAGGGCGTGATCACCCATCTGTTTCGCGATATCGCCGCAGGAAAGCCAGGCCACCTCTCGCGGGTCGGGCTTGGCACCTTCGTCGATCCGCGCTTTGGCGGTGGCAAGCTGAACGAACGCACCACCGAGGATCTGGTCGAGCTGATGCGTATCGGCGACCAAGACTACCTCTTCTACAAGGCCTTCCCGATCAACGTTGCAATCGTGCGCGGCACCACGGCCGATCCGGACGGCAATATCACCATGGAGCGCGAGGCCCTGACGCTTGAAGCCCTCGCGATCGCCATGGCCGCGCACAACTGTGGCGGCCTGGTGATCGTACAGGTCGAGCGGATCGCCGAAAGAGGCTCGCTCAATCCCCGCCAGGTAAAGATCCCCGGCGTGCTGGTGGACTGCGTGGTGCTGGCGCGACCCGAGAACCACCAGCAAACCTTTGCCACCCCGTACAACCCTGCGTTCTCCGGCGAAACCCGGGTGCCAGCGAGCAGCGTGGCACCGATGCCGATGAGCGAGCGCAAGGTGATCGCCAGGCGCGCGGCGATGGAACTCAAGCCCAACAGCGTGGTGAACCTCGGCATCGGCATGCCAGAGGGCATCGCCGGCGTCGCCAACGAGGAACGGATCCTCGACCTTGTGACGCTCACTACAGAGCCCGGCGTGATCGGCGGCATCCCTGCCGGAGGATTGAACTTCGGCGCAGCGGCCAATCCCCACGCGATCATCGACCAGCCTTACCAGTTCGACTTCTACGACGGCGGCGGACTCGACATCGCCTTCCTTGGCCTGGCGCAGGCCGACCGCATGGGCAACCTGAACGTATCCAGGTTCGGGCCGCGCCTGGCCGGCGCCGGTGGCTTCATCAACATCAGCCAGAATGCGAAAAAGGTCGTGTTTGTCGGCACCTTCATGGCCGGCGGCGGCGAGTTCGCGGTCGTCGACGGGAAGCTCCAGATTCACCGCGATGGCAAGGCCAGGAAGTTCATCCGGGAGGTGGAGCATTGCACGTTTTCCGGCCCATACGCGGCGGCGGCCCTCAAGCCTGTGCTCTACATCACCGAGCGTTGCGTGTTCGAGCTGAGCGCGCAAGGCATGGAACTTATCGAGATTGCACCTGGCGTCGATCTGGAGCGCGACATTCTCGCCAGGATGGATTTCGCACCGATCGTGCGCTCCCCGGTGCCAATGGACGAACGGATCTTCCGCCCCGAACCGATGGGACTGCGCGCGGACGTGTTGCGCCTGCCGCTGGCAGCACGCTTCAACTACGACGATGCGAAGAACATCCTGTTCCTGAACTTCGAGCAGCTCGAGGTGAAGCGCCCGGAAGACATAGCAGCGATCCGCGCGCAGGTATGCCGCATCTGCGAGCCGCTGGGCCATAAGGTCTACACCGTGGTCAACTACGAAGGATTCATGCTCGACCGCGCTGTGGAAGACGCCTATGTCGAAATGATCGAGAACATGGTGCAACGCTACTATCTCGGCGTGACCCGCTTCACCACCAGCGCCTTTATGCGCACCAAGCTCGGTGACACCCTCGCCCGGCGCGGGCTCGCCCCCTATGTTTATGAGACCGAGGCCGAAGCGCAGGCGTCCTTGCGCGATCAGCCGGCAAGCCGATGACGCCAGCTTGCCTGTCCCAATGGCAGACGCAGCTAAGCGGATTCAGGACGGCTTTGATAATCATATGGCCGGCCAAGGCCTCGCCCTCCGGTTGACCGCGCCCGCGCCGTGGCTTCCTGGTCACTGGCTGTCTCACACCACGACAGCAAAGTGCACGGCCGACCGCTTTCTCGCGCTCTTGAGACGACCGAATCTGGGATCCGGAAATGACGCCATCACCCATCCAAAGGCTGAGGGGCACAGGATGCCCTGGCGTGTCGCCCTCGACGACCTCAAATTAAAGTAGTTGCCTTTCCGCTTGACACGGCACGCTTGACGTCTACGCTTGATGCACACCACACGGCACACCGCCCATGCGCCCCACATGGAAGTTCCCGCCGCTCGCGACTCTACTACTCTTTCCCTTGGTTGGGATCGCGCAACCTGAGGCTGTTCCGGCGTTCAGGCAAGTGGACTCCCTCGAAGCCAGGGTGCAAGGCTGTGTTACCTGTCACGGCCAGAGTGGCCAGGGAACAAGCAACGGCTACTTTCCCCGCATTGCGGGCAAGCCGGCCGGGTACCTCTATAACCAGTTGGCCGCCTTTCGCGACGGCACGCGGCGGTATCCGCCGATGAACTACCTGGTGGCCTACCTGCCGGACCCCTACCTGAAGGAAATCGCCGAGTACTTCGCCAAGCTACGGCCGCCGTTCGCGCCCACAGAGCGCACCAACGATGCCCCGACCGTGCTGGCGCGTGGTCAGGCGCTGGTGACGAAGGGCGACGCCGGCCAGGGCATTCCGGCCTGTGCCGCCTGCCACGGCAATGGGCTGACCGGCATGGAACCGGGCATTCCGGGGCTGGTCGGGCTGCGCCGCGCCTATGTCGTCGGCCAACTCACGCGCTGGAAGGTAGGCGAGCGCCATGCGGCCGAGCCGGACTGCATGAAGCGCATTGCCGGCAGGTTGAGCGACGCCGACGTCTCGGCGGTGGCGGCGTGGCTGTCGCAGCAGCCGGCCCCGCGCGACTCGTCGCCGGAATCCTCCAACCTCATTCGCATGCCGCTGGCGTGCGGCAGCCAGCGGTGATGCGGTGAAGCGCTGGCCCACGCTCATCCTCGGCATCGCGGTCATACTCGCCGTCGTGGTGCTGGCGATGCGCTTCGTGCCGCGGCCGGTTTCCGCACCGCAGCAGGCGGGCTCGCCGTCGGCAAAGCCCGTCTCGGCCGGACCGGCTGGCGCTGCCACGCAGATCATCACCAAGGGCGAGTACCTGGCCCGCGCAGGAGATTGCGTGGCCTGCCACACCGAGCCAAACGAAAAACCCTTTTCCGGCGGACGGCCAATGGCCACCCCCTTCGGCAACCTCTACGTGCCCAACATCACGCCCGACGATGAGACCGGTATCGGGCGGTGGAGCGCTGACGACTTCTACAAGATGATGCACACCGGCGTCTCGCGCGATGGCGCCCTGCTCTACCCGGCCATGCCGTTCGCCTCGTACACGAAGGTGACGCGCGAGGATTCGGATGCCATTTATGCCTACCTGATGTCCGTGCCGCCGGTGAAGCGCCCCAACCGGCCACACGAGCTGCGCTTTCCGTTCAATAAGCGCGAGTTGCTGATCGGCTGGCGCACCCTGTATTTCAAGGAAGGCGAGTACCAGCCCGATCCGAAGCAGACGGTGCAATGGAACCGTGGTGCCTACCTGGTGGACGGGCTGGGCCATTGCGCGATGTGTCACACGGCGATCAATGCGTTGGGCGGCTCGAGCG
Source organism: Cupriavidus sp. IDO (assembly GCF_000812465.1). GTDB lineage: Bacteria > Pseudomonadota > Gammaproteobacteria > Burkholderiales > Burkholderiaceae > Cupriavidus. The sequence goes on along the minus strand of NZ_JWMA01000063.1, from coordinate 5,050 downwards.
AATCGAAGGAATTCGAGGGTGGCATGATCCCGAACCAGAACTGGTACGCACCGTCGCTGACCTCCAATCGCGAGGCGGGACTGGGCAACTGGCCGATCAAGGACATCACCGACCTGCTGCAGGTGGGCATCTCTCACCGGGGCACGGTGTATGGACCGATGGGCGAGGTGGTCTACAACAGCCTGCAATACCTGACCGATGCGGACGTGGAAGCCATGGCCGTCTACCTGAAGTCGCTGGCCCCGCGCGACACCGAAGCGCCGCCTACCAGCCAGGCGCGGCTGGTCCAGCCAGCGGTGATGGAACTGGGCCGGCAGGTCTACACGCAGCAGTGCGCGATGTGCCATGCCGAAGACGGCAAGGGCCATTCGCCCTCCTTCCCGCCGCTGGCCGGCAACCAGTCGATCACGATGGCCTCGCCGGTCAATTCCATCCGCATGGTCCTCAACGGCGGCTATGCGCCCGGCACCGCCAAGAACCCCCGTCCGTACGGCATGCCGCCGTTCTCGCACATCCTTGACGACGAAAAGGCTGCCGCGGTCGTCACCTATGTCCGCGTAGCGTGGGGCAACGCCGGAACGCCGGTCGCCCCCAAACAGGTGAATGAGTTGCGCAGGCTGCTACCGGAGTGAAGCCGATGACCCTACCCAGTCCGACACCCGGCGCGAAACCGGGCGCCCCCGATCCTGACCAATTCGAGCCGACCGAGGCCGACCTGCACCGCGTGGTCAGCGCGGGGCCGACCGGCGCTTTCGCCGTGGCGGGGGTGGCGACGGCCATCGTCGTGCTGATCTACCTCGCCTTCTGGTTCTTCATCCACGTGCCGAGGGGGATGGTCCAGTGAACGCAGCGACGCCGCCTTCCAGTCCGTCCGCCGCCCCCGACGGCCATCACGCCGAGGCGGTCGCGGTCGCGGCCGAGCGGCGCTGGGCCGTGGTGGTCGGACTCATCATCGCCGTGATCATTCTGTTGATGATCTTCGCCGGGCTGCACTGGGCGTCGATGCCGCCATCGCGGGTGGAGACGGTGAATGTGAAAACATTGCACCTGCGCGGCGAGTTCGCCGAGGGCAACCTGGGCACCGCGGTGGACGCCGATGGCAAGGTCACGGTGCGGCTGATCGCTCAGCAATACTCCTTTGAGCCGCAGTGCATCGTGGTGCCTGCAGGCGTGCCGGTAACCTTCCGCGGCACCGCCGCCGACGCCATCCATGGCTTCATCGTCGGCACGACCAACGCCAACACCATGCTCATCCCCGGCTTCGTCGCCACTTTCACCACCACCTTCCCCAAGGCTGGCGAGCACCTGATGCCCTGCCACGAGTACTGTGGCACGGGCCACGAGGCGATGTGGGCCCGGGTGGAGGTCCTGCCCCGGGAGGAGTTCATGGCCCGCGCGCGTAGCGCGGAAAGGATGAACTGTGTTTCTCGCTAGAAAGCTCGTCCTCGCGCATTTCTGGGTGGCGTTCGTCGCCTTCCTCGGCGCTATCCTGCTCGGCGAATGGCAGATGTTCATCCGCAGCCCGCTGGCTCAGTGGGTCAACAATCCCGAGCACTACTACCGCTCCGTGACCGCCCACGGCACGATCATGGCCTATGTGATGCCCACGCTGGTGGCGATGGGGTTCGGCTACGCCGTCACCGAGCTCGCGCTGAAGCGGCCTCTGCTGGGGCTGCGCTGGGCGTGGCTCGGCTTCTGGCTGTTGATTGCGGGCACGGTGCTGGCGGCCATCGCCATGGGACTGGGCAAGGCGTCGGTGCTCTACACCTTCTACCCGCCCATGATTGGCAGCCCGTTTTACTACCTCGGCGTGGTGCTGGTAGTGGTGGGCTCGTGGGTGTGGGTGGCGCTGATGTCGGTGAATCTGCACGCCTGGCGGCGAGACAACCCCGGCGCAACCGTCCCACTGGCGATGTACGGCACAGTGGCCGGCGCCTACCTGTGGGCGTGGACGTCGTTGGGTGCTGCGGTCGAGGTGCTGGTGCTGATCCTGCCCGCGTCGCTGGGGCTGACCGACACCATCAACGCCGGGCTATCGCGTGTGTTCTTCTCGTGGACACTGCATGCCATCGTCTACTTCTGGCTGATCCCGGCCTACGTGGCCTTCTACAGCATCGTGCCGCGCGCCATCGGCGGGCGGCTCTACAGCGACACGATGGGGCGGGTAGCCTTCGCGCTGTTCCTCGTTTTCTCCATGCCCATCGGCATCCATCACCTGTTTGCCGATCCGCAGGTCGGCGCGGGCTTCAAGTTCGTCCATGCGGCCATGACGGGGCTGGTGACAGTGCCTACGCTGCTCACAGTGTTTACCATCGTCGCCTCGGTGGAGATCGCGGGGCGGCTGCGCGGCGGCAAGGGCGTGTTCGGCTGGCTGACGGCGCTACCGTGGCACAACCCGATGATGCTGGCGATAACGTTCTCCTTCATCATGCTCGGCCTGGGCGGCGCCGGCGGCATTATCAACATGAGCTACCAGCTCAACGAGACGGTACACAACACGCAGTGGGTCACCGGACATTTCCACCTGATTTTCGCCGGCGCCATCGTCATCATGTACATGGTGGTCGCCTATGACCTGTGGCCGCAGCTCACTGGCTGCGCGCCGCTGCAATCGGGGATGGTGCGCCTGCAACTGTGGCTGTGGTTCCTCGGCATGCTGGTGCTGTCGCTGCCATGGCACTGGGTGGGCCTGCTCGGCATGCCGCGCCGCATGGCCTACTACGACTACAGCCACCCGGCGCTCCATCCGCAGGCATGGACGGTAACGGCCTCCACTTTCGGGGGGCTGGCGATGGTCGTCTCGGCCATCCTGTTTGTGCTGATCCTCGCCCGCGCCCAGCGGCGCCCCGGGCCGGCGCCCGCCCCCTACACCTTCAGCCAGCCGCTGCATCCCGGCGCCCGGCCGCCAGCCGCGCTGAACGGCTACGCGCTGTGGGTGGGCATGATGATCGCGCTGACGCTGGTGAACTATGGCTATCCCATCGTGCAACTGGCCATGCTGGACAACGCCCGCGTGCCGGTGGTGCCTATCGGGAGCCGCTGATGCAAGACAACCGTACGCCCCCGGACCGCAGCCCGCTCGGCAGGCAGAGTGTGGTGGCTCTGGCCCTGCTCACCGCCCTGCTGATGCTTGTCGGCTTCCTGTGGCTGCCCATGGCGCAAGGCGACTTTACCGTGCGTGGACTGTGGGACACGATCTGCCGCGCGGCGGGCGTACCATCCCAATGGGCCGGCAACAGTGCTGCCCGGACCGGCCACGTCGCCACCAACGTCGTGCTGGACCGCGCAATGGCCCATGCCGCGCCGGCCGACGCCGTGGGCCGTGGTGCCACCCTCGCGCTGAACTGCACCATGTGCCACGGCGCGCAGGGCATGAGCGCATCCAATGCGCCCAACCTCGCCGGACAGTATCCGGAAGTTATCAGCAAGCAATTGCAGGACTACAAGACAGGCAAGCGTGGCAGTCCCATCATGGAGACGCTTTCCCGGAATCTCTCTGAGCGCGACATCGCCGACCTCGCGGCCTACTACGCTTCGCTTCCCAAGGCCCGCACGGCTCCGACGACCTACGACGAAAACCTGCCCGCGTTGGTGCGCGTGGGAGACCCGCTGCGCAATGTGGCGCCCTGCATTGCTTGCCACGGCGGCGTGGATCAGAAATTCGGCGCGCCGTGGCTCGAAGGCATGCCACTGGCCTATTTGACAAGCCAGTTGCATGCATTCCGCGAGGGTACCCGCCGTAATGACAGCGAGGCGCAGATGCGCAATATGGCGCGAGCAATGAGCGATCGAGAGATCGAGGAAGTTTCGAAATTTTACGCAAGAAAGAACAGTGCGGCGGAGGGGCGCTAGCAATCGCATCTACGACGCAATGGATGGTGCCCATATCAGCCCTTTGAGATCATGCACGAGAATGCATCCGCAGAAGCCCGCTTGCCGTCCCGCGCGACCTTGCGCGACGGACGGCGGGTAGTCCTGCGCCAGATCCTGGCGCAGGACAAGGCCGGCTTGCTGGCAGCCTTTCACCGCCTGTCCGACGATTCGCGCTATACGCGCTTCATGGCTTCCATGCGCGAATTGCCCGACGCCATGCTCGAATCGGCAACGCACCCGGTGGCGGGACGCGAGTTCGCGCTGGTAGCCGTGTCCGACGACGGTGAAGCCGGGGCCATCGTCGGTGGCGCACGCTACGCCGCGGGTCCCGGTAGCGATACCTGCGAGTTCGCCATTACCGTCGCCGACGACTGGCATGGCGTTGGATTGGCGAAGTGCCTGATGCATAGCTTGATCGCCGTTGCCCGTGCTGCCGGCTATCGAAACATGGAGGGCTATGTCCTGGCCTCGAATACTTCCATGCGACGGCTTGCCCGCGGGCTGGGCTTCGTTGATACAGCCTGCCCGGAAGACAGCACGCTGCGCGTGGTCGTGCTTGGCCTGGCTGAGGAGCCGGGGGCCGCATGAGAGTCAGCAAGGCCGGAGCCTTGCGAGCATTCGTGACGACGGATGACACGGCTTATCGGCAGACTTATGCAACGAATTTGCGATTCAGGACACTAGCAAGCCTGCCAGCAGTGACTCAATCCAGATTGCGGCACATATAGTGAATGCGGGCCCCGAAGCGGCGCAGAAAGTCCTTCGACAGTTGCATCTCCCTTACGATGCTATCCACCGGAGTCAGCGTAAATCCGTGTCTGGCGAAGAATCCAGGGTGTTCATCTGTCAGTACGGTTGCCTTCGTACATCCGGCGGAGCGTGCTCTCATCAAGAGAGCGCCGACCATGTAAGTGGCGATCCGATGCCCGCGGTATTCGCGTAGCACGGCAACGGTGTGAACAGCGAAGGTATGGCCGTACTGCTCGCCGTGTGCGCAACCAACGACCATCTCGCCAAGAACCGCGACATGAAAGAGACCTGCCCCCTCAGTCAAGTCACTGAGTGGCAAACCACACGCCTCTAGTGCAGCGTTCCATTCTGTTTGGAACTTAAGCGGCGGTTGGCGCGAATGACTTTCTGCAAGATGTCGCGAGCGCTCTTGGTCCAGATGAACGGC
>NZ_JWMA01000062.1 GCF_000812465.1 Cupriavidus sp. IDO | reverse complement strand
TAGTGCTTTTTGTTGCGCCTCGGTGGGCACATCGGGGCTTCTCTCGTTGTGGGTGGAGCCCTTTCGTCACTACTAGATCGGCGCCTGACATTGCGGCACGTAAATCCGTGGGATTTATGCTAACCGAAGCTTAATTTCGTCAGGCTTAAACTTTTTTATCGTATCTATTCACGATCGTTTATATATTGTGGAATCTGGATTAATTGGCTCTTTTGGTTCCGCATGACTGCGTTCTGATACATAACAAGATCGCCATCCATCAGGCCGGAATTTCCTCCAGCTGGCGCAGCAGGGCATCGACGCTGCCCTTGGCGTCGCCGAACCACATCCGGGTGTTTTCCTTGTAGAACAAGGGGTTATCGACCCCTGCATAGCCCGCCGCCATGCTGCGTTTGGAGACGACCACGGTGCGCGCCTTCCACACTTCCAGCACCGGCATGCCGGCGATGGGGCTGGCCGGGTCTTCGAGGGCCCCCGGGTTAACGATATCGTTGGCGCCGACCACCAGGACCACGTCGGCTTTCTCGAAGTCCTCATTGATCTCCTCCATTTCCAGCACGATGTCGTAGGGCACGCGCGCCTCCGCCAGCAGCACGTTCATATGGCCGGGCAGGCGCCCCGCCACCGGGTGGATGCCGAAGCGCACCTTCACGCCCTGCGCCCGCAGCCGCCGCGCGATCTCGCTGATCGTGCCCTGCGCCTGCGCTACCGCCATGCCGTAGCCCGGCACGATGATCACGTCGCTGGCGTCCTTGAGCAGCGTGCTGACCTCCTCGCTCGACACCGGCAGCACCTCGCCCTGCTCCGTCGCCGCGCCCTGCGCCTGCACCGCGCCGAAGCCGCCCAGGATCACCGACAGGAACTTGCGGTTCATCGCCTTGCACATGATGTAGCTGAGGATGGCGCCGCTCGATCCCACCAGCGCGCCGGTGATGATCAGCAGGTCATTGCCGAGCATGAAGCCGGTGGCCGCGGCCGCCCAGCCCGAATAGCTGTTGAGCATGGACACCACCACCGGCATGTCCGCTCCGCCGATGGCCAGCACCAGGTGTGCACCGACCAGCAGCGCGATGCCCGTCATGACGGCCAGCGGCAGCACACCCTCCTGCGGCGTGGGCGCATTGAGGAAGGCATAGCCCAGCCCGATGCAGACCAGCAGCGCGCCCGCATTCAGCAGGTGCCGGCCGGGCAGCAGCATCGGCTTGCCGCCCATCGTGCCCTGCAGTTTCAGGAAGGCGATGATCGAGCCCGTGAACGTCACCCCGCCGATCAGGATGCCGAGATAGGTCTCCACTTCATGGATCACCTTCTCCGCGCCCGCCAGCGTAGTCGGCTCAAGGTAGTTGGCGTAGCCCACCAGCACCGCGGCCAGGCCGACAAAGCTGTGCAGCACCGCAACCAGCTGCGGCATTTGCGTCATCTCGACGCGCTTGGCCAGCATTGCCCCGGCAATACCGCCGACCAGCATCGCGCCGATGATGATGGCGATGCCGTCGGCGCTGCCCGCCAGCACGGTGGTCACCACCGCGATCACCATGCCGGCAATGCCGAGCAGGTTGCCGCGTTTTGCCGTGGCCGGATGGCTGAGCCCGCTCAGGCTCAGGATGAAGAGCGCACTGGCGCTCAGGTAGGCAATATTGCTGATTCCCGTAGGCATGTCTGTCTCCTCACCCTAGTCGCGCTGGAACATCTTGAGCATGCGCTGCGTTACCAGGAATCCCCCGACGATATTGATGGTCGCGACCAGCACGGCGCAGCCCGCGATCACCGCTGTGATCAGAGACGGCTTGCCAAGCTGCACCAGTGCACCCACCACGATGATTCCGCTGATCGCGTTGGTCACGCTCATCAGCGGGGTATGCAGGGCAGCCGTGACGTTCCACACCACCTGGTAGCCGACGAAGATCGCGAGCACGAACACCGTGAAATGCGCCATGAACGCCGGCGGCGCGACCGCGCCCAGGCCGAGCAGTGCAATGGCGGCAAGCGCCAGCGCGATCAGCGTCGTGCCGGTGCGGCTTGCCGGTTCCGTCGGCCCGGCTTCCACCGGTGCAGCGACCGCAGCCTGCTGCTGCGGCACCGCCACAGTGAGCGGTGGCGGCGGCCACGTCACGGCGCCCTGGTGCAGCACGGTCGCGCCGCGGATCATCTCGTCGGCCATATTGACCACGAGCTGGCCGTCCTTGCCCGGCGTCAGCTCGGTCAGCAGGTGGCGGATATTGGTCGCATAGAGCTGGCTGGCCTGCGCCGCCATACGGCTCGGCAGGTCGGTGTAGCCGACGATGGTCACGCCCTTGTGACGCACCGATTCGCCGGGCACCGTCAGTTCGCAGTTGCCGCCCTGCTCCGCCGCCAGGTCCACCACCACGCTGCCGGCGCGCATCAGTTCGATTGTCGGGGTATCCAGCAGGCGCGGCGCCGGCTTGCCGGGAATCAGCGCGGTGGTGATGATGATGTCCACCTCGCGCGCCTGCTCGGCGAACAGCCGCATCTCGGCCTCGATAAAGGCCGGGCTCATCTCCTTGGCGTAGCCGCCGCTGCCGCTGCCGTCTTCTTCGATCTCGACGGTCAGGAATTCCGCGCCCAGGCTTTCGATCTGTTGGCGCACCACCGGCCGCGTGTCGAAAGCGCGCACCACCGCGCCAAGGCTGCGGGCAGCACCAATTGCGGCCAGCCCCGCCACGCCCGCGCCGATGATCAGCACGCGCGCCGGCGGAATCTTGCCCGCGGCCGTGATCTGCCCGGCGAACGGCCGGCCGAAGGCGTGGGCCGCCTCGATCACCGCGCGATAGCCCGCCATGTTCGCCATCGAGCTGAGCGCATCGAGCTTCTGCGCGCGCGAGATGCGCGGCACGCAATCCATTGCCAGTACCGTGGCACAGCGCTGCGACAGCCGCTCCAGCAGCGTCGTCTGCTGCGCCGGCCACACAAAGCCGATCAGCGTGGCATTCTTCTTCAGCAGCGCCGCTTCTTCCACGCCAAGGGTCGGATGCACCTGGGGCGGGCGCACCTTGATCACGACATCGACCGACGCCCACAGGCTGGCGGCATCGCCAATCGACGCGCCGGCCGCGCAATAGTCTTCGTCAGAGAATGACGCCTCGTGGCCGGCACCGGTCTCCACCACCACCTGGTAGCCGAGCTTGATCAGGTCCCTGACCGAATCAGGCGTGGCGGCGACGCGCCGCTCCCCGGCGTGCACTTCGCGGGGCACACCAATAGTCATTGGCATAGGGTTCACCACTTTGCGATAACAATTTGAGAACCACTGTCATTCCCGCGCAGGCGGCGGGAACGACGAGCGGAGAGCCTTCGAGTGATGGCAAGCGCCTCAGCCGCGCACATGGTTGACCAGCGAGCCGATGCCCTCGATGATCACTTCCACCACCGCGCCGTCCTTCATCGAACCCACGCCGAGCGACGTGCCGACAGCGATGACATCGCCCGGCATCAGCGTCAGGTCCTGCGAAATGCGGCTGACCTGCTCCTCCGGCGAGAAGATCATGTCCGAGAGCGCGTAGTTCTGCCGCTCCACGCCATCCAGGCGCGTGACCACGCTCGCGGCCTTCCAGTTGAATCCGGTGACGATGGCCGGGCCCACGCAGCCGAAGGTGTCGAAGCCCTTGGCGCGCGTCCATTGCGGGAAATTCGGATCGGCGCTGATCAGCTCGGCCGCGGTCACGTCGTTGACGACCGTGTAGCCGAAGATGTGCGATGCCGCTTCAGCCACCGAAACATTGCGCGCCTTCTTGCCGATCACGATGCCCAGCTCGCCCTCGTAGACGATCTTGCCGTCATAGCTCTTGGGACGCAGCACCGCATCGCCCGGGCCAGCGAGCGAGCTGGCCGGCTTGATCAGGAACAGCGGATGCGTCGGCACCGGCTTTTCCAGCTTGCGCGCGAGGGCATGGAAGTTGTTCCACAGCGCCACCACCTTGCCGGGCTCGCAAGGTGCCAGCAGCGCGAGCGCCGAGCGCTCGAAGACGGCGCCGGTGGGAGAAGGGTTATTGAAGCCGTCGTTGTCATACTCGATGACGCGGCTGCCATCGGCGCCATCCAGGCGACCGTGACCGATATGCCCGTCGGGGCGGCGGAAGCGAATCCAGGTTTGCACAGCAAGCTCCTTGCGCAGACAAGGCAAGGCCCTGCCCGCACCGACATTCGTTGCAGGATCGTGGAAGAAGGACAGAGATTGGGGCAATGCTCACGTGACCTGCCCGTCGTTCCCGCGCAGGCGGGAACCCAGTGACGTTGATCCTTTGGAGTCCAATGCGCGGCGCATTGTCCCGCCTGCGCGGGAATGACATCGGCACGCCCGAGCAGACGCCCTCGGGCTACCGCCTCATACCGCGCCAGCCAGCTTCATCGCCGCGATCTGGGCAGGGGTGCGCCCCAGCCATTCGAGGATCTCGTCGGTGTGCTCGCCCAGCAGCGGCGCACGCTCGACCTTGACCGGCGAGTCGGACAGCGCGATTGGCGAACCGAGCTGCACGTACTTGCCGCGCGTGGGGTGATCCAGCTCCACCAGGTAGCCGCGCTCGTACATCGACTTGTCTTCGATCAGGTCCTTCATCGACAGGATCGGCCCGCACGGCACGTCCACCTCGTTGAGCGCGTCCATCACCTCGAACTTGCTGCGGCTCATGGTCCACCGCTCGATGATGCCGAAGCACTCGGACAGCTTCTTGAGCCGCACTTCCGGCGAGGCGAATTCCGGATCGGTGATCAGCTCCTCGCGGCCACACAGGCGCATCAGCGGCTCCCAGCCCTGCGGCTGGATGATGACGTAGACATAGTCATTGGGGCCGCCCGGCGCGCAGCGCAGTGCCGCTCCCGGCTGGCCGCCGCCCGATGCATTGCCGGCGCGCGGCACGTGGTCGTCGAACTGGTCGTTGGGGTACTCGCGCAAGGGCCCGGCATCCAGCCGTTGCTGGTCGCGCAGCTTGACGCGGCACAGGTTCAGCACCGCGTCCTGCATTGCCACTTCCACGCGCTGGCCACGGCCGCTGTGCTCGCGCTGCAGCAGTGCTGCCAGGATGCCCACCACGCAATGCACGCCAGTGCCGGAATCTCCGATCTGCGCGCCGGTCACCGTTGGAACGCCATCCGCTTCGCCGGTGGTCGAGGCCGAACCGCCCATGCACTGGGCCACGTTCTCGTATGCCTTGCAGTCCTGGTATGGCCCCGGGCCAAAGCCTTTGATGGAGGCGTAAACCAGGCGCGGGTTGAGATCCTGCAGATGATCCCAGTCGAAACCGGCACGCGCCAGCACGCCCGGCCCGAAGTTCTCGATCAGCACATCGCTGCGTTGCACCAGGTCTTCCAGCAGCGCCTTGCCTTCAGGCGTCTTCATGTTCAGCGTGAGGCTGCGCTTGTTGCTGTTGAGCATGGTGAAGTACAGGCTGTCAGCGTTGGGCACGTCGCGCAACTGGCTGCGCGTGATGTCCCCGCGGCCCGGCATTTCCACCTTGATCACGTCGGCGCCCATCCATGCCATCAGCTGCGTGGCCGACGGGCCGGCCTGCACGTGTGTCATGTCCAGGATGCGGATGCCCTCGAGTGCTTTTCTTTCCATGGCGATGTCTCCTCTTCTCGTTTCCGGCACGATCGTTTTTGGCTGATCTCGATGACATACGGTATGTGATATATCAGCAAAGAACAAGAGGGATTCCTCTCAGAAAACAAAAATTTCGACGATGCACTGCAGCAAACGAGGCGACAGCCACACTATTCAGCGATGATGGCTATGAATAGGGCGAGATTCAGCGGAAGGAGGCATCAAATCCACCGCGATGGGTTGCGGCGGTGGAAGCGCTTTTCGCATTGATATATCACATACCAAATCGCGGAACGAATCAAACCCGGGTAGCGCGCCGAGCGGCAGGAAAGCTTTCACGGGATTCTGCCCTGCCATGAAAAACGGCGGACCATGTCCGCCGTTTCAGTGTCCTGCCGCTGCCGGATTCAATCGAGGAAGTCGCAGTGCTTCTCGACGTAGTCGGCCAGGTCCAGCGAGTGCTGGCGCACCAGCCGCTCGGCCAGCTCGGTGTCGCGCTTCTCCAGTGCCTCGATGATGCGCAGGTGATCGACGATCGAGCGCGCCGCACGGTCGCTCTGCGAGATCGTCATCTTCCGGATCGCACGCACATGGATGAAGATATTGCGGATCGTGTCGGCGATGATCTGCGACTTCGACAGTTCCACGATTGCGTGGTGGAAGGCAATGTTGGCGTCCGAGTATTCCTCGATATGCTCGGCCGGGGTCGAATCGCGGAAGCTGTCGAACATGCGGCGCAGCTTTGCTATCTCGGCATCGGTGGCATTTTGCGTCGCCAGCCGCGCCGCCATGCTCTCCAGCGCGGCCCACATCTGGATCATCTCCACGATCTCGCGCTTGGTCTTGCGCATGATGTAGATGCCCCTTCGCGGCACCGTGCGCAGGAAGCCCTCCTGCTCCAGCAGCGTCATGGCCTCGCGGATCGGCGTGCGGCTCACGCCCAGGGCTTCGCTCAGGACCCGTTCATCCAGCCGGATTTCGTCGCGCGACTGGTAGATGTCGGCATCGGAGATGGCCTGCCGCAACATTGCGTAGGCCTGGTCGCGCAGGCTCGCGCCTGCATTGATCGGCTGGAGGGACAGGGCTAGCCCGGAAGGCTGAACTACGGATTGGCTTTGCGCAGACATGAATTAGCTCGTGTGAGACCGGTGGCGCGGCGGCCACAATGGCTGCCCCCCGCATTCCTGCACAGCTTAGCAAATCCGGCGGACCCATTACCAAATTGCATCAACCAATGCGGCCGATGGATAAGTCGTTTGCCAGTTCGTGCCCGGTCTGTCGTATATGGTATATCACAATCGCCAACCATTCCGGATAAGGAAGCCACTAATGCTTAACTTGCATGGAATGAAAGCTCCGGAATCGCCGCCGGGCGGGCTGAGCGTGTCGGCCCGGCGGCGTATTGGGAATGTCAGGCCGCTTGCCGCGCCATCTGGTCGCGCTGCTTGATCAGGCCAAGCACCGCGTCACACATCGGCGTGGCGTGGCCGACCAGGCGGCCCATCTCCTGCACCACGGTCAGCAGCGGATCGATCTCCATGGGCCGGCCCGCTTCCAGGTCCTGCAGCATCGAAGTCTTGTGCGCGCCCACCGCGCCGGCGCCGTCGATGCGGCGTTCGACATCGACACGGAAGTGCACCCCAAAGGTTTCGGCAATGCCCTTCGCCTCGATCATCATCTGGCGAGACAGCGCCCGCGTGGCCGGGTCCGAGGTAATGATGTCCAGCGTGCCGTGCGTAAGCGCGCTGATCGGGTTGAAGCAGAGGTTGCCCCACAGCTTGAGCCAGATCTCGTCGCGGATGTTGTCGCGCACCGGGGCTTCCAGGTCGGCGGCCATCATCATTTCGCTCAGGCGGGTGACGCGCTCGGAGCGGCTGCCGTCCGGCTCGCCCAGCGGGAATTTCTTGCCATAGACATGGCGGATCACGCCGGGCGCCTCGATCTCGGCGGCCGGATACAGGACGCAGCCGATCGCCCGCTCCGGGCCAAAGCCGCGCCACTGCCGGCCGCCGGGGTCCACGCTCTCCAGCGTGCTGCCGGCCAGGTCGCCACCGTGCTTGTAGAAGTACCAGTAGGGAATGCCGTTGACGCCGGTCACCACCGCGGTCTGCGGGCCAAGCAGCGGCTGGATCAGGTCGACCACGCCGGGCACCGAATGCGCCTTGAGCGTGATGAACACGTAGTCCTGCGGCCCCAGCTCGCGCGGGTCGCTGGTGCAGTTGACCTTCGCAACCCGCTCCTCCCCGTCGATCAGCAGCTTGACGCCATTGGCCTGCATCGCCGCCAGGTGCGGCCCGCGCGCCACGAAACTGACGTCCGCGCCCGCGCGCGCCATCTGGGCGCCCATATAGCCGCCGATGGCCCCTGCCCCATAGATACACACTTTCATTGCCGGTCTCCTTGTAGCTCGATCAGATTCTTTTGATATATCACATACTATATTCCACAAGCGCGAACGACAACCACAATCTACGGATTCGCGATTCCCGGGATTTCTATTGCGCTAACATGTCGCCTGCAGTTCGCTTGCGGGCCGGCGTGCCCAACCCCACCTCCGGAGGTCAAATGGAATCGTCGCTGGCATTGCTGTCGGATCCTGCTGCCTGGGCCGCCCTGGCCACACTGGTTGCGATGGAAGTCGTTCTCGGCATCGACAACCTGATCTTCATCTCCATCCTGACCAACAAATTGCCGGAAGCCATGCGCGAAAAGGCGCGGCGCACCGGCATCGGCCTCGCGCTGATCCTGCGCCTGGCCCTGCTCGCCACGATCGCGGTCATTGTCCAGCTGACCGAGCCGCTGTTTACGGTGCTCGGCCGCGATATCTCGTGGCGCGGCCTGATCCTGATTGCCGGCGGTGCTTTCCTGGTGTGGAAGGCCACGCGCGAAATCCACCACCATGTGGCGGCGCCGGAGGAAGGCGAGGAGGAGTCCGGCAAGGCGCAGGCCATACAGAGCTTCGCGGCGGCCATCGGCCAGATCCTGGTGCTGGATATCGTGTTCTCGATCGACAGCATCATCACGGCCGTGGGCATGACGGAGCACGTCGAGATCATGTTCGTCGCGGTCATCGCCGCCGTGCTGGCGATGCTGTTCGCCGCCGCCCCGCTGGCCAACTTCATCAACCGGAACCCGACCATCGTGATGCTGGCGCTGGCCTTCCTGATGATGATCGGCATGACGCTGATCGCGGAAGGCCTCGGCACCCATGTGCCCAAGGGCTATATCTATACAGCGATGGCGTTCTCCGCACTGGTCGAGGGCCTCAACATGGTGTCCAGGCGGCGGCAGGCCCAACGCCGCGCCAGGTCCGGTGGTGCGGGCTGACCGCCTTATGCCGTAGCGGGCACCCCTGTAACAGAGGGTGTCCGAACTTTCCTGCGCCAGCGGCGTCTTTTAGAGTTCTCTATTCACGCCGCCAAGAAAAAGGACGTCGCCGCCACATGATGAACCGCCGAACCCTGCTGGTTTCCGCCACCGCCTCCGCCGCGCTTGCCGCGCTGGGCATTACCCCGTCCGCGCTGGCCGCCAGCCGGATCAAGCTCGGCGAGGCCAGCCCGTTCGGCTTTGATGCCCTGATCGAACGCGCCCGCGCGCTGGCGGCAAAGCCCTATATCGCCCCACCGTCACCGCCAGCCGATGTACTGGACCGCATCGACTACGAAGCCCACGGCAAGATCCACTTCCGCCCGGACGACGCGCTCTTCGCGAACGGCCCCGGCCAGTTCCCGGTCACGTTCTTCCACCTCGGCACCTATTTCCGCCAGCCGGTGCGCATGTATGTGATCGATCGCGTAAAGGACGGCGCCGGCAGCGCGCGCGAGATCGTCTATGACGAGGCCTATTTCGAGATGCCCGCCGACAGCCCTGCGCACAAGCTGCCGCGCGGCAGCGGCTTTGCCGGCTTCCGCTTCCAGGAAAGCCGCCTGGCCGACCAGAAGGCCAAGGACTGGAAGAAGAACGACTGGGTTGCTTTCCTGGGCGCCTCTTACTTCCGCGCTATCGGCGATCTCTATCAGTACGGACTGTCGGCGCGCGGCATCGCCATCGACGTGGCCGAGGGCGGCAAGGCCGAGGAATTCCCGGCCTTCACCCATTTCTACTTCGAGACGCCCGAGGGCAAGGGCGACACGGTCACGGTCTATGCACTGCTCGACGGCCCCAGCATTGCCGGCGCCTATCGCTTTGTCATGCAGCGGAGCAAAGGCGTGATCATGGACGTGGAGTGCGCCCTGTTCCTGCGAAAGGACGTGGCGCGCCTGGGCCTGGCGCCGCTGACGTCGATGTACTGGTTCTCGGAAAGCATCAAGGGCACGGCCGTGGACTGGCGCCCCGAGGTGCACGACTCCGACGGCCTGGCGCTCTGGAACGGCGCCGGCGAGCATATCTGGCGCCCGCTCAACAACCCGCCGCAGACCACGGCATCGGCCTTTTCCGACGAGAACCCGCGCGGCTTCGGCCTGCTGCAGCGCGACCGCCTGTTCGACCACTACCAGGACGGCGTGAACTACGAGCGCCGCCCCAGCCTGTGGGTCGAGCCGCGCGACGGCTGGGGCGCGGGCGCCGTGCAACTGATTGAGCTGCGCACCGACGACGAGATCCACGACAACATCGTCGCCATGTGGGTGCCCAGGGCCCCGGCCCGCGCGGGCAACAACTACCGTCTGCGCTACCGCCTGCACTGGCAGGCCGACGAGCCGTATCCCAGCCCGCTCGCGCGCTGTGTGGCCACGCGCCTGGGCAATGGCGGCCAGCCGGGCCAGCCTCGCCCGAAGGGCGTGCGCAAATTCATGGTCGAATTCAAGGGCGCGCCGCTCGAGAAGCTGCCCTTTGGCACCAAGCCTGAAGCCGTGCTGACGGCCTCGCGCGGCAAGTTTTCCTATGTGTTCACGGAAGCCGTGCCCAACGGCGTTCCCGGCCACTGGCGCGCCCAGTTCGACCTTGCCGCGGAAGGCAAGGAGCCGGTCGACATCCGTCTGTTCCTGCGCCTGGACGGCAAACCCCTGTCCGAAACCTGGCTGTGCCAGTACCACCCGTTCCAGTCGCCGACCGGCTACGGCGCCTGAAGAACAGCGGCTGGGCCGGGGCCTAAGAACCCCGGCCCTGTCCGCACTATTGCGACGCAGTGATGTCAACCGCGCCCGAGCGGGTATGATGACCGGCAACAAGGGTTATCAGGCATCCAGCCAGCTTCACATGATCTCCACAGAATTCACTGGCGCCGCCGACGCCGGCCAGTCGTCGTCACTGCCGCGCTCCGAGCGCGCCTATCAGCAACTGCGCGCCGCCATCCAGGCCGGCCAGCTCTCGCCGGGCACGCGCCTGCGCGAAGTCGAGCTGGCGGAATCGCTGGGCCTGTCGCGCACGCCGGTGCGCGAGGCGCTGTCGCGGCTGGAATCGGAAGGCCTGGTCGTCAACGAGCCCAACCGCGGCATGATGGTGACCCAGCTCGACGCCAGCATGGTCAGCGAGCTGTATGTCATGCGCGAAGTGCTGGAAGGCACGGCTGCCGCACTGGCCGCGCGCCACGCCACCGACGTCGAGATCTCGCTGCTGCGCGATATCGTCGAGCGCGACCTGGCCTTCGCCGACGATCCGGAACGGCTGGCGGTCAACAACCGGCTGTTCCATGAAACCCTGCACCGCTGCGCCCACAACCGCTACCTGCTGAAGACGCTGCGCTCCCTGCACGAGTCGATGGCGCTGCTCGGGCGCACCACGCTGGCCGTGCCCGGGCGGGCGCGCGGCTCGTACGAGGAGCACGTGGCGCTGGTCGAAGCGCTGGAAAAGCGCGACCCCGCCCTCGCCGAGCAGATCACCCGGCGGCATATCCAGCAGGCCTACAAGGTCCGGCTGTCGCTCTGGATCCAGGAACAGTCGGCGTCCTGAACGCGCCCCCGGGTTCTGTCGCGGCAGGCATCGGCGCCGCACCTTGCACGGTGCGACGACGATGAAGGCGTGGACCCTCACTCGCTGACGGCCAGTTCGGACTCCGGCACGTCGAGCAAGGGCTTCTTTGCCGTGCGGCCGCGCCAGGCCGACCAGGTCACGCCGATCAGCAGAAGCGCCGACGCGACAACGAAGGTGCAGCTGATCGGCCGCTGCAGGAACACGGTCATGTCACCGCGCGAGAGCAGCAGGGACCGGCGGAAGTTCTCCTCCACCATCGGCCCGAGCACGAAGCCGAGCAGGATCGGCGCCACCGAGAACTCCAGGTACATGAGCAAGGCGCCGATCAGGCCGAAGGCCAGCACTTCCCAGATCTGGAACAGGCTGCTCTGGGTGCTGAATACGCCCACCGCGATGAAGAACATGGCTGACGGGAACAGGTAGCGGTACGGCACCTGCAGAAGCTTGACCCACACGCCGATCATCGGAACGTTCAGGATCATCAGCAGCACGTTGCCGATCCAGAAACTCGCGATCAGGCCCCAGAAAATGTCCGGGTGCTCGCTGATCAGCTGCGGCCCCGGGCTGATGCCCTGGATCATCAGCGCGCCGAGGATCAGTGCCATCACTGCGTCGCCAGGAATTCCCAGGCTCATGGTGGGGATGAAGTCCACCTGCGTCTTGGAGTGCGAGGAGGCCTCCGGTGACGCAACCCCCGCGATCATGCCCGTGCCGAACTTTTCCGGTGTCTTGGAAATCTTGCGCTCCAGCGCGTAGGCAACGAAGGTCGTGATAGTTGGCCCCGTTCCGGGCATCGCGCCGAACAGTGTTCCTACGCCGGTGCCGCGAACCATCGGCCAGAAGGCCGTCTTGAGTTCGGCCAGGCTCGGGCGCATGTCGCGGATGCGCAGCGTGGTCTTGGCAGTGACAGTGCTCATTCGGTTGACGTTCAGCAGGAAATCCGCCACGCCGAACAGACCCATGGCGATCGCTACCAGCTCCAGCCCGTCGCTCAGTTCAGGAATGCCCATCGCAAAGCGGAAGGTCCCCGTGTTGACGTCGGTGCCGACCACGCCGCAAAGCAGCCCGAACAACGTCATGGCTACCCCCTTCAGCGGTGAGCCACGCGACATGGTCGAGCCGGCCAGCAAGCCCAGCAACATGATCGAGAAGATCTCCGCAGGGCCGAACTTGAACGCAATCGCCGTCAGCAGCGGCGACGCGAAGATCATCACGAGAATGCCCACCGAGGCGGCGAAAAACGAGCAGATCATGGTGATGCCCAGCGCGGTGCCGCCCTTTCCTGCGCGCGTCATCGGGTAGCCGTCCAGGCAGGTGACTGCGTGCGGCGGATGGGACGGCAGGTTCAGCAGGATCGCGCCGATCGCGCCGCCATATTGCGAACCGTAGAAGATGCCGGCCAGCATCAGGATGGCCGGCACCGGATGCATCGCGTAGGTCAGCGGCAGCAGGATGGAGATCGCAGAGAGCGCGCCCATGCCGGGCAGCACACCGATCAGATTTCCGACCAGCACGCCGAAAAACGACCACATCAGGTTGGTGCCCTGGAAGGCCACGCCGAACCCGAACCAGAGATCATGCAAAGCATTGGAAACCATAGCAGTCAAACCCCCCAGCCAAACAGCGGCAATTGCAGCTTCAGCGCCCACCAGAACACGCCCGCGGCCACCACGCACATGGCCAGTGCGAGCAGCACGGCCTGCTTGAGGCTATTGCTGCGGTCGCCCAGTGCGGAAATAAAGACAATGGAGAAGGTGGCCGGAATCAGGCCGCCGTACTTGCCGAACAGCAGGAACGCGAGCGTACCCAGCACGATGCACACGGCCCCGCGCAGGTCCGGCGCGCTATGGCTGTGGCCGTGTCCCGCAGGCTGCGCGGCCTGAGGCGAATCGCCGCGCGCGGAGATTGCAATCAGTACGCCGACCAGTGCCAGCAGCGCACCGACGGCCACCGGGAAAAAGCCGGGGCCCATGTGGCTCAGCGTGCCGGTGTGGTACTGCAGGCCGGCCGCCACCGCGGCCAGGCCCACCAGCGTCATCAAAGCGCCCCCGTAATAATCCTTCCTGAAGCGATGCGAGGTATTCATGCTGCGCCCCTCCCGCCGTTGTGCAGCGTGGGCTGCGATTTGACACTGCACGCCTCGGGGCAGCGCTCTTCGGCACGTCGTCTAATCATGGATTGGTCTCCTCCGTTTCTATGAGAACGCCGATGGCCATGTGCCCTTCGATCAGAGCGGTAGCGCAACGGGTGAGAGGACTCTAAAGACGGCCGCTTCCAATCGGCTTTCAGTCGGCTTGCGGCAAGCTTTCTGAATATGTCACGATGTGATGTAACGGCTCCAGGACCACGCAATCCTGGTGAAATCCCTAAGGAAAATCCATCGCCTGCTGCCGCGCGTGTTCTTCGCCAGGCAGGCAGGCGCTGGTGGTGGCAATCGAGGCATTGCGAAAGCTGTCGCGCAGTCCGCCCTTGCTCAGGCCGTCGCCTCGGCCCTGGCAGTGCGCAGGCTGCCGACACCAAGCACGGTCAGCGCGATCAGGATCAGCACCACCGCGCCGAAGGTCTGCGGCGCAATCTGCTCGCCGCCGAGCCACGCGCCCATCGCCAGTGCCACCGGCGGATTCACGTAGACATAGCTGGTCGCCAGTGTCTGGCTCACCTTGCCGACCAGGTACATATAGGCGGAAAACGCCACCAGCGAGCCCGCCACCACCAGGTAGCCCCATGCCCACCAGGCCTGCGCACTGACCGCAGCGGGCCACGGCTCCTGCCGCAGCGCCGACAGCGCCATCAGGATTGCGCCGCCGATCAGCATCTCCGCGGCAAACGCGGCGGCGCCATCGGGCAGCTCCAGCCGCCGGGCTAGCTGCGAACCGAACGACCAGCTCGCAATCGCCAGCAGCAGCGCCACCACCCCGGTCGTGCTCACGCGGAATTCGGCACCCCCGGTCAGCACCAGGATGCCGAGGGTCCCGATCGCTATCGCCACCCCTTCATACCAGCGCGGCCTGATGCCAAAGCAGGCGCTCCAGAACAAGGCGAAGATCGGCATCGATCCGATCATCACCGTGGTCGCGCCCGACGAAATCGTCTGCTCGGCAATCGCCGTCAGCCCCATCCCGCCTACCAGCAGGAATACCGCCGGCACCGCGCAGTTGCGCAGCTGCCGCCAGGTCGGCACCGGCGTGCGCCGCCACGCCAGCCACGCCGCTAGGATCAGCCCCGCGCACAGGAAGCGCGAGCCCATCATCAGCAACGGCGGGAAGCTCTCGAGGGTGAAGCGTATGGCGAGATAGGTCGTACCCCAGACCACGTAAGTGATCAGCAGGCAGAGCAGGACGAGCGGCGGCATGGTTGGGGGCAGACTGGCAGAAGGCCCTAAAGATAGCCCCTGACCACGCGGCGTCAAAACGAAAAGCGCTGGCAAGCCTTGTGAAAGTGGCTCACAAGGCGATTCAAAAAGCCCAAAAAGAAAACCGGCCCTGCTCACCCTCGCGGGCGGCTACAGGCCGGCTCAGCGCGGCATTCCCACGAATGCCGCCTTCAGCAGTGCCTTAAAAGGCTCAGCCGTTGGCGTAGACCACCTTGGCCTTGCGAGCCTGCGACTGCAGGCGAGTCAGAACGGACTGCACCGCCGCAATGGCGCGCTTCACGTCGTGGGCAAAGCCAAGGCCCTGGTTGCCGAGCTCGCGCTCGATAAGGTCACGTTCGAGTTGATCGGTCAGCTTGATGTCGGATTGGGTGTTCATGGCGTCCTTCCTTTCGGGATTACCCTTATGGGGTTTTCCCTGATTGTAGCAAAGGAATTGTCGCATTGCAGCATTAGGTGAATGTACGTATGCGGGAAAGCAACGGGTTTGTGCGGTGACAAATAAGACCTGAGATTAGACAAACAAAGCTGAGATGAGCGATTTCGACAAACAAAGTTGAGCTGGCCACTCTCACCTCAACTTTCTTTCCAAAGCGCACCGTCCCTAACTTATTGATTCCATGGGTCATTCCTGGAATGGGATGACAAATCGGCCCAGCGCAACTCTGGCGCACATCGAAGGGCTCATTCCACGGCCCTCGCCTATGTAAGCAGTCGCTCACGTGGAGATCCGCAAATGACTGCCGAACTTACAAACAAACTTGAGAGGGAAATCGCGACGTCAAATGACAGTTGAGCAGGCCCTGGTGACAAAGGATCCGCAAGATCCGAACACAGACTGGAGCGGCTTCTTGGAATGCCTCTGGCCATACCAATGGGTGCGAAACCCGGTCCCTCTGTCCCCTGCCCTGCGGCGTAAGCGTCAGCGGAACCCATCTGGTGAGGCAGGAGCAGCGATGAGAAGGTAGCGGCTTCACGGTATAAGGAGTGAAGCGATGGCCGAACATCGAGAT
>NZ_JWMA01000061.1 GCF_000812465.1 Cupriavidus sp. IDO | reverse complement strand
CCGGTCCTTGAAATCCTTCCCGTAACGAGCCACTTCTCTCTCTCATCGCCCCCAGGGTTCAAATTCTATCGGGGCGACATCTATTCTGCCGCGGGGGGGAATGGCGCTGGAATCGGGCGGCGAGAGCCTGCGCGCCGGCTTCGCCAACCTGATGGCGGACATGCAGAGCGGCCGCATCGCCATTACCGACGAGTCGGCGTTCGAAGTCGGACGCAACGTGGCCGTCTCGCAGGGATCGGTGGTGTTCGAGTGCGACCTCATGCAACTGATCCAGTACACGCCGCTGACCAGCCAGGTGGCGGCGAGGCCTCTGTTGATCATGCCGCCCTGCGTCAACAAGTTCTACATCCTCGATCTCCAGCCGGCCAATTCCTTCGTGCGCCATGCGTGCGAGCAGGGCTATACCGTGTTCCTGGTGTCGTGGCGCAATCCGGGCGAGGAACTGAAGGACGTCATCTGGGACGACTACCTCGAACAGGGCGTGATGCAGGCGATTGACGTCGCGCTGTCGATTAGCGGCGCGGACCAGGTCAATGCGCTGGGCTGGTGCGTCGGCGGCACCATCCTGTCGGCGGCGCTGGCGGTAATGCGGGCGCGCGGGGAAAAGACGGTGGCCAGCATGACCCTGCTCACCACCATGCTGGACTTCGCGGAGCCGGGCGACCTCGGCGCGTTCGTCAGCGAGCCCATCGTTAGCCAGTACGAGCAGACCATTGGCGGCGGCGGCATCTTCCGGGGCAAGCAACTTGGCTTCGTGTTCCAGCTCCTGCGCGCCAACGACCTGCTCTGGCCCTACGTGGTCAACAACTACCTCAAGGGGCAGCAGCCGGAATCCTTCGACCTGCTCTACTGGAACGCGGACACGACCAACCTGCCGGGGCCCATGTTCGCCTGGCTGCTGCGCAACGGCTACCTCGCAAATCGGCTGCGCGAGCCGGGCCGGCTGACGATGTGCGGGCAGGCGCTGGACCTCGGGAAGGTCGACGTGCCCAGCTATGTGTTCGCCACGCAGGGCGACCACCTCGTGCCGTGGCGCTCGGCATATCGCGCCACGCAACTGCTGGGAGGCGACTCGCAATTCGTGCTCGGCGCGAGCGGCCATATCGCCGGCGTCATCAATCCGCCGTCGGCTGGCAAGCGCAGCTATTGGGCAGGGGGCAAGCCGGGCGCGGACGCGGACGCATGGCTGGCGCAGGCGGAATCGGCGCCGGGAAGCTGGTGGACGCACTGGAACCAGTGGCTGCGTCGCCGTGCTGGAAAGAAGGTGCCGGCGCCGGCGCGGCTGGGGAACGAGGTCTACCAGCCGATCGAACCGGCACCCGGGCGTTATGTCAAGGTTCGGCACGAATGAGAACCGCTAACAGTTGGAAGGGCTCGACTGTTTAATCCCCTCTCCCATGTATGCGAGAGGGGAGAAATTCGAGCACCGAGCCGCCCACACCGGCCGCGCGGCGGTCATGCCCTTGAGGAAGGCCAGCGAGCACAGCACCACGGCGCAGGCGCCGTCCCGATTGACGAACACAGCAACGTCCGCGGGTCGCTGATCATCCGGCTCCCCCGCACCTCCTCGACCGTGGTCTCGGTCCGGAACTGGGCGAAGGGATTCAGCGAGGCGGCCCTGCGGCTCTTCACCGCGATCTGCGCGATGTCGGCAGCCGTAGTGGCCGGCCTCGGCCATGTACTTGCGTATCTTCGCGGCATAGATGTCCATGAAGATCGCTTTCCGGGGGGCAAGCGCCGCGAGGTTCCGCTCACAAGCTCGATATAGCTGCGAACTCGAATCTATGTCTGAGGCAGTACACCGAGTGCCCCGATTCTGGCGTTGCAGCTAATGTCGCAGTGTCAGAACCACGCCTCCCGCATATCCAGCGTCGTCCGGTCAAGCGAAGCCAGCAGATCGAACTGCGGGCCCACCTTCGGCAGCTCCCAGCGGAAAAAGTAAGCGGCGGCGGCCAGCTTGCCGCGATAGAAATCAGTCTCGCCTGCGCCGTTGCCGGGCAATGCCCGCTTTGCCTGCGTCGCCTGCTCCAGCCAGATCCAGGCCAGCACAACATGGCCAAACGCCTCCAGATAGATCGACGCATTGGCCAGCGTCGCATGGACATCATCCGCCGCCCACAACTGGCGTGTAACATCCGCGAGTACAGAAATCGCCGCGCCGAGCGCATGAGCGTGTTCCGCCAACACCGTGTCGCCCGCGCGCGTTCGCGGCTTTCGTGCATGCGCTTGCACAGCAGGCGTAGCGCCTCGCCGTCGTGCATTACAACCTTGCGGCCCAGCAGATCCAGCCCCTGGATCCCGTGCGTGCCTTCGTGAATCGCGTTCAGCCGGTTATCGCGATAGAACTGCTCGACGTTGTACTCGCGGGTGTAACCGTAGCCGCCGTGAACCTGGATAGCCAGGCTGTTGGCTTCCAGGCACCACTGCGACGGCCAGCTCTTGGCAATGGGTGTCAGGATGTCGAGCAGCAGTGTCAGGCGCTCGCGCTCGCCGTCATCGCCGGCGGCGCGCAGTTCATCCACGAGCCGCGCACAGTACAGGTTCAAGGCCAGCGCGCCTTCTGCGTAGCTCTTCTGTGCCAGCAGCATGCGGCGAACGTCGGCATGCTCGATGATCCGGACCTGCGGGCTGGCGGCGTCCTTGCCGCCGGGGCCGGTGGCACGTCCCTGGGGCCGGTTGCGCGCGTAGTCCAGGGCATGCAGGTAGCCGGTATAGCCTAGGACGGCGGCTCCAAGCCCCACGCCGATGCGAGCTTCGTTCATCATGTGGAACATGCAGGCCAGGCCCTTGCCGGGCTCGCCCACCAGGTAGCCAATGGCGCCGGCCTTTCCGCCCGGCCTGTACTTCATGCCTTCACCGAAGTTCAGCAGGCAGTTGGTCGTGCCGCGATAGCCCATCTTGTGATTCAGGCCCGCCAGCACCGCGTCGTTGTGCACACCCGGGCTGCCGTCCTCGCTGACCAGGTACTTCGGCACGATGAACAGCGAGATACCCTTCACCCCGGGACCAGCTTCCCATCCGGGCCCGGTATCTTGGCCAACACCAAGTGCACGATGTTTTCCGCCAGATCGTGCTCCCCGCCGGAGATCCACATCTTGTTGCCACGCAGGCGATACTGCGGGCCAAACGGCGAATCCCCCTCGAGGTTGGCGCGGGTCGTGATGTCCGACAGCGATGAACCCGCCTGCGGCTCCGACAGGCACATGGTGCCGAAGAAGCGCCCATCCAGTTCCGGCTTGACGAAGGTATCGATCTGCGCCGCAGTCCCGTGCGCCACCAACAGGTTGGCGTTGCCGATAGTCAGGAACGGATAGGCGCTGGTGCCGATATTGGCCGCCTTGAAGTAGGCGAAGCCCGCCTTCTCTACCACCAGCGGCAGCTGCATGCCGCCCAGTTCGTAGTCCTGGCCGGCCGCCATCAGTCCGGCGCCGCAGAAGGCGTCCAGCGCGGCCGTCACTTCGGGAAGGATAGCAACGGCGTCGCCGTCAAAGTGCGGCTCCTGCTGGTCGCTCTTCTTGTTGTGGGGCGCGAACAGTTCGGTGGCAATCTTCTCGCAGGTATCCAGCGCGGCATCGAAGGTCTCGCGCGAATGGTCTGCGTAGCGCCCGATACGGGTAAGCTGCTCGACCTGCAGCCACTCATAGAGCAGGAAGTTCAGGTCACGACGGGAAAGGATGAGCGACATGTCGACCCTCACAAGTTGAAGCTGTGACCGGCATCCGCCAGCTTTTCCAGCGAGGGCGCAGGCGCCCATGCGTGGCCATGGTAGCCCTTGGCATAATGCCGCATCGCCTTCAGGACATTGCCCAGCCCGACCTCGTCCGCATACTGCATCGGTCCGCCGCGGAAGCGCGGGAATCCATAGCCGCTCAGGTAAACCATGTCGATGTCCGAGGCCCGCGACGCAATCCCCTCCTCCAGGATCACGGCACCCTCTTTGACCAGCGCGAACACCAGCCGCTCGACAATCTCCTCATCCGTAATTTCGCGCCGCGTGAGCCCGAGGTCCTTCGAATGCCGCGCGATCATGTCGTTGACCTCCTGGCTCGGGTAGGCCTTGCGGTCGCCCGGTCCTACGCCTTCCCGGACGAAGTACTGCGTTGTCATGCCATTTCCTTTTGTGCTTTGAGTGTCGTGCAAATATCGCTGCCCGATCAATACCGCAAACTGAGTTTGTAGCGCAGATACCGGCGAACACACAGAATGATGATCTCGCTATCAAAGCGTCGCCCATCGCCGGCCCGGCATTCCTCGGTCACGCCGTTATTGGGGCCAACTTGGGTATCGAAGACCAGCTGCGTCGCCCTACAACGACGAACAGAGGTGCCCGCCATCGACCGGCACGCAAGCGCCGGTCATCCACGATCCCGCGTCGGTCGCCAGCAGCAGCAGAAGCCCGTCTAGATCCTCGGGCTTGCCGAGTCGGCGCATCGGAATGTGTTGAATCAGTGCCTTCCCTTGCTCGGTCTCCCACTTCGCGTCGGTCATCTCGGTGCCGATGTAGCCTGGCTCGATGGCATTGACGCGGATACCGTAACGTGCCCACTCGAGCGCAAGACTCTTGGTCATGTGGACGACGGCCGCCTTGGACGTCGAATACGGCGTAATGCCTGGCATCACCCGCTCGCCCTGAATCGAAGCGATGTTGATGATCGACCCTGGCCGGCCAGCCTGCTTCCAGCGCCGGGCCGCTTGCACAGCGACCAGCCAGACACCGCGCACATTGGTCGTCATCACCGCGTCGAAGTCCTGCGTGGCCACCCTGAGCGCCGCAGCCTCGCCGGCAATGCCGGCGTTGTTGACGACGACGTCGAGCATGTCGCCCGAAGCGTCGATCTCGGCAAATGCGTCGACGATCGATGCTTCGGAGGCGACATCCATCTCCACCACCGTCACCTGCATCGAGCCAAGCCGGGCCAACTCTTGCGCAAGCGCGTCGAGCTTCGCCTTACGGCGCGCTGCGATCACCACCTTGGCGCCGCAGCGCGCCGCCAGCCGGCCGAAGTTTTCGCCGAGCCCCGACGAAGCGCCGGTTATCAGAACCCGCTTGCCAGCGAGCAATGCTCCCATGTCCATGTCCGTATCCTTCTGCACTGTTCAGCCGGCGATCGCCGGCAAGTCTTCGTAGCCGGTGCCCCAATCGCCATGGCGGCTGCGGAGGCCGTTGACCGGAGGATTGTCGAGCGTGATTACGGCAACGCCATCGCAAATCATGTAGTGCGTAGTCATGCAATGTCTCGTGAGGTATGTCGATAAAGTGCCCATCGGTCGATGACGGGACTGCCGGGGCCGCCCGACGCAAGGCGCTCAAGCATCGTCGTGCCGCTCGAAGGGAGCGCGGCGGGGCGACAGCCGGCTGCCAAACCCCGCCTATCTCTGCGCCACCGCGGCACCCCGGTCCACCTTACTTGTTCGCCATGCCTCGTCGCTCATCGCGAGGCGAAACCCGATGTGAGACATGCTGGTGTAGGGATCGGTCCCGCGCCGGGCGCTGGGCCGGTAGCTAAGGCAGAAGTCCTCGTTGCACAGGAACGAGCCCCCGCGCGTGACGCGCTTCGGCGCTGTCGCCGGCACGCCCGGCTCATCCGGGTCCCAGCTTGCCGCGGGACCCGTGGGGTTATGCGGCACCCGGCCTGATGCGGCTTCGACCCGGAATTCGTCGGCGCGGTACCAGTCGGCCACCCATTGCCAGGCGTTTCCGGTCATGTCGGAGACCCCGTAGCCATTCGGAGGGAAGGTGCCGACCGGACTGGTGCCGGCGGCCCCGCCAGCCTTGGCACTCACCACCGGGAAGGGCCGTGCCTGCTGGCCCTGCCATGTATTGGCCATCTGCTTGTTGCCCGGCGCGAACTCGTCCCCCCACACGTAGGTGGCCTGCTCCAGCCCGCCGCGCGCGGCGAACTCCCATTCGGCCTCGGTGGGTAGGCGCTTGCCCGCCCACTTTGCGTAGGCCAGCGCGTCCTCGTAGCTGACCTGCACGACCGGGTGCTGGTCCTTGCCTTCGATGCTGCTGCCCGGCCCCTGCGGGTGGCGCCAGTCTGCGCCCGGGATGTAGCGCCACCAGCGCGAGACGTCGGCGTAGTCCACCACTTCTGGCGTGCCGACGAACACCAGCGCGCCCGGCACCAAAGCCGTCTCCGGCGGCCGAGGTGTGCCCGGCGGCAATTGCGGGGCGATGGTCGACCAGTCAGGCTCGCGCTCGGCGGTAGTGACATACCCCGTAGCCTCGACGAACGCGCGGAACTGGGCGTTCGTGACGTGATGGGTATCCATCCAGAAGCCGTCGACACGCACCTTGTGCGCCGGGCGCTCGTTCGACTGGGCGAGCTTGTAGTCGCTGCCCATCAGGAACCCGCCACCCGGCACCCAGGCCATGTCTTCCGGCCCCGTCTTGCCATCGCCGATGAGGATTTTTGGCGGGGTTGGCGACGACGGCGCAAGGAGGCGCGTTGTGGCTAGCCACCCGCCCAGGCCGAGCGCCACGGCAGCGCCAGCCACTACGAGCGCGATGCGCAGGTTGGCGAGAGGTTTCATGGCTTACTGCGCCTGCTGGGGCTGCTGTGATTGTTGGGGTGCCGGCTGCTGCGCCTGTTGCTGCCGCAACTGCTGCTGCCGGCGCAGGAAGTCCTGCACCAGGTTAGAGCGATCGAACGACTTGGCGGTCTGTACCGGCGGGTAGTCGGCCAGCGTTTTCAGGTGGTTCGCCAGCAGCTCACTCATCGGTCCGGAGAGCCACGACGCTTTCTGGATGAGGTGGCCATACGAGTCCTTGCTGTCGTAGCTCTCGAACGGATCGCTACGGAGGTTGAACAGCATCGTAACGGAGCGCGGCGCCATGGTGCCGTAATAGTCCTCCTTGGTGGCGAAATGGAACTTCCACGGACCCATGCGAACCGCCGTCAGCTTGTCTTCGTAGTAGTAGATAAAGTCGCGACGCGCGCTCTCTGCCGATTTCCCCGTCCAGTAGTCGACGTTGTTGATGCCGTCGATATACTGCTTCTTCTCCGTCTTCATCCGCTCGACGACATCCGGCACGCCGGCGACTGCCGCGAAGCTCGTGAACATGTCCTGATGCGCCTGGATGCCGTTCTTGATCTGCCCCGGCTTGACCACGCCGGGCCAGCGCAGCATTGAGATCACCCGCACCCCGCCTTCATAAGTGCTCATCTTCTCGCCACGGAAAGGCGTGGTTGCGCCATGCGGCCAGGACGAGTGCTCGGGACCGTTGTCGGTGGAGTACCAGACGATGGTGTTTTCGTCCAGACCGTTCTTCTTCAGGAAGTCGAGCACCGTGCCGATGTCGTGGTCGTGCTGCAGCATACCGCTGCCATGCAGGTCGTCCTCGTGCGTGTACTTCGCCGCGGCGTAGCGCCACTTGTCGTCGAGGTGCGTATAGAGGTGCATGCGCGTGGTATTGAGCCACACGAAGAAAGGCTTGTCCTCCTTCTTCGACGCCTTCATGAACTCGATCGCCCGCGGAATCAACTCGTCGCCGTCGAAATTCTCCATGCGCTTCATGGTCAGCGGACCCGTGTCCTCGATCCTCTGCTTGCCGACGCGGCCGAAGCGCGGATCGACCGTTGGGTCGTCCTGGTCTTTTGCCCACGAGTGCAGCACACCGCGCGTGGCGAACTTCTTCGCGAAGCCCTTGTCCCCGCCGGGATAGCCGGCCGCGTAATTCTTGTAATCCAGGTACTCGTTCTGCTCCTCGGTGTTGAGGTGGTAGAGATTGCCGTAGAACTCGTCGAACCCGTGCACCGTCGGCAGGTTTGGGTTGTTGTCCCCCAGATGGTTCTTGCCAAACTGACCAGTGCGGTAGCCGGCCTGCTTGAGGACTTCGGCAAGGCTCGGCGAAGCGGCCTGAATGCCGAGCTTGTCGCCTGGCAAGCCAACGGTGGTCATGCCCGACCGGATGGGATACTGGCCAGTGATGAAGGCCGCGCGGCCGGCCGTGCACGAAGGCTGCGCGTAGTGGTCGGTGAAGCGGATGCCCTCCATGCCGATGCGGTCGATGTTCGGCGTGGTGTAGCCCATGGTGCCCATGCCATAGGCACTCACGTTCTGCCAGCCGATGTCGTCGCCCCAGATGACCAGGATGTTGGGCTTGCCTTGCCTGGCTTGTTGGGCTTGCACCAGCGGCGCGGCCGCCAGCGTGGAGGCTGCGGCCGCTATGGCGAGCAACCATTTCATACTCTTGATCATGACCTGTCTCCTCCTTCGTTCTGGTTGTGCGGGCCCTCGCGCCTCAGGCGCGCAAGGCCTCCATGAGTTGCGCGCGCAGCGCCGGACTGCCTGAATAGGGATCGGGCGGGTTGCGCCGCTCGACGATTGCCTCAAAGCGATCGCGCATCGACCCCATTAGGTGCGGATGCGAGTAAATATAGAAGTCGCGCTGGCGGATCGCGTCGAAGGTCATCTGCGCGATCTGCCCCGCGGTGACCTTGGCCGCCCCGGTGGCCTTAGCGTTCTGGGCCAGCGCCACTGCCTGCGAGCGGGTTGGCCCCGCGGTATTGGCCAGGTCGTCTGGAGTGGTGTCCAACGGCTCGGCCTGGATATCAGCCAGCACCAGCTTCATGCCCAGCGTGGCCCCCATCTCAACGAAGGCCTTTCCGAAGCCCGAAGCTGTGCCGGTAATCACGGCAACGCGATCCTTGAGGTCTTTCATAGCGTCACCTGGATGGTTTCGAGCGCCCGGCGCAGTGCCGCTGGCATCGGCACCGGCCGGCGCGTCACGCGGTCGACGTAAACGTGCACGAAGTGTCCCTGCGCCGAGGCTTGCTCGTTGTCGTTGGCGAACAGTCCGACTTCATAGCGCACGCTCGACGTGCCCAACCGCGCCACGCGCAATCCGGCATGCACGAGGTTTGGGAAGGCAATCGACGAAAAATAGCTGCAACCGGTCTCCACAACGAGGCCGACGGCGGGACTGTCGGCAAAGTCCAGCACTTTCTCTTCCAGCAGCCAGCCGTTCACCACGGTGTCGAACCAACTGTAGTAGACGACGTTGTTGACGTGCGCGTAGACGTCGTTGTCCATCCACCGCGTGGTGATCTCCCGAAAGTACCGATAGGCGCTACGGCTATGTGGCTCGGGCTTGCTCATGGCTTCAGGCCTCCGCTTTCAGGCGACGCACACGGATATCGGCCTGCTCCTTGTGGCCGGACATATGTTCGTAGCCGCAGAGGCGCGAGCAGTACTCGCCGACCATCACGCTCGCCTCGTCCGTCAGCACGCGCTGGTAGGTGTGTGTCTTGATGAACTTGCCGACCCACAGCCCCCCGGTGTAGCGGCCCGCGCCCATCGTGGGCAGGGTGTGGTTGGTGCCAATCACCTTGTCGCCATAGCTCACGTTGGTGCGGTGGCCGAGGAAGAGCGCGCCGTAGCGGGTCATACGCTGCAGGTACCAGTCGGGGTCCCTGGTCATGACCTGCACATGCTCGGAGCACAGCCGCTCGGCCACTTTCAGTGCTTCCTCGTCGGTGTCGCACAGATGGATCTCGCCGAAGTCGTGCCAGGCGACGCTGGCTACCGGTGCGGTGTCAAGGCGGGACAGCACCTGTTCGATCGCGGCGGGCAGAGCCTTGGCGATCTTCTTGCTTGTGGTCACGCAATAGGCCGGCGAAGTGGGCCCATGCTCGGCCTGGCCCAGCAGGTCGACAGCGACCAGTTCAGCATCCACGGTGTCATCGCAGATTACAAGTGTCTCCGTAGGCCCAGCAAACAGGTCGATGCCAACGCGACCGTAGAGTTGTCGCTTCGCCTCGGCCACGTAGGCGTTGCCGGGGCCGACGATCATGTCGACGCCCGCGATGCTCTCGGTGCCGATGGCCATTGCCGCCACCGCCTGCACGCCGCCGAGGCAGTAGATCTCGTCGGCGCCTGCCAGATGCATGGCCGCGACGATCTCGGGGCACGGCTTTCCCTCGAACGGAGGCGCGAAGGCGATCACGCGCTTGACGCCGGCCACCTTGGCTGTGAGCACGCTCATATGCGCGCTGGCGATCAGCGGATACTTGCCGCCGGGAATGTAGCAGCCGACGGAATTGACCGGAATGTTGCGATGGCCAAGCACCACACCCGGCAGCGTCTCGACCTCGACGTCGTGCATCGATTCCTTCTGGATCTGGGCAAAGCGGCGGATCTGTGCCTGCGCGAACCTGATATCGTCCAGAGTCTGCGCGGACAGGCCGGCGATGCATGCGTCGATCTGCGCCTGCGTGAGCCGGAAGCTGTCCGGCGACCACGCGTCGAACTTCTGCGAATACTCGCGCACGGCGAGGTCGCCGCGCTGTTCGATATCGGCGAGAATACCTTCGACGGTGGTGCGCACTTGCGCCTGGTTGCTGGCCTTGGTCTGGGCCGACTGGCCTCGCTTGATGACGTGGATCATGTGACTTCCTTTTGATCTGAAATGGGTTGCCGCCTGAGGCGGGTCGAATTTGAAGGGATTCGCCGGGCCCTACGTGGTGGATCGGACGACCAGGCGTCCCGGTATCTCGCGCAGTGCCTCCGAAACGGACCCCTGTGGGCGGCCTTCATCGAGCAACCGGACCACGCAATCGATCATCTCGCTGACCGGCTGGCGCACCGTGGTCAGGCCGTTCTCCGGATACGCTGCAGCACGAATGTCGTCGAAGCCGACTACCGCCACGTCCTGGGGGACGCGAAGGGACGTATTTGTTCGCAGGTAGCCCAGCACGCCGAGGGCCATCACATCGTTGACGCAAAACACCGCATCGACGCGCGGCCTGCCGGCAACGAACAGTTTGGCTGCCGCGGCGCGGGCCCCCTCATAGGTGTACCCGCCTTGCACGCATGCAACCAAGCGCTGGCCATGTGCTGCCAGTCCCCGCTCGAAGCCACGCAGGCGGTCCGACGTGGTGGAGACAATCGGGTCGCCCGACACGAACGCGCAAGCGTGGCGGTCCGTCGCCACCAGATGCTCAGCTACCGCTGCGCCCATATGCTCGTTGTCGCAGCAGACGGACCACACGGTCGGGTCTTCGACACGACGATTCATGAACACCACGGCCACCCCTTGGCGCTCGCACAACTCCGACATCCGCGACGACAGCCGCGCCGCAGTGACGACGATGGCATCGACTTGGTATTGCAGGAGTTGCGGCATCAGATCGTCCGCATCGCTCCCCTCCGATGCGACGAAGAGCAGAAGTTGCCGGCCGGCCCGCTGAAGCTGGAGCGAGAACGCTTCGAGTGCTTCGGGGTAGAAGGGATTGGCCAGGCCTCCCATCACGAGCGCCACGATGCCGGATCGCCGCTGGTTCAGCGAGCGCGCGATCGCATTGGGCCGATAGCCCACCTCGTTCGCCATGGCGATGATGCGCTGCCGCATTTCGTCGGAGATGCGCGAGCGCTTATCGAAGGCGCGCGATATCGTTGATGTGGCGACCCCGAGGCGGGTGGCAAGATCCTTGGCCGCGACACGCCCGTAAATCGGCGCGGCGGGAGTTGCCGGTGAAGCCATCTTGCTGGTGCGCTTGCGTTCCATGCTGTTTGTATGAGTCGCTGTGCATACGATTGCACAGATGACAGCATGGTGCGCGCCCCGGCAGGGGCCGTCCCCTCCCCAAGAGAGCTGAGCTTTACCCACAAGTCCGGTTGTAAACCGGATCGGACGGTGTTAACTTTCGTCCATTCTGTTGATGCAGCGGCAGCGGATTGGCGATCGAGGAC
>NZ_JWMA01000060.1 GCF_000812465.1 Cupriavidus sp. IDO | reverse complement strand
ATATAAGTCTGCAACCAGTCCTGCTCAAGCCAGCATGTTCGTCTTACCTTGCAAACCGGGGCGCGTTCATATAAGTAGGTCGCCCGGCAGGGCGAAACGGGGCCGTCGAACCTTCGACAGCGTCAAACCGCAGCCACCAACCCCAACTGCAGACCAGCACCCCATCAATTAAACTGATACGAATACGTCATATTGATCCGCGGCGACCGATGACTCGCATTGGTCGGTTTGTCCCCCACCGGCTGCGCCACCGAAAGATCCAGCGTGTAGTACTTCCGATCGGAAAACCGCACCCCCAGCGCCACTGACGACAAACTGCGGTGCGACAGCGACACGCTGTTGGAGAACACACGCGCCACGTCAGCGGCGATATACGGCTGCAGCGTCCGCAGGTAAGCCAGGTCCGCCACGAACATCCGGCCGATTTCCGCAGACGCCGCCCAGCCCTTGTCTCCGGCCACCTCGCCGGCGGGATAGCCCAGCCCGAAGAAGCGTCCGCCAAAGCTGATCTGCTCGCCCGATGCCAGCCGGTTGGCGCTGTATTGCCCGGCCGCGGCAACGGTGGCAATGAACGCGGCCGGCAGTTCGATGGATTGCGAAAGCAGCAGCCGGGCGCGCAGGAAGTTCAGGTCGTTCTGGTTGTTCTGGCGGCTCGCGCCGAGTGCGTCGACGCCTTTGAACAGGCTCAGCGTGGCACTGCGCGTCATGCCTTCGCGGCGCTGTATGTAGGCGAGCTCCGCGCTCACCACGCGTACGTTGGTGCCGAGCGTGACCTGCGTGCCGGTGGCGGTGTGGGTGTAGCGCTCGAACTGGTCGGCGCCGTACATGCCGCCCGTGACGGTCAGCGCGTGCGCGTTCGAGAGCAGCAGCGGGTAGCTCAGCGTGGCGCCGATGCGCTTGGTGTCGTTGACATAGCGCGGGTTGAAGCCGAGCGGCTCGAGCGTGCTGTTCTGCGGCACGCCGCGATAGTGCGAGGCGTTGAGCCTGGCGATCATGCCTTCGGTGCCGATCGGCTGCGCGTATGAGGCCGCGTAGAACTCTTCGTTGTCGCGGCCTTTCGGGAACAGCGCCGAGACGGAGATCTGCTCGCCCAGCGGCGTCAGGCTGTTGGTGGTCGCGGTGGCGATGGCGCGCAGCCCCGGCGACATGTATTCGATACCGGTACCGAACGTGAAAGGCTTGCGATTGACGTCGAGGATCATCTCGCAGGCGCCATCCGTGGTCTGCGGCGGCTGGACCGTGGCGGCCACCTGCATGCCGGGCTGTTGCGCCAGCACGTTCACGTAATGCTCGAAACTGGCCTGCCGCAGGGGGCGGTCCTGCTGGAGCATTTCCGCAATCTTGCGCAGCCGTTGTTCCGCCGGGCCGGGCTTGCCTTTCACGGTCACCTTCGAGACATAGCCTTCGACCACCGTGACCAGCACATCGCCGTTCTCGAAGGTCTGCGCCGGCACGAAGGCGAACGAGAGCGGATAGCCGCGCTCCTGGTATATCTTCGTGACGGCATTGGCCGCTTCGAGCAGCTGGCCGACCGTGATTTCACGATTGGCCAGCGGCAAGAACTGCGCGGCGATCTCTTCGAACGGCAGGGTTTTTGAGCCTTCGATCCTGAAGCGCTTCGGCGTGAGGCGCGCATTGAGCAGGTCCTGCATCGCGGCCTGCGGCCGTTCGACCTGGACGGTCACGCTGCTGTCCGGGCGAGCCGGCGCGATCTTCGGAATGGTCTGGGTCGGATCGCCCTGGACAGGACTGCGGGCGTCAGCAAAGGCGGGAATGGTGTGGAGCGAGCCGACGCCGACCAGCAGCGCGGCTACACGATGACGTGCACGCATGGCAAAACCCCTGTAAGCCAAGACACTGCGGCTATGACGTGGCGTGCCACTGGCGCGGGGGTTGCCGCTACCCCCGGGCCTGCTGATGCGCGGTGCGCGTGGCTGCTACGCTGAATCGGGTTGCTGCGCCGCCCGCGCTCCGGCGCGGGCGGCATGCTGCGGTGGAATTACTTGTGGCCGAGAGCGCCGGACAGGCCGCCCAGCAGTCCGCCGACCAGGCCGCCTACCGTACCGGTCGCGCCCGTGGTGGAGCCCTTGCCGGACGTGGAGCCGCCGGAACTGCCAGTGGCGTTTCCGCCCGTGAGGCCGGCGACGATGCCAGTGACCGGTGCCAGCGCTGCCGTGCCCGCTCCGGTGCTGCTGCCCGAGCCGGCAGCGGGTGCCACGGCTGCGATGCCGCCTGTCGCCCCGCTCACCGGGCCGGTGACCGGTGCCAGCGGTGGCGAAGAGCCACCGCCAGCCGCGCCGGTCAGTCCGCCAGTGAGGCCGCCGACCAGGCCGGTGACCGGCGCCAGCGGTGACGAAGAGCCACCGCCAGCCGCACCGGGCAGTCCGCCAGTGAGGCCGCTGACCAGGCCGGTGACCGGTGCCAGCGGCGACGATGAGCCACCGCTGCCGGTGCCGTTCACCGCGCCGCCGAGCACCGCTACGGTGTTGCCAGCGCCGTTGACCACACCGCCCACACCGGACACCACCGGGGTGTTGGTCTGGCTGAGCGTCGTGCCGGCCGTGGCCAGCGCGCCGCCAACGGTAGCGAGCAGGCCGGCCGCGGGTGCGCCCAGGCCGGTAGTGCCGCCGATCGTCTGCGTGGCGCTGGTCAGTTGCGAGGTGAGCGGCACGATGGCCTTGCTGGCGGTTCCGGTCAGCTGCTCGACCGGCCCGCTCGACAGCACCGTGGTCAGCTTGTCGCCCGCGCCGCCGACCGCGCCGCCGAGTTGTGTGACCACATTGCCCAGCGGAGTCGCCAGCGGTGCCTGCGGCGACAGTTGCCCGGTGCCGAGGCCGCTCACGGCGCTGCCCGTGTTCGCCAGCGCGTTGCCGACTTCGCTCACCACATTGCCGGTGCTTGCCACCGTTGTGCCGATCGGATTGGATGCGTTGGGATTGCCGAGGCCCGATTGCAGGCCGGTGGCCAGCGCGCCGACGGCGTCGCCGACGGACGTGACGGTGGCGCCCAGCCCGCTCTGGGTCTGGGCCGGCACGAGCGGCAGGCCGGCATTGCCGATCTGCGTGCCCAGATCGCTGACGGTGCTGCCGGCACCGCCGACTACCGAGCCGGTGTCGTTGACGACGGCCGCGGTCGGCGTAAGCGCCGCGGGCGCGGTGCCGCCGCCGTTGTTGCCACCGTTGTTGTTGCCACCGTTGTTGCCGCCCGTATCTCCAGTACCATCCGTACCACCGGCGAGGCCCAAGCCGCCGGTGCCGTCCGTCCCGCTATTGCTGCCGCCCGAAGTCTTGGCGCCGGACGTGCCGCTCGTACCGCTCGTTCCCATCGAAGTCGACCCGCTGCCGCTGGCGCAGCCACCAAGGGCCAGCAGCGTTGCGAGGAGTGCCGCCAAAGTGAATTGTTGCTTGCGCATGATTGATCCCTTATTCCCGTCGTTTAAATCGCCTTGCCGCGCATCGCTTATCGCTCCAGCGAGCGTCGGCACTCTGCATAGCGCAATGGGTGTGCCAATCCGGATGCCGGGCCGGCCGCACCTCCCTCCGAAGTAGGGCGGGCTACCCGTAGAGGCAGCGGTGGCGCGGCTTTGCGGGTGGTCGGGAATTCACGTCGGTCGAACGCACGTGGCGGTGCGGGGCCGGCATTCGCGTTACGCGTTACGTAACGTGTGTCGGCTGGCGGGAACAAAAGGGCGGATGGTGCAGGCGCCGGCGATGGCTGCGCACGGCGCGCGCGAGGCGGCTTCCGGCGCCATCGATGTTCCGTGGCGGGCGGAACACGTTACGTAGCACGTAACACCGTCACCCCATGCCGGAGCACGGCTTCGGCATCTCGCGCGGCGCTTCTTGCACTACCCCGAAACCCGCACCCCGCAAGGCTTTGAAGGCGTTCACGGGCAGCGCAAACCTTCGCCGCCGGCGCGTGGCCGGAGCGCTGGCACGCAGCTTGCCATCAGTGATACCCGAGGCGCCGGCGAACACGTGCTGCGCCAGGCTGCCGTGCCTGCCTGCGGGCAAGGCGCAGCGCAGCAGCGAAGCCGGTCTTGCATGCCGGAAGCCATTACAACAGGAGAAACAGAATGAAAACGAATAACCGGGTCCATCGCTCCATGACTTCCGTTGCAGCCGCCTGCGTGGCCCTGGCCCTGCTTGCGGGCTGCTCCTCGAGCGGAGGCGGCAGTGGCGTCAATCCCTCTTCCAATGGCAACAACACTACGCCGGTCATGCCGACGCCGGCCTCCACGCCTGACACCACGCCGACTGCCAAGAGTGTCGAGAGCGCCGGTAACACGGTGATGGCCACCGGCAATGCCGTGAGCGGGATCGGCAAGCAGATCCAGGACGCGCCGATCCCGTTGCTGCCCGCAGATGCGCGCAACGGTGCGGGCGGTGTGGTGGTGAATGCCGGTGAGACCGTCGGCGCGTTGGGCGCCGGCGTGCGCGATGGCCTCGGGCAGATGGGCGCTGTCGACAACCCGGTCGGCGTGACGGTTGCCAGCACCGGCAACGTCGTGCAGAAGGCGGGCGACACCGTGACCAGCGCCGGCCAGCTGGTCGGCGGGCTCGGCACGGAGCAGCTCTCGCCGCTGGCGCCGTTGACGACGCCCGTCTCGGGCGTGGTCCAGAAGGTGGGCGGTGCCGTGAGCGCCGCTGGCGGCAAGCTGGGCGATGCATTGTCCGGTGGCCCGGTCGCGCAACTGACCGGCAGCACCAGCACGGCCATCGTGCCGCTGACCACTCAGCTGACCGACGGCACGCAGAATGCGGGCGCCATGACCGGTGCGGGTGCCCCGATGGACGGCCTGCTGACCAAGGTCGGCAATACCGTCGCCACCGGCGGCAGCATGCTGACCAATACCAATGCGCCGGTTATCTCCCCCGTCGGCGGCGTGGTGACCGAAGCCGGCAAGACCGTGGCGGCGGCCGGCGTGCTGGTGCAGGGCGGCTCCGGCGGCAGCAGCGGCGGTAACCCGCTCGGCGGCGTGCTGAACAACCTGTCGCTGGCCGCCGGAGGCAGTACGGTGGCCAGCAAGAGCGATGGCCAGAGCAGTCCGCTCGGGCCGCTGACGACCCTGCTTGCGCCGGTCACGGGCCTGGCTTCAGGCGTGAAGAGCGCTGCCGGTGGCAGTGGCGGCGACGCCAAGGCGCTGCCGCTACCGTTGCCGGTGGGCGGGCTGCTGCGCTGAATGTCTCATCCTAAGGTTTAGGGTTTTCACGGTGCGCCGTCGCACTTCACCCCGTCGCGGCGCATTTTTTTATTCCACCTGATGTGGCGGCTCACGGGCCGCCGCATCAGGCCCCAGGCCGGTTTCCGGCTGGCGGACCGTTCTTTGACAATTGGCGAGAGGCCCCGGGACTTTGGCGTTTCAAACGCATGTCCTATTCTAGGTAGATAGTTTCGCCTAGCCCAAACGAAGGGTATGGTTGAGACAATTCATGCCTTATAAGAATTACCAGCGTGAAACATAGATAAAAGTGTGGGACCGCAGAGCCCCGCGATAACGAACGGGGCGGCGTGATCACAGGGTGGACGATCACTTCGGGAGTGACATCATGAAAGAGCTGGTTACACGCTTTATCCGGGACGAACGCGGCGCAACCGCAATCGAATATGGCTTGATTGCGGGCCTCATTGCGCTTTCCATCGCCGTCGCTGCAGGCTCGCTCGGCACCAATCTCAGCGATGGCTTCCAGGGCCTTGCCAACAAGGTCTCTACGTGGCTTCCGAAAGGCAGCGCGCCTGCCGCAGGTGGCTGACTTGATGCTGGCGTGATTGCCGCGCTGTTCTGCACGGCGACCATCTGGACTGACCTGGCTTACCGACGCGTTCCCAACGCATTGCTGTTGGCGGTGCTGCTCGCCCTTGGGCTGGCGCTGCTGACCGGCAATGCGCCGGAACCCGGGATGGGCGCGCGCCTGCTTGGCGCCGGGCTTGGCATTGCCGTCACGCTGCCGGTATACGCCCTCGGGCGCATGGCGGCGGGCGACGTCAAGTTCCTGGCCGTGGCCGGACTCTTCACGGGTCCGCAGGGGCTGGTCGCCGCATGGGTCGTCGGCAACCTGCTCGGGCTGGCGCACGCGCTGCTGGCCTGGGCGGCATCCGCCATCGGGCGAAGCAGGCGGAAATCGGGCAAAGAAGCAGGCAACGAAACGGGCAGCAACACAGGCAACGAAACGGACAACGAACCGACGGCCGGGGGACAGTTGAGCAAGGCGCGCGGCATTCCATATGCCGCCTACCTTGCCATCGGACTGCTGGTGTGGATGGCTGGCGGCGCGTAGCTGAATATGCGCGCCACGGGGAGGGCGCCGCCGGTCGGCGCAATCACAGAACAGGACCGGATCAGTATGTTGCCGCGGGGATATTCCATCAGGCGCACGCGACGCGCAGGCATCGCAGCGCTTGAGTTTGCGATCGTGACACCGGCGCTGCTCGCGGTGGTGATCGCGATCGTGTATTACGGCCTGGTGCTGGCGTTGCAGCAGGTGCTCACGCTGGCAGCCGAAGAGGGCGCGCGCGCCGCGCTGCGCTACCCCAGCGGGGTATCGGCAGCCAATCCGGCCGCCATGCAGGCACAGCGCGTCAACGCGGCTGCCGCCACCGCAATCGCCACGCTTCCCGCTTCCCTTGGCGCGCTGATTCCGCCGGCCGGCGTGGCACAGGCCGTCAGTTGCTCGTCCACATCCGGCAACGTCTGCGTGCGCGTCACGCTGAACCTGACCACTTCCGCGATCCTGCCCTCGGTACCGCTGGTGCCGGTGCCGCCAACGCTTTCCGGTACCGCCATGGTCCAGCTTTCCCCGGATACCTGATGCCCGGCCTCGCGCAGATTCCTTATCGCCATACCCTGCCGCACGTTCGCCGCGTGGCCGGGCGACGGCCGTTCTCCGAATTTTCTTCATCAACCAGCAGCCCGGCAAAGAGAGCTCAGGCATGACCAGTAAGCAGATCCGGATTCTTGCGGTTGTCCTGCTCGCGCTGGCCGCGCTGCTTGCGCTGCTGGCGTGGCAGGTCGGGCGCAGGCCCGCCGTGCCCGCGGAGCAGGCGAAGGGTGCGGCGACGCTGCATCCCATCGTGGTGACCACGCGCGCGG
The DNA here is from genome assembly GCF_000812465.1 of Cupriavidus sp. IDO. GTDB lineage: Bacteria > Pseudomonadota > Gammaproteobacteria > Burkholderiales > Burkholderiaceae > Cupriavidus. The sequence continues at coordinate 30,257 of NZ_JWMA01000060.1, read as the reverse complement.
TCGAGCCGGGCAAGCCCATGCCGGCGGATGCGCTCAAGGTCGAGATGCTTCCTATCCAGCCGGCCGGCGCCTACAGCGAGGTAGAGCGCGTGGCAGGCCAGATTCCGCTCGTCGCGCTCGGCGCCAGCGTGCCCGTGCTCGAAGGCCAGCTGCTGGCCGGGCTTGCGGGACAGGTGCCGGAGGGCGAGCGTGCCGTGGCGATCGCGGTCGATGAAGTGATTGGCGTCGGCAACCAGGTCCAGCCCGGCGATTTCGTCGACGTGTTCCTGATCCTGCGCCGCGACAACCAGGAAATCCCGGAAAGCCAGGCGCGCATGCTGCTGTCGAAGCTGCGCGTGCTGGCCTACGGCAACGGCGCCGTCAACGAATCGCAGAAGCCCCAGGCCGATCAGATGATGACGCGCCGCGAAGGCGCGAAGACGGCCGTGCTGTCGGTGCCGCTGGAACAGGTCAGCCAGCTGGCCATGGCGCAGCACTCGGGGCGCCTGCTGCTGGCGCTGCGCAATCCGCATGACGAGGCGACGCCCAGCGACGGCATGTTTGCCGAACCTGTGCCCGCACTGGTCGCGCGCGCAGGCGTGCCGGCCGATGCCCCGCGTGCCGCGCCGGACCGCGCCATGGCAGGCGTAGCGCTCGCTGGCATGGCTGGCGCCGGGCAGCCGGCGGCGCGCGCCCCCGCACCCGCACAACCCAGGCCTTTGCAAACCGCGGCAATGGCGCCGCCGCGCCCGCCGAGGGAGACGGCCGGCGTGGAAGTCATCCGCGCCGGCAAGCGCGCAATCGAATAGCCGGGCAGCCTGGCAACAAGACCAACAGCGGGCCCCAACCCTATGCAAATCAAGACCAAGAGCCAGGTAGCCACGCTACGCGTAGCCATGATGAAGGCCGTGTTCGGCACGATGCTGGCCATGGCCGCGATCGCAGCCGTTGCGCCACGCGCGCACGCCCAGGATGCCGCCGGCCCCGCGCGCACCATGCGCCTGATGGCCGGCGCGCAAAAGGAAATCCGGCTCGCGCGGCAGATCGAGCGCGTTGCCGTGGGCAACCCGGCGGTGGCGGATGCGCTCCTCTTGAAGCAACGCAGCGGGTCGCCAAGCGTGCTGGTGGTGGCGAAGCAGCCTGGCGTGACCGACCTGATGATCTGGACGCGCGGCGCCGCGCCGCTCAGCTATACCGTGCAGGTCGACGCCATCGCCCCGGATCCGGGCGGCGCCAGCGTCAGCTACTCGGCGGCCGGTGCGACGATCACCGGCCAGTCTCCCGATGCCTACGCCGCCGCGCGCGCGCAGGCGGCCGCGCGTGCTGCCACCGGCAAGGCAGACGGCAAGGGCGGACTGGTGGTAGACCGCTCCACGGTGCCGGTCAGCGGCACGGTACAGGTAGACGTGAAGGTGGTGGAGATCAGCAAGACCGTGCTTAAGGAAGTCGGCATGAACTTCTTCCGGAACAACTCGGGGTTCGCGTTCGGCACGTTCTCGCCGTCGTCGCTGAACAAGTTCACCTTCACGCCCGGCACGGGCGGCGCCAACGGCAGCTTCAGCGCGGATATCTCGACGCCGATCAGCAATGCGTTCAACCTGGTGGCGGCATCGCTGTCGCACGGCATCTTCGCCAATATCAGCCTGCTGGAGGCCAACGGGCTGGCGCGCGTGCTGGCCGAGCCCAGCCTGGTGGCGCTGTCGGGACAGAGCGCGAGCTTCCTGGCCGGCGGCGAGATCCCGATTCCGGTGCCGCAGGCGCTCGGGACCACCACCATCCAGTTCAAGCCGTTCGGCATCGGCCTGACGGTTTCGCCCACCGTGTTGTCGGACCAGCGCATTGCGCTGAAGGTGGCGCCAGAGGCCAGCGATCTCGACCCGTCGCGCGGTATCTCAATCAACGGCGCGGTGGTGCCGGCCATCGTCACGCGCCGTGCCGACACTACCGTGGAGCTGGGCGACGGCGAGAGCTTCGTGATCGGCGGGCTGGTCAGCCGCAATACGGTCAGCAATGTGAGCAAGGTGCCGCTGCTGGGCGACCTGCCGGTGATCGGCACCTTCTTCAAGAACCTGAACTTCCACCAGGAAGACCGCGAACTGATGATCATCGTCACGCCCCGGCTGGTGAAGCCGCTGGCCAAGGGCGCGCCGGCTGCCGGCGCAGTAGGCGGCGACGGGCGTACCAGCGCGGATCCCAACGTCTGGGGCTGGTACATGCTGGGCGAGTACGCGGACCCGACCCTGCCGGGGTTCTCGAAGTAGGCACGGCCGCAGGCGAAGACACAGTCAACATCAACGAGACGGTTTCATGGATTACTTCCTGTTGCACGCGGCGCAGGGTGAAGTGCGCAGCTGGCTTGGCAGCGCGCTCGGCGGGATCGGGACACTGCTGACCGAAGATCGTTCGCAGGAGGCGTTCATCGAGCGCGTTGGGGAACTTCGTCCGGGGCTGGTGCTGCTGCATTTCTCGGCCGAGCTGGCCGACTCGTCGGCGCGGCTGGGGGAACAGCTGTCGCGGCTGTTCCCGGGCCTGCCGGTGGTTGCGGTGGGGCGGGCCGACGAGCCCGGCGCGATGCTGGCGGCGCTGCGCGTGGGCGTGAAGGACTTTATCGATGTGCATGGCGCGCCGGCAGATGCCGCGGCAGTGGTCACGCGCCTGGCGGTGCCGAGCGAAAATGTGCGGCCGGCCGAGGCGGCGCGCCAGGGCCGGATCGTGGCCGTGCTTGGTGCGCGGCCCGGCGTCGGCGTGACGACCCTTGCAGTCAATCTGGCGGCGGTGGCGCGACGCCAGATGCTGCTGCGAGACAAGCCGGAGTCGCGCGCCGAAGTCCTGCTGCTCGATCTTGGCCTGCCCGCGCGCGACGGTGCGCTCTACCTCAACGTCAACCCCGGCTTTCATTTTGTCGAGGCCGTGCGCAACCTGCGCCGCTTCGACCAGGTGTTCGTGCAGACGGCGCTCGCGCGCCACGCCAATGGCGTATGCGTGTTGCCGCTGCCGGCTTCACTTGCCGAGCTGCGCGATATCTCCTACTCGGAAGCGGCCAGCCTGCTCGAGCGGCTGCGCGCGTTCTTCGACGTGCAGGTCATCGATCTTGGCGGCTTTGCAAACGCCGAGTTCACCGCACAGATTGTCAAGGCGGCCGACAGCGTGATCCTGGTCACCGAGCAGAGCGTGGGCGCCATCGTCTCGGCGGCCGAAGTGCTGCACGAGCTGAAAGCGCGCGAAATTGAACGGGGCGACCTGCACCTGCTGGTGTCGCGCTTCGATGCGCGCTTGGGTGTCGATGCCGTGCAGATCGCGGAGCGGGTTGGCGTGCGCTCGGTCAGCATGGTCCCCGACAGCCGCGAATCCCTGGTGATGGCCACGAACCGCGCGGCGGTGCTGGCCGACGACAGTCCGCATCACCCCTATGTGCGCGCGCTGGGCGATCTGCTGGTGCGGCTGGGCTATCGCGCCGCCCGCGTTCCGGAACCCGGCCCGCTGGCCCGGTTGAAGCAAAAACTGCCTCAGGTGCTGCGTGCAGTGCGTGCGGCACGGCATGGAAACTGACATGACGCAACCGATCGAATTCTCAGACAATGCCCCGGCACCGTTTCCTGTCTCGCAGGAATTCCACAATATCAAGGAAGCCGCGCACGAGCACCTGCTGACGCGTATCGAGGAACTGGGCGCGGAGTTCGGCCGCTGGTCGCGCACGGCCATCCACCGCTTTGTCGACCTGGAGCTGGAAAGCTTCACGCGGCTGCGCCGTATCCCGATCAACGAGGCCGAGCTGCGCCAGATCGCCGAGGCGCTGACCAAGGAGCTGGCCGGCTTCGGCCCGATCGAAGACCTGCTCAACGATCCGGCGGTGGAAGATATCCTGGTCAACGGCCATATGGATGTCTACGTGTCGCGCCACGGCGTGCTGGAGCGCATTCCGGTGCGCTTTGCCGACAGCGGCCATCTGCTGCGCATCGTGCGCCGCATCCTCGCGCCGATCGGTCGGCGGCTGGACGAATCCAATCCGATGGTCGATGCGCGCCTGCCCGACGGCGGCCGCATCAACGTGGTGATTCCGCCGCTGGCGCTGGAAGGCCCGGTGGTATCGATCCGCAAGTTCCGCAAGGACCCGATGACGCCGGCCGACCTGCAGACCCTGGGCACCATGAGCCCGGAGATCAGCGACCTGCTGGAGGCGGCAGTGAAGGCGCGCTGCAACATCCTGGTGAGCGGCGGCACCAGCTCGGGCAAGACCTCGCTGCTCAACGCGCTGGCGACCTTCGTGCCGACCAGCGAGCGCGTCATCACCATCGAAGATACCGCCGAACTGGCGCTCAACCACCCGCACGTGGTCCGTCTGGAAAGCCGCCCCGGCGGCTTCGAAGGGACCGGCGTGGTGTCGATCCGCGACCTGCTGCGCAACAGCCTGCGCATGCGCCCCGACCGCATCATCGTCGGCGAAGTGCGCAGCGGCGAAGTGCTGGAAATGCTGCAGGCGATGAGCACCGGCCATGACGGCTCGATGGGCACCATCCACGCCAGCAGCCCGCGCGAATGCCTGTACCGGCTGGAAATGCTGGCCGGCTTTGCCGGCTTCCAGGGCAGCGAGCTGAGCCTGCGGCGGCAGATCGCCAACGCCATCGACTTCATCGTGCAGATCGGCCGCCTGTCCAACGGCAAGCGGCGCATCCTGTCGATCACCGAGGTGACCGGCCTGGGCGACAACATCATTTCCACGCAGGAGCTGTACCGCCACGAGCCGTTCACCGCGCCGGACGGCACCGAGACGGACCGCTGGCTCTCGCTCGGCATCCTGCCGCACTCGCCCAAGCTGGCGCGCATGCGCCCGGCGGGCTTCATGCTGGACGACCGCTTCGATGTCTAGCGCGGCCTTGCTCCTTATCGCCATGGCCCTGGTCGTGACCGGCCTGGGGCTGTTGCTGCTGGCCAGCGCGCAGGCGCGCGCCCGCAAGGAGCAGGCGCAGGCCTTCCTGCAGGCGCAGACCGAACAGGTGCGCATGCGCTATGTGCAGACGCCCGACCCGTCGCTGCAGCAGCCGCCGCGCGACCTGAAACGCCGCTGGGCAGACCTGATGCGCCGCGCGGACCTCTCGCCCACGCGCCGGACTTACTTCCTGTGGGGCGCGCCCGTGCTGCTGCTGGTGCTGGTTGCGGCAGCGGCCGGTGGCTGGATCGGCGCCGCGGCCATGCTGGCCATGTGCGCGGCCGTGTGGGCGTTCCTGCTGTGGAACCGCGTGCGCCGCATCCACAAGAAGCTGCTGCTGCAACTGCCGGGATTTCTCGATGGCGTGGTGCGCCTGATGACGATCGGCAGCAGCGTGCCCGCGGCCTTCCAGAATTCCATCGCCAACACCGAGGCGCCGCTGCGCCAGTGCCTGATCCAGGCCATTCACCTGCAGCGCGCCGGCAAGGAGCTTGACCAGGCCGTGTTGCAGGTCGGTCGCGTGTATCGCATCGACGAGCTGATGCTGGTGTCTTCGGTGCTGAGGCTGTCGGTCCGCTACGGCGGGCGCGCCGACGTGGTGATGGAGCGCACCGCCAACTTTATGCGCGACCGCGAGCAGGCGCAGCGCGAGCTGATGGCGCTGTCGGCCGAGACGCGGCTCTCGGCATGGGTCCTCGGCCTGCTGCCGCTGGTCGTCGCGGGCAGCCTGTTCGTGCTGAATGCGGGCTACATCATGATGATGTGGAAGGACCCGACGGGCAAGACCATGCTGCTGAGCGCGCTCGGGCTGGAGGTGGCCGGCGCCTTCATGCTCTACCGGCTGGCAAAGTCGATCTAGGCGCATATGGACATCCTGACCTTGTTCTCGCTCAGCCTCCTGGCCGCCGCCTGCGGCGTGGCGGCGCTGACGCTGCCCCTGCTGCGCGACTGGCGCCAGCGCCGCCTGGCGGCCCGCACGATCGATTCCGCGCTGGCGCGCCAGCGCGCGGCAGGCGCGCCGGCTGCGGAACCGGCCGCCGGCAGTACCGTGCCGCCGCAGGCAGCCGCGCGCGCTGGTGGTGCAGCGGCCGGCGTGGCCAATGCGGCGGGCGGAGCGGCCGCGCAGCTCGGCGCGCGCCTCGGCGAGCGCTTCAGCGAACGCTGGCTGGAATCGCCGTGGGGACGCGCCATCGTGTCGCAGGAAGATCAGGTCCTGCTCGAGCAGTGCGGCTGGTACGGCGTGCAGGCCCGCGCCACGTTCGGCGCGCTGCGGCTCGGCTTGCCGCTGCTGCTGGCGGCAGGCGCCATGGCGTGGCACCTGGCCGGCGGCTGGGTCGGCAGTCTCGCCTGGGGCTTTGGCACCTTTGCCATCGCCTATCTGGCACCCAAGTCCTTCCTACGCCGGCGCGCGGCGGCACGGTTGCTGATGGTGGACGACGAGCTGCCCGTGCTGATCGACATGCTGCGCCTGCTGCAGGGCGTGGGCCTGTCCATCGACCAGAGCCTGCAGGTCATCGTGGCGGAGTTCGGCGGCATGCTGCACGTGCTGGGGCCGGAACTGAGCCGTGCCAACCAGCAGTTCGCGTCGGGGCGCTCGCGCGAGCAGACGCTGCTGCGTATCGGGCGCCTGTTCGACAGCGAAGACCTGAAGAGCCTGATCACGCTTCTCACGCAGGTGGACCGGCACGGCGGGGCGGTGCAGGAGCCGCTGCGCCAGTTCGGGCTGCGCATGCAGGAAGCGCGCAAGGCACGCATGAAGGACCAGATCGGCCGGCTGACCGTGAAGATGACCGCGGTGATGGTGGTGAGCCTGTTGCCGGTCCTGCTGATCATCACGGCGGGGCCGGGCTTTCTCGGCGTGATCCGCATGCTGGCACATATGGGGGGTGGAAAATGACGCAAGGATTCGGCCGGGCGTTCGCTGCGGTGGCGCTGGTGCTGCTCGGAGGCTGTGCCGCCAACGATAACGGGGCCGCCATGATCAGCCAGCAGGCGGAGGCGCAGGTCGAGCTGGCAAAACTGCGCGACAAGACCGCGCGCGCCGAATACAGCGACCAGGCGGTCTACCTCGGCCTGATCAGGAAGATGCAGCAGGAGGGGCTTTACTTCGCCTCGCTGGCGCATATCGAGGTCTACCAGCAGCGCTTCGGCAGCGGGCCCGAGATCCTCGCCATGCGCGCCGACGCACTGCGCGAGACCGGCCAGGACGCCGCCGCGGCCGACGCCTACGGGCAACTGGCCGCGACCTCGCAAGGCGCACAGGCCGCCCACGCGCATCACGGACTGGGGCTGCTGGCGGGACGCCGGGACGACTTCCCCCACGCGATCCTGGAGTTGCGGCAGGCCAGCGCGCTCGATCCCGTCAACCCGCAGATCGCCAGCGACCTGGGCTACGCGCTGATGCGCGCGGGTGCATTGCAGGAAGCGCGGGTGCCGGTCATGCAGGCGCTGCAGCTCGATGCCCGCAATCCGCGCGTGATCAGCAATGCCGCGGTCTGGCTGATGGCCGATGGCAAGCGCGCCCAGGCTACCGCCATGATGCAGAAGGCCGCCTTGCCCGAAGCCACCCGCAGCGCGATCCGCAAGGAAGCCGACCGCGTTGCCCGCGCCGCTGTCACGCGCGACCGCGCCGGCGCAAAGCCTGCCGCCCGCACGCCGGCCATGGCAAGCCAGCCCACGGCGATTGCCGCCGTGCAGAAGCCGCTTACCGTTGCCGTGCAGGAAGGAGCCACGCCATGAACCATCGCGCTTTCGATCGAAGACTGGCCGCGCCGCCGCTGGCAATCGCGTGCGGCGTATTGCTGTGCCTGCTCGCGGCATCGCCGGCGGCGCTCGCACAGGATGCCGGCGCGCAGCCCGCACCGCCAGCGTCGGCAAGCCCGCCGCCAGATGTGTCGGCACAGCGGCCAGCGCTGCCTGAGATTGGCGCCAGCACGCGGGCGATTCTCGCCATCCAGCGCGAAGGCACGCAGGCGGGCCCCATGGTGCCGCTGAGCGGCGAACAGGCAGCGCTCGGCTACGAGCGTTACCTGAACAGCTTCCGCTTCGCGCTGCCTGAGTTCTACACCGGGCAGGCCAACGCCTCCACCGTGCGCTCCGGCTCGGCCGGGCAGGCTTTCAACGGGCAATGACGCCAGGCAAGCGGGCGCCCCGGCTGGCACGCGCGCGCCGCGCATCGCGCGGCGCCGTGAGCGTGATGGCGGTGATGCTCATCGTCTCGGTGGCGTTCGTGGCGCTGCTGTCCATCGACGTGGGACACGTGTTCATGCGGCAGCGGCAACTGCAGAACATGGTGGACATGGCAGCGCTGTCGGGCGCGCAGCAACTGAAGCTCGCCGCCGACGCATCCCAGCAGGGCGCCGCCGTGCTCGATACGGTGCGCACCATCGGCAGCCAGAACGGGTATGCGGCCGGCACGGCGCTCGGCTGCGCTTCGGCAGCCAGCGGCGGTGCCGATGCCATGACGGCCTGCCTCGGCGTGTGGGATCCGGCATACAACAGCGCCGGCGATACCGTGCGGCACTTCAACGCCGCCTACGATGCCACGCGGCTCTCGCCCAACGCCGTGCGGGTGCAGGCCACGCAGACCGTGCCGATCCTGTTCATGATTCCCGGCGGGCGCTCGCGCCAGCTGCATGCCGAAGCCATCGCCAGCGGCAGCCCGCCGGTGGCGGCGTTCTCGCTCGGCAGCGGCCTGCTCAGCTTCAGCTCGGCCAACAGCATGCTGAGCTTCCTGCTGCGGAATTCAGTCAGTTTCTCCGCGGTGGACTGGCAGGGGCTGGTCAATGCGAACGTGACGCTGGACCAGCTGCGCCTGAAGCTGGGCGTCGGGACCGTGCAGGATCTTCTGAACGCTTCGCTGACCTTGCAGCAGTTTGACGCGCTGGTGCTGGGCGCCGTGGGCAAGGACGCGTTGCTGAGCACCGCGCTCGGCAGCCCGCCGACCACGCTCGGCGCGAGCGGGGCTTCTGCCGCCATCAGGCTGGCGGACCTGATCGACCTTGGGGTGCTGGCGCCGGCGGCTTCGTCGGCGGCGGAGGTGGGGTTGAATGTGGCGCAGCTGCTGATTGCGGGGGCGCAGATTGCGAACAAGAATTCAGCGCTCACGGTGCCCCTTACCGTGCCGTTGCCTCCGGGCCTTGGTGGGGTGAGTGCCAGTCTGACTGTGATCCAGCCGCCGGTGATGGCAGTGGGGCCGGCCCGCAAGCTGAGCAGCAGCCCGGTAACGTGGCAGACGACGGCGCACTCGGCGCAGGTGGATCTGAAGCTGGCAGTGCAGCTTTCGACCGGACCCGTCAGTTCGTTGCTCGGGGCCGAGTTGAACCTGCCGCTTCATATCACAGCGGCCGATGCGACCGCCGATCTGACTCAGTTGCAATGTGCTGCGGCACCGGCGGACCGGCGCGCGACCCTGCATGTGAACACAAGCCTGGTCACGGCGTGCCTGACTGACGGCTGCAAAGGTGGCGAAGTCACAGTGGGCAAAGCTTCGGCGCTGACTATCCCTCTGCTCGATCTCGTTGCAATCGACAATCCCAGGAATGGCAGTACCGCCGGGAGCGACGTCACCCTCGCTCCCGGCGGACACACTCAGGTTGGTACGGCCAATCCGATCGGCGGCGTGCTGTCGCAAGTGCTCGCGCTGCAGGTTGCAGCAAAGGTGGCAGGTTTGACGGTCCTACCGCCTATTGACCTCGGCCCGGTGCTTGCGCCGGTAGGTACTGCCCTGGATGCCTTCCTGCCCACCTTGCTAGGCAATCTCGGCCTGCAACTCGGCACCGCCGACCTCTGGATGCACAACATCGACTGCAACAATGCCGAACTGGTGTACTGAGCCATGACGCCGAACCGCCTGATGGCAGAAAGACAATGAAGACAGACTGGGCCTACGAAAATCTCGAAGTCTACGTGTGGGAAGGCAAGTACGAGATTGCCGACCGCGTCGCGCGCTTCCTGTCGCCGCTTGGCGTGGAAGTGATCCGCGCCGGCGCGCTGGAAGCGGTGCCGCCCGGGCCGCGCGCCAAGCCGTGCGTGGCGGTGATCAGCGTATCGGTGATCGGTGCGGCGCGCTTCACGGCGCTCGACTGGGAAGCCGCGCACGGCATGCCGGTGATCTGGGTGGCCGCACCGGGGCGCGAGCATGATCCGGGGCGGTTTCCGCCTGAGTATGCGCATATCCTGGCCGACGACTTCACCGGTGCCGACCTGCGCAACCAGATCGGCAAGCTGCTGCCGCAGCTGATCGCGGCCGAAGACCCGGGCGGGCGCGTGGCCGACCTGGTGGCGGGCTCGCAGGCCATGCAGCAGCTGCTGTCGCAGGTGGATACCTTTGCCGACTTCGGCAGCAACGTGCTCCTGTACGGCGAGACCGGCGCCGGCAAGGAACGCATTGCGCGGCTTTTCCATGATCGCAACAGCACCTACGGCAAGGGGCCATTCATAGCGGTGAACTGCGGCGCGATCCCCGACGGGCTGTTCGAGTCGCAGTTCTTCGGCCATGCCAAGGGCGCATTCACCGGCGCGGCATTTGCTCACCGCGGCTACTTCGAGCAGGCCACGGGCGGCACGCTGTTCCTGGACGAAATCGGCGACCTGCCGTTGTTCCAGCAGGTCAAGCTATTGCGCGTGCTGGAAGAGAACGCGCTGACACGGCTCGGCTCGACGATGAGCGTCAAGCTCGATTTCCGCCTGGTGGCCGCCACCAACAAGGACCTGCGCGATGCCGTGCGGCAGGGGAAATTCCGCGCGGACCTTTATTTCCGGCTGGCCGTGATCGAGATGCGCATCCCCAGCCTGGAAGAGCGTGGCGCGGCCGACAAGGTGGCGCTGCTGATCTCGTTCCTGCGGCATATGCTGGGACCGTCCGGGTTCGATGCCTTGCCGCACATGCCGGACTGGCTCAAGGGTGCCGTCGGCACGGCCTACTTCGCGGGCAATGTGCGTGAGTTGCGCAACCTGGCCGAGCGTGTCGGCATCACGGTGCAGCAGACCGGCCACTGGGACGAAGAACGGATCCGGCCGCTGTTCCGTGCGTTGCATCCGGGTGCGTTCGAGAGCAACGACCGCAACGCCGACTGGCGCAGCGATGCCGAAGAGCGCCGCCGCATCCTGGCCGCGCTCGATGCCAATGGCTGGCGGCGGCAGGATACGGCGGCGAGCCTTGGGATCAGCCGGAAGGTGCTGTGGGAGAAGATGAGGAAGTATCAGATTGCGGATAGTGAGGCGGAGCCGGCGTGAGGGTCGCTGGATTTCGGGGATGGGGTCTTGGAGGGGGCGCAGGTCTGCACCTGAGGTCAGGGGCTGCGGCTTGGCGCTGTCGATGGTCGACGGCCTCAGGTTTCGCCCCTGAAGGGGCGACCTACTTTTGGACGGCGCCAAAAAGTAGGCAAAAGGCGCCTTCTTGCCCGCCGGGCGGGAGTCTTATCGTAGTGAGCTACGGTTTTTGTACGGGTATGGGCTTCAGGGCATAGCTACGATGCCTGCCGCGTGGTAACGAGACGGCGCGAGGTATTGACAGGCCGTCCTCCCGACCTCGTGAGAGCGGAGTGGCACGCAGCTTGAGGCCCGTCAGGATAGCAGCCACATCGCGCACCACCGTTGTGGTCCAAAAACTCTTGCCGTAGGCACGCCGCTCGATCACCGAGCCACTCCGCTCTCACGAGGTCGGGAGGACAGCGCCGTTCCCGGCGTTGCCCCTGGCGATCTGCGCGGCAGGCAGTCTAGTTATGCCCTGAAGCGTATACCCGTACAAAAACCCGGGCACACTACGATAAGACTCCCGCCTGGCAGGCAAGAAGGCGCTTTTTGCCTCCTTTTTGGCGCCGTCAAAAAGGAGGTCGCCGGCTACGCCGGCGAAACAGCAGCGCCTCCAAGAACCCAATCCCCCCAATCCGGCGCAGAGCAAAAAGCACCCACAAATCAACCCTCAAGGCAACCGAATCTGCTTCACATCAAAGTGCGATTCGCCAAGCAACTCCTTGTCATACTCGCCAACTAGCTCCACCGTAGTAGCCTCGCTGACCTTCTGCTGAGCCGGCCAGATCGCCCCCTTGATCTTGACCTGCATCTGCCCGGTGCCATCCGAGAACAGATAGCGGTCATGCCCAACGCTGCTGACGATCTTGCCGCGCAACACGGCATGCTGGTCGTCCTTGCCGCTGTCCTGCAGGGCCTTGACGGTTGACACCGGAATTGCCGAAGGCCCCGTGTATTGCGCGAACGCGCCGGCGGAAGCGAGTGTTGCCAGCGCAAAGGCGGTCGCGCTCAGAGTGTGTTTCATCCTGGTTCTCCTTGTCAGATGCACAATGTGGCCCGCAATAACGCAGCGGGAACCGACAGCCGGATCATGCGCGTGCGCCCCTGAACCCACCCTGAATGCGCCGCGCCGAGGCGCTATGATGCGCGCTGGGCACGGCGCCGCCTGCTGACCGCCGTCAATTTCCCGCCATTCATCCAGGACTCCAGATTGCGTTTCCTTCACACCGCCGACTGGCACCTCGGGCGCCTTTTCCACGCCCGCAGCCTGCTGGAAGACCAGGCCCATCTTCTCGATCAGCTCGTGGAACTGGTGCGCACTCAGCGCCCGGACGCCGTGCTGATCGCGGGCGATGTCTATGACCGTGCCGTGCCGCCGCCCGAGGCCGTGGCATTGCTGGACGACGTGCTCGCCCGCATCGTGCTGGATGCCGGCGTGCCGGTGGTGATGATCGCCGGCAATCACGACAGCGCGCAGCGGCTGGAATTCGGCGCGCGCCTGATGACCGCGCAGGGCCTGCATGTGGCGGGGCGCACTTCATCCCAGGCCGCCTGCGTGACGCTGCACGATGCGCACGGCGAGGTCCGCATCTACGCGCTGCCCTACGCCGAACCCGCCATGGTGCGCGACGCGCTCGGCGCCGACCTGCCCAGCCACGAGGCCGCGCTGGCCGCGCAGCTCGACGCCATACGCGCCAGCCACCCGCCCGGCGTGCGCGCAGTGGTGGTGGCGCATGCCTTCGTGATCGGCGGTGCGGCCAGCGAATCCGAGCGGCCGCTGTCGGTCGGCGGCAGCGGTGCCGTGGGCGCAGGCGTGTTTGATGGCTTCGACCTGGTGGCGCTTGGCCATCTGCACCGGCCGCAGACACTGGGCGAGCGCGTGCATTACGCCGGCTCGCTGATGAAGTACTCGCTGTCGGAGAGCGGGCACGGCAAATCGGTGTCCATGATCGAACTGGACGGCACGGGCAACGTTCGCATCGAGCCGATCACGCTCACGCCGCTGCGCGACCTGCGCATGATCGAAGGTGAGCTGGCCACGTTGCTGGCGGCCGGCGCCGCCGATCCGCGCAGCGATGACTACATCCACGCGGTGCTGACCGATACCGGTGCGCTGCTCGACCCGATGGCGAAGCTGCGGCAGGTCTATCCCAACGCGCTGGCGATCGAACGTGCGGTGCTGGCACGCAGCGGCGCCGCGGGCGAGGCCGGACGCAAGCTGCGCGAGCTCGATACGGCAACACTGTTTGCCAGCTTCTTCCGCGAGGTGGCCGACGCCGAGCTGGAGCCCGCGCAGCGCCACGCGCTGGACGCGCTGCTGGCCGGCATCGAGGCCGCCGACAGGGAGTCCGCATGAGACCGCTGTCGCTGACACTGCAGGCCTTCGGTCCGTTCGCCACGACCGAGGAGATCGATTTCACGCGCCTGGGGGACCAGGCATTCTTCCTGATCCATGGCCCCACCGGCGCTGGCAAGACCACGCTGCTCGACGCCATCTGCTTCGCCTTGTACGGCGATACCTCCGGCGGCGAGCGCAGCGCGCAGGCCATGCGAAGCGCCGGCGTGGCGCCCGCGCTGCGCACCGAAGTCACGCTGGAGTTCGGGCTTGGCAGCAAGCGCTACCGCGTCACGCGTTCGCCGGTGCAGGCGCGGCCCAAGCTGCGCGGCGAAGGCACGGTGACCGAGATCGCCAAGGCGCAGCTCGACGTGCTGGAGCCGGACGGCTGGGCGAGCGTGACGGCGCAGCCCGTCAAGGTCAGCGACGCCGTCCGCGACCTGCTGGGCTTCGACAGCGCGCAGTTCCGGCAGGTCATCGTGCTGCCGCAGGGACGCTTCCGTGAGCTGCTGACGGCGAAGTCGGATGCGCGGCAGGACATCCTTGAGCGGCTGTTCCGCACTGAGTTGTACCGGCGCGTGGAAGAACGGCTCAAGCAGCAGGCCGCGGGCGTGCGGCGCGATGCCGAGCGCGTTGGCATCCAGCGCGAGGAGCTGCTGCGCCAGCATGAACTGGAATCGATGCAGGCACTGAGCGATCGCACGGCGGCGCTGCAGGGCGAACTGGAACAGCTGCAGCAGCAGGAGCAGGCCGCGCGCGCGACGCTGGGCGCGGCGCAGGCCGCCTTGCTGCAAGGCGAGCAGATCGCGGCGCGACTGCGGGAATGGCAGGATGCCGAGGCCGCCTACGCGGCGCTGCTGGCGCGCCAGCCTGCGGTGGAGCAACAGCGCATCCGGTTGCAGGCGGCCCAGCGGGCGGCGCAGGTGGTGCCTTCCGAAGCGAACCTGCTGCGCGCGACACAAGAGCACGAGGCTGCCCGCGTGCAACTGGCGGAAAGCACCCAGGGCGCCGCGCGACGCAGCGAGCAGGCCGAAGGCGCCGCCGCAACGCTGAAGGCGGAACAGGCCCGCGCCGAGATGCGGCAGGATTTGCAACGCCAGGTCACCCAGCTGGAATCGCTGCTGCCGCGCGCGCAGCAGCTGGGTGCCTTGCAGCAGGCCTTGCGCAAGGCGGGCGAGCAGGCCGTGCATGCGCGCGCCGCTCGCGAGCAGGCGGCTGCGAACGTTGAGCGCGGGGCAGCCGCGCTGAAGTCGGCGGAGACAGAACTGGAGCAGGTACGACGCGGAGCGGGTGCCCTGCAGGCTTGCGAACTGCTGCTGCGCGCCTCGCAGGAACGTGCCGGCAGGCTTGCGCAGCACCGGCAGCAGCAAAAGGTGCTGGTCGGTTCCCATGCCACGCTGGCGGCCTGCGAGTCGGCACAGCAGAAGGCTTTCGTACAGCGGGATGCGAGCCGCACGGCGCTGATCGAAACCGAGCGTGCGTGGCGGGCCGGGCAGGCCGCGCGTCTGGCCGCGGCGCTGGAGCACGGCGCCGCGTGCCCTGTCTGCGGCAGCACCGGGCATCCCGCGCTCGCGCGACACGTCGATGCACAGGTCTCGGACGAGACGCTTGACGCAGCCCGTGAGTCGGTCAGGCAGGCCGAGGACGCCGCCGTTCATGCCGCCAGCGCGCGGCACGCCGCACAAGCTGTCGTCGCGCACGCGGAGCAGAGGCTGGCGGAGCTGGAGCAGGCTGCCGGGGATACGTCCTCGGATGCGGCGCAGGCGCTTGCGCAACAGATCGCGCAGCAGGAGCAGGCGCTGAAGCAGGCCCAGGCCGCCGACAGCCGCCTCGCCGCGCTCGAAACCGATCTCGCCAGCCGCCGCGATGCTTACGCAGCGTCGGACGCTGTCGCGCGCACCGCCGCCGAAGCCGAGCAGCGCACCGCGCAAGAGCAGGCGCGCCAGCAAGGCGAATGGCAGGCGGCATGTGCACAGGTTCCCGAGGACTCCCGCGATCCGGAGCAGCTCGCACAGCGCATCAGGCAGGCCCGCATGGCGCTCACCGCCATGGAGGCGGCGCTGCAAACCGCGCAGGCTGCCGAGCATCAGGCGGCTGCGGCGCTGGCCGCCGCCAATGCCGCCAGGCAGGCGGCGCAGGACGCGGAACGGCTGGCGCAGGAACGCCTGCAACAGGCCCGAGCGGCGTTCGATGCCGCGTTGCGGGAAGCCGCGTTCGCCGAAGCGGCGGCCTACGCCGCCGCGCGCATGGATGCCGCGGTGCTGGCGCAGACGGACGACACGATCCGTGCCTTCGACCTGGACATGGCCAGGGTGACCGACCGCCGCGTCCGTGCTGCCGCCGCCGCCGAATCGCTGGCGCCGCCAGACCTGCCGGCATTGCGCCAGGCCATGGATGCCGCCGCTGGCGCGGTCGATGCCTGCGTGCGCCAGCAGGCCGGTGTCACGCGCTCGCGCGAAACCCTGCTGCAATGCCAGCGCAGGTTGGATGAGCTGGCGGCGCAAAGCCACGATATCGAAGCCCAGTTCGCCGTGCTGGGCCGGCTCTCCGAAGTGGCCAACGGCAACAACCCGCGCCGCATGACCTTCCAGCGCTTCGTGCTGGCAACGCTGCTCGATGAAGTGCTGGAGGCCGCCACGCTGCGCCTGCTGCGCATGAGCCGCGGACGCTATGCGTTGCAGCGCGTGCGCGAGCAGGGTGACCAGCGTTCGGCCGGCGGCCTGGACCTGGAGGTATTCGACCATGACACCGGCGCCGCGCGGCCGGCCAACACGCTGTCCGGCGGAGAGGGCTTTCTTGCGTCGCTGTCGCTGGCGCTCGGGCTGGCCGACGTGGTGCAGTCACGCGCCGGCGGCATCCAGCTCGATACGCTCTTTGTCGACGAAGGATTCGGCACGCTGGATCCGGAAAGCCTGGACTTCGCGATCCGCACGCTGCTGGACCTGCAGCAGGCCGGACGGCTGGTAGGGATCATCTCGCACGTCACCGAGTTGCGCGAGCGGATCGATGTGCGGCTGGAAGTGAAGCCAGGTGTCAATGGCAGCCGCGCCGTATTGCAGCTGCCGTGATCTCGCGCTGCCGGCGCCCCGCGCAGTCTTGCCGCAGGGCGCCCGGCTCGCTCAGGCCATAAACGCCTGGCGGCAGCGGATCTCCATGATCTGCGCCTCGAAGGCGCGGGCGGCCAGTTCGGCCAGTCGTGCGCGGCGCGTTGTGCGCACCGGCGTGCAGGCAGACGGCTGGATGCCGCGGCCCAGTCCCCAAGATCGGCGGGTGACATGCAGAATGCGCGCAAGGGCCACCGCATGTTCGGGAAGCGGCTTGTGATTCGTTGCGCTGGTCATTTCGGACTCCTCTTCTTCTGTTTGCTTGCCCATCCAGTTCTGCCGGGTGGTCCGGGCGGCTGCTGTTCGCTGGGGGCTGTGACTGAAAGATAGGTCCCGCCGCCAGCGCCTAATATCGAGTGGCAACCGATTGTGCTGTCGGCCTCGTCCTACAGCATTGTGGCGTGGAAATGTGGCGCCCCGACCATGTTGCCGGTAATCGCACAACCCCTCGCCGCCCGACTTCCCGTTGGCTTGACCGGTATATTTCGCGGGTGTAACCTCAGTTCATTCTGCGAATTCAAGTTCTATAAGCGAACAACAGAAAAACAACAAGAAAGCACGCAGACTGTTGGACCCGCCGGCGCCGCGCGCAGTACGCGTACCTCGTCGATGGATGCCCTTCCGACAGGATCTCCGGAGACAGCCTTTCTCGTGCCGCGGCTTGCGGCCAGTCCCCGGTGGCCTGGCGGATCTTCCGAACTGGAACGCAAGTGATCAACAAGCTATACGACACGGTGGAAGCGGCGGTTGCCGGCATCCACGACGGCGCCACCATCCTCATCGGCGGCTTTGGCATGGCAGGCATGCCGGCAGAGCTGATCGACGCCCTGATCGCACAAGGCGCGCGCGATCTGACTATCGTGAACAACAACGCCGGCAATGGCGAGACCGGCCTGGCCGCGCTGCTCAAGGCCAGGCGCGTGCGCAAGATCATCTGCTCGTTCCCGCGCCAGACAGATTCCTACGTATTCGATGCCCTGTACCACGCCGGCGAGATCGAGCTGGAACTGGTGCCCCAGGGCAACCTGGCCGAGCGAATCCGCGCGGCCGGCGCCGGCATCGGCGGCTTCTTCACCCGTACCGCCTACGGCACGCCGCTGGCCGAGGGCAAGGAAACGCGCATCATCGACGGCCAGGGCTATGTCCTCGAGGCGCCCATCCACGCCGACTTCGCGCTGATCAAGGCCGATACCGCCGACCGCTGGGGCAACCTCACCTACCGCAAGACCGCGCGCAACTTCGGCCCGATCATGGCCATGGCCGCCAAATGCGCCATCGTGCAGGTCAGCCATGTGGTGGAGCTGGGCGAGATGGATCCCGAACACATCGTGACGCCTGGCCTGTTCGTCAAGCGCGTCGTGAAAATCTGAGCGAGCAAGGAGAACCAAGATGCAACGCCTGACCCGCGATCAGATGGCCGCCCGCGTGGCCAAAGACATTCCCGACGGTGCCGTGGTCAACCTCGGCATCGGCCTGCCCACACTGGTCGGCAACCACCTGCCCGCCGACCGTGAAATCCTGCTGCACAGCGAGAACGGCCTGCTCGGCATGGGCCCGGCGCCCGCACCGGGCGAGGAAGACGGCGACCTGATCAACGCCGGCAAGCAGCCGGTGACGATCAAGCCGGGCGGCTCGTATTTCCATCACGCCGATTCGTTCGCCATGATGCGCGGCGGCCACCTCGACTTCTGCGTGCTGGGCGCGTTCCAGGTTTCGGAGAAGGGCGACCTGGCCAACTGGCACACGGGTGCGCCCGGCGCCATCCCCGCCGTGGGCGGTGCGATGGACCTGGCCATCGGCGCCAAGGAAGTGTTCGTGATGATGGAGCACCAGACCAAGCAGGGCGAGAGCAAGATCGTGCCACAGTGCACGTATCCGCTCACCGGCATCGCCTGCGTGACCCGCATCTATACGGATCTTGCTACGATCGACGTGACCGCCGACGGCCTGGTCGCACGCGACCTGGTCGAAGGGCTGAGCTTCGAAGAGCTGCAGCGCATCACCGGCGTTCCCCTGAAGCAGGCCGCCTGAGCGCCCGCGCCAACACACCAACACGAGAGAGACACACCATGACCGAAGCCTTTATCTGCGACGCCATCCGCACCCCCATCGGCCGTTACGGCGGCAGCCTGTCCGCGGTGCGCCCTGACGATCTCGGCGCGGTGCCGCTGAAGGCGCTGATGGCACGCAATCCGAATCTGGACTGGTCGGCCATCGATGACGTGATCTACGGCAATGCCAACCAGGCCGGCGAAGACAACCGCAACGTGGCGCGCATGTCGCTGCTGCTGGCAGGCTTGCCGCAAAGCGTGCCGGGCGCCACCATCAACCGCCTGTGCGGCTCGGGCATGGACGCCACCGGCACCGCCGCGCGCGCCATCAAGGCGGGCGAAGCGCAGCTGATGATTGCCGGCGGCGTGGAAAGCATGAGCCGCGCGCCGTTCGTGATGGGCAAGTCCACCAGCGCCTTCTCGCGCGACGCGCAGATCTTCGACACCACCATCGGCTGGCGATTTATCAACCCGGCCATGCGCGCGGCCTACGGCGTGGACTCGATGCCCGAGACCGCCGAGAATGTCGCCACCGACTACAAGATCAGCCGCGAAGACCAGGACCTGATGGCGCTGCGCAGCCAGGAGAAGGCTTCGCGCGCACAAGCCGACGGCACGCTCGCACAGGAAATCACCGCCGTGACGATCGCCCAGAAAAAGGGCGACCCGATCATCGTCGAGCGCGACGAGCATCCGCGCGCCACCAGCATGGAAGCGCTGGCCAAGCTGCGCGGCGTGGTCCGTCCTGACGGCACCGTGACCGCCGGCAACGCCTCGGGCGTGAACGATGGCGCCTGCGCGCTGCTGCTGGCAAGCGAAGCCGGCATCAAGCAACACGGCCTGACTCCGCGTGCCCGCATCGTCGGCATGGCAACCGCCGGCGTGGCGCCGCGCGTGATGGGCATCGGCCCGGCACCGGCCACGCAGAAGCTGCTCAAGCAACTCGGCATGACCATGGACCAGATCGACGTGATCGAGCTGAACGAAGCGTTTGCCGCGCAAGGCCTGGCTGTGCTGCGTGAACTGGGCGTGGCCGACGACGACAAGCGCGTCAACCCGAACGGCGGCGCGATCGCGCTGGGCCACCCGCTCGGCATGAGCGGCGCGCGCCTGGTCACCACCGCGATGTACCAGCTGCACCGCACCGGCGGCCGCTTCGCGCTGTGCACGATGTGCATCGGCGTGGGCCAGGGTATTGCGATGGTGATCGAGCGCGTCTGAGCGTAGTCGTTGCATTGCTGAGTGCATTGCGCCCTCTCCCGCTTGCGGGAGAGGGCGCAAGGCCGCGGTAGTTTTGAAAGTGAGTCAGAGATGTCCCTTCCCGTAGCCACCCTCGTCACCGGCGCCAGTTCCGGCATTGGCCGCGCCATCTGCGAAATGCTGCTGGCCGATGGAGTGACCCAGGTGGTCAATATCGACTATGCCGAGCCGGCCTGGTCGCATCCCAACATGACGTTCTTCCAGGCCGACCTGACCGACGCCGAGGCGACCCGCGCCGTGGCGGCGCAGGTGACCTCGCGCTTTGCGGTGACGCGCCTGGTGAACAATGCCGGCGCCACGCGCCCCGGCACCGCCGATACGGCAACCGTTGCCGACCTGGACTACGTGACTGGCCTGCACCTGCAGGCCACGCTGCTGCTGACGCAGGCGTGCCTGCCCGCGATGCGCGCGGCGGGCTTCGGCCGCATCGTCAACATGGCCTCGCGCGCCGCGCTGGGCAAGGCCGAGCGCGTGGTGTACTCGGCCACCAAGGCCGGCCTGATCGGCATGACCCGCACGCTCGCCATGGAGCTGGGCGGCGAGGGCGTGACCGTCAACGCCGTGGCCCCGGGCCCCATCGCCACCGAGCTGTTCCGCAAGAGCAACCCGGAAGGTGCCGAGCAGACCAAACGTATCCTCGCCAGCATCACGGTCAAGCGCATGGGCACGCCGGAAGACGTCGCGCGCGCCGCGCTGTTCTTCCTTTCTCCCGAGAATGGCTTCGTCACCGGGCAGGTGCTGTACGTCTGCGGTGGCACCACCCTGGGCGTAGCCCCGATCTGATCCGCGCGCCGGGGGCAGCTTCAGGCATTCACAAGAAGAGACGTTAATAAAGCGTCATGACACGTGCCGCGCCAACCGCGGCACCACATCAGGATGCAGCGCGAGCGCGCAGCATCCGTTCGGGACGGCAATCACGCCAATCAGCAAGAGCCCGCGCGCCTCACTGCGCGAAGGGCCACAAGGACAACCGGAGTAAACCGATGAGACTCGATTCCCAGACTTCCACCACCCGGCGTCGCCTGCTGGCAGCAGGCGTTGCGCTGGCCACCACCATTGCCGGCTTTGCCGGCGCGGCCCACGCGCAAGGCGGTTACCCGACCAAGCCGATCACCATGATCGTGCCGTTCTCGGCCGGTGGCACCACCGACATCCTGGCTCGCATCGTCGGCCTGCAACTCGGCAAGGCACTCGGCCAGCCGGTCGTAATCGACAACCGTCCGGGCGCGGGCGGTAACATCGGCGCATCGCTGGCGGCCAAGGCTCCGGGCGACGGCTACACGCTTTTCATGGGCACGATCGGCACGCATGCGATCAACCAGTCGCTGTACTCCAAGCTGCCGTATGACCCGGTCAAGGATTTCGCGCCGATCACGCGCGTGGCGATGGTGCCGAACCTGGTGGTGGTGAACCCCAAGGTGCCGGTCAACAACGTCAAGGAACTGATCGCCTACGTCAAGGCCAATCCGGACAAGCTGTCGTACGGATCGTCGGGCAGCGGCTCGTCCATGCACCTGTCGGGCGAGCTGTTCAACTCGATGACCGGCCTGCATATCCAGCACGTCCCCTACAAGGGCAGCGCGCCGGCGGTGAACGACCTGCTGGGCAACCAGATCGGCCTGATGTTCGACAACATGCCGTCGTCGTACCCGCACGTGAAGGCCGGCAAGCTGCGCGCGATCGCCGTGACCTCGGCCAAGCGCTCGCCGGCGCTGCCGAACGTGCCGACCGTGGCCGAATCGGGCGTGCCCGGCTATGAAGCCACCTCGTGGTTCGCGCTGTACGCCACCGCCGGCACCCCGCAACCGATCGTCGACCGCCTGAACGCAGAAGTGGTGAAGATCCTCGCCATGCCGGAAGTGAAGAAGCAGATGGCCGACCAGGGCGCCGAGCCCAACCCCGAAAAGCCGGCCCAGCTGGCAGCGTTCATGAAGTCGGAAACGGCGAAGTGGGCAAAGGTGGTGAAGGCATCGGGCGCGACGGTGGATTGAGCGTCGCTGCTCCGTGATAGCAAAGCCGGCCGTTGGGCCGGCTTTTTGTTTGCGCGCGCCGCTGGACAAGGCCAAGCGCTACGCGTCATAGTCTGAGCCTGTTCGCCTTCCTTGCCGCCGCCATCCTTCTCATGATTCCACCCGTCAGCACCCTCCACGGCCGCCTGAAAATGCAGCACCTGCGCTTGCTGCTGGCGATCGAGGAGCGCGGCTCGCTGCGCCAGGCCGCCGAGGCGCTGACGCTGACGCAGCCTGCTGTCAGCAAGATGCTGCAGGATATGGAAGACCTGCTTGGCGTGCCGCTGTTCGAGCGCCACGCAAGGGGGCTGCGGGCCACGCGCTTCGGCCTGGCGGCCACGCGGTATGCGCGGCTGGTATTTGCCGATATGGATGGCCTGCGCGATGAGCTGGTGGCGCTGGAATCCGGCAAGATCGGCCGCGTGCGGGTGGGTGCCGTGATGGCGCCCGCGCCCGGGCTGCTGGCCGATGTGATTCGCAGTCTCAACCGCGACCATCCGCGGCTGGAAGTGGCGGTGCAGGTGGAGACCAGCGACCTGCTGGTGCCGCTGCTCGAGCGCGACCAGCTCGATATCGTGCTCGGCCGTGTGCCGGACGGATGGGACAGCAGCGGCCTCGATTTCGAGCAGCTCGGCGATGAAGGCCTTGCCATCGTGGTGGGACCGCAGCATCCGCTGGTCCGGCGCCGCAAGCCGTCGTTCGAGGAGCTCACCCGGTATCCGTGGATCATGCAGCCGCGCCCCAGTCCGATGCGCGCGCTGATCGACCGCTCGTTCGAGGATGCCGGCGTGCCGCCGCCGCCTTCCACCATCGAAACCGCCGCGATCCTGATGACCACTTCGCTGCTGGCGGAAAGCGAGCTGATTGCCGTGCTGCCGGAATCGGTGGCCGCCTTCTACGGGCGCCTCGGCGCGCTTGCCGTGCTGCCGCTGCCTCTGCCGCGCAAGCTGGGCCCGTATGGCATCGTGACGCGGCGGGGGCGCCCGCCGACGGCATCGATGAGCCTGCTGATCGATGCGTTGCGGGCCTTCTCCAGGTAGGGCATCAATCCGGGCCGCGCTGCAGGCGCCCGTCCTCGCGCCACGCCGGCCGTTGCGCGCTGTCCGGCCGCAGGGCTTGCGGCAGCAGTTCTGGCGGCATGTCCTGGTAGCAGACCGGACGCAGGAAGCGCGCAATGGCCAGGCTGCCGACCGAGGTGGAACGGCTGTCCGAGGTGGCCGGCCAGGGTCCGCCGTGCACCATGGCATGACCGACTTCCACGCCGGTGCCGAAGCCGTTCACGAGAATGCGCCCGGCCAGGCGTTCCAGCACGGGCAGGAACGGCCGTGCCGCGGCATGGTCGGCAGCGTCGATGTGGATGGCGGCGGTCAGCTGGCCTTCCAGCGATGCCACCACGCGCAGCATTTCCGGCAGGTCGCGGCAGCGCACGACGAGCGATGATGCGCCGAACACCTCTGTGCGCAGTGCTTCGTCCACCAGGAACGCCTCTGCATCCGTGGTGAACAGTGCAGCCTGGCCCTGATATGCCGAGCCGGACTGCCCGCGCGCCAGCGTCCGCACGCGCGGATGGTGCGCGAGCGCGTCTACACCCGCCCAGTAGGCCCGCTGAATGCCGGGCGTCAGCATCGTTGCTGCCGCTGTCCCGGCAATGCGTGCCGATGCGGCCTGCAGGAAGCGGTCGAGGTCGTCACCGTCGACCGCCAGTATCAGGCCGGGATTGGTGCAGAACTGTCCGGCCCCGAGCGTGAGCGCGCTGGCAAACGCCTCGCCGATGGCCTCCGCGCGCTTGGCCAGCGCATGCGGAAACAGCAGCACCGGGTTGATGCTGCTCATCTCGGCAAAGACCGGGATGGGCTCAGGGCGCGCAGCGGCGAGCGCCATCAAGGCCATGCCGCCGGCACGCGAACCCGTGAATCCCACCGCCTTGATGCGTGGATCGGTGACCAGGCGCTGTCCGATCTCCAGCCCGGAATCGAACAGCAGCGAGAACGTGCCCTCTGGCAGGTCCATCTGTTCCACAGCCTGCTGGATGGCGCGGCCGACCAGCTCCGACGTGCCGGGGTGGGCCGGATGGGCCTTGACGATGACCGGGCAGCCCGCGGCCAGCGCCGATGCCGTATCGCCGCCAGCCACCGAAAAGGCCAGCGGGAAATTGCTGGCGCCGAAGACCGCCACCGGACCCAGTGCGATATTGCGCATGCGCAGGTCGACGCGCGGCAGCGGCTTGCGCTCAGGCTGGGCCGGGTCGACACGCAGATCCAGGAAATCACCTTGCCGCACCACCTCGGCAAACAGGCGCAGCTGCCCAACCGCGCGAGCCCGTTCGCCTTCTATGCGTGCGCGTGGCAGGCCGCTCTCGGCGGTGCAGCGGTCCACCAGCGCATCGCCCAGCGCCACGATGTTGGCGGCGATGGCCTCCAGGAACGCTGCGCGCCGCTCCGGTGCGGTGTCGCGGAATGTATCGAACGCTTGCCAGGCCAGCGCACAGGCTTGTTCAAGCTGCTGCGGCGTGGCACCGCCGAAAGCAGGCTCTAGGCTGGCGCCAGAGGCCGCGTCGATGGCGTGAATCACACCGTTGCCGCCGCGCACCGACTGGCGACCGATCAGGAGTTCGCCCGCAATATTCATGCTTTGTCCTTTGAGTTGAAAAACAGGGCCGCTCAGCGTCCCCAGCGCAGCACCAGGGGATCGAGGCGCCGCGCGATCTGCAGCAGCCCGGCGCGCGTGGCGGGATGCATGGCTTGCAGCGGATGGCGAATGGCGTCCGACGCAATCACGCCGCCTTCCTTCATCAGCACCTTGCTGGTGGCAAGCCAGCCCTGGCGGTTCTCGTAATTGATCAGCGGCAGCCACTGCTGGTAGTGCTGCGCCGCCAGTTCGGTATCCCCGTCCTGCCAGGCATCGACGATCTTGCGGATGCCGTCGGGAAAGCCGGCACCGGTCATGGCGCCCGTTGCTCCGGCGTCGAGGTCGGCCATCAGCGTGATGGCCTCTTCGCCGTCCCACGGGCCGACGATGGCATCGCCGCCCAGCTCGATCAGCTCGCGCAGCTTTGCCGCCGTCTGCGGGACCTCGATCTTGAAATAGGAAACGTTGGCGATCTCTCTCGCCATGCGCGCCAGGAACGGCGCCGACAGCATCGTGCCGCTGACCGGCGCGTCCTGGATCATGATCGGGATGTCGATGGCACCGGACACGGTGGCGAAGAAATCGTAGATACCGCGCTCCGGCACGCGGATGGTCGCGCCGTGATAGGGCGGCATCACCATCACCATGGCGGCGCCGGCGTCCTGCGCCGCGCGGCTGCGTTCGGCGCAGATTCGCGAGCTGAAGTGCGTGGTGGTGACGATCACCGGCACCCGGCCGTCCACATGCTCCAGCACCGTCTTCATCAGCACGTTGCGCTCGTCGTCGGTCAGCACGAACTGTTCGGAGAAGTTGGCCAGGATGCAGATGCCGTTGGAGCCGGCGTCGATCATGAAATCGATGCAGCGGCACTGGCCGTCGAGATCCAGGCCGCCGTGCTCGTCGAAGATGGTCGGGGCGACCGGGAATACGCCGCGATAGGCGGGGCTGGATTGCTGCTGGGTCATGGTCATCTCCTTCCTGTTATTGGCCGGGGCCAATATACGAGAGGGCACCGCGGGCTGTATATTGAAAGCTTTCCATCTGGTGATCGCTTTTGCGACTCACAGCGGAAGCCACCGGACACCATGAAAGCCACCCTCGACGTACTGATGTCCCGGCTGCGCATGAAGCAGCTGCAATTGCTGATCGCGCTGGACGATCATCCGTCGCTGCACCAGGCGGCGTCGGCCATGGCCATGACCCAGTCGGCGGCAAGCAAGGCCTTGCAGGAACTGGAGGGGATGCTGGAAGCGCCCTTGTTCGAGCGCTCGAAACGCGGCATGCGGCCGAACCCCTTCGGCCACTGCGTGATCCGCTATGCGCGGCTGCTGGCGGCAGACCTCGCCGCGCTGTGCCAGGACATGGCCGAGATCCGCTCCGGCAGCGGCGGGCGTCTGGCCATCGGCGTCATCATGGGGGCGGTGCCGGACGTGCTGGTGCCGGCGCTTGAGCGCATGCAGGCGGAGCAAGCGAATCTCGCCATCGAAATCGTCGAGGACACCAGCCTGCGCATGCTCGGCATGCTCGATGACGGGCACCTGGACCTCGTGATCGGGCGCGCGCTGGTCAGCGACGAGCCGGCGAAGTACCACTACGAGGCCATTGGCGACGAGCTGATCTCCGTGGTGGTGGGCTACGGGCACGCCGCGCCGCGCGCGCGCGAACTGAGCCTGCGCGACCTGGCGGGCTACCGCTGGATCACCTATGCCGGCCACATGCCGATGCATGCGTTGCTGGAGCGGGAGCTGGATCTGGCCGGCATGCGCATTCCGGCCAATGCGATGTCGACTTCGTCCGCCTTCGTCACCGTGGCCATGCTGCAGCGCAATGCCCGGCTGGTCTCGCTGCTGCCCACCAGTGTGGCGGAACTGTTCTCCCGGCAGAAGATGCTGCGCATCCTGCCCGTGCGCCTGCAGTCGCGGCAGCAGACCTTCGGCATAGTCACGCGACGCGGCGGCACGCTCTCTGCTGCGGCACGGCAAATGATCGGTCTGCTCCAGGCTTCTGCCGGAAACGGCGCGGAGCCCGCAGGCCGAGGTATTCCTCCAGGTGATCGCCAGTTCAAAAAACCTCAATAGTAGCGAATCGCTGATGCTCCTATAGTTGCGCCATCCGCGCCGCAGAGCCGGACCATGACAGTGACGGAGACGAACATGAAGAGATGGATGGCAGGCGCGCTTGCCGGCATGGCGACGGTGGTCGTCGGAATGACTTCAGGGGTCTATGCGCAGGACACCCGGCCCGTGCGGCTGATGGTCGGGGCCGCACCCGGCGGCGGCACCGATGTCATGGCTCGCATCGTCTCCGACAAGCTGGCCGCATTGCTGAAGCAGCCGGTTGTGGTGGATAACCGCCCCGGCGCCTCCAATACGATCGCTGCCGATATCACCGCCAAGGCCGCCCCGGATGGCAACACGCTGCTGATGGGCGTGGTGACTTCGCAGGCCATCGCGCCGCACCTGCTCAAGCTGCAGTTCGATCCGCTCAAGGACCTGGCGCCGGTTGCGCTGGTGTCGTCGGTGCCCAACGTGCTGGTGGTCAACAACCAGGTGCCGGCGCGCGACGTGAAATCGCTGGTGGCGCAGATCCAGGCCAGTCCCGAGAAATTCCGTTACAGCTCCTCGGGTGTCGGCAGCACCCAGCACCTGGCCGGCGCGGCCTTTGCGCGCCAGATCCACGGCAAGCTGCTGCACGTGCCCTACAAGAGCAGCAGCAGCGCGCTGGTCGACCTGATGGGCGGCCAGGTGGACATGAGCTTCGAGACGATGCCATCCGTTATCAACCATATCAAGGCCGGCAAGCTGCGTGCGCTGGCGGTGACCGCGGAGAGCCGTTCGGCGCTGCTTCCCAATGTACCCACCCTGGCGGAAGCCGGCGTGCCCGGCATCCAGATGAATGCCTGGTATGGCGTCTACGCGCCGGCCGGTACGCCGCCCGCTACGCTGCAGAAGCTGGGCACCGCGCTTGCCGCTGTCATTAAAGATCCCGACACCGTGCGCCGTCTCGCCGATGTGGGCGCCGTGCCGGGGACGCTCAACGCCGCGCAGTTCGACGCCTTCTCCCGCGCCGAGTACGCGCGCTATGGCAAGCTGATTGCCGAGCTTGGCGTCAGGCTCGACTGAGCCGGCTTTTTTCTGAGAATTCCATGACTTCACGTCCAAGAATCGCCATGGTGCTGGGCGACCCCGCCGGCATCGGCCCCGAACTGATCGCCAGGCTGCTGGCCGACCCTGCCGCCAGCGCGCAGGCCGACATCCTGCTGATTGCCGACCGCGACGAGTGGCGCCACGGCATGCAGGTGGCAGGCGTCGACCTCGCGCTGAGCGAGACGAGCGTTCCCGCCTTTGCAGATGGTGGTGCGCCGCGTCTCTTCCACTGGCAGCTGGCCGACAAGCCGGCCTATGCGCGCGGCGTGGCCAGTGCCGAAGGCGGATGCTACAGCCTGGGCACGCTGGCGCTGGCACTGGAGCTGGCACAGCGGGGCGAGGCCGACGCCATCCTGTTCGGCCCGCTGAACAAGAGCTCGCTGCACGCGGCCGGCATGGCGCACAACGACGAACTGCACTGGTTTGCGGAGCGGCTGGGCTATCACGGCGACTTCTGCGAGTTCAACGTCCTGGACGGGCTCTGGACCTCGCGCGTGACCTCGCACGTGGCGCTCAAGGATGTCCCGGCCATGATCACGCGGGACAGCGTGGGCGCTGCCATCGACCTGATCGACAAAGCCCTGCGCGGCGCCGGCATGGTCCGGCCGCGCATCGCCGTGTGCGGCCTGAACCCGCACAACGGCGACAACGGCGCATTCGGCCGCGAAGAGATCGACGTCATCGCGCCCGCGGTGGCCGATGCCAGGGAGCGTGGCGTGGCGGCAGACGGGCCATTCCCTGCCGATACCATCTTCCTCAAGGTGCAGGGCGGTCCGGCCGAACGCCAGTTCGACGCGATCGTCACCATGTATCACGACCAGGGGCAGATCGGCATCAAGCTGATGGGCTTCTCGCGCGGCGTCACCGTGCAGGGCGGGCTGCCGGTGCCGATCACCACGCCGGCGCACGGCACTGCCTTCGATATCACGCAGCAAGGCCGCGCAGACCCCGGCGCCACCCGTCAGGCATTCCAGATCGCATGCCGGATGGGAGCGCAAAGGCGCACCGCCGCACCCGGCTAGTCCTGGCCGCGCCCCGCATGCTTCCGCCCGGGCGCGGCATCCGAGACACACAAGAGCATGACCGCCCCAGGCGCGGCCGGGGTGCGCTCGCGCGCGATTTTCCGACAAGCATCAATCAGCAAACGCCTCTCTGGCTGCGAAAGGAGCTGCAACATGAAGATCACCAACGTCCGTGCCCGCGTCTTCGAATGGAAGGGCAAGACCGTGCCGCCGCAGGCGCACTTCTGCACCAACGCCACCGATATCCTGTTCGATCGCGGCGATGCCATGGGCTCCTTCCGCTTTCATGGCTGGCTGGTGGTCGAGGTGGAAACCGATACCGGCCTGGTCGGCATCGGCAATTGCGCGCTGGCGCCGCGCGTGGCCAAGCAGATCGTGGACCAGTACCTCGCGCCGATCGTTATCGGCCAGGACCCCTTCGACAACGAATACCTGTGGCAGAAGATGTACCGCCGCACGCATGCCTGGGGCCGCAAGGGCATCGGCATGGCAGCGATCTCCGCTGTGGACATTGCGCTGTGGGATCTTATGGGCAAGGCCGTCGGCAAGCCGGTGTTCAAGCTGCTGGGCGGGCGGACCAAGGAAAAGATCTGGTGCTACGCCTCCAAGCTCTATAACAACGATGACCGCGACGCTTTCCTGGCCGAAGCACAGGGCTATCTCGACCAGGGCTTCACCGCCATGAAGATGCGCTTCGGCTATGGCCCGAAGGATGGTCCCGCGGGGATGCAGAAGAACATCGAGCAGGTACGCCTGCTGCGCGAACTGGTGGGCGATGGCGTGGACATCATGCTCGAGTGCTACATGGGCTGGACGCTCGAATACGCGCGCCGCATGCTGCCGCGCCTGGCGGAATTCAATCCGCGCTGGCTGGAAGAGCCGGTGATCGCGGACGATATCGAGGGCTATGCCGAACTCAAGAAGATCAGCCCATTCCCGATCTCCGGCGGCGAGCACGAGTTCACCTCGCATGGCTTCAAGGACTTGCTGGAGCGCCGCGCGGTGGATGTGATCCAGTACGACACCAACCGTGTCGGCGGCATCACCGCTGCGCAGAAGATCAATGCGATGGCGGAGGCCTGGTCGGTGCCGGTGATCCCGCACGCTGGGCAGATGCACAACTACCACCTCACCATGGCATCGACTGCGTCGCCGATGTCCGAGTACTTTCCTGTGCATGACGTCGAAGTGGGCAACGAGCTGTTCTACTACATCTTCAAGGGGGATCCGGCGCCGGATAACGGCTACCTGCAGCTTGACGACAACCTGCCGGGGTTGGGGTTGGCGTTGAATGAGGAGTATTTTGGGGAGTTTGATATTTTTGAATAATGGGGGGTGGCTTGCGCCTGAGGTTGGTGGCCTTGCCCTCCAAGCCTGCGCGTCGTCGAAGCTGGTGAGAGCCCAAAGAATTCTTCGCTGGATTGCGGTTCGGGGTTCTTGGATGCGCTGCTGTTTCGCCGGCGTAGCCGGCGACTCCCTTTTTGACTGCGCCAAAAAGGAAGCAAAAAGCGCCTTCTTGCCCGCCGGGCGGGAGTCTTATC
>NZ_JWMA01000059.1 GCF_000812465.1 Cupriavidus sp. IDO | reverse complement strand
AACGAGATTATGCAGAGCTTTCTTCGTTTCGTCAACTGGTTCAGCAATCTTTTTTTGCTGCGTCAGCGTCGCGCTTTGCACGTCGCCAACCTCACCGGTCGACCCCGCAACCCTTGCCAGTGCTGCCTTGCAGCGCCGCGTTGTGTTGCGAGGAGGCGAATAGTAGGCGGGTTCTACGGACCTTGCAACACCTTTGTCACAGTGCCCTGGAAGCACCCGCCGGCGGGTCAATCGCAACCCGTTGATCGATAAGGGAATAACTCGTTTTAGTTAGCGCAAAAGAAAATGAATACCCCCGCGCCAACCTCGGGTATTCCCCTATCAAGTCATCAACGATGCTGGAAATTCGGGCTACGCTTTTCGACAAACGCGGCCATCCCCTCCTTCTGGTCTTCGCTGGCGAAGGTCGAATGGAAGAGGCGGCGCTCGAAACGTACGCCTTCGGCCAGGGTGGTCTCGTAGGCGGCGTTGATCGATTCCTTGATCATCATCACGACCGGCAGCGAGAACCCGGCGATGGTGTCCGCTGCAGCCATGACCTCCTCCAGCAGCTTGTCGGCCGGAACCACGCGCGACACCAGGCCGGCGCGCTCGGCCTCGGCTGCGTCCATCATGCGGGCGGTCAGGCACAGGTCCATGGCCTTGGCCTTGGACACCGCGCGCGGCATACGCTGGGTGCCACCGGCGCCGGGCATGGTGCCGAGCTTCACTTCAGGCTGGCCGAACTTCGCCGAATCGGCCGCGATGATGATGTCGCACATCATGGCCAGTTCGCTCCCGCCGCCCAGGGCGTAGCCTGCCACGGCAGCGATCACCGGCTTGCGGATCTTGCGGATGGTTTCCCAGTTGCGGGTGATGTAATCGCCCTTGTAGACATCCATGAAGGAGTACTTGGACATCATGCCGATATCGGCCCCGGCCGCAAACGCACGGTCGCTGCCGGTAATGACAATGGCACCCACTGCCTCATCCTGGTCGAACGCCGTCAGCGCAGCGCCAAGCTCGTCCATCAGCGCGTCATTGAGCGCGTTCAGGGCCTTCGGCCGGTTTAGCGTGATCAGGCCAACGCGGCCGCGCGTCTCCACCAGGATGTTTTCGTACGACATGTCTCTTCTCCTCTGTGCGAAAGTGAATCAGTCTTGGGATCCAGCGAGACAATACTCGTGCAGCGGGATTAGTGCTACCATTAGCTGACCGACTGGTCGGTTTATTTAACGGATTTGCCCTGCTTCCTACAATTCCCTGGCAGCCGTTTAATGCGCGGCACCGCCACGACCGGCTGCGAGAACAAATCAGGCAGGAGACAACAATGCCCTCGATGCCCCCGTCCACTGACCAGCCGGTCAGCCTGGAATCCGGCCCCATCTTGCTGCGCTGGCATGGCCCCGTTGCCATGATCACGCTCAACCGTCCCGACAAGCTCAACAGTTTCACCCGCGAAATGCATGCAGCGCTGCAACAGGCGCTGGACCATGTCGAGTCCGGCGGCGCCCGCGCGCTGCTGCTGACCGGTGCCGGGCGCGGCTTCTGCGCCGGACAGGACCTCGCTGACCTGGATTTCACACCGGGGCACATGACCGACCTGGGCGAACTCATCGATACCTGGTTCAACCCGCTGATCCGGCGTCTGCAAACGCTGCCGCTGCCGGTGGTGGCCGCCGTGAACGGTACGGCCGCGGGCGCCGGCGCAAACCTGGCGCTGGCCTGCGACATGGTGCTGGCGGCGCGATCCGCCAGCTTTATCCAGGCCTTCGTCAAAATCGGACTCGTGCCCGATTCCGGCGGCACCTGGCTGCTGCCCAAGCGCATCGGCATGGCTCGCGCCATGGGCCTGGCCATGACCGGCGACCGACTCCCCGCCGAAGAAGCCGAGAAATGGGGCCTGATCTGGGAAGCCATGGACGACCCCTTGCTGCCCGAGCAGGCCCTTGCGCTGGCCACCCACCTCGCGGCGCAGCCGACCCGCGCGCTGGCCGCCATCAAGCGCGCCATGCACGGCAGCGCCACCGCCACGCTCGATGCCCAGCTCGACCTGGAACGGGACCTGCAACGCGAACTGGGGCAATCGCATGACTATATGGAGGGCGTCAACGCCTTCCTGGAGAAGCGCGCCCCGCGATTCACCGGCGAGTAGCCGGCAGGTACCGGACTCACACCGCCATCCCCGAGCGGCGCAGCACAACATGACAGGAGACCAGCTTGACCGGAGATCCCCAGGCGCTCGCCGAAGCGGCCGCGGCCGCCATGTATGAATCCGATACCTGCAGCCGCTGGCTGGGCATCGTGGTCGAGACCGTGCGCCCCGGCTATGCGCGGCTGACGATGCCGGTGCGCAAGGAATTCCTCAATGGACACGGCATCTGCCACGGCGGGCTGATGTTCACGCTGGCCGATTCCAGCTTCGCTTTCGCCTGCAACAGCCACAATATCAATACCGTGGCCGCCGGCTGCAGCATCGAATTCCTCAAGCCCGTCCACGGCGGCGACGTGCTGACCGCAGAGGCGGTCGAGCAAACCCGGTCGGGCCGGCACGGCATCTACGATATCCGCGTCACCAACGCGGCCGGCGAGGTGGTGGCGATGTTCCGCGGCAAGTCCGCGCAGATCAAGGGACATGTGGTGCCGCCGCCGGCCGCCGCCGACTGACCTGGCGATCTGACCGGACGCGCACACGATCCATCGACAAACGCCCCCTACCTTCGTGCAGGAGACAATATGAGCACGCGCCTGACCGATCTGCCCCTTGACCCGATCGAGACCGCGAGCCGCGACGAACTCCAGGCCCTGCAGCTGGAGCGCCTGAAATGGTCGCTCAACCACGCCTACCAGAATTCTCCGGTCTATCGCCGCAAGTTCGACGAGGCCGGCGTCCAACCGGAACAGCTGAAGACGCTGGCCGACCTGGCCCGCTTTCCGTTCACCAGCAAGCAGGACCTGCGCGACAACTACCCCTTCGGCATGTTCGCGGTGCCGCAGGATCGCGTCGCGCGGGTGCACGCCTCGTCGGGGACGACCGGCAAGCCCACGGTGGTGGGCTATACGCTGAAGGACATCGACACCTGGGCGACGGTGATGGCGCGCTCGATCCGCGCGTCCGGCGCGCGGCGTGGCGACAAGGTGCACGTCAGCTACGGCTATGGGCTGTTCACCGGCGGCCTGGGCGCGCACTACGGGGTGGAAAAGGCTGGCTTGACTGCGATTCCGTTTGGCGGCGGGCAGACCGAACGCCAGGTCCAGCTGATCCTGGACTTCAAGCCCGAGATCATCATGGTCACGCCAAGCTATATGCTGGCGATTGCCGACGAGATCGAGCGCCAGGGCATCGATCCGGCCGGCACCTCGCTGCGCGTTGGTATCTTCGGCGCCGAGCCATGGACGCCGGAGATGCGGCTCGCGATCGAGAAGCGCATGGGCATTTCGGCGGTCGATATCTACGGCCTGTCAGAGGTGATGGGCCCCGGCGTGGCCAACGAGTGCGCCGAGACCAAGGACGGCCCGACCATCTGGGAAGACCACTTCTACCCGGAGATCATCGATCCCAATACCGGCGAGGTGCTGCCCGACGGCGAGTTTGGCGAGCTGGTGTTCACCTCCCTCACGAAAGAAGCCATGCCGGTGGTGCGCTACCGTACCCGCGACCTGACCCGGCTGCTGCCCGGCACGGCGCGCCCGGCCTTCCGCCGCATGGAGAAAGTCACCGGCCGGACCGACGACATGATGATCGTGCGCGGGGTCAACGTATTCCCGTCGCAGATCGAGGAACTGATCCTGAAGCATCCGGAGCTGGCGCCGCACTACCAGTGCGTGCTGAGCAAGGACGGCCACATGGATACGCTGACGGTGCGGGTGGAATGCGCGCATGGCGCCGAGCCGGCCATGGCGCAGACCGCGCGCGCCACGCTGGCCAATGACATCAAGGCGTATATCGGCGTCACCGCGGGGATCGAGGTGCTGCCCGAAGGCGGGGTCGAGCGCTCCGTCGGCAAGGCGCGGCGCATCGTCGACCTGCGCCCGCGCTGAGCGGGCGCCGATCCGCTCTAGCTACGCGGCATCAGCACCCACATGCGGCCGCCCTGCTTCATGCGGCCCGCGGTTTCGCCGGCGGCATCGCCGGCGCCCCAGAAGAAGTCCGCGCGCACGCCGCCCTTGATGGCCGTGCCGGTGTCCTGCGCGAACATGAGGCGCTGGATCGGCTCGGTGGACAGGGGCCGCGTGGTCGACAGGAACACTGGCACACCCAGCGGAATGGTGGCCGGGTCGACGGCAATCGAGCGCTCGGCCGTCAGCGGCACGCCCAGCGCGCCCACCGGGCCCTCGTTGGTCGGCGGCAGTTCGCGGAAGAAGACAAAGCGCGGATTGATGTTCAGCATTTCCTCGACACGAGCCGGATTGGCGCGCGCCCAGGCCTTGATGCCCTGCATCGTCGCCTGCGCCGACGTGATTTCGCCGCGGTCGAGCAGCCACTTGCCGAACGAGCGGAACGGCTGGTCGTTGGTGCCGCCGAAGCCTACCCGCATCATGGTCCCGTCGGGCAGCCGGATGCGGCCCGAGCCCTGGATCTGCAGGAAAGCTGCCTCGACCGGGTCATCGACCCACACCAGCTCATTGCCGCGCATGGCCGGGTTCTGCAGAAGCTCGGCCCGCCCCGGCAAGGCACGGCTGCCGAACTGGGCCGGCTTGCGGTACAGCGGCACCTGATACTGGCCCTGGCGCGTGCGCGAGCCGTGCAGGATCGGCTCGTAGTAGCCGGTGATCAGGCCGTTGTCGGTGCCGTCGCCGTTGATCACCCGGAACGGCTGGAAGTTGCTTTCGAAATAGGCACGCATGGCGTTGAGGTCGCCGGCGTCGACCATCAGGCCGGCCGCGCAGGCGCGGCTCCATTCGGCGCGCTTCTTCAGCGCCTGGCAGCTGGCCTGCAGGGCGGGCCAGGCAGCGCGCATGTCATCCTGGTCCCAGCCGCCGATCTCGTTCCAGCTTGCCGCCTGCAGGCGCCCCTTCTGGGCGGACGAGGGGGGCACCGGTGCCCCCGGAGTCGCGCCGGTCTCGATGCGCGGGGGCGGGCCGCTCATGCAGCCGGCCAGCAACGCGCTCGCCGCAGCCAGCGCCAGCCAGCCGCGCCAGGGCGCACCCGATCCGGCGCGGGTGGCGGATCGCGGAAAGGAAGAAACAGAATCCAGGTATGCCATCTTGCAAGTGTCAATAGTCCGCGGCCAGCGGCGCGGCGAGCGGCGGCGATGCCCTACAATGCCCACCGTCATCGTTCATGGTTGCCAACGCGCCCCTGCGAGCCGCCGCCCGTCACAATCATCATGAGCAAGTTCTTCGAAGCCCATCCCATGCTGCTGTTCGCGCTCGAGGCCGGCGTGGCGCTGTTCCTGCTGATCTTTATCGTGGTCTGGACGATGGGCACCGCCAGGAAAAACCCGCGCCCCACCCGCGCGCCCGCGGACCATCCGTCGCGCAAGGCACCGGAACAGCAAGACCAGCCGGCGCAGGATCAGGACAGCGCGACGCGCCAGTAGGTTCCCGAGGTCAGTGGAGCATGCGCGGCAGGACCAGCGCAAACTCCGGAATCGGTACCTCGAAACGGTGACCGTCCTCGGCCACGCAGAAATATTCGCCCTTCATCGAGCCGACCGGGGTCGAGATGGTGGCCCAGCTGGTGTACTCGAAGTGCTCGCCCGGCTTGAGCAGCGGCTGGTGGCCGACCACGCCAAGGCCCGAGACCTCCTGCGTGCCGTTATCGCTGTCGGTGATGACCCAGTGGCGGGAGATCAGTTGCGCCGTCACTTCGCCGGTGTTCTGGATGGTGATGGTGTAGGCGAAGGCGTAGCGCCCGCGATCGGGGTCTGACTGGTCGGGCAGGTGCTGGGTGCGCACCGTCACCGAAAAAGCGTATTCGCTCATTGTCTGCAGGATCCGGCTGAGGGCGATCTGGAAGCCGCCCGGGCAAATGGGTAGGCGCATTGTGCGGCAAGGCTCCGGCAGCGGCAAGCGGGCGCGGAACGCGCCGTCGAGCCCGGGAAGCGTAAAATACGCGCCATTCGCCGTCGGCAGCGCCACGATCGCGCAGCCGCTGCCGCCTGACAAGACGCTCTCCCCAATACCGCCTGCCGCCATGACCACGCCCACTTACCGCATCGCCCCGTCCATCCTGTCCGCCGACTTCGCCCGCCTGGGCGAGGAAGTCCGCCGCGTGACCGAGGCCGGTGCCGACTGGATCCACTTCGACGTGATGGACAACCATTACGTGCCCAACCTGACCATCGGCCCGATGGTGTGCGAGGCCATCCGCCCCCACGTGACCGCGCCGATCGACGTGCACCTGATGGTGCGCCCGGTCGATCGCATCATCCCGGATTTTGCCAAGGCCGGTGCCAATATCATCACCTTCCACCCGGAAGCCAGCGAGCACGTCGACCGCTCGCTCGCGCTGATCCGCGACAACGGCTGCCAGGCCGGCCTGGTGTTCAACCCGGCCACGCCGCTGCACCACCTGGACCACGTCATGGACCGCCTGGATGTGATCCTGCTGATGTCGGTCAACCCGGGCTTCGGCGGCCAGTCGTTCATTCCCGAGACGCTCAACAAGCTGCGCGCCGTGCGCCAGCGCATTGATGAGTACAAGGCCCGCACCGGCCGCACCATCCTGCTGGAAGTGGATGGCGGCGTGAAGGTGGACAACATCGCCGAGATCGCCGCGGCCGGCGCCGATACCTTCGTGGCCGGCTCGGCCGTGTTCGGCAAGCCTGATGCGGATGGCGGCTACCGCGGCATCATCTCGGCCCTGCGCGCCGAACTGGCCAAGGCCGGCCAATGAGCGCCGGCATGGCGCTGCGCCGCACCGACTGGGGCGGAATCGAAGGCGTGATCGTCGACCTCGACGGCACCATGGTCGACACCGCGGGCGACTTCCACGCGTCGATCAACGCCATGCTGCTGGCGCTGGGCCGCCAGCATCCCAACCTCGGGCCGGTGGCGCCAATGTCGGAGCAGGAGATCGTCAGCTTCGTCGGCAAGGGCTCGGAGAACCTGATCCGGCGCGTGCTGGACGCGCGCTTTTCGCCGCTGCACGCCAACGGGCTGTTTGCCGAGGCCTACGGCCTGTACGACCGCGAATACATCCGCATCAACGGCCAGTTCTCCAACATCTACCCCGGCGTGCGCGAGGGCTTGGCAATGCTGAAGACGGCGGGACTGCGGCTGGCCTGCGTGACGAACAAGCCATACAGCTTCACCGAGCCGCTGCTGGCCAAGACCGGGCTGGCGCAGTATTTCGAGCTGGTCTACGGCGGCGACGCCTTCGCCCTGCGCAAGCCCGACCCCTACCCGCTGCTGAAGGTGGCGGAACATTTCCGGCTCGATCCCGCCGCCATGGTGGCCCTGGGCGACTCGGAAAATGACGCGCAGGCGGCCCGCGCGGCCGGCATGGGCGTGCTGCTTCTGCCCTATGGCTACAACCATGGCAACCCTGTACAAGGCGTCGACGCCGATGGTATAGTCGACAGCATTGTCCGCGCCGCCGAGCTTATTTCGACACACCGGGCAAGTCACCGATAGTCGATGGCCACTGCGGATTCGCAAGCGCCATCGCCCCGAAATCGCTGAAAGACTTCATGTTCCTCAACCGCAAACGCATCTCTTCTGGCAGTGATCGGCAGGCTTGGCCCTGGCGTCGCTGGCGCGCCTTCCAACAGGCGTAAAGTGCGTTCGCGAGTCTGCTGACGCGCCCTCGACCCGAGGGCGTCGCCAACACCGGCCCAGTTCCGGCCGGTCACCACACCAAACCCGCAGCAAGCCCGTAGCACCGGCATTCCTTTGTGCTACGTTAAGCTCAAGAACGCGCCGCACGCCCTTCCCGGCCGTGTGCAGTCTTGTCCGCAAGCCGCTTGCACCACGGCCCGTCAACGGGGCGGGTATCCATTCGCTCCAGCCTGATTGCCCTGATTGCTGATAAGCAGCGGCGCCGCGCCACTCCACCGCGCAGCGCGGGCCGCACAAGAGGACCGACATGACCGAACTGGAATTCAAATCGCTGGCCGACCAGGGCTACAACCGCATCCCGCTGATTGCCGAGGCCTTTGCCGACCTGGAAACGCCGCTGTCGCTGTACCTGAAGCTGGCCCAGTCGCAGACACGCGGCATCAACACCTTCCTGCTCGAATCGGTGGTGGGCGGCGAGCGGTTCGGACGCTTTTCCTTCATCGGCCTGCATGCCCGCACGCTGCTGCGCGCCTATGGCAACCGCACCGAGGTGGTGACCGATGGCAAGGTGGTGGAAACCCGTGAAGGCAATCCGCTCGACTTCATCGCCGAGTTCGAGAAGCGCTTCAAGGTGGCGCTGCGCCCCGGCCTGCCCCGCTTCTGCGGCGGCCTGGCGGGCTATTTCGGCTACGACGCCGTGCGCTATATCGAGAAAAAGCTCGCCGATACGCAGAAGCCCGACGACCTGAACCTGCCCGACATCCAGTTGCTGCTGTGCGAGGAACTGGCCGTGATCGACAACCTGTCGGGCAAGCTCTACCTGATCGTCTACGCCGATCCGACCACGCCCGAGGCCTATCCGCGCGCCCGCCAGCGCCTGCGCGAGCTGCGCATGAAGCTGCGCCAGCCGGTGGACGTGCCGGTCACCAGCCCGTCGGTGCAGACCGAGGTCTACCGCGAGTTCGACAAGGCCGACTACATCGCCGCCGTGCACAAGGCCAAGGAATACATCATGGCCGGCGACATGATGCAGGTGCAGATCGGCCAGCGCCTGATGAAGCCCTACCGCGACGCGCCGCTGTCGCTGTACCGCGCGCTGCGCTCGCTGAACCCGTCGCCTTACATGTACTTCTACAACTTCGGCGACTTCCAGATCGTGGGCGCCTCGCCGGAGATCCTGGTGCGCCAGGAAAGCCGCAAGGTCGGCACCAACGGCGACACCCGCAACGAACACATCGTCACCATCCGTCCGCTGGCCGGCACCCGCCCGCGCGGCAACACGCCCGAGAAGGACGCCCAGCTCGCCACCGAACTGCTCAACGATCCGAAGGAGATCGCCGAGCACGTGATGCTGATCGACCTGGCCCGCAACGACATCGGCCGCATCGCCGAGATCGGCTCGGTCAAGGTCACCGACAAGATGGTGATCGAGAAGTACTCGCACGTGCAGCACATCGTCAGCTCGGTCGAAGGCACGCTGCGCGATGGCATGAGCAACCTGGACGTGCTGCGCGCGACCTTCCCGGCCGGCACGCTGTCGGGCGCGCCCAAGGTCCACGCG
This sequence comes from Cupriavidus sp. IDO, assembly GCF_000812465.1. Lineage (GTDB taxonomy): Bacteria > Pseudomonadota > Gammaproteobacteria > Burkholderiales > Burkholderiaceae > Cupriavidus. Next base: position 22,642 of record NZ_JWMA01000059.1, on the reverse strand, counting down.
ATGGAGATCATCGACGAGCTGGAGCCGCGCAAGCGCGGCATCTACGGCGGTGCGGTGGGCTACCTGTCGTTCGGCGGCGAAATGGACCTGGCGATTGCCATCCGCACCGGCATCGTCAAGGACGGCAATCTCTACGTGCAGGCGGCCGCCGGCATCGTTGCCGATTCGGACCCCGAAGCCGAATGGAGGGAAACCGAGGCCAAGGCGCGCGCCGTGATCCGCGCCGCCGAGCAGGTCCAGGATGGCCTGGACTCCGACATCTGAAAGAAAAGGAGACAGACGCCATGCTGCTGATGATCGACAACTACGATTCGTTCACCTACAACCTGGTGCAGTACTTCGGCGAGCTCGGTGCCGATGTGCGTACCTTCCGCAACGACGAGATCACGCTGGACGAGATCGAGGCGATGCAGCCCGACCATATCTGCGTGTCGCCCGGCCCGTGCAGCCCGAAGGAAGCCGGCATCTCGGTGGCGGCGCTGCAGCGCTTTGCCGGCAAGATCCCGATGCTCGGCGTGTGCCTGGGCCACCAGGCCATCGGCGAAGCCTTCGGCGGCAAGGTGATCCGCGCCAAGCAGGTCATGCACGGCAAGGTCAGCACCATCGAGACCACGCAGCAAGGCGTGTTCGCCGGCCTGCCCAGGCACTTCGACGTGACGCGCTATCATTCGCTGGCGATCGAGCGCGAGACCCTGCCCGACTGCCTCGAAGTGACCGCCTGGACGCCTGACGGCGAAATCATGGGCGTGCGCCACAAGACGCTGGCGGTCGAAGGCGTGCAGTTCCATCCCGAGTCGATCCTGTCGGAGCATGGCCACGCGCTGCTGGCCAACTTCATCAAGGCGCCGCGATGAGACTGCTCGACACCTCGCCCGCGCCCCTGGCACACCCTCTGCAAACCCCTGCCATCCATACCGACGAGAACGCCATGTCCATCACGCCGCAGGAAGCGCTGACGCGCTGCATCGAACACCGCGAAATCTTCCATGACGAGATGCTGCACCTGATGCGGCAGATCATGCAGGCGCAGATCTCCCCCGTGATGGCCGCCGCGATCCTGACCGGCCTGCGCGTCAAGAAAGAGACCATCGGCGAAATCTCCGCCGCCGCGCAGGTGATGCGCGAATTTGCCAACAAGGTGCAGGTGGCGGATCGCGAGAACTTCGTCGATATCGTCGGCACCGGCGGCGACGGCTCGCACACCTTCAATATCTCCACCGCCTCGATGTTCGTCGCGGCCGCCGCCGGCGCGAAGATCGCCAAGCACGGCAACCGCGGCGTCAGCTCCAAGTCGGGCAGTGCGGACGTGCTGGAGGCGCTGGGCGTGAACATCATGCTCACACCCGAACAGGTCGGCCAGTGCATCGAGCAGACCGGCATCGGCTTCATGTTCGCCCCGACCCACCACCCGGCCATGAAGAACGTGGCGCCGATCCGCAAGGAAATGGGCGTGCGCACCATCTTCAATATCCTGGGCCCGCTGACCAACCCGGCCGACGCCCCCAACATCCTGATGGGCGTGTTCCACCCCGACCTGGTCGGCATCCAGGTGCGCGTGATGCAGCGCCTGGGCGCGAAGCACGCGATCGTGGTCTACGGCAAGGACGGCATGGACGAGGTCTCGCTCGGCGCGGCGACGCTGGTGGGCGAACTGAAGGACGGCGAGGTGCGCGAGTATGAAATCCACCCCGAAGACTTCGGCCTGCAGATGATCTCCAACCGCGGCCTGAAGGTGGCCGACGCGACCGAATCGAAGGAAATGCTGCTCGAAGCGCTGACCAACCTGCCGGGCACTCCGCGCGAGATCGTTTCGCTCAACGCCGGCACCGCGCTGTACGCGGCCAACGTGGCTGATTCGGTCGAGGACGGCATCCGCCGCGCGCGTGAAGCCATCGCCAGCGGCGCCGCGCGCGAGAAGCTCGACCAGTTCGTGCGCGCCACGCAGCAGTTCAAGTAGCGATTGTCGTGCCCGCGCAGGCGGGAACCCAGCGTCTTTGCCTTTCAGGCGGAGATGAAAGTCACTGGGCTCCCGCTTTCGCGGGAGCGACGTTCAGAGAGTACGAATATGTCCGACATCCTGCAAAAAATCCTGGCCGTGAAGGCCGACGAAGTGTCCGCCGCCCGCAAGAAGCGCGAGCTGCCCAGCCTGCGCGCCGAGGCCGAAAGCCTGCGCAACGAGGCCGGCTTCGCGCCGCGCGGTTTCGAGCGCGCGCTGCGCGAGAAGATCACCGCCGGACACGCCGGCGTGATCGCCGAGGTCAAGAAGGCCTCGCCGTCCAAGGGCGTGCTGCGCGAGAACTTCGTGCCCGAGGCCATCGCCGAAAGCTACGCCAGCCATGGTGCCGCCTGTTTATCGGTGCTGACCGACGTGAACTTCTTCCAGGGACACGCCGACTACCTCAAGCGCGCCCGCGGCGCCTGCCCGTTGCCTGCCCTGCGCAAGGACTTCATGGTCGACCTGTACCAGGTCTATGAGGCCCGCACTTGGGGCGCCGACTGCATCCTCCTGATCGTGGCCGCGCTCGACCCGGGCCTGATGGCCGACCTGGAGGCCTGCGCGCATGAACTCGGCATGGACGTGCTGGTGGAAGTGCACGGCGATGACGAACTCGATGCCGCCCTGCGCCTGAAGACGCCGCTGCTGGGCGTGAACAACCGCAACCTGCGCACTTTCGAGGTCTCGCTCGACAACACGCTGGACCTGCTGCCGCACATGCCGGCCGACAAGCTGGCGGTGACCGAATCCGGCATCCTCGGCCCGGCCGACGTGAAGCGCATGCGCGATGCCAACGTGCATGCGTTCCTGGTCGGCGAGGCCTTTATGCGCGCGCCCGATCCGGGTGTGGAGCTGGCACGGCTGTTTGCCTGACCCGATGGCACAGGAAATCGAACTCAAGCTGGCAGTCCCGGATGACGCCCTCGCCCCGCTCGCCGCCTGGCTCGACGCCAACAGCGAGCCGCAGGGCGAATCCACCCTGCTCAACGTCTACCTCGACACCCCGGCCCGCGACCTGGCCCGCGCACGCGCTGCGCTGCGGCTGCGCCGCAAGGGCGCTCAGTGGCTGCAGACGCTGAAGACCGCTGGCAGCAGCCAGTCTGGCCTCGCCACCCGCCACGAATGGGAAACCGAAGTGGCCGGCGAGGCGATCGAGCTGCAACGCTTTCCGGCCGAGGCCCGCGCATTGCTGGCGCCGCTGGCCGACCGCCTGGCGCCCGTGTTCCGCACCGACTTCGTCCGCCGCACCTGGCTGATCGGCCAGGACGGCGCGCGGATCGAAGCGGCGCTAGACACCGGCACCATCACGGCTCCGGCCTGCGCCACGCAGGAGCGTATCCAGGAACTCGAGCTGGAATGGCTGTCAGGCGATAACGCCCATGCTGCCGACGCCTTGCGCGCACTGGCCACCCGCCTGCAGTCCGTGGCAGCGCTCGCGCCCTCCGACCTGAGCAAGGCCGCGCGCGGCTACCGGCTGGCCGGCACCACCCAGAACGACGTTCCCTGACACCTGCATGCAAGCTGACCTCTTCGCGCCCGACACCGCCGACACCAAAGCAGAACCCGGCCCGGTAGCCGGCCTCCAGGCCCAGGCCGATGCCCTGCCCGCCGCGTGGCGCGAACTGCTGGCGCCATGCATTGACCACGTGCCCGCCTGGCAGGAACTGGCCGCCTTCGTCGATGGCGAACGCGCCTCCGGCAAGCCGGTCTTTCCGCATCGCGTCTTCCATGCGCTGCACCTGACCCCGCCCGATGCGGTGAAGGTCGTCATCCTCGGCCAGGACCCGTACCACGGCACCGGCACCGTGGGTGGCGCGGAGCTACCGCAGGCGCACGGCCTTGCCTTCTCGGTGCCCGAAGGCATCAAGGTGCCGCCGAGCCTGCGCAATATCTTCAAGGAAATCGCCGCCGAATACGGCGAGGAACCCGCGCCGCGCGCCTCCGGCAATCTCGAAGGCTGGGCCAGGCAAGGCGTGCTGCTGCTGAACACCGTGCTGACCGTGGAACAGGGCCAGGCGGCCAGCCACGCACGGCGCGGCTGGGAGGCGGTGACCGATTGCCTGATCCACGCGCTTGCCGCGAGCCGCCCGAACCTGGTGTTCCTGCTGTGGGGCAGCCATGCGCAGGCCAAGAAGCCGCTGCTCGACGGGCAGCACTGCGTGCTGGAAGCCCCGCATCCGTCGCCGCTGTCGGCGCACCGCGGCTTCCTCGGCTGCGGGCATTTCCGGGAAGCCAATCGCTGGCTGGAAGCGCACGGCAGGACCGCGATCGACTGGCGGGAAGCCTGAGCCACTACATGGTTGGCCGGAACTCGAACGTCGCGAACGCTCCCTGCCCGGGCTCGACGTCCACCCGCAGCACGTGCGCCGCGGGTGGTCCGGTCTCCATCCAGCGCCGCAGTGCCTCCAGCTGCCCGGTGGTGCCGCAGGCCATGACCTCGACCGTGCCATCGGCCCGGTTGCGCACCCAGCCGCCCAGGCCGAGGGCGATTGCCTCCTCGGCGCAGGCAGCCCGGTAGCCCACGCCCTGCACCCGTCCGCGCGCCGTCATGTGCCAGGTTTCCATCGCATTTCCTTCCTCAGACGCCGCCGGGACAGCCCGGCCGCGAATTGTCACGTACAACACGTAAACTAGGCGGCTGTCCCAAGCGTTACCAGAGAATGCGCGCCACCTGGCGTGATTCCCGCGGCACTCCGCGGTTCCGCCCTCGCTCATCGTGATGGCGCCCGCCTCCCGCCGCGGCCGACTGGCCGGCTTCCTCGCTTCCGGCCTACGATGCCCCCATGATGCTGCCTGACCAAAACCATCCGGCCCCGCCCGCGCCAGCGCCTGGCTTCGACAGCCAGTTGCTGACCGCGCCGCCCAACCGCTTCGACCTCGCGCTGCTGCCCATCATCCTGGCCGTCATCGTGCTGGTGGCGTTCGCGGCACAGCAGATGAACGCGCCGTTCCGCCCGGGCGAGCCGCTCGACGTGCATCTCGACATCGCCTACCTGCCCTATTACCTGATGCGCACCAGCATCCGGATGCTGGCGGCGCTGGCGGCCTCGCTGCTGTTCTCGCTGGCCTTTGCCGCGCTGGCCTCCAAGAACCGCACGGCCGAGAAGATCATGGTGCCGGCGCTGGACATCCTGCAGTCGATCCCGGTGCTGGGCTTCCTGTCGATCACGGTGACCGGCTTCATTGCGCTCTTTCCCGGCAACCTGGTCGGCGTGGAGTGCGCGGCGATCTTTGCGATCTTCACCTCGCAGGCCTGGAACATGGCGTTCAGCCTGTACCAGTCGTTCCGCACCATCCCGGGCGATCTGCTGGAGGCTGCCGCCATGTTCCGGCTGTCGCCGTGGCAGCGCTTCTGGCGGCTCGAAGTGCCCTTCGCCATGCCGGGGCTGCTGTGGAACATGATGATGTCGATGTCGGGCGGCTGGTTCTTCGTGGTGGCGTCCGAAGCAATTTCGGTGTCGGGCAACGATATCCGGCTGCCGGGCATCGGCTCCTATATCGCGCTCGCCATCCAGCAGCAGAACCTGTCGGCCATCGGCTGGGCCATCCTGGCGATGCTGATCGGCATCCTGCTGTACGACCAACTGCTGTTCCGCCCGCTGGTGGCGTGGGCCGACCGCTTCCGCTTCGAGACGCTGGCGCAGGAGAAAGAGCCGGAATCCTGGCTGCTGAACCTGCTGCGCCGCTCGGAATGGGTCAGCGCACTGCTGGCGGGCGCCGCCGCGCTGGGCGAACGAACCCTGGCGTGGGGCTCGCGCCGGCACGCCCAAGCGGCACCGGAGGGCGATCCGGTCCGCGCCCAGCGGTTCGAGCGCCTGCGCGACGCCGCCATCGTGCTGGTGGCGCTGCTTGCGCTGTACCGTGTAATGCACTTCGTGCACAGCGAAGTGGGCTGGGCCGAAGTCGGCCATGTGTTCTGGCTCGGCATGCTGACCATGGTGCGGGTGATCGTGCTGATCGCGCTGGCGGCGCTGGTGTGGGTGCCGATCGGCATCCGCATCGGCCTGAACCCGTCGGTGGCGCGCATCGCCCAGCCCGTGGCACAGTTCCTCGCCGCCTTCCCGGCCAACCTGATGTTTCCGCTGGTGGTGGTGCTGATCGCCCGCTTTGGCCTGAATCCGGAAATCTGGCTGAGCCCGCTGATGATCTTCGGCACGCAGTGGTACATCCTGTTCAATGTGGTGGCCGGCGCCTCTGGCATCCCGACCGAGCTGAGGCTTGCGGCGCGCAACTTCGGGCTGCGCGGCTGGCTGCTGTGGAAGCGCTTCCTGATTCCCGCCGTGTTCCCGAGCCTGCTGACCGGACTGGTGACGGCCGCTGGCGGCTCGTGGAATGCGAGTATCGTGGCCGAGTATGTCACCTGGGGCGACCGCACGCTGGTCGCCACCGGCCTGGGCAGCTACATCGCGGAGATGACGTCCCGCGGCGACTTTCCCCGCATTGCGCTGGGTATCGGCGTGATGGCACTTTTCGTGGTCGGCTTCAACCGGCTGCTGTGGAACCGTCTGTATCAACTTGCGCAGGAGCGCACCCGCTTGTAAGGCAACGATGGCTGAATACCAGAACCACACCGGCATTGCGCCGTCCGTGATCGAACTGCGCGGCGTCTCGAAGATCTTCCGCACCGCCAGCCGGAGCGACCGCGCGGTGCTCGAGGGCGTGGACCTGACGCTGCACCAGGGCGAGATCGTCGCCATGCTGGGCAAGTCGGGCTCGGGCAAGTCCACGCTGCTGCGCATCATGGCCGGCCTGGTCGGCGCGGATCGCGGCGAGGTGCGCTTTCGCGGCAGCCGCCTGAGCGGCACTGCCGAGGGCATCGCCATGGTGTTCCAGTCGTTTGCGCTGTTCCCCTGGCTGACGGTGCAGCAGAACGTCGAGCTGGGGCTGGAGGCGCAGGGCGTGCACAAGGCCGAGCGCGTGCGCCGGGCCGAGGCCGCCATCGACATGATCGGGCTGTCCGGCTTCAACGGCGCGTTGCCGCGCGAGCTGTCCGGCGGCATGCGCCAGCGTGTGGGCATTGCGCGCGCGCTGGTCACCGAGCCCGACCTGCTGCTGATGGACGAGGCTTTCTCCGCGCTCGACGTGCTGACCGGCGAGACCCTGCGCGACGAAATGCTCGACCTGTGGGAGAGCGGCCGCGCCAATATCAAGAGCATCCTGATCGTCTCGCACAACATCGAGGAAGCCGTGATGATGGCCGACCGCATCGTCATCCTCTCCAGCGACCCGGGCCGCATCCGCGCCGAGGTTCGGGTGCCGTTCGCGCGCCCGCGCAATCGCGACTCGGCCCAGGTGCGCGCGCTGATCGACGAGGTCTACATGCTGATGACCTCGCCCGCGGTGCGGGAGCTGCGCGTGCCGGCGCTCGCGCCCGCCCAGCAGATCGGCTACCGGCTGCCCGATGCCGACATCAGCCAGATGGAAGCCATCCTGGACATGCTGTGCGAATCGCCGTTCTTCGGCCGCGCCGACCTGCCGCACCTGGCCGACGAGGCCAGCCTGACCGACGACGACCTGCTGCCGGCGTGCGAAGCCCTGCAATTGCTCGGGCTGGTCGCCATCGAACGCGGCGACATCACCGCCACGGAACTTGGCCGCACCTACTACGAGACCGAGCCGGGCGAGCGCAAGGTGCTGTTCGGCAAGCAGCTGCTGGCCCACGTGGCGCTGGCGGCCCATATCCGCCACGAACTGGAAGCCGCCGAGGATGGGGAGGTCGGCGAAGAACAGGTGCTGCGCGAACTGGAGGCGTTCCTGAAGCCCGAGGAAGCCGAACGCGTGCTGACCGTGGCGATCGGCTGGGGCCGGTACGGGGAGGTCTACGAATACAGCTACAACAGCGGCATGCTGACTTTGCCGCGCGAGGAGCCTGCGGAGGCTGCCGGCGCTGCAGGCAGCCCGAATTCCTGAGCGGCTGCGTTCAGTTCCGCATCCGCATAGCCCGGCCGATGGCGCCGGTGCGCAGCGCGATCTTGGCGGCGTCCTCGCGCAGTGCGCGCAGGCGGCGATCCAGGACCGCGTTGGCGGGGCGTCCGGTGGAGCTGGCAGTGGGGCCCGCCTCATGGCTGGATTCCCCTGCCGCGGCAGCATGCACCAGCACGTCGACGCGGCGCCGGTCGGCCGAATCGGCCAGGCGGGCGCGGCGTTCGTTGGCGTCGTCCTCTTCGGCATCCGTTCCGGCAGCACCCGTCTGTATGGTGGCCGTCATCGGCTGCGGCCCGACGGCGGCGACCGCCGGTTCCGCGGCCGCGCGAATAAAGCCCGCCCCGCGTCCGCCCACGCGGTCATCCGCGGCCAGCCGCTCAATGGCCAGCTGCAGGCTGTGGCCGGCGGCATCGGTGGCGGCTTCGATCGCGGCCTCGGCGGCCGGAATATCCAGCTCGCCATAGTGCTGGCGCACCTGGATTCGCGCCGCCGCCACGTGCGCCGCCACCAGGTAGTTCTGAATGATGAAGCGGTTCAGGTTGTCCACCGCGCGATGCCGGCTCTTGGGCTCGTCCATCATGCGCTGGAATGACGAGATCAGTGCCGACAAGGCATCCATGAACTGCTTGCGCTGCACGCGATACGCAAAATCGTCCTTGGCGCGGCGCAGCAGCAGGTCGCGCGTGGCGGCAATATAGCGGCGGTTGGCCTGCAGCACGTTCTCCACCAGCTTGGGGATGGCGCGGTATTCCCAGCTCGGCAGCACGAAGCTGAACAGCGAGGCAATAATGCCGCCGATCACCGTGTCCACCAGCCGCTCGCCCGCTACGGTCGGGCTGCCGGGCATCAGCAGGTTGATCTGGATGAGTACCTGGATGCAGGCGGCGATCGCCGTATAGCGGTACTTGATGGTCACGAAGGCGGCACTGGCCACCAGCGCCAGGAACAGCACGCCCAGCAGCACCAGCGGCTGGTGCACCACTTTCAGAATGCCCACCGCCACCACGCAGCCGATCAGCGTGCCGATCACGCGGTCGTTGTAGCGCTGCTTGGTCATGCTGAAGTTGGGCTTCAGGATCACGATGATGGTCAGCAGGATCCAGTAGCTGTGCGACACATAGGGCAGGTGGTCGGTGATCCACAGCCCCAGCGACACCGCCATCGAGATCCGCAGCGCGAAGCGGAAGGCCGGCGAACGCCAGCGGAGGTTGTCGACCAGCACGCCCAGCTCGTACTTCTGGCGCGTCAGAAACGGCGTCATGTCGGAGCCGGGCAACACCTTGGCGGGCTCCACGGGCGTGCGCGATGCTTCATGCAGCTGGCCGACCAGCGTGATCGCGCCGCGGATCATGTCGAGCGTTTCCGCCAGCGCCGTCATGGCGGCCGGATTGACGTGGTGATGGCGCAGCTGCGCGATCTCCTGCTCCACCGCGTGCAGGTCATTGCGATAGTCCACCGCCGCATACGAAGGCCGGTCACGCGTGACTTCGTAGGCAATCTCTTCCACGTCCTTGCACATCAGCAGCACCAGTTGCCGCAGGTGGTCGAGCACCGGCGTGCCGCCAAAGGTCTGGCGCAGCAGCGGGTAGTCGGTGTTGGTGGACAGGATGTACTCATACAGGTCGAGCATGCGCATGTGCACCTGCACCAGCAGGCCGTCATGCGGCGTGCGGTTGCCGCGCAGCACCAGGTCGCGCGAGGCCTGCTGGCGCTCCGCCACCACGATCTGCTGGCGCACCAGCTGGTTGAACTGCGCCTCGTAGTCGTTGCCGGCATCGTAGAAACCGGCCTTGATCTCCAGGTAGCCGGCCAGCTCGTAGAGCGATTCCGCCAGCACCTGCTGCCTGGTGCGCCGCTCGTTGATCCAGCTCACCACCATCGAGTACGCCAGGTAGGCCACCGCGCCCACCGTGAACAGCGCGGCATGCTCCAGCGCGCGCCGCACCACGAAATCCTCGTTGATGGTCAGCGTCATCACGAACAGCGCCGAGAACTGCAGCGGCAAGGTCTTGTTGCCGTAGACCGTCATCATGCCGGCCATGAAGGTGACCAGCACCAGCACGAACGGCATCACGCGCGGGAACGGCGTGGCCAGCGCCACCACCAGTGTCACCACGCTGCACAGGATCACGCTCGCCAGCATCTCGTTGAACTTGTGGTTCAGCGGGCTGGGCAGGTCCATCAGGCTGGTGCAGAGCGCGCCCATCGACACCACCATGGCGGTGGGCAGGTCGGAAAACTGCAGGGCGATCAGCGTGGCGCCGATCACCCCCGTCGCCGAGCGCAGCCCGCGATAGACATAGTGCGAGTAGAGGAAGGTGCGGGGATCGTGCGCGTATTGCATGGGGGATCAGCGGCCGGGAGACGATGCGATGCGATGAGACAGCCGCGCCCGTCAGCGGTTCAGCCAGTGCGTGCGCTGCGCGTGGCGACCGCTCTCCAGGCTCACCTTGTACTGCGCGGCGGGCTCGCGCGCCAGCGTCAGCGGCAGCACCTGCAGTTCGTCGCGCCGGAACGCGTGCACCTCGATCCGGTCGCCCACGCGATAGCGCGCCAGCAGCTTGTCGAGCTGGCCGGTGGCTACGCGCAGGCCGTCCAGCGCCACCAGCAAGTCGCCGGCCGACAGCCCGGCTTCCTGTGCCGCACCGCCGTCGAGTACCTGCGTCAGGCGCACCCAGCCGTCCTCTGTCTTGGTCTTGATGCCGAGCGCAGCGGTGCGGGACGGCTTCTTCGCCTCGGCCTTGACGCCGAACGGCTTGAACAGCGATGCCAGCGGGAGCTCGCCGGTGCCTGCGGTCAGCGAGCGCAGCAGCGGGCCGAGCCGCACGCCGGTTATCTCGTCGAACAGCGCATAGACCTCGGTCTCGGTCACGCCGCGCTGCGTCGCGCCCGGCGCGTAGAAGTCGCGGCCATACCGCCGCCACAGCGCGCGCATGACATCATCCAGCGAACGGCGGCCCTTGGTCTTGTCGCGAATGGTGAGGTCCAGCGCCAGCGCCACCAGCGAACCCTTGGTGTAGTAGCTGACGATGGCGTTTGGCGCGTTCTCGTCCTGGCGGTAATACTTGGTCCAGGCGTCGAACGAGCTGTCGGCCACGCTCTGCTTGGTGCGGCCGCTGCCGCGCAGCACGCCGTTCCAGGTCTTGGCGAGCATCTCCACATACTGCTCTTCCGTCACGCAACCGGATCGCACCAGCACCAGGTCGTCGTAGTAACTGGTGAAGCCTTCGAACAGCCACAGCAGCGGCGTGTAGGCTTCCTGCGCCAGCCGGTATGGCACGAAGGCGGCCGGCTTGATGCGCTTGACGTTCCAGGTATGGAAATACTCGTGGCTGCACAGTCCGAGGAAGGTCCGGTAGCCCTCGCTGGACTCGCTGTCGCCGCGCACGGGCAGATCGGCGCGCGCGCACATCAGGGCGGTGCTGGCGCGGTGTTCCAGCCCGCCGTAGCCGTCGGTGGTGACCATCGTCATGAAGACGTAGCGGCGGTTGCTGTCCAGGAACGGCGCCCGCGCGGTCTTGGGCTCGAACAGCCGTATCTGGGTTTCGCAGATCCGCTTCAGGTCACGGCAGACGCGATCGATGTCGAGTTGCGGCACGCGGCCCGTGAAGACCACGTCGTGCTGCGCCCCGCACGCGCGGAAGCTGGCCAGCTGGAAGGTGCCCATCTCGACGGGATGGTCGACCAGCTCGTCGTAGTCGGCCACCTGGTAGCGGCCGAAGCCGTAGCGCTTTGCGCCCTCGCGGCCAGGCGCCTCGCGCATGGCGGTGGCGACGCGCCAGTCGCGGTAGGCCTCGCCGGCCGGTGCGTGGATATCGACCGTGCACGGCTGGTCTTCCTGCCCCTGCACGCACAGGAACACGGAACTGCCGTTGAAGAAGCCGTGGGTGGTGTCCAGGTGCGCCGCCCGGACCGACAGGTCCCAGGCGTAGACCTCGTAGCTCAGCGTGAGCGGCCCGTCGGTCGCGGCAACCGGCTCGGCCTGCCAGCTCTGCTTGTCGAGCTTGGTCAGCGCCACCTGCCTGCCGCCGGCATCGGCACGGATGCGCACGATGTTGCGGGCAAAGTCGCGAATCATGTAGCTGCCCGGAATCCATGCCGGCAGGGCAAAACGCTGGCCGGCGGGATCGGGCGTGGTCACCGTGACGGTGACGGCGAACAGATGGGCTTCAGGATGAAGCGGGGCAATGGCATAGCGGATCGGCGTCATGGGCAGGATTGTAACGTTGGCTGTGCGGCGCGATCCGCGTGCGGCGGTTGCGGCAGTCCGGTGATCAGGCGCGATTAACGTTGACCACCACCCGCCCGCGCATGCCGCCTTCGACGATCTTCCGGCCTGCTTCGACGGCCTCGGACAGGTCGATCTCACGCGTAATGGCGCTCAGGCGATCGGGCTCCAGATCGGTCGCCAGCCGCGCCCAGGCGCGCTCGCGCAAGGCCATCGCCGCCATCACGCTGTCGATCCCGGCCAGCGTCACGCCGCGCAGGATGAACGGCGCGACCGAGGCCGGGAAGTCCATCCCCTGCGCCAGCCCGCACGCCGTCACCACGCCGCCATAGCGCACCTGCGCGCAGGCGTTGACCAGCGTGTATGAACCGACCGAATCGACCACCGCGGCCCAGCGTTCCTTCTGCAGCGGCTTGCCGGGCACGCCCAGCTCGGCGCGGTCGATCACCTCGGCGGCGCCGAGCGCCTTGAGGAAGTCGGCCTCCTTGGTCTTGCCGGTCGATGCCACCACCCGATAGCCTAGCTTGCTCAGGATCGAAATCGCCACCGAGCCCACGCCGCCCGAGGCGCCGGTGACCAGCACTTCGCCATCGCCGGGCCGCACCGGGCCATTGACGCCACCGCGCTCCAGCCCCAGCACCGACAGCATCGCCGTGTAGCCCGCCGTGCCGATTGCCATGGCCTGGCGCGTGGTGAAAGCCTCCGGCAGGCGCACCAGCCAGTCGCCCTTGAGCCGCGCGCGCTGCGCCAGGCAGCCCCAGTGGGTCTCGCCCACGCCATAGCCGTTCAGGATGACCTTGTCGCCGGCCTTCCAGCGCGGATGCGCGGACTCCAGCACCGTGCCGGCGCCGTCGATGCCCGCCACCATCGGCCACTTGCGCACCACTGGCGAGCGGCCGGTAATGGCCAGCCCGTCCTTGAAGTTGATGGTGGAGTAGTCGATGGCGACTAGCACATCGCCGTCGGCCGGAAGCTGCGCCTCGTCGAGGGTGGCGATGTTGGCCTGCGTGGCGCCGTCGGCCTGGGTCAGCAGCAATGCCTGGAAGGTCATGATGGGTGTCTCCTCTGTCGCCTTGCCGGCGATCGGACTGGATGGAAGCGGAAAGCAGAACGGCCGGACTGGGTCCGGCCGTTTCATCCAGCCGGGACACTTCCGGCTGCGTGTTATTTCTTGATGCTGGCGAGCTTGCGTTCGAGCGTGCCGGCGTCGGCCGCGCCGGGAATGCGCGTGCCGTCCATGAAGAACACTGCCGGCGTGCCGTTGATGTTCATGCTCTGGCCGAGCGCGAGGTTGTCTTCCACCGGGGTCTTGCAGCTGCCGTTGCCGGTCAGGGCCACCCTGTTCAGCATCCAGTCGCGCCACGCCTTGGTGCGATCGGTCGCGCACCAGACCTGCTTGGCCTTGGTTGCCGAATCCGGCGACAGCACCGGGTAGAGGAAGGTGTAGACCGTGATGTTGTCCATCTCCTGGAAGGTCTGCTCGATGCGCTTGCAGTAACCGCAGTTCGGGTCCGAGAACACCGCGATCTGGCGGCTGCCGTCACCCTTGGTCCACTTGATCGCACGGGCCAGCGGCAGGTCCGACCACTTGATGCGGTTGATTTCCGCCAGGCGCTCTTCGGTCAGGTTGGTGCCGGTCTTGGTATCGATCATCTCGCCGTTGAGCACGTAGCGGCCGGTGGCATCGGTGTAGACCACCTGCCCGCCGATATTCGCCTCGAACACGCCCGGCACCGGCGTCTTGTTCACGCTCTTGACCTCGGCGCGGCCGCCCAGCGTCTTCTGCAGCGATTCCTTGATGCGGTCAGTACCGGGCTCGCCAGCCGCCATGGCGTGCAGCGCGAAGCCGGCCGCGGCCAGTCCGCCGGCGATGGCGGTTGCCCAGGCGGGGTGGCGGCGCAGGAATTGGAACATATCGACTCCAGGTATTCAGTATCAGGTTAGACGGTGGCGCGAGACTTATCCCAGTGCCTTCTCGATCAGGAAACGCTTGAGCAGCGATTGGCTGCCTACCGCCCGGATGCCGGTATTGCGCACCACGCGGGCCACGCTGCCGGGTAGCGAGAACAGCCGGTGCAGGCCATCGGTGGCCGCTGTCAGCGACAGCAGGTCGGAGGCGCGGGCGCGTTCGTAGCGGCGCAGCAGGCGCAGGTCGCCCTCGCCGCGGAAAGGTTCTTTGGCGGCCAGCACGCTGCCAAGTTCCGCAACGTCGCGCAAGCCCAGGTTCATGCCCTGCCCGGCCAGCGGATGCACCACATGCGCCGCGTCGCCCACCAGCGCCACATGCGGCTGGACGAACTGCTCGGCGCGCTGGAGCACCAGCGGGAAGCCTTGCGCCGGCGTCACGCAACGCAGCGCGCCGAACTGGCTGCCAACGGCGCCAGCGGCAGCCTGCATCACGGTGGCGGCCAGCGCCTCCGGCGACAGGGCCAGCAGGTCGCGCGCGTGGGCCTCGTCGGCCGACCAGACCATCGATAGGCGATTGCCCGGCAACGGCAGTATCGCCAGGATCTCGCCGTTGGCCGGTTCCTCGTCGGCCATCAGCTTCTCGGGCGCGCCCAGGAACCATTGCCATGCGGTTTCATGGTGCGGCCGCTCGCATTCGTAATTGGCCACCACGCCCAGCTGGCGGTACTTGCGCGTGGTCACGCCGATATGACACTGCTGGCGCAGCCACGAGCGCGCGCCGTCCGCGCCCACCACGCAGGCCGCGCGGACCTTCGCGCCACTTGCCAGCGTCAGCGTGGCGCCCTCGCCGTCGCGCTCGAACGACGCGGCGGTGTCGTCATGCCAGTTCACCTGGTGCTGGAAGCTCAGCGCGGTATCCAGCGCGCGTTCCACGTGGCCGGATTCGATGATCCACGCCAGCTGCGGCACCGCCGCCGCATAGGCAGAGAAATGCAGGTCGCCGTCCAGGCTGGGGGAGGTCTCGGCCGCACTGACATCGCCGCACACGCGCATGTCGCGCACGGGCTGGATGCGGGCCGGGTCAAGCGCCTCCCAGACCCGCATGCGCTCGAGCAGCGCCTGCGAGCTGGCGGAGAAGGCGTAGATGCGGCTGTCCCAGTCGTCCGGCCCGGCGGGCTGGCGCCCCCTGGGCGGCTTCGGCGCGACCAGGGCGACATCCATGCCCTGTTGCGCCAGCAGCAGGGCACAGGCCTTGCCGACGATGCCGCCGCCGACGACGGCGATCTGGAAAGCAGAGGAGTTGCGCGCGGACGCGTGGGATCGGGTCATGGCTGGATTATAGCTACGTCACCCCCGCGGCCCCGTCCGCTCCGGGCCCGGCCGGACATTTCGTCTGGCCCGGTGGACTACAATATCGGTTTTGCTATTTTCCGCCTGACACCATGAGCCTCCAATGCGGCATCGTCGGCCTGCCCAACGTCGGCAAGTCCACGCTGTTCAATGCCCTGACCAAGGCCGGCATCGCCGCCGAAAACTACCCGTTCTGCACGATCGAGCCCAATGTGGGCGTGGTCGAAGTGCCGGACCCGAGGCTTGGCAAGCTGGCGGACATCGTCAAGCCGGAGCGCATCCTGCCGGCCGTGGTCGAGTTCGTCGACATCGCTGGCCTGGTGGCCGGCGCCTCCAAGGGCGAAGGCCTGGGCAACCAGTTCCTGGCCAACATCCGCGAAACCGACGCCATCACCCATGTGGTGCGCTGCTTCGAAGATGAAAACGTGATCCACGTAGCCGGAAAGGTTGATCCGCTGTCGGATATCGAAGTGATCAACACCGAACTGGCGCTGGCCGACCTAGCCACGGTGGAAAAGGCACTGGCCCGCTACATCAAGCCGGCCCGCGCCGGCGACAAGGAAGCCCAGCGGCTGGTCGCCGTGCTGGAAAAGGCACAAGCCGTGCTCGACCAGGCCAAGGCCGTGCGCACGCTGGACCTGTCGCCCGAGGAATGGGAGGCCATGCGCCCGTTCTGCCTGATCACCGCCAAGCCGACCATGTACGTCGCCAACGTGCGTGAAGACGGCTTCGACAACAACCCGCACCTGGACGCCGTGCGCGAGTACGCCAAGCTGACCGGCTCGCCCGTGGTCGCCATCTGCGCCGCCATCGAAGCAGAAATCGCCGACCTCGACGACGCCGACAAGGCCGAGTTCCTGGCCGACCTCGGCATGGAAGAGCCCGGCCTGGACCGCGTGATCCGCGCCGGCTTCAAGCTGCTGGGCCTGCAGACCTACTTCACCGCAGGCGTGAAGGAAGTCCGCGCCTGGACCATCCACGTCGGCGATACCGCCCCCAAGGCGGCCGGCGTGATCCATACCGACTTCGAGCGCGGCTTCATCCGCGCCCAAACCATCTCCTACGACGACTTCATTGCCTACAAGGGTGAGACTGGCGCGAAGGAAGCCGGCAAGATGCGGGCGGAAGGGAAGGAGTATGTGGTGAAGGATGGGGATGTGATGAACTTCCTGTTCAACGTCTAAGCCAAAGGCATCGTTTCAAGAAATCTCACAAGATCTCATCGAACCCCCAGAAGCCCAGCATTTGCTGGGCTTTTTCGTTTCCAGTCGCCTCACGTGATTTCTTGTCATCTCATCAAAAACCGGGTACAAAGTCGGGTATGGGGGCGCCATACCCGGTCAGGACGGAGAATTCGTACCCGGTTTTTCCCGAATGCCGCGCCCTGCTTAGCTTTCGAGGCCGCCATGCTCACCGATACCCAATGCCGCAACGCCAAGCCCAAGGACAAGCCCTACAAGCTGACGGACGGCAATGGTCTCTTTCTTGAGGTCAAGCCGAACGGGGTCAAAGCGTGGCGCTACCGCTTCGAGCTGGTGTCGGAAGGCGTCCGCAAGGAAAACCTGTTTGCCATCGGCGAATACGTCTACGTACCCGCCGGCGAAACCCCGGCGCAAGCCCAAGCGCGCCGAGGCGGCGCCCGATTCACATTGGCCGAGGCCAGGGAGGAACGCACCAAAGCTCGGGCCCTGGTCAAGCAGGGGATCAATCCGGCACATCGACGGCAGTTGGAGCGCATCCAGCGGGCGCAGGCATCCGCCGTGACCTTTGAAGCGGTGGCACGAGAGTGGTTGGGCCTGAAAGACTGGGAGCAGGTCACGAAGGACCGGCGGCTCGACATGCTCGCCCGGGTAGTATTCCCTAAGATCGGGCGCCTGGCGGTCGATTCAATCAAGCCGGCGCACATCCTGGACGTCCTCAAGGCGGCCGCCGAGAAAAATGGTCCCACTGTGGCGGCCGAAGCCAAACGCACCATGTCCGGCGTATTCGAGCTCGCGGTGTCCACCCTGCGGGCCGAGACTGACCCGGTGTACGCGGTTCGCAAGGCGCTGCCGGCCAACAAAACACAACACAAGCGCCCCCTCAGCACCGAGGAGGTCGGGCAACTGCTCCGCGATTTGGACGGCTACGAACGCAACTTCCAGACCGTCGCGGCGTTCCGCCTAATGTGGATGACCCTGTGCCGCCCCAACGAGGTTGTCGGCGCTCGCTGGGATGAGATGAATCTCGACGCCGGAATCTGGCGTATCCCCCCGGAGCGCATGAAGAAGCGGAAGGAACAGATTGTCCCGCTGCCGCGCCAGGCAATCGAAATGCTGCGCACGCAGCAAGCCGTCACCGGCCGCCACGCACACGTGTTCCCCAACCGGGACGACCGCGCGATGCCTATGACGGATGCCACCTTGCGTCAGGCCCTCAAATACCTGGGCTGGTCGGGCAAGTACAGTCCGCACGCTACGCGCACGACCGGCAGCACGCGCCTAAATGAAATGGGCTACACAGCCGACTGGATCGAACGGCAGCTAGCCCACACTGAGCCCAATGCCGTGCGGCGAACATACAACCATGCCGACTACCTGGCCGACCGGACCAAGATGATGCAGGCGTGGGCGGACATGCTGGATTCATGGAAGGACGGGGCAAAGGTGTTGCCGATCGGTAACAAGCGCGCCTGACGGGTAAGAGCCACGCCTGGCTGGAACGATCGCATGACGGCAGGCGCGGCTTCGGCAAGAACAAGGAACTTCGGAGTTTGCAAGTGACTGAACTATGCGTTGAAGGGGATGGTGCCCACGATGGGACCGGTGATATCGATGAGCTCTGGAACCTTCATGAGGATTTCAGCGTCGCCGATGCTGCTGCGCTTGTCGCAGGCTACAGTCCGACGCTGGTTCAGCGTTGCGAGCAAGACAGTCGTCTTATTCACAAAAGTTTTCCGCGGTATCCCGTTGTCTTGGACGCTCTTAGCAAAGCCATCACGAACGGCCGCCTGAATGCCGCCATCCGCTATTCGGCACGCGACTATGGGTATGCGGACCGGATGGCCGATATCGAGTACGCGGAGTTGGAGGTGGGCGCTCCGGAGTATGGCAACACGGCAGAAGATGATGAAGAGCTCTACGTGGGCCGCAGTAGTTTTTTCTACAAGCCGTTCGCCGATTGGTCCCTGAGTACGGTCGCTAGGGATGATCTGATCGACTGGCTGCAACGGCGCGGCGTCAGATCAGGTTTTTTCTTCCCAGCTGGCACGAATTCGCCCGACTATCTTGATCCCGGCAATCCGCGCTATGCCGCTAAGCTGGCGGCGGCGGTACATGCCTGGCAAGCCGTGACCGATTCCGGTGGCGCGAGTCCGAAGCAGGCTCTTGCAAAGTGGGTGCGCGAACATGCGGCAGAGTTTGGCCTAACCGACGACGAAGGGAAGTTAAACGAAACCGGGATTGATGAGGTTGCTAAGGTAGCGAATTGGCAGCCCGGCGGCGGCGCACCTAAGACGCCTAACGAATAACCCACCCACCCCCAAGACCCGCGCCACTCCTGGCTTTCAAGGCTGGCGCGGCTTCTACCCCCGCCGATTCCGGGGGAACCCGCCCACTCCCGCACCCATTTTTTTGGGGCAGGTTTTCGTAACCTGCCCATCTATTCCCAGCCCCTCTTGTGGCAAAGAATCCATACCGCTTCAACTCACTTCATGAGGTAACGCGGTATGCGACAAGGCACCACAACGCACGCAAAGCGCCCGACGGCGTCCAAGCTGCTCTCCCAACTGTTGGGAAAACTCCCTGAGACTGGCTATGTTCGCCAATCCCAACTGATCCCTGCCATCCTGCCGTTCTCTAGTGCCACGCTGTGGCGCAAGGTGAAGGCTGGCACATTCCCGAAGCCGGTCAAGCTGTCGGAACGCGTCACCGCCTGGGATGCGTCATCCATACGCGAATACCTTGCCGATCCTGCCGGCTACCGCAGCGAGGGCTAATCGTGATGCTACCTCGAGAAAAGGAGGTACATGTCCACGCCCTGAGTTGCTTAGTGAATGCCGTAACCGCTGCCAGGCCGCTCTGCTCCGCCTCTGCACTGTCCTCTCGTTCTTCTTGGGGGCGTGAATGGGTCGCGTGAGGAAACGCTCCACTGAAAGATTTATTGGGATCCCACATTGGGTCATGCAGAGTGCCGCATACCGATCGTGCCCCCACCCGGCTAGGTCGCTGCTGCTCGATATCGTCATGCAGTACAACGGGCGGAATAACGGCTCGCTGGTAGCCTGCGACAAATACCTAAAGCCGCTTGGCTGGCTAAGCAGCGATGTCATTGCTCGCGCGAAGGACAAACTATTGAAGTGCGGCCTGCTGGTCGAGACTCGGAAAGGGCAGCGTCCAAACAAGGCCGCTTGGTATGCCTTGGGCTGGCGACCGCTGGATGTGAAAGACGGAATGGACATTAACCCCCGCGCCTACCGGACAATTTCACAACATGAAATTAGCACCCTTACTCCGTCTCACGGAGCAAGGAGCCGCGGCATAGCTCCGTCTCCCGGAGTAGATGGTGCTCCGCCTACTCCGTCTCGCGGAGCTATGCGGGGTGTTTTTGGGGGGATACCTACTCCGCCTCACGGAGCGTATCTAGATATAGCCATACCCTCAGCGGAATCTGTCCCATCTACGAAGAATGCTGGTGCGGAGGTCGCTTCATGCGCGTGAAACGCCAATGGATGAATCGCCCGCGCACCGCGAATCTCACATCGGCGCAATGCCAGAGGGTGCAGGATGGCCGCTCGCCTACGAGCAAGTCGGCACGCCGTCCGTCGATGACGCCAGGAGTCTCGGTGGAGGATGTGTACGGCCTGCGTCTAGCCGTGGCCGTCGCGGGGGCGGCAATTTGCCATACGGTGATTCAGGCGATAGACAGTGAGGGCATCCTGTGCCGAGCACGCGCGGCACGCACGCACACCCTGCGGCAGCATCGAAAATCTCCGCACCCACCACATCGTGCACTGGGCCATGAGCCGGCGCTCCGTGTGGTCATGGAGAACTGCATAACCCTTTACAGAATCTGTCACGAAGATGAGCACCGCAAAGCAGCCTAACCAAAAGAAACCGACAAAAACCGCGACGAAGAACGTAGCACCGAATCGCTCCATTGGACGCCCATCATCATTCACCCAGCGGCTGGCCGAAACCATCTGCATCCGGCTCGCCTGCGGCGAGAGCTTGCGCAAGATATGCGCGGACGAGGGGATGCCGGACAAGGCGACCGTGTTGCGTTGGCTATACACGAACGAGGAGTTTCGCACCCAGTACGCGCGCGCGAGGGAGCTGCAACAGGAATTCATGGCCGAGCAGATTCTGGAGATTGCGGACGACGGCACCAACGATACCTACGAGGACGAAGACGGGAACATGCGCATCGACCATGACGTGATCCAGCGCTCGCGCCTGCGCGTCGATACGCGCAAGTGGCTGATGTCCAAGCTGGCGCCGAAGAAATACGGGGAGCGAGTAGATGTAACCCACGGCGGCCAAGCAGAGAACCCGCTGGCCATGCTGCTGAAGCAAGTGCAAGGCACCTACATAAAGCCGGTGGCCGAACCGCTTGACGAGGAGGATGATTGATTTGCTTTCCGCAGCACTCAATCTCGAGTTAAAGCGACGCAACGAACAGTCCCGGGGTGCGCTCGCCCTGCACACCAAAGCGCCTCGCCGGTCGGCTTCCTGGCGCGGGACTTGCGCGGCTTATCAGTCCTCCGGCGGTAGCAGGATGTCCGGCATAACCATTTCCTCGGCCTCGTGCTTCTGCAGCCCTGCTGCCATCAGGGTGGCCACCTGCGTCGCCGCCTGCATGCTCAGGCTCTGGGCAAAGTCCTGCAGCGTCCCGTCCTTCTGCATCTCCTTGTACGCCTTCGGGCGCCACTGCTTCCAGTGCCGCAGCACCATCCCCGTGTACTGGAGTCCTAGCATTGTCTCTCCATCTTAGTGGTATCCCGGGATTCAATCGTAGTCGCTGCCAATGGCGTTGTAATGTCGCGCGGAGGGCCGGAACACCCTCATTCCCTGTCAGTCGGAGGCGAGCCTTCCTTTTTTGGACAACCTTTCATCGATCCCACCAATTCCTTTCTGCCGGACAAATGGAAAATACGCTAACGTAGACCAGACTTCTCAATGAGGTCATTTGCGCAGATATAGAAGTCAGGCGCTCTGTCACACGCCTTTAAGCGCGCCTCAAACTGACTCATTCGGTGACCGTATTCTGCTCGACTCATCCCTCGTTCCCTGGCGGCCCTTATGGCATTTTCCTCAGCAAAGGCCATATCTGGTTGATTAAGGCGATAGAAGGCGAGCTTGGCATCGCTCAGAATTTCGATGTCTCCCGGGGGGATGGAAAACATTTCATCCGCTAGATTTGTAGGGATATTCATCTCCTCGAAATATTTCTTCGAGGCGACCAGAGTCTCGCGCAGACCTACATCCACTCCCTGATTGGGGATATCGACAAAGTAAGGACGGTGAATACCGACCTTGCCCAATGGCAGTCTAATTACGCCAGCGGCGATGATATAGACGCACGAACTTAGACATTCGCCATCGGGCCGAACCGCGACCCGAAGCTTGTTTGCTCGAATAGCACGCCCAATCTCCATTGCATCCCTTAGATTACCGCCAGGAGAATCAACGACGACTGTGGCACGCGGATAGGATTGCGTGGACGATACAGGCAAAGGAGAGACACCTAAGGACCGAAGTTTTGCGACAAACTGAGAGGCATCGCCTTGGCGAATCGCGCCACTTACATATATCGCTTTAGTTGTATCGCGCCGCACTGCGTCCATCTCAGCGGACGTTGCGGACAGGTGCAAAAAGCAAGCTGTCGCACATAGAAGCTGAAGGATTCGGCTCATGTCAGTTTGACCGCGGTTGTTTTAGGTATCCTATCCCGTGGTATCAGGTCCGTCAAATGCCGAACATTGGCGCATGGCGAGACCCTCCCCGAAACACGCTGGCAATCCCGCGCTTGCATCTATTGGCAAGGCGGTACGCACCATTCGGAAGGATCTGCGGATTTCGCAAGAGGAACTGGCACACGCCGCCGATTTGGATCGCTCCTATGTGGGCGGGATTGAGCGCGGTGAGCACAATCTCACCGTGCGTATTCCGGCCGATCGTGACCAGTCATTCCGGATTATCGTGACCACGGATTCCGGCATCGTGACCGGCATTTCCGGTTTATCGTGACCAGCCGTT
>NZ_JWMA01000058.1 GCF_000812465.1 Cupriavidus sp. IDO | reverse complement strand
GTTTGGCCATGTCCTTTGCGCGAGGGAAACAACGCAAAGGTTAACAAAAGTCACTTGAAGTTAACAGCCCTGCAAGCTCATTTTGTTAGGGCTTCTAAATGGTCGGAGGTGGGAAAGCGATAAGCTTGAGTGGTCAGAGGACAATACCGTGCTCGGCCGTCGGCGCGGGGATATCGCACTTCTCGCCCAGCATGTCCATGAGTTCGTGTTCGATCTTCCGGCAGATCTGTGCCATGGGCACATCATTGGCGTTTCCTTCGAACGGGTTCTCCGTGCTTTCGCCCACTTGCTCCAGCGCGAGGTCATCCAGGAGATCATCGTGCTAAATGGAATGACCAGCCAGATCATGTTGCCATGCATGACGCCTGAAACGCTGGCATTGAGCTTTTCGAACTCCGTAAGAATGCCAAAAGGCAGTAGCAGACAGAAAGTACGGACAAAGAGCTTGTTGATGACCGCATATTGCCTGGGATACGGATAGTCCTTGATACGCTCCGCCCGTCCTTGCTGCGCGAAGAAGCCTCTGATCGATCCTACCAACTCCAGATAGAAGGCATTGCCGATCTCGCCAGCGTCAAGGAACCGCCTGATCGTCGCCGACTGCGTTCCCAGCAACCGGCTTGTCTTGCTCTCGGCGTGCGCAAGCGAGTCGAGTTCGGCCTGTGGCAGATACCGGGCAAGCGCCTCGTGCAATGGAGTCTCCCACTCTGGAACCCGGTAGTACTTCCGGTACTCCACGTTGGATGCCTTGCCCGCGCTTTCCCAGATCCTTGGGGTTCTCAGCTGATAGCGGAGCGCCGTCAGCCACGCGCAATGCCGGAGAACCAGATCCCGCCCGGCCGCCTGCCCTGCCGGAAAGTCCCGGCTCATCATACCCAGACACCGGCTGCCGTTCAGGATCTCAGTCCAGATCTGCTGTGCCTCCAGGGCCCTGCTGTAGGTCTGCACGTTCCGGAAACCCACGATGAATGACGTGGCGGTGCCCAGCAGCACTACAACCGAGACCGGGATCGACAGCCATTTAAGCCCGAAGAACTGATAAAGGACGACGGGCAGCGAACCGCATGCTAGCGAGGCATAGAGTTGCCGTCTCGACCAGAACGTGAACTCGGCGACTGTGTACGATTTTCCCAGGTGCATGGTGCACATCTCGCGGCGGTGCGGCAGGTCGCAGGTCGCAGGTCCGAGGTCCGAATTGCCGGCAGGCAATTCGGCCAACCGCCCTCACCACTGACCAGATCGCTGCCCAGGACCTGATTTTGTCATGGTGATATTGCCAAGAAACCGACGTAGTATCAATTTCCGTCCCACAACCCTTCATGCCACCCTGGAAAACAGCGGCACGGCAAGAGCATGCGGTAGCGCCGCTCTTGCCGGACGGACAGTGCGCACCGGCAGTGCCGGTGCCTGAATGGACGTCGACTACTTCACCGGCGTCAGGATCGGCGCGCCCTTGTTCTTGATCAGGAACACGACAAACTTTGCTGGCTGCGTCTTGCTGGCATTGCGTCCGACGGTGTGGATATCGTTGGGACCTTCGTGGAAGGTATCGCCCGCTTTGAGCGTTACCTCTTTTCCGCCCTTGAGGCCCATGACGATGCTGCCCTCGAGCACGTAGACGAAGGCGTGGGCGTCATGGCGATGCACGGGATCGGTGCTGCCCGGCGGATACTCCACGATGATCATCTCGGCTTCCTTCCCCGGATATTCGGGCAACGCTTCCTTGACCAGGGGCGTGACACTCGCCTCCGGCGCGGCGGCGGCCGGCTTTGCAACCGTCAGGCACGACAACACAAGTGCTGCCGCAACGGAAGTGACCGTCTTCATGGCATCACTCCAGGTTGGCCTTGTCGAGCCCGAACGCCTTGTCCGACGAACCAGGCACCATGCGGAACGCCACGTTCAGGCGGTTCCAGGTATTGATCGCCCCCACGAGGAAGGTGAGGTCCGACAGTTCCTTCTCGCTGTACTGGGTGCGCACGCGCTCATAGATATCGTCGGGCACGCCGTCGGCGGGAAGCCTGGTCAGCACCTCGGTCCAGGCCAGCGCGGCGCGTTCGCGCGGCGAGAACAGCGTCGACTCGCGCCAGATCGCCACATGATGCAGGCGCAGTTCGCGCTCGCCGTGGATCTTTGCCATCTTGATATGCATGTCGACGCAGAACGCGCAGCCATTGAGCTGCGATGCGCGAATCTCGACGAGCTCGCGAATGGGCGCTTCGATCGTGGTCTTCTGGAACAGCGCGCCGAACTCCATGAGCTTCTTGGACAGTTCCGGGGATTGCTGGAAGTAATTCGTACGTTGGGTCATGTTTGCTCCTGCCGATCTGCTCAATGTGGTACTGACGAAAGCGGTGCTGCTTACGTGGGCATGCGCCCTGCGGACTATTGTTGCTGCGATTGACGCATCCATTCTTCTAAGCCGATGCGCCCGAGGCGCGCCTCGCCCAACGGCACCAGCGAATGTTCCTCGACCCGGCCGCCGAAGTAGCGGGCCTCGGGATCGCGCACGACTTCACGCGGGTCGCCCAACGCCTTGAGATAGCGAGCGACGATCTCGTTGAACGGGGCTCGTTCCGGGCCGGCGATCTCGACGATGCCGTTTCGGGGTGGCGCGAGCGCTACATCGGCAACGAGGGCGGCGACGTCGTCCGCCGCAATCGGCTGGAACAGCCCAGGCGAAAGGCGGACGACATTTCCTTGCACACTGGAATCGGCGATGCCGCCGATGAATTCCATGAACTGGGTCGAGCGGATGATGGTGTAGGGGATGCCCGAGGCCTCGATCAGTTTTTCTTGCGCGACCTTGGCGCGGAAATAGCCGTTTTCGGGCGTCCGGTCGGTGCCGACGATGGACAGCGCGACATGGTGCTGAACGCCCGCTGCGGTCTCCGCCGCGTGAAGGTTGCGGCCGGAAGTCTCGAAGAATTCCAGCACTGCCTTGTCTTCAAACGACGGGGAGTTGGCAAGGTCGATCACCACCTGAGCGCCGGTCAGGGCCTCCTGGAGCCCCTCGCCAGTGATGCTGTTGACACCGCTCCTGGGCGAGGCGGCCACGACCTCGTGGCCGCCCTGGCGCAGAATGGCGACGGTCTTCGAGCCGATCAGGCCGGTCCCGCCAATGATGACAATCTTCATGATGCTTCTCCGTACTGAGGAAGGTGGAACGATTCCATGTTAGGGAACGCGGCATCCCCGCGCCAGATCGACTCGGAGCGCCGGCTCGTGGAATGGTCACGGCGCGGGCTGCAATCGGGCAGCAGCAGGTTGAGGGGCCTCATTGCAACTCCATGCAGAAGTGGAGGCCCTTGGCGAGCAGGCCGGAACGGAAATAGAAGCGCTGGGCCAGCGCGTTCGCGAGTGCGGTATCCAGGACAAGTCGCTGGCAGCCTTCTGTGCGTCCAAGCTCGCAAAGCGCTTGCAGCAGACGCTCGCCGTGACCCTGGCCCCGGCCTTCGGCATCGGTGATCAGGTCGTCGACGTACAGAAAGCGCCCGTGGATCAGGTTGTCAAGACGCCGATATCCGGCCAGCGCAACAGCTTTGCCATCGTCCCAGAGCGCGAGCGGCCGGTACCCTTGTCCGCTTTGCAGCATGACGGTGTCGAGAAAGTCTTCCGGCATTTGCAGCTTGGGGCGCAGTTGCCGCATGACAGGGAAGCAGGCACGGATCTCGGCCTCCGTTTCAGCATGGCTGAGAGTCAGGTTCCTGGTCATGGTGCCGACGCGCGCTGGTTTGTGCAGACTTCAATCTAGCTGAGCAATGACACAGTCAACAGGCACATGTTTATCGTTTTCAACTAGGCCATCGACATAGGACTGTTTGACCCTGAGAGTCGTGGGGCCCGGCAGATGCGGCGTCCTTTCAACTTGGTTCTTCGCCGGATTGCGGGACTGGGTTCTTGGATGCTCTGTTGTTTCGCCGGCGTAGCCGCCGCCCTCCTTTCTGGCGCCGTCAGAAAGGAACTCGCCCGGCAGGGCGAAACGGGGCCGTCGACCTACGACAGCAGCCAGCCGCAGCCACTCCCCCCAGGCACCACAGCAACACCCCCAAAACCCCTACCCACAAATCGGCGAAGAACCAAAAGAATTCAAGTACAACAACCGCTTGAGGGTGACTTGCTGAAATCGTCGGCAGGCGTCGCCATTGCGCTCGACCTTGCTGCGCAGGACGCCCCTTCCCAGGCTTCGATAATGATGGACGCGAGCTGCGCGGAATCAACGGTCAGGCGTCCCTTGACGATCGTCTATGCTTTCAGCGCGCGCATCAGTTCGGCAACCAGGCGATCGGCTTCAGTCTGACTGCGCAGATTGGTAAAGCCCATCATCAGGCCACGCCGCCCTGGCGCACCATACCGCCAGGCGGTCAGCGAATGGACGGCGAATCCTGCCTCGCGCGCACGACGGGCCATCGCCAGATCGTCAAGATCGTCCCTGACGTCGATCAGAAGGTGCATGCCGCCATCCTGCAGGCAAACAGTGAAGCCGTCCGTTTTGTATGGAGCCAGCGCCTCGGCCAGCATTGCGCGTCGTCGCGCGTAAAGCGTGCGCATGCGTTTGATGTGCCGGGCGAAGTGCCCCTGCGCAATAAACTCCGCCGCCACGGCTTGCAAGAGTTCGGGGCAGCCGCCATGCACCGTGCGCCTGCAGGCCAGATCCATGGTCGGCACCAGACTCTGTGGCACGACCACGTAAGCGAGCCGTAGCCCCGGGTACAGCACCTTGCTAAGCGTGCCGCAATAGATCACCCGGTCGCATGTGTCCAGGCTCTTCAAGGCCGGCAACGGGTGGCCGCGGTAACGAAACTCGCCGTCGTAGTCGTCTTCGATGATCCATGCGCCCCGCTCACCGGCCCAGTCGAGCAGTTCGACGCGACGTTGCAGTGTCAGTGCCACGCCAGTCGGGCTCTGGTGCGATGGCGTCACTACGGCCAGGCGCGCCTCTGGAAAATGCTGACGCCCAGATTCGACGTCGAGGCCATGATCATCCACTGGCACATTCCTGACCTGCAGGTTCAGGCGCCTCAGTGATTGGGCTGTCAGTGGATAGCTGGGATCCTCAACCCAGGCGCTTTCGCCCGCCAGCCTGAGCGCATCCACAATCAGCGCAAGGCTGGCCGTATATGCCGGCACGACGAACACCTGGTGCGGCTGGGCGTCGATGCCCCGTGAGCGCTGCAGGTAAGCGGCCAACGCTTCTCGCAGCGGGCCAAATCCGGCTGACGCCGGCCTGGTCAGCGAGCTGGCGCTGCGTATTTGCCGCGCCATCAACCTCGTCCATAGTTTTCGCGGGAACTCATCCAGCGCGGGAAGCCCCAGTTGGAACGGCGCGGGGATTCCACCCTCCGTTTCGATCGAAAACTCGGTAAGTTCCTGGTTCGGTGGCGTGCGGCCGGATCCAGCCGCTGCGGCCACGCGGTGGGGGCGCGATGGCGCAATTTGCTCGGAAACGAACGTCCCCGCAGGGCCTCTGGCGATCAGGTAACCTTCGCCCAGGAGCCGCTCATAGGCGACCTGGACGGTCCCGCGCGCCACGCCGAGTTCGCCCGCAAACGCACGCAAGGATGGCACCCGCTGCCCGGGTTTCAGTTGCCCTTGCTGGATTGAGGTACGAATCCGTGCGTAGATCTGCTCATGCAGCGGCGCAGCATTGGATGGGTCCTGAGCCGGTGACTTCGTCATAGCCTGGCAGACGTATCCGGGCAGTGCCGAAACGCCGATGCATGGGAACGGGCATCATTGCCGGCGGTGGCAACGGATCGGATGTGGGTGTGATCTTGACCTCCGATCATACCCCAGGGCGCGCATCCGCCGCGATCCGCGCCCGTGACAGCCTGACAAAGCAAATGGGCGGAGATTCAGAGTCTCCGCCCATTCCCCGCTTGCCACAGGCACCGGCATTGACCGGTGCCATCGGGCTGGCGGACTACACCGGCCCCGCCTCCCCGCAGCCGGCCATGCCATGCATATAACGCGAAGGCGGCATGGAATCGACCGTGGCCTGGACCGCTTCCTTGCACAGGGACGGACGCTTGACCAGCGCATCAACATATCGCTCGACGTTGGGCAGGTTTTCCCACATCGACGCAAGCCCCAGATAAGCCATCCGAACCAGGTTGACGCCCCACAGCACATCGCCGAGCGAGAATGATTCCCCCCTGAGGTACGGTGTCGACGAACCAAGCGCATGGTCGAGGTCCGTCAAGACGCCCGCGACGTGGCGACGTGCGGCGCGCGGAAATGCCGCATCGTGGCAGACCGACTTGCCGCCCCGCTCCTTCGCGATCTTCGCGCGATAGGCCGCAACGAGCTCCGCATCGTCCGCATTGGCGTCAATCATGGCTTCGAGCGCCTTGATCTTGTCTGCCGTCGGCCACTATGCCGCGCAGATCGCCTCGTTCAATGGCGCGATAGTCATCGGAACCGTGGGTTCGGCACAGAAGGCAGAGCACGCCTTGGCTGCAGGCGTGTAGGCCACGATCAACTACAAAGAAGAGTCGGTTGCGCAGAGGGTGAGCGACCTCACTGGCGGGAAGGGCGTGGATGCCATCGTCGATATGGATTTCTCAACCACGATACAACTCCTTTCCCACAATGTGCTGGCGCCTCACGGTACGCTGGTCTGCTACGGATCGAACGCGTCTGGCGACACGCCACTGCCGTTCCGGGAGCTGTTATTCAGGTCGATCAGCCTGCGGTTCTTTCTTGTGTACGATCTCACTCCCCAGGACCGACAGAGTGCGATCGCCGGGCTTACCAAGCTGATGGAAGACGGGAAGCTGTCACACACCATCGGAGCCCGCTTTGTGCTGGAGGAGATTGCGCAGGCGCATGAGGCAGTCGAAGGCGGGAAGCTCATTGGCAATGTGATACTGGATCTTCCCTGGCAGAACTAGCAGAGGCTCGCCTCACGCAAGGACGGTCCGCATATAGCCTTCTGTCAGGTTCTCCCAGGCTCAGTGACCGAGACCGCTCCTGGCGATCTGCTGTTCAACGAACTGAGCGAACAATGCATGCAGGCGCGTAGTCGGATGAAGGTCGTCGGCGAATATGTACGTCTGATCGGCATTGGCCGTCGCGTAGGTAATCGGCGAACACAGCAATGCCGTGGCATGGGGCGTTTTCGCGGGGTCGCAGGCGACGCTGGTATTGGACACGGCGAAGCCATTGGCCTGAAAGTTCGTGATGATCTGGTTTAGCCAGGTGTAAGAATCGATCTGGATGACCTTGCCTTGCAGGCCATTGGCCTGCAAGGCAGCGTTCAAACCATCGTTGAAGATTTGCGATAACTGGGTGAGGTTGGCCCCGCCATCGGGCGAGGCAGTGCCTTTGGGCGATAGCCCGACATTCGGAACATTGACCACCACGACATGCGTGGCGCCGTTTTGGACGATTTGTCCGACAACTTGAGCCAGGGTGGCTGCCGCCGTCTGCACGGTCTGCGCCGCGGCCGGCAGCGCCCCGGCGCGAAGCACGTCGTTCGAGCCAGCCAGGACCAGCACCAGTTGATCGGAGTTGAAGCTCCCGTGAGCGGCCAGATAGCTCGAAACCTGCTGATTGACGGGCATTTCGATATTGCCGATCACGTCGGTAAGAAAGTCATACAGGTTTGCCGGCGTCGCGACCGTGGCGCCGCCCTCCGCATAGCCAAGGCCGCTTTGCGCACTCAACTTATGACTGCTGTCGATCGTAAACGCAGCACTTAGCGTATCGCCGTAGTATTGCGCGACATCCTGTGTCCAGACCTGCCCAGGATTGGTCGTGAAACGCCCCCCGCCCACCACGCTCGCGATTGGCGCATAGGTCCCGACGTCCGACAGGCTGTCGCCGAACGAGACAATTTGCAGATGAATGCCGCTCGCCGGGGTGGCCGCGCCGCTGCCGCTACTCGTGCCGCCCCCGCCACATGCGGGAAGCAGTGAAATCAGCACAGCAGACACTGCAGCACACACCTTGTCATTGACTCCTTGCATAGTTCCTCCCCGCTGGTCGACCGGGCAGCTGCGCTCACGTGGCCGGCTTATCGCCAGCCTGCTCGTGGAATCGGACCGCTCTGCGGCAGGCGATATCGAGTGCTGAAGAATGATCGTCGCTCATGGAAAAGCCTCCTGGAAACCAAACTGCCTGTCAAGAGCACACGCTTGAAGTGAGCGAGGGACGCTGGCGCTTACCAGGAAGTCACCGTGGAAGACTGGCGTCAGTTTCGTGTCGTTACGTGCATACTCACGTGAACCGCAATGACAAGGGACGACCGATGAACCTTGCAATCCTCCTCGCCCACCCCTGGTTCGGCACCTGGACGGCAGCCGTTATCGCTGTCCTCGTCGCGTTGCTCGCGCATCGTCTCGGTGGCCTGCTGCTGTTGCGTATTACCCGCTCTGCCCCAGTGCTGAATGCCATCGTGAGGAAGGGTCGGGCCCCATCGAAGGCAGTCCTGCCACTGCTGGCGCTGCAGGCAATCTGGCAAGCCGCGCCAGACGATTTGCGCTGGATTGACAGCGTGCAGCATCTCAACGGTGTGTTGCTGATTGCCGCAACCACCTGGCTTGTGGCGCGTATCATCGCCGGTTTTGCGCAAGGCGTACTGGATCAGCACCCAGTGAATGTAGTGGACAATATGGGTGCGCGGCGCATCCACACGCAAACGCGCGTTCTCTCCCGCATTGCGATGACGCTTGTCGTGGTAATGGGTGCGGCAATGCTGCTCATGACCTTTCCAGGCGCCCGGCAAGTCGGCGCCAGCCTGTTAGCCTCGGCGGGCGTGGTCGGTCTGATTGCAGGCTTTGCGGCCAAGCCCGTGTTCAGCAACATGATAGCCGGACTGCAACTCGCCCTGACTCAGCCCATCCGGCTCGATGACGTACTCATCGTCGAAGGCGAGTGGGGCCGGGTGGAGGAGATCACCGGCACGTACGTCGTGCTCCGGATATGGGACGAGCGCCGTCTCATCATCCCGTTGCAGTATTTCATCGAGAAACCGTTTCAGAACTGGACTCGCAGCGATGCCCAGCTTACGGGATCCGTCTTCTTCCACGTGGACTACGGCATGCCACTGGCACCGCTACGCGAGGAGTTGGAGCGCATCGTGCGCGCAGCGCCCGAGTGGGACCAGCGGTTCTTCAATCTGGTGGTCACCGACGCCACGGAGCGGACGATGCAGATCCGCGTACTGTGCACGGCGACGTCATCTGGCCTGGCGTGGGATTTGCGCTGTGTGGTACGCGAAGGGCTAATCGGCTTCATGCAGCGCGAATTCCCCCAATTCCTGCCGCGGATGCGAATCGAGGACAACCACGATGCGCCGCAGCGACCCACTCCCGCGCAAATCTCCTGAGCGCGACCGTCGCGCATGTGGAACCGGAAACCGGCATCCAGTGCCGCCGTGACCAGCCGTCATCGCCATCACTCGCGACGCAGTGGGGGTCGCGTTGACGTAGCTCGCATATCGGCGAAGAACAAAAAAACGCCAGCCCCCGCCCGAGGACTGGCGCCCAATCTCCTTCACTTCCCTTCAGGCCGCTTCTTCACGCAGCTGCTTCTTGTTGATCTTGCCTACGCTGGTCTTCGGGATCGCCTCGACGAAGGCGATGCGTTCGGCTTCCGGCACTGCGTACTTGCTGATACGGCGGGATTCGACGTGCCCCATCAGCTGATCGCGAATTTGCCCGGGGTCCACTTCCGCGCCCGCCTTGCGAACCACGAAGGCCATCGGACGCTCGCCCCACTTGGCGTCCGGCACGCCGATCACAGCGCATTCCTGCACGCCGGGCACTTCCGTGATGAGGTTCTCCACCTCGATGGAGGAAACCCATTCGCCGCCCGTCTTGATCACGTCCTTGATGCGGTCCACGATCTGCACGAAGCCGTCTTCTCCCATCACCGCGACGTCCTGGGTATGCAGGTAGCCGCCTGACCACAGTTCTTCCGAAGCCGCCGGTTTCCCGAAATATCCCTTGGTCAGGAACGGCGCGCGCAGCACGATCTCGCCACGGCTCTTCCCGTCGCGCGGCAGGTCCTGCATGTCTTCGCTGACGATCCTGTAGTCCACCATGGTCACCGGGCGCCCTGTCGAGCAGCGCATGCGGACTTCCTCTGCGCGGTCCCTGGGCGTACACCCGGGCGGCAGCTGGGCCAGCGACACGATCGGGCCGGTTTCCGACATGCCATAGCCGGCAAAGATGTCGATGCCGCGCGACAGCGCCGCCTCGCACAGCGCGGGCGGGAGCGCCGAGCCGCCGATGATGATCTTCCAGCCGGAAAGGTCCTGGGCGCTGTCCTGCGAAGACTGCAACAGCATCTGGAGGATGGTCGGCACGCAGTGCGAGAACGTGACCTTCTCCGTCTCGCGCAGCTTCAGCAGCATGTCGGGCGCATAGCGGCCGGGCAATACGGTGCGCAGGCCCAGCATGACAGCGATGTACGGGATGCCCCAGGCCAGCACGTGGAACATCGGCGTGATCGGCATGTAGACATCTTCGCGGTGCATGCGCTGGCCCTCGCGGGGCGAACACAGGCTCGTGGCCGATGCCAGTGTGTGCAGGACGATCTCGCGGTGGCTGTAGCAGACACCCTTGGGGTCGCCGGTGGTGCCGGTGGTGTAGAAAGTGGCGGCCTTGGTGTTTTCGTCGAAATCCGGGAAGGCGAAATCGGCCAGGGCCTGCTCCACCAGCGCCTCATACTCGCCTGCCAGAGGCAGCGTCAACTGCGGTGCGGCCTGGCCGTCCGCCATCAGCACGAAGCGCGGGTTGCAGGTGAGCTGGCCGCGGATCTCTTCGAGCACCGGCGCGAAGTCCGGATGGAACAGC
The DNA here is from genome assembly GCF_000812465.1 of Cupriavidus sp. IDO. Lineage (GTDB taxonomy): Bacteria > Pseudomonadota > Gammaproteobacteria > Burkholderiales > Burkholderiaceae > Cupriavidus. The sequence continues at coordinate 13,198 of NZ_JWMA01000058.1, read as the reverse complement.
ACGATGTCCGCGCCGGCATCGTTCAGCGTGTACAGGATCTGCTGGGGCGACAGGCGCACGTTCACCGTGAACAGCGTCGCGCCCATCATTGGCACGCCGAAGTAGCATTCCAGGTAGCGATGGCTGTCCCAGTCCAGCACCGCCACGGTGGTCCCGCGCCCGGCGCCGATCGAGGTCAGCGCCGAGGCAAGCTGGCCGATGCGGCGGCGGAAATCGCGGAAGGTGTAGCGCATCTGGCCGCGGTAGCTGATCTCCTGGTCGCCGTAGAGGCTCGTGGAATTGATCAGCAGCTGCTTGACCAGCAGCGGGTAGGCATAAGCCGACTGTGCGGCCGTAATCAGATTGTCTTGCATGCTTGCCTTGTCTCCGTCCGGGATCAGAACGGCTTGCTGCCGATGATGCCCGCACGCTCCATCTTGCGGTGGCACGGCGGATAGTCCATCACGGCATAGTGCTGGGTGGCGGTGTTGTCCCAGATCGCGACGCTGTTGGGCGCCCAACGCCAGCGCACCTGGTACTCGGGGATATAGGCCTGGCTGATGAGGTAGCGCAGCAGATCGGCCGCGCCCGGATTGGCATCCTGGCCAAAGCGCACGCGGGCGGCTGTGTGGTAGTTCGTGAAATGGGTGGCGAAGGCGTTCACGTAAAGGATCTTCTCGCCGGTATCCGGGTGTGTGCGCACCACCGGGTGTTCGGCATCGGGGTACTGGGCCTTGAGCGCCAGCCGCTTTTCGATCGGCATGGCTGCGCCGAAGGAGGCCTCGATGCTGTGGCGCGCGCGCAGATCGGCAATCTGCTCCTTGATGTGCGCGGGGAGCCTTTCATACGCGAGCGCCATGTTCGCCCACATGGTGTCGCCGCCCACCGGGGGGCATTCCACGCAGCGCAGCACGGCGCCGAATTGCGGCGCTTCGCGCCAGGTGGTATCCGAGTGCCAGGCGTTTTCGTAGCGGTCGTTGGGCTGGTCCGGCGTCTTGTAGATGCGCACCAGGCCCGGATGCTCGGGATCGCTGCCGGCAACGGGATGGTCCTCGAGCTCGCCAAAGCGGCGCGCAAAGGCAACGTGCTCGGCACGGCTAAAATCCTGGTCTCGCAGGAAGAGCACTTTGTGCTGCAGCAGCAATGACCGGATTTCGGCAAACAGGCCATCGTCGCGAACGGCGTCGGCAAGATTGATACCGGTCAGTTCCGCGCCAAGTGCGCAGGTCAGTGGATGTACTTGCATGGCGTCCCCTCCTCAGATGACGAAGATTGACGAGCCGGTGGTCTTGCGCGACTCCAGGTCCTGGTGTGCCTGCACCGCATCTTGCAGCGCATAGCGCTGGTTGATCTCGATCTTGATCCGGCCAGCGCCGACATGATCGAACAGTTCCCCAGCCAGTTCCGCCTTCTCTGCCGGATCGGCAATGTAGTCGGCCAGCGCTGGCCGCGTCAGGAACACGGAGCCCTTCATCGCCAGCAGCACGGGGTCGAACGGCGGGATCGGGCCGGAGGCGGTGCCCACGCACACCATGGTGCCGCGGCGCTTGAGCGAGTCCAGCGACCCCATGAAGGTATTCTTGCCCACGCTGTCGAACACCACCGATACGCCAACACCGTCGGTGAGTTCGCGCACCCGCTTTGCGACATCTTCATGGCTGTAGTTGATGATGTGATCGCAGCCGTGGGCTCGCGCCACCGCGCCCTTGGCTTCGGAGGAGACCGTGCCGATCACGGTCAGCCCCAGCAGCTTGGCCCATTGCGAAACGATCAGCCCGACGCCACCGGCAGCAGCATGCAGCAGGATGGTGTCGCCCGCCTTGAAGGCGTGGATGCGGCGCATCAGGTAAGCCGAGGTGAGGCCGCGCATGGTCATCGCGGCCGCCGTCTCGAAGCTGATGGTCTCCGGCAGGCGGATCAGCGGCGCAGCAGGCACCAGGCGTGCGGTGCTGTACGCGCCGAGGGTATTGAGGAAGCCCGTGTAGGTCACGCGGTCGCCCACGGCAACATTGGTCACCCCAGGGCCGATGGCCTGCACCACGCCAGCCGCTTCCACGCCGATGCCGGCGGGCAGCGGGACCGGGTAGGTACCGTTGCGGAAATACGTATCGGCGTAGTTCAGGCCGACCGCCACGTGACGGATGCGTACCTGGCCTGGCCCGGGATCGCCCACTTCGGTGGTTTCGTAGCGCAGCACTTCCGGGCCGCCGATCTCGTACATACGGACAATTTTTTCCACAGGGTTGTCTCCTTGGTCTGGGGGCGGCACACACTGCGCCGCGTATGGAAGTCAATGTAGGGCTTGCCGCGGCGCGTCGCTTTACAATGGCTTCCACCCACTTTGCATTTCATGCCAACCGGACCTATCATCCGCTGCGTGGCACCGCTGGCGCCCGCCTGAAGGCAGCCCGCGATAAGAAAAAAGGAGAGCGACTTGGAAACGCTGGTGCGTGCGGCAGCACTGACCAACTTCTTTGAAGTGGCCGGGGACCTTGGCCTTGACCCGCAGCCGCTGCTGCGCGCCGCCAGGCTGACCCGTGCGCTGCTGGCCGACCCGGACCAGCGCATTCCGGTCAACGCCTGTGCCGCGCTGCTGGAATCCGCCGCGCAGGCGGCCGGTTGCCCGAGCTTCGGGCTGCGCATGGCCGAATCGCGCCAGCTGTCCGACTTCGGGGTGATGAGCCTGCTGATCAGCCAGCAATCCACGCTGCGCGACGCGCTGGCCACCTTCATCGGCTACCGGCACCTGGTCAACGAGTCCGTCGCCATCCTGCTGGAAGCGGCTGGCAAGGCGGTCATCATCCGGCAGGAAGTGGTGCTGAACGCGCCCTCACGGCAGGCCACCGAGCTCGCCATTGGCGTGGTGTTCCGCATGTGCCGGGCACTGCTAGGCCCGCACTGGCAACCGCTCAGTGTCAACTTCACGCATCCGGCGCCCGCCGACCTGCGCGTGCACCGAAGGCTGTTTGGCTGCCCGCTGGAATTCGGCAGCGAGTTCAACGGCATCGTGTGCCTGGCGGCAGACCTCGACGCGCCGAACCCGACCGGCGATCCGGCCATGGCGCGCTATGCGCAGCGCTTCGTCGACACGCTGCCTCGCGTGAACGAGCCGTCCATCGGCCGTGACGTGCGCAATGCCGTCTACCTGATGCTGCCGATGGGCCGGGCCACCTGCGAGGCCGTTGCCCAGGGGCTTGGCCTGAGCCTGCGTACCATGCAGCGCCAGCTTGATGAAGCGGGCGAGACCTTCACGGACATCCTCAATGAAGTCCGTCGCGAGCTGGCACGGCGCTATGTGGAGAACCCGCAATATTCCTTGCTGCGCGTGTCCGAGCTGCTGGGCTACGGCTCGGCAAGTTCTTTCACGCGATGGTTCTCCGCCCAGTTCGGGGAATCACCGGTCGTCTGGCGGCGCAAACGGATCGCTTCCTGACGGGCTGCGATAGCGGAAGCGCCTGTCTTCTCATCGTGACTTCCAGCTGATCACCCCCCGATCAGATGCTTCTGTTGGCGGCCTGGCCGGCCGCCCGCTTGCGCCAGTCCGTGGCGCTGCAGCCAAAGGTGGCATGGAACCAGTGACTGAAACTGCTCTGCGCCGTAAAGCCCAGCAGGCCGGCAACCTCGGCGACCGGCAGGTCGCTCTCTTGCAGGTGGCGCATCACCAGTTCCGAGCGCACCTGGGCAAGCAGCGCCGAGAATGTCAGCCCTTCCGCGCTGAGGTAGCGGTGCAGCGTGCGCCGATCGACGCGCAGAAGATGCGCCACCTGCTGGGTGGTACAGCGTCCTCCAGGGAGCAAGGCCAGGATCAGTTCCCGGCATGATTCGCGCACGCCTTCCTCGCGGCGCCGCAGCGCCGCCTCCAGGTAGTCCCGGGCGAAACGCGCGGCGCCAGGATTGTCGGGTGTGCGCGGCATCTGCAGATCGGCCGCCGCGCAGACCAGGCCGTTGAATGGCTGGTTGAACTTCGGGCTGCGGCCGAAGAAGGCGCGGTGCGCCGACGCATCGAGCGGCGGGCGGTGCGTGAAGCAGACCTCCAGCGGCCGCCACCGGGGCCCGATCAGCTCGCGCAGGATGCGGAACTTCACCCCGACTGCCAGTTCCATTGCCTGCCGCGTGGCCAGGCCGGGGCTGGGCAGAAGATCTTCGTGGATGATGACGGCCTGCCCGGTATCCTCGATGCGAGTGATCAGCGTCGCGCTGAGCAGCTTGAGGTAGCGGCACAGGGTATCGAGCGCCTGCCGTGGGGTAGGCTCTTCCTTCAGCACTAGGCTGATCGGCCCCAGGTTGGAGAAGCTGCGCCGCGCCGCCAGCCGCAGGGCAAGGTCTTCCACGCCGGTCGCGCTCGCGGTGACCTCGAGCAATTCGCGCACGGCTTGGCTGGGGATGAGCGCCTCGGGGTTGTCGAGCAGCCGTGCCGACAGCCCCACCCCTCGCAGGAAAGCATAGGGATCGCGCCCGAGCGACTCCACCAGCTCGATGTAGCCGTTGGTGGCCGGCGAACCGATCTCCATGCCAAGATCTTCGATCTTCTTCCGGATGTCGGGCGACTGCATCACCCTGAGCGTGGCTTCGCGCATCCTGGCCACCACGGGCGCCGGCACGCCTGGCGCCGACCAGAGCCCCATCCAGCTGACTTCCTTGAGGTCGGGAAACCCCAGCTCGGCGAAGGTCGGAAGATCAGGCAGCGCGGGGATCCGCCTGGGGTAGGCAATGGCAAAAGCCCTGAGCTTCCCGGTCTTGATGAACGGAAGCGAAGTGGCCGGACCGTCGAACATGAGCGGAACGTGTCCCCCCATGACGTCCTGCAGCGCAGGGGGCGATCCCTTGTAGCTCACGGCGCCCGTCGTCAGGCCGGCAAGGCGGTTGAATTGCACGCCGATGGTCTGGCCACGCAGGCCGACGCCGAAATTCGCATAGTCGATCTTGCCGGGGTTCGCCTTGACATATGTGATCAGCTCGCCGAGGTTCTTCGCGGGCAGGCCGGGATTGCCGACCAGCACGAGGCCCTGCCGGGTAAGCTGTGCGACCGGAACGATGTCCTTGAACGGATCGTAGGACACCTGCATGGTGTGGGGCACTTCCGAGGCGATGCCCTTCTGAATCAGCAGGAACGTGTATCCGTCCCGCGGCGCCGACAACAGGCCGTGGACGCCGATGGTTCCCGCCGCGCCGGCCTTGTTGTCGACGATAACAGTCTGTCCGAGCGGGCGTTGCAGCTCGTGCGCAAAGAGGCGCGCCACGATATCGGCCGTGCCGCCCGGCGGCGCGCCAACGATGATCCGCACGGGCTTGGCCGGCCATTCGGCGGCATTGGCCGCTTGCATGGTCGACAGCAGTGGAACCAGGGCAATCATGAGCGCCAGGGTCTGGCGTGCAATCAGGGGGACGCGTTTCATCGCAGTTCCTTTGGTGGTGCCGGCGGCGTGCCGGCAGTGGCGACTGGTCCTTCCGGCGGCAATAGCCCCGGGATCAACCCGGGCAAACACGTGCGTCAGCCCGGACGGAACCCCGGCCCGGCTCTGGAATGGCCTTCCACCGGATTCTGTGGGCTCGCGCCGCCTGGCGCTTTGCATCCCACGACAGAATCTTGCGGATCGCGACAACTGGCGCGCAAAGCGGCTTTTGATCTGGCACCCCGGGATCGCCCGGATCCCCGGGGCATGGCCGCCTGGGATGGCGCCATCGCCCGCACTGGCGTCTTGTCCCGAATAAGCAAATGGATGTCCCGGATAAGCAAGCGGCGGCCGCAGGTGCCCCCGATACTCAGTCCAGCGTATCGAAGCCGGCGAATACCAGCGACGCGACATCTCTCCCACCGAACCGACACCAGCCTTCCCCCTGGAGACCACCATGAATTTCCTCGACGGCCACCTCTTTCCCGAAAACCAGCAACCGCTGATCATTACCGCTGCGCCCTATGCACCGGGCTGGCTGCCTGGCGACTTTCCCGAGGACATCCCGGTCACGATGGAAGACCAGATCCAGAAGGCGGTGGACTGCTACAACGCGGGAGCCACGGTGCTGCACCTGCACGTGCGCGAGCTCGATGGCCGGGGCAGCAAGCGGCTGTCCAAGTTCAACGAACTGATCGCCGGCGTGCGCAAGGCGGTGCCCGAAATGATCATCCAGGTCGGCGGCTCCATCTCCTTTGCCCCCGAGGACGAAGGCCAGGCCGCCAAGTGGCTGTCTGACGATACCCGCCACATGCTGGCCGAGCTGGAACCGACGCCGGACCAGGTCACGGTGACCGTCAACACTTCGCAGATGAACGTCACCGATCAGGCCGAGGATGCGGATTTCAGGGGCACGTCGCGCGCGAACCCCGCCATCTTCGCTGCCTACAAGGAAATGACCGTGCCTGCCCAGCCGGGGTGGGTCGAGGAGCACGTCCGCCGCCTGACGGCGAGGGGCATCCAGAGTGCATTCCAATGCTACAACCTCAACAGCTTTGAGTCGGTGGAGCGGCTGATGCGCCGCGGCTTCTACAAGGGCCCGCTGGTCATGAACTGGGTGGCCATTGCCGGCGGCATGGACACGCCCAGTGTCTACAGCCTCGGCAACTTCATTCGCGCGGTGCCCGATGGCGCGGTGGTCACGGTGGAAAGCAACGTGCGCAACGTGCTGCCGGTCAACATGATGGGCATTGCCATGGGCCTGCACGTGCGCTGCGGCACCGAGGACTGCCTGTGGAACCAGTCGCGCACGGAGAAGATGAGCACCGTGAAGCAGATCGAGCAACTGGTGCGCATCTCGCGCGAGTTCGGCCGCGAGATCGCCACCGCAAAGCAGGCGCGCGAAATCTCCAGGATCGGCGTCTTCTACGACACGGTGGAGGAATCCCTGCAGGAGAACGGCTTCGCCCCCAATCGCAACGGCGGCAACCAGGGCTTCCTGCGCAAGACGTTCTGAGCGCGGATCCAGGCGACGGGCGTTGCCAGCTTGCCGGCAGGCGGGCGCAGGGGTTTACCCTAACTTCTATATAGGAGTATTGACACAGCTCGTACGCCCTGAATATCTTCAGCGTCAGCAACGCCGCCGCGCTGGCGAAGGATTCAGTCGTCAAAGGATTCGCCCAAGTGATCGTATGAGTACCCTGATTCGCAGTGCCCTCCTGGTCAAGTACTCGGAGATTGCCCGGACTCTGGGCGTCGACCCGGAGCGCATGATCCACCACGTCGGGGCCGACCGGACCTGCATCCTTTCGCCGGACCTGCATGTTCCGGAATCATGGCTGGCCAAGGTGCTTGAATCTACCGAGCAGGCGTCCAGCTGCGCTGCCGTAGGCCTGCTGATGGCCGAGGCGTGGCGGCTGTCCGATTTCGGTCCCATCAGCCTGCTGCTCCAGCACCAGCCGACGCTGCGTCATGCACTGGGGCAGCTGGAGACATACCGCCACCTGCTGAGCGAGTCCGTCACCATCCACGTTGAGGAAAGCGATGAGATTGCCATCGTCCATCAGCAGCTGATTACCGAGCGGCCGGATCCGGGACGGCAGCCTGTCGAGCTTTCGGTCGGCGCGCTGCTGTCCCTGATGAAATCGATGCTTGGGGGACGATGGAAGCCGCGCAGCGTGCATTTCTCGCATCCTGCACCCGCAAGCCTGCATATTCACCACCGGCTGTTCGGCATAAGGGTCGAATTCGGCTGCGACTTCGACGGCATCATATTGGACCGCCATGACCTTGACCGGCCCAATCCGCTGGGCGACGTAAACCTCTCCCGCTACGCCAGGGAGTTTCTTGACCATAGCCCGGTCGGCAGGCAGGTTTCCATGGCGTCCAATGTGCGCCGCGCGGTCCATGTGCTGTTGCCGCGGGGACGAAGCGGCATCGACCAGGTTGGCGAGAAGCTCGGACTGAGCGCCCGCACGCTGCAACGACGGCTGGAGCAGGAAGGCGAAGAGTTCTCGTCCCTGGTGAACGAGGTCCGGCGCGCCCTGGCCAGCCGCTACCTCGGGGATTTTCGATATCCCGTGTCCCAGGTCGCGATCCTGGTGGGGTTCTCCGAGGTCAGCACCTTCTCTCGCTGGTTCAGCGCGCAATTTGGCAAGTCGCCGACTCGCTGGCGAGGTGACCAGCTCCAGTGAACGGGGCTGGCCTCTGCCAACCCACGGCCCTCGCCCGGACCGGGCAATTCGCATCGACATCCGGGGCCCGGCATCACACATCAATCATTCCCACCCATGCGTGCCTGACGCGATTGGCCAAGTTGTGGCGTGTCCTGTCAAGCGCCAGCGGGTGGAACTGCCGAGAATCCGTAAGCGTCACGGCTCAGGAACGCTGGTCGTCCATTTGTCTGATCTCCTGAGCCATCCAACAGGAGACAGGATGAAAGCAGTACGCGTAATACCAGGCGCCGACGGTGGCCGGCTTGAAGTGCAGGATCTTCCCGTTCCGAATCCGGGTCCCGACGAAGTGCTGGTCCGGGTTCTCGCATCGGGCATCAACTTTGGCGAGATCAAGTACATGCGGGAGCACCGGGCCGGCAACCCGATGACCGCTGGCGTCGAGTTTGCAGGCGAGGTCGTCCGCGTCGGCGGGCAAGTCAGCGGCTGGCGCGAAGGCGACCGGGTCATGGGCCATGGCCGCGGCTGCCACGCACAATATGTTGTCGCTGCCCCGCTGGCGCTGATGCCGGTGCCGGAGGATGTCTCGTGGGTCGATGCGGCCGCCTTTCCCAATGTGTTCATCACGGCCCATGACGCCCTGATCACCAACGGCGAACTGAAAGCCGGCGAATCGGTGTTCATCAATGGCGCCTCCGGCGGAGTAGGCATGGCCGCAATCATGATTGCGGCCGCACTGCGTGCCAGGCCCGTGATCGCCTCGTCGCGGTCGGCGGCAAAGCTGGCCCGCCTCGCCGGCTTCGGGGTAGATGTCGGCATCGATGCCTCCCGCGATTCGCAGGTGGAAGCCATCATGGCGGCTACCGACGGGCATGGCGTTGACGTCATCATCGATACCATCGGTGGCACGGTATTCGAGGATCACATCAAGAGCCTCGCGGTAAAGGGGCGCCTGGTCAATCTTGCGAGACTGGGCGGGGCGAGCACCGCGCAGGTCGATATCAATCTGCTATGGCTGAACCGGCTGAAGCTGATCGGTGCGACGTTCCGCACGCGCAGCGAGCAGGAACGTCTCGACTGCATCCAGGCGTGCGCGCGCGACCTGCTGCCGTTCTTCCGCGGAGGCAAGCTGCGACTCCCGATCGACCGCACCTTCCCGATGGATTCGATCGCCGACGCGTACGCGTACATCGAGAGCAGCCAGCACATTGGCAAGATCGTGCTCGTTGCCGACTAGAGGCACTATCAACCTGATTCTGGCGTCGTTGCGCGGCCTTGCCGTACCACTTGTACTGTCTGCGGCCGCGCCCTTGCAGGGCGCGCATGCGCTGGCAGGCGCATGCCGTTCCGCAGGCGGATCGCAATGCGATCCGAAACCCCTGCTACACCCTAGCCAGAACCGCTTCGCTTCAATTTGATAGCGCCTCTAACTGCTGCAGCTGACACCCCGCCCACGATGCTTCGGAGCTGGGATCCTCCACCCATTCGAATCGTGGCCAATCGCGCTGTGGGGGAACGTCGCCAGTGGAGCAGCCTGGCGTGACCAGCCAAACTATGGCGCGATGGGACAAGCGCATGGGGAGGCCAGTGCCGACAATGGTATCCACGCTTCCGCTATCCGCTACCCGCTGGCGGGCCTGTCAACTTCCTACGCCAAAGGAAAAGTCGCTATGCAAATCCACCCCCTAACCTGCTCGATCGGTGCCGAACTGTCGGGCGTGAATCTCGCCGACGTGGCGCGCGACGATTCGCTGTTCGCCGAGATCAAGGCACTCCTGTTGAAGCATCGGGTGCTGTTCTTTCGCGACCAGGACATTTCGCGGGCCGACCATGTGGCGTTCGCCAGGCGCTTCGGTGACCTGGAAGACCATCCTGTCAACAACACGGTGCCTGGCTACCCGGGCCTGATCGAGATCTACAAGAGTGACAAGCGGGATCACTTCGAGAATACCTACCACACCGATGCTTCGTGGCGGGCGAGCCCGCCCAAGGGCGCGGTGCTGCGCTGCATTTCCTGTCCGGAGGTAGGTGGCGACACCATCTGGGTCAACATGGTGGACGCGTACAAGAACTTGCCGGAAGAGATCAAGCAGAAGATTGCCGGCCTGCGTGCCAAGCACGGGATCGAGCATTCGTTTGGCGCGATCATGACGACGGAGGAGCGCGAGGAGCTGGTGCGCAAGCACCCGCTGGTGGACCACCCGGTGGTCAGGACGCACCCCGAGACGGGAGAAAAGGTCCTGTACGTGGGGCCGTTCTCGACCCACTTCATCAACTACCACACGCCGGAGAATGTGCGCGTCGGGCAGGACAAGACTCCGGGCGCGAGCCTGCTGCTGAACTACCTGATCAGCCAGGCGGCGATTCCTGAGTACCAGGTGCGCTTCCGCTGGAAGCCGAACAGCGTAGCGATCTGGGACAACGTGGCGACCCAGCACTACGCCGTGAGCGACTACTGGCCGGCGCCGCGCAGGATGGAACGCGCCACCATCATGGGCGACCGTCCCTTCTGAGGACGGTGCGCGCCAGGCACTGCATGGGCGCTGCCGGGCGCATCCGCGTTACCACGAGACGCTGGCCAGGCCCGGCACCCTGCCCCGCCGCCGCGCAAGCCAGCGCGTCCTCACCCATCACAGCTTGCCGATGGCGGAGGCACTGATTCAGGAGTTGTGAGTGCAGCAGCAAGGCCTTGAGCACGATCGGGACTGACTGGAACGCTAACTGGCAGCATGCACGGCTGCTTCATGGCGCGATGCGTATTTCCACGCAAGTTCGGCGAGCGGCCCCGACTTGCTCGCGGTCTCGGCGGCGTCATGCGCCGCGGCATTCCCCGCCGCCACTCTCTGGCCGATGCCGTGCATGATCGCAGCCAGGCGGAACAGGTTGTAGGCAATATAGAAATCCCAATGCGCCAGCGCCTGGGCGCCGGTGGATGCCTCGTACCATCGCAGATAGGTCGATTCGTCGGGAATGCCCAGCGCCTCGAGGTCCAGTCCGGCAATCCCGCGCCAGAGCGATGGCGTGATGTGCCAGCTCAGGCAGTGATAGGCAAAGTCCACCAGGGGATGGCCAAGCGTGGAGAGTTCCCAGTCCAGCACGCCGATCACCCGCGCTTCGGTGGGATGGAAGACCAGGTTGTCCATCCTGAAGTCGCCGTGCACCAGTCCGGTAGCCTCGCCGGGTGGGAGATGCGCCGGCAGCCACCGCGTCAGCGCTTCCAGTTCCGGGGAACAGCCCTGTGGCGATGCCGTGCACTGGCGTGACCAGCGTTCGATCTGGCGAGCCAGGTAGTTGGTGCCCTTGCCGTAATCCGACAAGCCGGCGGCCACGTGGTCGACCCTGTGCAAGGCCGAGACCACCCGGCTCATCTCCGCGTAGATCTCGCGCCGTTGCTCGCGGCTCATTCCGGGCAGCGTCTGGTCGACGAACACCCTGCCCTCCAGGAATTCCATGAGGTAGAACGGTGTGCCGATCACGCCTGCATCGTCGCAATAGTTGTAAACCGCCGGCACCGGAACCTCCGACCGCTGCAGCGCGTGCAAGACGCGGTGCTCGCGGTCAATGGCATGCGCCGACGACAACAACTGGCCCGGCGGCTTGGTTCTCAGGACATACTGCCGCCCGCCGGAAGACATCCGATAGGTCGGGTTCGACTGGCCACCCGCCAGCCGCTGCACCTGCAGTTCGTCATGGGCGATCAGCCCTTCCTGGCGCAGGTAACAGGCGAGATTGTCGACCTGATCTTCACGTAGGGTATTCATTGGGACTGCCTTATTGAAAGGATCGGGGGCTCCCCGCGCCAGTTCAGGAGAAGGCCCGGCTGCGGGCCTGCGCGCTCAGAGGGTGTTGACCGAATGCCCGCCATCCACCGGCAGGACGGCGCCATTGATATAGCTCGATGCATTGGAAGCAAGGAGCAGCAGCGGTGCATCCAGCTCGCACGGTTCGCCAAGTCTTCGCTGGGGAATCCGCCTGATCATCGCCTGCCCGTTTTCCGAGCGGAAGAACTCGTCGTTGATGCTCGTGGCAAAGTAGCCGGGCGCGATTGCGTTCACCCGGATGCCATATTTTGCCCACTCGATGGCAAGTGCCCGCGTCAGGTGGATCAGGCCGGCCTTGGCCGCGGTGTAGGCCGGTACCTGCTGCGCCACCCGCAAGCCGAGGATCGATGCAATGTTGACGATGCTGCCGCCATGGCCGGCATCGCGCATCATCCGCGCGGCGCACTGCGCCACGCGCCATGCGCCACTCAGGTTGGTATCGATGACGCTTTCCCATTCCGCTTCCGAGACGTCAACCGCGGGACGCGTGACTGCGATACCAGCACTGTTGATGACAATGCTTACCGTGCCCAGGACATTCGCCGCCGATGCAAAGGCCGATGCGACCGATGCCGGATCCGTGACATTCATCGGCACCACGCAGCCGTTGCCACCGGCTTTGCGCAGCTCGGCGAGCAAGGCTTCGCCTTCGCCGAGGCGCCTGCCGGCCAGCGCGACCCGGCATCCGGCGCGCGCCAGGGTCTGCGCGAAATGACGGCCGAGCCCGCCAAACGCACCGGTCACGAGGGCGACCTTGCCTTCCAGGTCGGCAAACGGCCGGGGGCTGAAGCCTGCTGCTTCCATCACCATGTCTCCTCACTCCTGTCTTCTGAATGTGCCGGCCTCAGGCCGCCTTGACCATGTCCTCGACCACCTTCTTGGCGTCGCCGAACACCATCATGGTCTTGTCCATGTAGAACAGCTCGTTGTCCAGCCCGGCGTAGCCGGAGGCCATCGAACGCTTGTTGACGATGACGGTCTTGGCCTTGTAGGCCTCCAGGATCGGCATCCCGGCGATGGACGAGTTGGGGTCGGTCTTGGCGGCCGGGTTGACCACGTCGTTGGCGCCCAGCACCAGCACCACGTCGGCCTGGCCGAACTCGCTGTTGATGTCCTCCATCTCGAAGACCTGGTCGTACGGCACCTCGGCCTCGGCCAGCAGCACGTTCATGTGGCCCGGCATGCGGCCCGCCACCGGGTGGATAGCGTACTTGACGGTCACGCCCTTCTCGGTCAGCTTTTCGGTCAGTTCCTTCAGGGCGTGCTGCGCGCGGGCCACGGCCAGGCCGTAGCCGGGCACGATCACCACGGTTTCGGCGTTGCCCATCAGGAA
>NZ_JWMA01000057.1 GCF_000812465.1 Cupriavidus sp. IDO | reverse complement strand
CACCCGTGCGCACGATGCCGTGCCCGTCGGCCCGGCGCGTGTTCGGATGGCTTGTCGGATGGAGGAAGCTCGCCGTCGAGGAGCCCAGGAGTGCGGACCACGAGCGCTTCGTGCAGGCGCTGTGCAAGATCGAACCCGTGGTGGGCGAGGTTCGCAGCCTCGCGCGGGAGTTTCTCGGGCTCATGCACCGGCGAAGTCCGCGGCAGTTAGATCGATGGTTGAAGCGTCTGTCGCGCTGCGACGCTGCGGAAATGCGTAGGTTCGCGCAAAGCCTGCGCGCCGACTTACCGGCTGTGCGGGCGGCCTTCAAGCTGCCATGGAGCAATGGCCAGACCGAGGGTCACGTCAACCGGCTCAAGTTCCTCAAGCGCCAGATGTATGGCCGCGCGAACATCGAGCTTCTGCGGCTGCGGCTATTGAAGCCAAACTGAACGACCGGCCTGCCTTGTCCTGCTGGACACGCTGGTCCGATCGCCATCGCAGGCGGGCTAGATCGTTCGGCAGGCACGAGGCTGGCGGGCTCGCCCACGTTCGTCAACATGATCCCACCGAGGCCTTGGCTTCTAGTAACCAATAACGTGGGGCCAGATCGGCCCGAGATCAAGCCCTCGACGCGGCCGTCACACAAAGTGCGGAAGACCCATCTTTATTACACTTCACGGTCGCCTTTCTCAATCACCCAAGGACATACAGCTATGGCCCCTGCTGCATGCATATGGCCGCTTTTGGGCCAACCCGTTTGGTCTAGGGCACATTAACCACCGTAGGTTAATTCCCGCACTGCGAGTCCGGGCCAACGGACGCCATGCGCCCGAACATCCCGTGGCATTGCGAAAGCTTCACTTCCAAGATCGTGCAGCCGTTCTCGAGTACGGACCCTGTCATAGGCCCGCTCCCGAGATCCTTGGTACCGCGCAGGCAGGACACGCATCGCACCGTCACGCGCCGCACACAGAAAGATCTGAAGCAGCAGGTTCAGTGCGCCCCGCGGCGACGGCGCAAGTAGACGCAGTAAGGCCAGATAGCACGTCGAAGTACTGAGGGAACGTCTTTCGCACACACCCGTAGTCATTGACCCGGACGCTGGCAGGTCCGAATGCCGCAAGAGAGAAGCACATCGCCATCCGATGGTCGTCATAGGTGTCTATGCCAGCCTCCGGCGACAACCATACTTCCGGCGGTGCAATTCGCAGATAGTCGGGCCCCTCTTCCACGCCGGCACCGAGCTTCCGTAGCTCAGTGGCCATGGCGGCCAGCCGATCGGTCTCCTTGACGCGCCAACTGGCGATGTTTGTCAGCGTGGTGCTACCGCGGGCAAAGAGGGCAACCATAGCTAGCGTCATCGCGGCATCGGGGATATGGTTGCAGTCCAGCTCGATGCCATGTAACTGGTCTCCTTCCCCCCGGGAGACCTCCATCCAATCCTCGCCCATCTCCACTGTTGCTCCCATTTCGGCAAGGGCTTGGGCAAACATGATATCCCCCTGTACGCTCCTGGTACCTGCTCCGACGACGCGGACCGACCCTCCACCGATAGCCCCTGCGGCAAGAAAGTACGAAGCGGAAGACGCGTCGCCTTCAACAGTCAGCTCCCCCGGGGTCAGGTAGCGCGTATTCGTCGGAACCCGGAACCCAGACCAGCCCTCCCGTTCGACAGCAATCCCGAAGCGGAGGAGAAGGTTGAGCGTCAGCGCGATATACGGCCTTGAAATCAGCTCACTAGTGATCTCGATGCTGGCGAAGCCTGCTGGCGACGAAGTCAGTGGTAGCGCCATCAGCAAAGCCGTCAGGAACTGGCTTGAGACTTCGCCGCTGACCTGGATCGGGTCGACGGCGCGGATCCCTGCCGGCTCCACGCGCAAGGGTGGATATCCGTCAGAAGCCAGGTAGTGAATGCTAGCGCCGATCTGGCGGAGACTGTTCACCAGGTTCCCGATCGGCCTCTCGTGCATGCGAGGCACCCCGGACAGGCTGTAGTGGCCGCCTTGCATGGCAAGTACTGCTGCAAGCGACCGGGTGGCGGTGCCAGAATTCCCGACGAACAGATCGGCGGACTTGACAGGAAAGTCGGAATCGGTCCCATTGACCACGAGATCTTCGCCATCGCGGTTCCAGTGAACGCCGAGCCGCCTCAGCGCGTCGAGCATCACACGAGTATCGTCTGACTCCAGAAGGTTCCGAAGCCGCGTCTCGCCTTTCGCGAGCGCTGCAAGAAGCAGGACGCGGTTCGAGATGCTCTTGGAGCCGGGCAGCCTAACAACGCCACGGGCCCGGTTCGTGAAGGGACCGAGAATCAGGTCTCCCATGCTCTTTCCTTTGTGCACGCGCGTGCTTTGCGTCTCGCAGCTGCCGACAGCCGGCGGACTGTGTGCTGCCGAATCAGGCGCCAACGCGGTTCGAGGAGCGGCATTGACCACATCGCTCGTGTTCTATCAGATCGCTACGGGGACACCGGCTTTCGGGCCGGGGTCATCCTGGAAGGGCCGATCTGGGCGCATGAAGAATGACGTCACGATGCCCGCGAAGAGCAGCCCGATCGAAATAGCAAACGGGAGCTGCCAGTTTCCAGTACGGTCGATGATGACGCCGAAAACCAGGGGTGAAACGATGCCGGCAATGCCAAATCCGACGTTCATGAAGCTGCTTGCTGTCCCCGCGTAGTTCGGCGCGATGTCCATGGGTACGGCCCACAGCGGGGCAATGACCAGTTCCATGCAAAAGAATGCGCAGCAAAGGCAGACGGTGACGACGGTCAGATCCTTGACGAACAAGACGGGCGCAAGGAAGACGAGCGCGCCCGCCATGCCTCCAGCGATCACGTTTCGGCGTGCCTTTTGCACATCGCGGGTCCGTTCATAGATCCGGTCGCTGAAGACACCGCCCAGCGTGTCGCCCACAATGCCGGCGATGAACACACCCGATGTGAAGAGCGCGGAGCTGCGCAGGTCCAGTTGGTAGCTATTCAGGAAGAACGACGGCAGCCAGGTCAGAAACACCCACAACGTCCATGCATAGCAGAAGTCCACGACGGTTACGGGAAGCATCCTACGCAGCAGCGGCAAGACCGGAACGCTGACGGCCCGGTTGCTGCGCTTTGGTGAGGGGAGGGTTGCCAGTTCTTCCCGTGTCACCCCCCGATGACTGGCCGGCTCGTCCCTGTAGTACCAGAACCAGACGATCACCCACAGCATGCCGACGACTCCGGCAACAATGAACGAAACGCGCCAGCTCCATAGCGCCATCAGCATCGCGATCAGCGGTGGCGTAAGCGCGCTTCCAACTCGAGCGCATGCGTGGGTAAGTCCTTGCCCAAGACCCCGGCGATGAACAGGCAACCAGCGCGCCATCGCACCGGTCGCCGTGGCCAGGGTGGGCGCCTCACCAACACCCAACAAGAACCGGCACGCTGCCAGCGAGATCAGGCCGCCGGCAAATGAAGTAAAGATGCACGCAGTAGCGACGATCAGCCCGAAGATCGCGAGCATGCGCCGCGCCCCGATCTTGTCACCCAGCCAGCCACCAAACAACTGGACAACCGCATACGGATAGGCGAATGCGGAAAAAACAAAACCGAGTTCCGTGTTGGAGAGATGAAGGTCTTTCGCAATGGCGCCTGCCGCAGTTGCGATGTTGACGCGATCCGAGTACTGGATCAGGTACAGCAGGCAGATCAGGATCAACACCCAATCGGTAGCTTTGATCTTCCAAAATCGGGGACTTCTCATTTGTGCTCCTCCTGTCTCGTTCGGGCATGGGGCTCGAAACATGTTGTATTAGTATGTATTACTTCATCATAGTACCTTATCTGAAGTCATGTTAGTTTTTTCGGACAAGGGACGGCGACGTAATCTTCTAAGCATCGACACGCAATGACATATAAATTCCACTTTTCCTCAATTTTATTGCTTTACATGCCGAAAACACCACATTGACACCCAGAAACGGCGATGATACGAAACTTCCTTCCCTTCCCGTTTTTCTTGTAATATAATGTTATATATTAACATGTGATGTCGATCCACGGAATCCAGTCTCATGAACCTTCCAGAACCTCTTGAAGCCTCGAGCGCCGAGCCGCTCTATGTCCAGTTGGCCGGGCGCCTTGCTGCGCAGATCTCAAATGGTCAGCTTGCTCCTGGCGTACAACTGCCAACGGAAAGCGACCTAATGACTGCCTACGGCGTGAGCCGCATCACGGTTCGACAGGCTATCCAGATGCTCGCGCGCAACGGCCAGGTGACCTCCCACCGCGGGAAGGGCACCTTTGTCGCCCGCGCCGGATTGCAGCAGAACCTCAATGCCTTGCAGGGATTCCAGGACGCCTTGCGCAGCCAGGGGGTTGAGCCGGACACAGAATTATTGGAGTTCTCGCCGTCTGCCGGGCGCATCGACCCCCAGCTTCCGCAAGGCCTGAATCTCCCTGTCCGCCTGCGCCGTCGCTATTGCCTGGACGGAGCGCCGTTCGCAGTCGTAGAGGCATACCTTCCCGTGGAAGCCGCAACCCTGGGTGAAGCCCGCGCAAAGCAGCTCCCTGTCTACGACATCGTTCAGCAATACATGGGACTGCGTATCGGACGCGCCGACGTGGCAATCCGATGCGGCCGCCCCAGCGATCAGGTCGCGAGGGAGCTTGGCGTGCGTGCAAGCGCCAATGTGCTTGTCATGGAACGGACCTCGTTCAGCGGGACGGGCCAGCCGTGCGAACACATGCGCATCCATATCGTCCCTGAGCGGTACACCTTCCGATTGAGCCTGCCAGGCCCGCTTGAGATTGCGCGGGCGCTGCAGCCAACCGCAACTGCCGGCGGATAACCTCAGGCAGCATGAGGAAAGACTGGCCAAAGAAGTCAGCAATCCCACTGGAGACAAATATGAAGTTCCAACTGCGCCGCCGCAGGGTGCTCGCCCTGCCGGTCGCCGCCGGCTTGTTCACGCTTACCAAGGCGTGGACCTCCCACGCAGCGACCTTTCCGTCCAAGCCGATTCGAATGATCGTGCCCTTCCCCGCAGGGGGGGCAACAGACATCGTCGCGCGGCCGTTCGCGCAGATGCTGGGCGAGGAGCTCAAGCAGCCGATCGTCGTCGACAACCGAGGGGGCGCCGGCGGCTCCATTGGCGCCGCGGCCGTGGCAAGTTCCCCACCGGACGGGTACACATTGCTGTTTGGCTCGGTAGGCACAAATGCCATCAATCCGAGCCTCTACAAGAATCTCAGCTACAACGTTGCCAGGGACTTTACGCCTCTGGCCACCGTTGCAAGTGCCCCTGTGGCGATTGTAGTGAATGCCAGGTCCGGGTTCCTGTCGCTCGCCGAACTGATTGCGAAGGCGAAGACCAGCCCGGGCAGCATCAACTTCGGTTCCGCCGGCAACGGCACGCCGGGGCATCTGGTGGGTTCGATGTTCTCAACACGAGCCGGCATACGGTTGATGCATGTGCCCTACAAGGGCAGCGCCCCTGCCATCACGGAGCTGCTCGGCGGACAGATATCGCTGATGTTCGATCCGCTGCAATCGGTGCTTCCGCATATCCAGTCCGGCAAGCTGAAAGTCCTGGCGATCACAAGCCGGGAACGCATCAAGGTACTACCGAACGTCCCTACCGTCGCGGAATCGGGATTCCCTGACTTCGAGGCCACAGCGTGGTGGGCGCTGTATGCGCCAGCCGGGCTACCCGCAGGCATTTCCCAGAAGCTGGTTGCAGACACGCAGCGTGTCGTGCAGTCCAGCGGATTCGGAAACAAGCTTGCAGCGATGGGCCTGCAACCGATGAGCAGTCCCCTCGCAGATTTTCAGAAGTCCGAAACCGCCAAATGGGGCGAAGCCGTTCGCACCACCGGCATTACTATTGAGTGACGTCACATGATACTTAATGATGAGGAAAAGGCCATGCTTGCCGGAGAGGCAGGCATCGTCGCAAAGACTGCCATCGAGCACCAGATCAAGGTCGGTACCTTCTTCGGCGCGCGCGATTTCGTACCGGTGACGCAGGCTCACGTCATGGCCGACACCGAAAGCCTCGGCCAGGCGGGCGTGATGTGGCTGGAGCGCCTTGCCGACGCAAACGAGGGTGGCGTCCGCATCCCAACGATCACTGACCCGCGCGGCACGGACTTTGAAAAAGCTTCCGAACTCGGCCAGGCGGACTGGATGCTCGAACTCGAGCGCCGCGCCATCGACGCGTTCACGCGTCTCGGCGTCAGCATGACCGACACCTGCATCAACTATCAGACAGTACTTGCAGCCACTCGTGGCGAACACGTGGCGTTTGGCGACACGGGTGTGGTGATCTACTCCAACTCCGTCGGCGGTGCGCGGTCGAATTTCGAGGGCGGCCCTTCCGCCCTCTCGGCCGGGCTGACCGGCCGCACACCGCGCTACGGCTACCACCTCGACAGCCAGCGCCAGGCGACCATCCGACTGCGCGTGGACTGGACGCCGCGTGAACTCAGCGACTGGGGTGCGCTCGGTGGCGTGGTGGGTCGCCTCGCCGGCAACTACTGGCAAGTGCCGGTTATCGAGGGCCTGGACCGCTCTCCCACCTCTGACGAACTGAAGCACTTCGGTGCCGCAATGGCGAGTTTCGGATCGTCGGCACTGTTCCACCTGGTTGGCATCACGCCTGAGGCATTCACTCTTGCCGACGTGGGCGGCGAAAAGCTGCCCGTCGCCCACCGAATTCGCCAGGGCGACCTGCAGGCGCTGCGCGCGAGCTACGCCGTGGAAAAGGCGATCGATGTCGTCGTCTTCTCCGCACCGCAACTCAGCCTCTACGAACTCCGCGATCTTGCGGCCATGTGCAAGGACCGCGAGTTCAAGCGCCCGCTACTGGCTGTGACTAGCCCACAAGTGAAGCCCGATTGCGATCGCTTCGGCTATACGAACACGATTGAGGCGGCCGGCGGCACCGTACTGTCCGGCATGTGCTTCTACCAATCCTATGCCCGCGAAATGCAGGAGGCCAAGGGTTGGAAGCGCCTGGCGACAAACAGCGCGAAGCTCGTCAACATCCTGGGCGGGTATGGCTACGTGCCCATGCTCGCCACTATGCAGGAATGTGTTAATGCTGCAGTAACCGGAGAACTGGCATGAACGGCAAGACTTTCACCGCTCGTCACGCAATGGGACGGCGAATCATTGGCCAGGCACTGGTTGCACACGACGGATTTTCCGCCCGCTACGACCTGAACCGGCTGCGCGGCGTCTTTTCCCGCCCGCAGCACAAGCTTGCCGGCCAGTCATATGTGGAAAAGATCCTGGTCCTCGATACGGCAAAGGGTGGCGTTGCAACGGCATGGATGCTGCACGAGATGCAGTCGCGCAACATGGCCCCGCTTGCCATTGTCTTCAACACGGTAAACACGATCCTTGCGCAGGGAGCAGCGCTAGGGGACGTAACCATGCTCGCCGGCTTCGAAGCTGACATCACGGCGCAGATCCCGCACGGCGCGATGGTCGAAATCGACCCGGATGCAAAGACCATCCGCGTACTGGACGACACCGAGACGAAGCAAGCAACGGAGATCACCGAGGGGCTGGCCCGCGTATACGGCCCGAAGTAAAGCGCATGGCTGCCGGCTCCGTTCTGGCAGCCATAACGCCAGTCTGCAGGACCTTTCCGAGATCCTGCCAGCCTTCGCTGCAGCGGCTATCCGAGGCGCTGCCGCGCAACGGCCAGCGGATTGCCTATCACCCGCCCTGTACGCTACAGCATGGTCAAAAGGTCCGAGGTGCCCTTGAAACCATGCTCTCCGGGCTTGCATTGAAATCCGGCTCTGTTCGGATAGCCATCTGTGTTGCGGATCAGCAGGTACATATTCCGTCTTGCAGCCGGAGCTCTGCTACAAGCTGCGCGACGACAAGCTGACGAAGCTTCACGCAATCAAACCGGCGGCGATCGGATCCCGCGTGGTAGCGTCGCGCATTGCGTCAGGTAGTGGAAAAGCAACTATGCCTCGCCCAGCCCAATATCTTCAAAGCTTGATTCCTTCGTGGACTCGACGTGTCTCCCCCCGGACCGTTCGTGCCGACATGGTCGCAGGACTCCTCGGTGCAGTGCTCGTACTCCCCCAGGGCGTCGCCTTTGCAACGCTCGCCGGACTGCCGGCTCAATACGGAATCTACGCGGCAGTCGTGCCGTGCATGGTCGCTGCACTGGGCGGCTCAAGCTGGCACGTCATGTCGGGCCCGACTAACGCCAACTCGCTCGCATTGCTTGCAATGCTCGCCCCTATGGCTGCTGCGGGGAGCCCCGCCTATATTCAGTTAGCGCTGGCGGTCACTATTCTGGTCGGGGTCCTTCAGCTCCTGGTCGGTGTGCTGCGGCTCGGAAGCGTCGCGAATTTCATCTCACCCACGGTACTGCTCGGCTTTACATGCGGTGCAGCCACCCTGATCGCGATCTACGCGCTCAAGGACATTCTCGGCCTCCAGGTCGCGCCCGGCACCAAGGCATTCGGCATCCTGCGGCAACTCGCCGCAACGCCAGGTGATATACGGCCTGATGCCGTGCTGGTGAGCGTGGTGACATTGACCACGACGCTGATCGTCAAGCGAATCAACCACAAGTGGCCGTTCATGCTTGCCGGGCTTTTCGGCGGCTACCTGTCAGCGCTGCTCGTCAACCAGTCAGGCGCCCATCATGTCGCCGTTGTCGGACTCATCCCTTCGCCGCTTCCGCCGTTCGAGGTCCCGAAGATTGCATGGCGCGATCTTCCCGACCTGCTGGGTATCGCCGCAGCGCTTACAATCGTGGCGCTAGGACAGTCAATCTCAATCGCCAAGGCAGTGGCGCTCCGCTCAGGGCAGCACATCGATGCCAATCGCGAGTTCATCGGGCAGGGCTTGTCCAATATTGCCGGGGGGTTCTTCTCGTCTTACGTGTCCTGCGGCTCGCTCAACCGGTCATTGCCGAACTTCGAAGCCGGTGCGCAGACGCCCCTTGCATCGGTCTTCTCATCGATCCTCCTTGTCGGCCTGGTATTCCTCAGCGCGCCGCTATTAGCCCAGATTCCGTTGGCCGCAATCGGAACAATGCTGTTACTCGTTGCCTACGGGCTGTTCGACGTCGTCCGGATTAGGCGTTTGCTGGCACTGAGCCGGATCGAAGCACTTGTGGCGGCGGCGACGTTCATTGCCACGATCGCGATTCGCCTTGAGGTGGCAATCCTGCTTGGGACAGTCTTGTCTCTGACAGCCTACCTCTATCGCACCTCCCGGCCGGCGATACGGACACTGGCGCCCGAGCCGGACGCCCCGGGCAGGCCCTTGGTACCCATCGACGAACTGCCCGAGGCCGAACGGGTCGAATGCCCCCAGCTAAAGCTAATCCGCGTTGAAGGCTCCGTCTACTTCGGCGCCGTGCAGCACGTCACCGAGATACTTCATTCCCATCGCGCAGAGCATCCATCCCAGAAGTATGTTCTGGCCATGACCAAGAGCATGAACTTCATTGATATTGCCGGGGAGGATCTGTGGGAGACGGAGTTGTCAGAGCGACGCGCGCATGGTGGAGACCTCTACTTTCATAGACCACGCCGGGAGGTACTGAAAGTCTGGCAGACGTCCGGCTTCGTCGACAGGCTCGGGAGAGACCACATCTTCCCTTCTAAGGAGGTTGCGATCAAGGAGATCTACAAGCAGATGGATCCGGAGGTGTGCGTCCATTGCAAGGTCAGGCTGTTTGAAGAGTGTCTAGCCCGACCGCAAAGCTAGCCCAATCTGGACGCAGACTAATCTGGACAATGGTGCACCCGCACTGAGTGATATCGGCGTTCTGGCATAAGTCCATTCCCTCAAACGGCTTTCAGATTAGGCTAGGCTGCTTCAACACCAACGCTGTCTCACTAACCCTTACGTCCACCCCTGAAGACGCAACGTGGATCGCACGAGCCGCTGCTCTTCCTGCTCGATTTCCGCGAAGCTCTCGCGCACGCTCCTGATATGCAGGCTCGCCGCCCGGCGCGCCTGCTCCGGCAGCTTGCCCGTCACCGCGTTATAGAGCCGCGCGTGCTGCCGGTCGATAACCCGCTTCTGCGGTTCGCGGTGATACAGGTTGTTCACCGACGCAAACACCGAACTCAGCATCAGATCGTTCAGCGTGGCGAGCGTATGTACGAGCACCGGATTGTGCGACGCCTCGCAGATCGCGAGGTGGAACGCGTGATCGAGTCGGGCATGCGTCGATGCGTCGGTCTCCTGCGCGTGGGCAGCAACCATCTCGTCGTACCGTCGCGTAATCAGGATGTAGTCGGCGGGCGTGCCGCGCAGCGCCGCGAGTCGCGCCGCCTCGGCTTCGAGCATCTCGCGCACTTCGAGCAGGTCATAGAGCGTGCGCGGTTGCGACCCCAGCAGATGCATCAGCGGCGTTTGCGCTGGCTCGGCCGTCAGCTTCGCGACGAACGAACCCTTCCCCTGCGATGTTTCGATCAGTCCCCGCGCGCGCAGGATCTTCAGCCCCTCTCGAAGCGCGGTTCGCGACACGCCTAGCTTTTCCGTCAGGCGGCGCTCTGACGGCAGTGTCTGCCCCTGTTTCAGCACGCCGTCGACGATCAGGCGCTCGATGCGCTCGACGACCACGTCCGCGAGTTGCCGCTTGCCCTCCGGTTCTGTCTCTTTCATGGCGCTCACCACTGGTATTACCACTGTTCCATGGTAGCACGCGAGCATGCGGCTGGTCGTCTGAGATCCTTGTAGAAAGTACCGCCAGCGATGGCGGTAAAAAATCGCGCTTAGAAAAACTGGTATTACCACTGAAAAATGATTCGACATCGCTGCCCCGACCCAGAACAATCGAGAAAATTTGCAGCAATCCGACGCTCGTGAGAAGCCGCGAACCCACAGGAGACACCGCATGACCTACGCTTACGACGAAAAGCTTGACGGCCCGCTTCGGGACCACGACAAAGCCGCAATCGTGCGCGACCTGCAGGCGCTCCTTCCCGATCTGCAGCTTCTGCATTCGAAGGAAGACCTGCGGCCGTTCGAATGTGATGGCTTGTCCGCCTATCGCATCACGCCGATGCTCGTCGCCCTGCCTGGCACCATCGATGAAGTTCAGACGCTGTTGAAGTACGCGTTGGCGCAGGGCGTGCCCGTGGTCGCGCGCGGCGCCGGCACCGGACTCTCCGGCGGCGCCTTGCCGCTCGAAAAAGGCATCCTGCTCGTGATGGCGCGCTTCAACCGCATCCTCGAAATCGATGCCGAAGCCGGCACCGCCCGCGTGCAGCCGGGCGTGCGCAATCTGGCGATTTCACAGGCAGCCGCTCCACACGGACTTTACTACGCGCCCGATCCGTCGTCGCAAATCGCGTGTTCGATCGGTGGCAATGTCGCCGAAAATGCAGGCGGCGTGCATTGCCTCAAATACGGGCTGACGGTCCACAACATCCTGAAGGTCGAGATCGTGACGATCGACGGCGAGCGGCTCACCCTCGGCTCCGAAGCGCTCGACTCGCCCGGCTTCGATCTGCTCGCGCTCTTCACCGGCTCGGAGGGGATGCTCGGCGTCGTGGTCGAGGTCACCGTGAAATTGCTGACCAAGCCGCAGAGCGCGAAGGTGCTGCTCGCGAGCTTCGACGACATCGAAAAGGCCGGCGATGCGGTCGCGCAGATCATCGGCGCGGGCGTGATTCCGGGCGGCCTCGAGATGATGGACAACCTCGCGATCCGCGCGGCGGAGGACTTCATCCACGCGGGCTATCCCGTCGATGCCGAAGCGCTTCTGCTGTGCGAAGTCGACGGCGCGGAATTGGACGTTCAGGAAGACTGCGAGCGCGTGGAAACGCTGCTGCGCGCGGCGGGCGCAACCAACATCCGCCTTGCGAAGAACGAAGCCGAGCGCCAGCGCTTCTGGGCGGGCCGCAAGAACGCGTTTCCGGCGGTCGGCCGCATCTCGCCCGACTACTACTGCATGGACGGCACGATTCCGCGCCGCGAGCTGTCGCGCGTGCTGCGGGGCATCGCGGAGCTGTCGGTGCAATACGGACTGAGCGTGGCGAACGTCTTCCATGCCGGCGACGGCAACATGCATCCGCTGATCCTCTTCGATGCCAACGCGCCCGGCGAGATGGACCGCGCCGAAGCGATCGGCGCGCGCATCCTAGAATTGTGCGTCGCGGTAGGCGGCAGCATCACGGGGGAACACGGCGTCGGACGCGAGAAGATCAACCAGATGTGCACGCAGTTCAACAGCGACGAACTGACGTTTTTCCACGCGGTCAAGGCCGCCTTTGATCCCGACGGCCTGCTCAACCCGGGTAAGAACGTACCGACGCTGCATCGCTGCGCCGAATTTGGCTCGATGCACGTGCATCACGGAGTCCTCCCCTTTCCTGAACTGGAGCGCTTCTGATGCGACACGACCTCATTTCCATCGACGACAGCGCGCGGCTCGTCGAGCAGGTTCGCAGCGCGCTCGCTGAGAAAAAGCCGCTCTCCATTCGCGGCGGCGACAGCAAGGCGTTTCTCGGGCGGCCCGTCTCCGGGGAAGAAATCGATACGCGCTCGCATCGCGGAATCGTGAGCTATGACCCGAGCGAGCTCGTGATCACCGCACGCGCCGGTACGCCGCTCGCCGAAGTGAACGCGATCCTCGACGAAGCCGGCCAGATGCTTCCCTGCGAGCCGCCGACCTTCGGCGGCGGCGCAACCGTGGGCGGTGTGGTCGCGAGCGGCCTGTCCGGTCCGCGCCGGCCGTGGGCCGGTTCCGTGCGCGACTTTATCCTCGGCTGCAGGATCATTACGGGTGAGGCAAAGCATCTTCGGTTCGGCGGGCAAGTCATGAAGAACGTGGCGGGATACGACGTGTCGCGCCTTATCGGCGGCAGCTTCGGCTGCCTCGGGCTCATCACGGAAGTTTCGTTGAAGGTGCTGCCCAGGCCGCGCGAGGCGCGCAGCCTCACGCTCGCGATCGAAGCGAGCGAAGCGATGCGCGAACTGTCGGCATGGCGCAAGGCGGCGTTGCCGGTGGGCGGCGCGTGCCACCTGGACGGCAAACTGCATCTGCGTCTGGAGGGCGGCACGGGCTCCGTGCGCGCGGCGATCGATTGCATCGGCGGCCAGGATCTCGACCCGCGGTTCTGGGAATTGCTACGCGAGCAGCGTCTCGCCTTCTTCGACGATCCGCGCCCGCTCTGGCGTTTGTCGCTGCCGAACAATATGCCGCTCATCGAGTTGCCGGGCGCCGTGCTGCTCGACTGGGGCGGCGCCCAGCGATGGCTCAAGAGCGACGCCCCCGCCGAGGCAATTCGCCAGATCGCGAGCGCGGCGGGCGGCCATGCGACCTGTTTCACGCCACAGCCGGGCATCGAGCCGTTTCATCCGCTTGCCGCGCCGCTGATGCGCTTTCACCGGCAGCTCAAGGAACGCCTCGATCCGTACGGCATGTTCAATCCCGGGCGCATGTACGCCGACTATTGAAGCGATCACGATCATGCAAACGAATCTCAGCGACGAAGCAAAATCGCTCGCGCGCGCGAAGGAAGCGGAAGACATCCTCCGATCGTGCGTGCACTGCGGCTTCTGCAACGCGACGTGCCCAACGTATCAACTTCTCGGCAACGAGCTCGACGGCCCGCGAGGGCGCATCTATCTGATCAAGCAGATGCTCGAAGGCGAGCCGGTCACCGACAAGACGCAACTGCATCTCGACCGGTGCCTGACTTGCCGCAACTGCGAAACGACCTGTCCGTCGGGCGTCACGTATCACGCGCTGCTCGACATCGGGCGCGAGATGCTGGAACGGCGGGTCGAGCGGCCCGTCGCCAACCGCGCGCTGCGTGCGGGCCTGCGCCATGTGATCCCGCGCGCGAGGACGTTCGGCGCGCTGCTGAAGCTCGGGCAAATGATGCGGCCGGTTCTTCCCGTGGCACTCGGCGAGAAGATTCCTCCTAACGCCCGGGTCGCCCTTGAACGGCCCGCTGTGCGCCATGCACGTCGCATGCTGATGCTCGAAGGCTGCGCGCAACGCTCGCTCTCGCCGAATACGAACGCGGCCGCCGCGCGCGTGCTGGATCGGCTCGGTATCAGCATCGAAGCAGCGCCGGAGGCCGGCTGCTGCGGCGCGACCGACTATCACCTGAACGCCCAGGAAGCGGGGCTTGTGCGAGCGCGCCGCAATATCGATGCATGGTGGCCCAAGGTGCGCGCGGGCGCTGAAGCCATTATCCAAACGGCGAGCGGTTGCGGTGCGTTTGTCAAGGAGTACGGCCACCTGCTGCGCGACGACCCGGCCTATGCCGACAAGGCTCGCCGCATCAGCGAAATGGCGCGCGATCTGGGCGAAGTCCTCGCCGATGCGCCGCTCGAAGAGTTGCGGATCAAGGCCGACAAGCGCGTCGCCTTCCACTGCCCGTGCACCTTGCAGCATGCGCAAAAGCTCGGTGGCTCGGTGGAGGGCGTGCTCGGCCGCCTTGGCTTCGACCTCGCGCCTGTTCCCGACGCGCACCTGTGCTGCGGGTCGGCGGGGACCTATTCGTTCACGCAGCCCGAGCTTGCCCGCAAGCTGCGCGACAACAAACTCGACGCACTCGAAAGCGGCAAGCCAGACGTGATCGCCACCGCCAACATCGGCTGCCAGACGCATCTGGGTGCGGGCGGCCGCACGCCGGTGCGCCACTGGATCGAAATCGTCGACGAAGCGATCGTCTGAACTGCGCACACGTTCAGCGTACGCCGGACAGTACGCCACTGCCACCAAGCCTTCAATTACGGGATTTTAACCGAAGCATTCCTATTTCGCCGCGCGGCGCACTCCGTGCGCTGCGGCAACCCTTATCGCATCCGAAAAAAGAGACTGGAGACATGGATATCATCGCCAAACCCAACGACTACGCGCTCGACCGTGCCACGGTCGAAACCCGCGCTTATTCGAAAGCCACCTGGCGGCTCTTGCCGTTCCTGTTCGTGTGCTACGTCGCGGCGTACCTCGACCGCGTAAATGTAGGCTTCGCCAAGCTTCAGATGCTCAATGACCTGGCGTTCAGCGAGACCGTGTACGGTCTTGGTGCGGGCATCTTCTTCATCGGCTATTTCTTCTTCGAGGTTCCGAGCAACATCATCATGCATCGCGTGGGCGCGCGGGTCTGGATCGCGCGGATCATGATTACCTGGGCGGTAATCTCTGCAGGGTCGCTGTTCGTTAAGACGCCGACGACCTTCTATGTCATGCGATTCCTCCTCGGCGTGGCGGAGGCGGGCTTCTTTCCGGGCATCGTCCTTTACCTGACCTACTGGTTTCCGGCCGAGCGGCGCGGGCGCATGAACGCGCTCTTCATGATGGGCATCCCCATTGCCGGCGTGGTGGGCGGCCCCTTGTCCGGCTGGATCATGGCCGTGCTCCAGGGCGTGGGGGGCTGGTCGAACTGGCAATGGCTCTTTCTGCTCGAGGCGATTCCCTCGGCGGTGCTGGGCGTCGTAACGCTGTGCTGCCTGCCGAACGGCATCCGCTCGGCGAACTGGCTCACGGATGAAGAAAAGCACGTGCTGGAGGTGAACGTCGAACGGGACAGCGCGGGCAAGACTCACGGTTCGCTCGCCGGAGTGTTCACCGACGCCCGTATCTGGAAGATGGCAGTCATCTACTTTTGTTGCATGATGGGTCTCTATGGAATCAGCTTCTACCTTCCGACGCTGATCAAGGCGACCGGCGTGCGCACCGCGCTCGATGTGGGCCTGCTGACCGCTATTCCGTATGCGTGCGCTGTCGCGAGCATGTTCCTCGTGGCCCGCAGCGCAGACCGCTCGGGCGAGCGGCGCTGGCACTTCGCGGTGCCCGCCGTGCTCGCCGGCGCGGGCCTGTTCGCCAGCACGCAACTGACCGGCAATATTCCGCTCGCGATGGTCGCGCTGACCGTCGGCACAGCCGGCATGCTTGCGACGATGCCCGTGTTCTGGACCTATCCGAGCGCGATCCTCGCCGGTGGCTCGGCTGCCGCGGCCATCGGCATGATCAATTCGATCGGCAACCTGGCCGGATTCGTCAGCGCGTCGATCATCGGCTGGATGAAAGACGTGACACATAGCACGAACGCCGGGATCTACTGCGTGGCGGGCGCGCTTGTCTTCGGCGCCGTGCTGGCTTTGCTTCAGCCGCACCGGTCCGTGAGCAAGTAAGCCGGGTGAGACTCGATAAAACCTTCTGTTGCGTTTGGTCAAGATGCCTTCTTAATGGCAGAACGCAACGCTTCTAAGCGGCTATCTTTCTCGTCGGGAGAGCGAAGAATCGG
Organism: Cupriavidus sp. IDO; assembly: GCF_000812465.1. Lineage (GTDB taxonomy): Bacteria > Pseudomonadota > Gammaproteobacteria > Burkholderiales > Burkholderiaceae > Cupriavidus. The sequence goes on along the minus strand of NZ_JWMA01000057.1, from coordinate 51,433 downwards.
GTTGCCCGCGGGTTATTGCCTGCGCAGTTCGCGCTGGCCTTTGTCAACACGCGCCCGTTCGTGACAAGCAACCTCATTGGGGCCACGTCACTCGAGCAACTGCGGGAGAACATCGCCAGCATCGACGTCAAGCTGCCGGCAGAGGCGCTCGCGGAAATCGATGCGCTTCAGAAGGAGCAGCCGAATCCCGCGCCGTGATGGCGCAGCGATGGTCGCCCTATGGGACCGCCTGCGCGGTACCGGAAAACTGGAAGGGACTGCTCGGAAATCGTGCAGCCGAATGAACTTTTCGATCGCGAGTGAGTGGTGCGGATACCCGACCCCGGAAAGCATGCGTTATAAACGTTCACGCCACGTTCACGCGCTCGTTAATGTAGGGAGGCCTTGTCATGGGATTTGATTTCAGCGGCAAACGCGTGGTCGTCACTGGCGGATCACGCGGGATCGGCCGTAGTATCGCGCTCAGGTTCGCGCAGGCCGGCGCCGCCGTGTCTGTCTGCGCACGCAACGAGCAAGGATTGCAAGCGGTCGAGGCCGAGCTGGTCGCCTACGGCCACCCTGTGCACACCGCGCCGTGCGATCTGGCGCAAGACCGGGCGATAGGCGCGTACATCGCGGCCGCGGGCGAGGCGCTTGGCGGCATCGACATATTGATCTGCAACGCGTCGGGTTTCGGAGGCGGGGATACCGAAGCCGGCTGGAAGGCGAGCGTTGATGTGGACCTGATGGCAACGGTTCGGGCAGGTCATGCCGCGCTGCCTTTCTTGCGCAAGTCGGCCAACGCTTCCATCGTCAATGTGACCTCCATCTCCGCGCTGCATCCATCGTCCCGGACGCAGTCTTACGCGGCGATCAAGGCAGCGGTCGTGCACTATACAGCCTCGCACGCGTTGACACTGGCGCCGGATCGCATCCGGGTCAATGCTGTGGCACCGGGATCGATCGAATTTCCGGGCGGATTGTGGGAACAGCGGAAGACCTCTGATCCGGCTCTCTATGACCGGGTACTGCTTTCTGTTCCGTTTGGCAGGCTCGGTACACCTGGCGAGGTCGCTGGCGCGGTGCTGTTTCTCGCCAGTGAACACGCTGGCTGGATCACCGGTCAGACCTTGGTGGTTGATGGCGGGCAGGTGTTGACATAAGCGCGCCAAGACACGGCAGGGAGGGGCGAGGTTACGCCGCGCCTGGAGGACGTCGCTCGGCACAACCTTCTGCCCGTTTCGGCAATCACCGCCGCTTCAGTCCTTCAGCTTGAAGGCGGAGTGGCGACTCACGCGCGGACGTGCGGGAAATGCCGAGCGACTCCACAACGTCAATGGATCGCGAGAAATACGTCTTGATCGCGGCGACGAACGTGCCGATGTCCGCGCGCGAGACATCCTTGTGCGTGACGAAGCGCGAGGCATACAGCATCTGTGTGAGAATGCCGCGCTCCTTCAGCCACGCCTCGAGGGGCGCGCAGTGTTCCGGCGGACATTGCGCGAAGACCATGTTGGTAGCGTGCGACTGCACGCTGATCTCATCGATCTGCGAGAGGCCGGCTGCGAGATGGGCGGCATTGTCGTGGTCTTCGGCGAGTCGCTCTACGTTGTGGTCCAGCGCGTACAGACAAGCTGCCGCCAGCACGCCAGCCTGCCGCATACCGCCACCCAGCACCTTCCGCCAGCGATGCGCGACGTCGATCAGCGTCTTGCTGCCGACCAGCACCGAACCTACCGGCGCACCGAGGCCCTTCGAAAAGCAGATTGACACGGAATCGAAGGGCGCACACAACGAGGCGATCGTCTGCATTGATGCAACAGCGGCATTGCACACGCGTGCCCCGTCGAGGTGAGTCATCAGCCCTCGCTCGCGCGCGAGCTGCGTCGCTTGCGCGACGTAAGCGGGAGGTAGCACTTTGCCGCCAATCGTGTTTTCCAGCGCCAGCAGACGCGTGCGCGCAAAATGATCGTCGATTGGCTTGATTGCTGCGATGACTTTGTCGAGCGGCAGGGAGCCGTCCGGCGCGTTTTCTATCGGTTGCGGCTGGATGCTGCCCAGCACAGCCGCGCCACCGCCTTCGTATCGGTAGGTGTGCGCGGCCTGTCCGACAATGTATTCGTCGCCCCGCGCGCAATGTGTCATCAGCGCGGCAAGATTGCTCTGTGTGCCACTTGGGAAAAACAGGCCAGCTTCCTTGCCGGCTCGCGCGGCGACTGCCGCCTGCAGGCGCCGGACCGTCGGATCGTCGCCCCAGACATCGTCGCCGACTTCGGCAGCCGTCATCGCGGCGAGCATCGCCTGGTCCGGTCGGGTTACGGTATCGCTGCGCAGATCGATCATTCGGGTCTCCTTGACTCTGATGGGGGCGTCACACCAGCGAAGCTGACGGCGCGGATGGAATTGAGAGTTTACCAATTAGTTGCATGGTACCGCTGGTCATGGTGGCTTCAGGACGCCTTTCGATCGCCGCTGTCGCCGCGGAGGTCTTCTCGGATAACAGTTCCGTTTCGCGGAACGAATGATTGACCACGCGACGCTGGTGCTGCGCTTGCTCATGTATGGCATTTACGGCGCCTGAGTGTTCGACGTGAGTGACGTTCTGTTGCGTGCCATGGCCGATGCTCGTACTCATTTCCCGTACGTGGCCAATCTCATATGTCTGCTGCTGGCATGGCGGGTCGTTCCGGGCGGGCTGCCGAGCCGGCGACGCCGACCATTGCGCCAGCGCTGTGCAACGCAATCTTTGCCGCCACCGGCAAGCGCATCCGCACGCTGCCGATCCGGAACCAGCTCAAGGCCTGATCTGACTGGATCGCGCGGTCGTCACATGTATGGGATCAGCCGCCCCGCGCCGATGATCAATCCGATCGAGGCGCGGTGGCACCGGTACGGTTCCTGCAGCGGTCAACTTTGCGCGCTGACCGAAGCAGGGTTGGGCAAGAACAGCGATCGTGCTTGAAAAGGGCGAATTTCTGTCGTGTGCTGATTGCGCCCACGCAAGTCATTCTGGCATGCAGGGTCCCGCGCGTGGGAATAGTCGCGACACCTTGTTGCTTCCTTGGAACCGAGGCTTGGCATACGACCGGTAGACGTGTTCCGACCGGTTCCCTGGTTGTGACGACGCAGCCAGAAGCTTGCGCGCTGCATCCCCCACACCCCGGATCGGCCGCCAATTTTGTTCCCGCTGCGACGGGCAGCAGCCTGATGGAGAGATTTTGTCTCTTCATCAGGCGATATTATCTGCCCCCTGCAACGTGGTAGAACGCAGGCGATCGGGCGCTCGTCAGGCGCCAACGCCTTTCGGAACAGCCAATAGCGTCGCGCTTCTGAGGAACGCTTCGCATCTTCGAAGTTGTCGCAGTTCGACGAACTCATTGGGACGGTGCGCCTGCTCGATGTTTCCAGGGCCACAAACCACCGTAGGTATTCCGGCCTTCGAGAAGTAACCCGCTTCCGTGCCGTAGGCCACCTTTCGGCGAACTGCATCGTGCGTGAGTGCCCTGACGAGTTGAACGATCGAGGATGCTTCAACCTCAGAAAGCGATGGAGCAGCCCCAAGGCAGGAGAATGTGACGCTCGCTCCATCGAATACCGCTTTCATCTGCGCTTCCAGCCCTTCCGCATACGCCTCGATACTACGCAGAAGGCGGCCCACATCCGTGCCGGGCAAATCCCGGATTTCGAAATCGAATTCGCACACGTTGGGCACCGTATTGAGCGCAACCCCGCCACGCACCAGCCCGGTTTGCGCAGTGGTGTATGGCACGTCGAAGTCTTCGTCGAAGGGGCCCGCACGGCGGAACTCATCGGCCAGGTCGCGGATGAAGCATATGATACGCGCCGCGTACTCAATCGCGTTGACGCCCGACGGTGTCAGTGACGAATGTACAGAGCGACCCACCACGCAGCACCGGTAATGGTTCAAGCCCTTGTGAGCAATGACCGGACGCATGGATGTCGGCTCGCCCACGATGCAGCCCGTCGGGTGGATTCCGCGGTCGCGCATGTCGGCAAGGAGAAGAGGCACGCCAAGACAACCGACTTCCTCGTCGAACGAGAATGCGAGGTGAACCGGGTCTGCGAGCTTCGCTTCGACCAGCTCCGGCACGAGGGAAAGCAATGCGCCAAGGTAGCCTTTCATGTCCGCGCTCCCTCGCCCATACAGACGGTCGTTGTCGATGACTGCGCGAAAGGGGGGGGTGTGCCAATCCTGGCCGTCCACTGGAACGACGTCTGTATGACCGGAAAATACAATCCCGCCATTCACCCTCCCGTCTGCGGCCGGAATTGTCGCAAACAGGTTTGCCTTAGCATTTCGGGCGTCGTAGGTCAGTTGTGTCGCAAGACCAAGACCTCCAAGAAAATCCCGAACCATTTCGATCAGGCCCAGGTTCGAGTTCCGGCTGACCGTCTCGATTTCAACCAGTCGGGATACCCATTCAACGACTCCGGAGAGTCGACTGTCATCGTTGCATGCATTCATTTGTATGTAGGCCTATCAATCAAATATCGGTACGGCGATGAGCGTTCTATCTTTAGCCGACCTATGCCGCTTTCGGGGCGCGACATCGAACTTCGGGGTCAACCGCATTTTTGGGCCACGCTGACCATGTCACGCGTGGTCGATCACCATATGAATTTCTCGCGCGTATCGTCGGCTCCTCGCCAGTTCGAGCGATTGGGAAGCTAACCGGGCTCGCCGCTCTCGCCTGGAGGAACACGCCCCCGGGCGTGTCGCGTGTCAATTGTTCGAAAGTGCGGCTTGTTCCAGTTCCGCGGCGCCTTGCGATGGCTCGCCAGCGTCGTCGCGCTGCGTCGCGCGGGTCCCGTGCTTGGGGGTGCCGAGCAACACGGCGACACCTGCAATCACCAGCAACGCTGCCAGGATATAAAGCCCGCTTGTAAAACTTCCGGTGGTCGTTTTCGCCCACCCCATGATGGCGGGGCTGACGAAACCACCGATCAGCGCAAGACTGTTGATGAGGGCGATACCACCAGCGGCAGCGGTGCCGGACAGGTAGGAAGTCAGCATCGCGAAAAATAGCGGCATGCCGGTGAAAATCGTCGCAGTGGCGATCGCGAAGGCGAGCAGGGCCGGCGCCAGACTGCCTGCGGTCGCAGCGATCATGACCAGTGCCGCACCGCCGATGAAGGCGCACCCAGCCAGGTGCCAGCGCCGCTCCTTCTTGATGTCGGAATGACGGGTGATATAGATCATGCCTAGTGCACCGACGCCATAGGGAATAATGGAGAACATGCCGATTTCGAATGCGTCGTTGACGCCGGCATTCTTGAGGATGGTTGGCAGCCAGAAGCTGACTGCGTAGATGCCGCAGATGACGGCGAAATACACGAATGCGAACAGATAGATCCTCGGATCCTTGAGAACGTCACCAAAGGTATGACTGCGATTCGCTGCAGACGGTCCGCGTTCGGCTGCGAGTTGGTGCTCGATGATGTATTTCTCGCGACCGGTCAGCCACTTGGCGTCGCGGGGGTGGTTGACCAGCACGACCGGCACGAGCAAGCCGAGTACCACTGCGGGAAGGCCTTCAAGCAGGAACAGCCATTGCCATCCGTTCATGCCGTGAAGGCCGGAAAGATGGGTCATGATGGCGCCTGAGACCGGGCTGCCGATCACGCCGGCAACGGTGATGGCACTGGAGAAAATACCCAGGACGCGCGCGCGCCGTGTTTCCGGATACCAATAGGTCAGGTAAAGGATGACGCCAGGCGTGAAGCCGGCTTCGAATACGCCAAGCAAGAAGCGCATGACGTAGAACTCTATCGGACTTGAAATGAACAGCATGCACATCGATACGAGGCCCCAACAGATCATGACGCGCGTCATGGTCTTGCGCACGCCGATCTTCTCAAGCATCAGGTTGCTGGGCACTTCGAAAAGAAAGTAGCCAGTGAAGAAAATGCCGGCGCCAAGTCCGTAGACCGCATCGCTGAACCCGAGGTCATGCTGCATCTGCAGTTGCGCGAAGCCTACATTAATGCGGTCCAGATAGGCTATCAGATAGCCGACAAACAGGAATGCCACAAGTCTCCAACTGACCTTTCTGTAGGTTGCATCGACTTCGTCGGCAACGTAACGGGTGTTGCCAACGACATCCTTCAGTGAATGCTCCATCGTCAAATCTCCATCCTTCCATTTCGCTCATAAGCGCGCATTGCCAGCCGACGGCGCAATCCAGGAGGTCGTGGACAACGACCTCGCAAAACGGCGCCAGGGTTTCGCCGAGGCCCGGCGCCACCTGCTTGAGTTGATCGAGCAGCGCACGCTGCTTCTTGGTCCCGTTCGTTATTTGGACATAATATCTAGAACTGGATAATGTGTCAAGGAAGAAAATCCAGCGCATGACAGAGCACGCTTGCGCCCCTCGCCGGTCAGGTGTTGGTCGAGCGGATGTCGTGGCACGTTGATTCGCAGGCGGCCGAGCAGCGATGTGCGGTAGCGATCGAGCTGATCGATTGCCGCGCCAAGGTCTCAACAAAGCACTTGTCGCGCTGTTTCCCCAGCGCGCTGCCGGCCGCAGTCGGCACCACCGAGTGACTGGTGCGATTGAGCAGCTTTACGCCCAGTTCGAGGTTGCGATGGCGTGGAAGCTGCGGCGCCGGCAGATGGTGACAAATACATTGAGATCGGCGAGCTCGGTGCGGGTGAAGGCGCGCATGGTGGCTTCAATACGTGTCGTCTCGACATTCGTGCTCAATCACTCCATTAGTTCTTGCCGGCAAGCGTTAGACCGCAATCGGTCGTTGCACGAAGCACGTCGAATCTAGCTCATATATCGTTGAATTGGATTCAACAAGCCGTTGAGGCAAGCCACGCCACCTGCCTTCCGACCGGGCGGATGAACGCGTCCACGACGTTCGATGTCATGACCTGCGCAACTCGGACCCGAAGTTCCGGCAGCCGCGTTTTGCGCAGTACCTTGCGGTCGTCGAGGCGCTCTCGTCGTTTGCCCGCGAGCGCCATGACAAATCGGTGCTGGCGTTGGCGATCCGCTGGATTCTCGATCAGGGGCCGACGATTGCGCTGTGGGGTGCGTCGCCCGGACCAGTTGAGGGGCATCAGCGATGCTTTTGGATGGAGTTTCAGCGCACAGGACAAGGCGGACATCGATGCCTTGCGTCCCGGAAGCGCCGCGCGTCGGCTTCGTGCTCGAAGCCGACGACAACGTCATCCGCGTAACGCAGAATGATGACGTTGGCTTTGGCCTCTTGCCGTCGCCACCGGTTGGCGTAGAAGAGAGAGTGCAAAAGTTGGGGAGGCTCCCAGAGAGGGTCGCTCGAGCATCTGGGCGCCGCGCCGGAGTTGCAATACCTCCAGGCGAAGTGGGCGGCCCATCTGCCGTACCGCCAGGCCACGGCCATGATGAAGGAAGTGCTGCCGCTAGAAAAGGGCATTTCGTTCAGCGGCACCCGGGGTCGGATTCGCACTCTTGGAAAACAACTCGACGCTGACATTGAGCGTGACATCGCGAAGCTGCCCCAGGCCGTTGCAGACGTCCAGGTTCGCGAATCCAGCCATGTCGCCGCCGTGAGCGTCGACTCGGCGTGGCTGCGGCATTCCGACTCCGAGAGAGGCCTTGGCCGCCACGTCAACATCATCGCCCGGCGAGCGACGTTCACGGACGGTCCGTCAAAGTTGTATGCCCATGCACACCGGGAAGTCATCTCGGCTGCAGCGCGACTCGATCAGTCTCTTAGTCGACACGGTGTGGCGACCGATGAACGCGTGACCGTGATCAGCGACGACGCTGGTGAATTTGAGAAGACCGTCCAGGGCAGTCAGCTGGCTCGCGGCCGGATTCTCGATTGGTTCCATATCGCGATGAAGTTCGAGGCGGCGCAGCGTTCTGTGTTCGGCAGCAAGATGATCGCCTCGCTGGAACGGGAGTCGGTGGAAACCGAAATCACCCACGCCAAGTGGTTGGTCTGGCATGGCAAGGGCAGCAAGGCGGTGAAGCGGATCAAGGCACTAGACGATCGGCTGCTGGCGAGGGAAGGGTACGAATTCAGCACGCTGTGGTGGAATCTGAACACCGTCTACGGAACAACGCGCACACGCTAGTCAACTACGACGCTCGGCATCGCAAGGGTCTGCCGATCAGTAGTGGCATCGCCGAGTCTGCGGTGAACCAGGTCGTCAGCCACCGCATGGCCAAGAAGCGACAGATGCGCTGGACTGACGAAGAGGCGCAATGCATGGTGCAGGTCAGGGTGGCGGTTTTGAACGGGGAATTCTCGCCCCGCCGCATCTCGGCGCTCGAGCTCGCCACCTCGCGTCACAGCAAATGCATCGGGTCAGCATCGCCAAACCGGCACCGACCAACGAACAGAACAAACCGTGAGATCCTTGCCGCAAGCCAGGGCGCCTGTCGAAATCTACCTCCCCAGCTTTTGCGCGCTCTCCATTTCCGAGGGCTACATCGCCAGAACCGGAGGAGCGCTAAGGCTTGCGCCGTCAGGCATCGGACCGGCGCACACATCAGACGTAAGAAAGGGAGCGCAGCCGCGCCGATGCACTTGGGGTACACCACCAACTGCGGAACGTGACCTGCGGGTACGTCCCAATCCACCCAAGATAAGCAGCTAAAGAATGCTGCAATAGATCCACGCGAGGCCTTAACAGGCGACGAGATTTGAGTGGCCGCCCTGCTTGCGCAGGTCTTTTGCGCATGCAGGACGGCGGCCAATGGAGGATCGTTTCTCGATCTTCGCTTGGCTCTCATGCCCCTGTCCAAACTGTTCGCCACCCTGGCCAAATATCTGTGCTTGACGACCAGAAGATCCTCGCGGCTCGATATGATGTCTACCTTCAGGCCCGCGAACGCAACCCGGCTCGCTGGTCGGGCAGCACGCGCAACTGGGCGCCCATCGGCGCCGTGACGCTCAACCCTCAACGCGACTCGGTGGTGGCCATGGCGTCACAGACCGAAGAAAGGCCGCTGGCTGCATGACTGAGGCGACAACTACATTGACGCGGGCCGTTTCGGACAAGGGCGGTAATTCCGCTTTGTGCTGGTCCGAGCAGCTTGACGTGTCATGGATCACGGCACACACTATGCTGCGTACGGTCCAGTGATGAGTAAACGGGATAAGCAATACCGTTTGCACGGGTTGGTGGAGCCGGACGGCGCCTTGATCGATGGGCTGCGACTAGCAAAGCGTGGGCGCGCTGCCAACAATATTTTTTGCTCTTGTTCAGGTAGGCAAACATGCCCAATCCCCCGGAAAAATTGCCGTCTTTAGCGGACGAAATTGATGAGGGCGAACGGCGCTTCAGGTCGCTTGCAGATGTGATGCCCCAAATAGTGTGGACAGCCATGCCGGATGGTTGGATCGACTACAGCAATCAACGGTGGATCACCTATACGGGGCTTACTTTTGAGCAACTCCAAGGGTGGGGCTGGACTCAAGCACTCCACCCGAATGATTTGCAACCTACCATCGATCGCTGGACGAGCTCATTAGAGAGCGGTGAAGATTATGAGACTGAATACCGTTGGAAAAGAGCCTCCGATGGCATTTATCGATGGCATCTGGCCCGCGGATTACCGCTTAGAGACTTGAACGGACATATCGTCAAATGGGTTGGGACCAGCACCGACATTGAGGACCAAAAGCAGCTGCAGGCCGCGGCGGAAAGAGCCAACCGCGCGAAATCTGATTTCCTTGCCAGCATGAGCCATGAGCTGCGCACGCCGCTGAACGGTATTCTTGGCTACGCGCAGATACTGCTGCGGGACACCACGCTAGGCGAGCGGCAGGTCGCGGGGCTGCGCGTGATCCAGCAAAGCGGCGAGCAACTGCTGACGCTCATCAACGATGTACTCGATTTCGCCAAGATCGAAGCCGGCAAGCAGGAGCTCAGCCTCACCGACATCCCGCTGGCCAAGTTTCTGCGCATCATTGCCGAGATCATCAGCGTCAAGGCGGAGCAGAAGGGGCTGGCCTTTATCTGCGACACCGCGCCGGACTTGCCCGGGGGCATACGCGCCGACGAGAAGCGGCTGCGCCAGGCGCTACTCAACCTGCTGGCCAATGCGGTCAAGTTCACCGATCGCGGTCAGGTCAGCCTGCGGGTGCGTTTTTCCCCTCCCGCCCGGCTGCGCTTCGAAGTGCAAGACACCGGCATCGGCATCCGCGAGGAGCAATTGGAATCCATCTTCCAGCCTTTCGAGCAAGGCGGCGACGCGCAACGCCGGCTCGGAGGCAGCGGCCTGGGCCTGGCCATCAGCCAGCGCTTTGTGCGCCTGATGGGGGGCGAGATCCGGGTCGAGAGCCGGATCGGCCAGGGCAGCACCTTCTGGTTCGAGCTGGAGCTGCCGGTGGTCGAGCTCGAGATCGCGCCGCCGTCTGCCGCAGGCGTCGTGACCGGCTATCAGGGGCCGCGCAAGAAGGTGTTGGTCGTCGATGATGTGGCCGAGAATCGGGCCGTGCTGGTCGATATGTTGGGCCAGATCGGCTTTGAGATGGTCGAGGCGGAAAACGGCTGCGAGGGACTGGAAAAAGCCCAAACCTTGCGCCCGGACTTGATCTTGATGGACATCGTCATGCCGGAGATGGGCGGGCTGGAAGCCACGCGCCGCCTGCGCCAGCTGCCGGCCCAGAAGGATGTGCCGATCATCGCGATTTCCGCCAGCGCTTCCGGTGGCGACAAGGAGAGCAGCCTGGCAGCCGGCATGAGCGCGTTTCAGCCCAAACCGATCGACTTCGGCATGCTCCTTGCACAGATCGCCAGCCTGCTGAAGCTCAACTGGACTTACGCAGCGCCGCCCGCGAGCTCCGCTCCCGAACATCAGGCGCCCGGGCCGCTGCTGGTGCCACCGGCGCAGGAGATGGAAATCCTGCATCGTCTGGCGCGGGAGGGAAACATGCGCGACATAGTGCAGCGCGCCGCCCACTTAGCCGAGCTCGATGAGCGCTATCGTCCGTTCGCCGATCAACTGCGCCTGTTGGCCAAGGGGTACCAGTCCAAAGCCATTCTAAGCCTTGTGGAGCGGCACCTGGAAAGGAGACCAGCGCCATGACGGCGACCTCGGCACAGGAAACTGGCACCCACACGATCCTGATTGTCGATGACACGCCAGCCAACCTGGACGTGATCGTGGAAAGTCTTGAGGACCACGGCTTTCGGATCGTCGTCGCGCAGGACGGCGAAGAAGGGCTGCAACGCGCCGACTTTGTACAGCCAGACCTGATCCTGCTCGACGTGATGATGCCGGGACTGGACGGCTTTGAAGTCTGCCGCCGCTTGAAGGCGCTGGCAAGCACCCGAAAGATCCCAGTGATTTTCATGACCTCGCTGACCGAGACCGAGCACAAGATCACTGCGTTCAAGGCGGGCGGGGTCGACTATGTCACCAAACCGCTGCAGATCGACGAAGTGATGGCGCGGGTCGGCACGCACCTGAACCTGCATGCGATGCAACAGCGGCTGGAGGCGCAAAACGCGCAGCTGCAGCAGGAGATCGTCGAGCGCCGGCAAGCCGAACAGGCGCTGGAGACCAGCCGCGAACTGATCCGCCATCAGAGGGACGAGCTCAAGGAGCTGTACGACAAGATCGTCGTTGAGCAGCAGGTGTCGGAGCGGTTGCTGCTCAACGTGCTGCCCTACCCGATTGCCGAGCGCCTGAAGGCGCACCCCGGAGTGATTGCTGACAGTTTTCAGGAGGCCACTGTATTGTTCGCCGACATCGTAAAATTCACCCGCTTTTCTGCCGGCATGAACCCCGAGCGGCTTGTGGCGGTGCTCGATGAGATCTTCACCGACTTCGACAGCATTGCCGACCATCGCGGCCTCGAGAAGATCAAGACCATCGGCGATGCCTATATGGCTGCCGCAGGGCTGCCGGTCGCGGCGGCCGATCACGCAGCACGGGCGGCGCACATGGCGCTGGACATGATCGACGCGCTGGCCGGCTTCAATGCGCGCAACGGCTACAACTTGCAGTTGCGCGTTGGCATCAACAGTGGTGCGGTGGTGGCCGGTGTCGTCGGCAAGCGCAAGTTCATCTATGACTTGTGGGGCGACGCCGTCAATATCGCCAGCCGTATGGAGTCCCATGGCGTGGCCGGTCGCGTGCAGGTTACGGAGGCCACCCGGCAGTACCTCGCGGAGCCATTCTTGTTCGAGGAGCGTGGCACGATTGCAGCCAAAGGCGTGGGTGAGCTGCGCACGTGGTTCCTGACCGGGCGGAACGACGCGCAGCGCCCATGATGCCCAGCAGCACCTGGCTTACTGCGACAAAGTCCCCTCCTCAATAGTAAGCCGCCCGTCCCCAAGCAACTGGTCGAGCATGCCCCACGGGAACGCACCGTGCATCCCGCGCCGCCCTGCAAAGCGAGTGCGATCGGCTTTTGCGCGCCACTGCCTGGCTGTCTTCCGCTCGTTGTAGCCATCCCGAAGCTCCTCGATGGACGTTTTCAGCCATCGGTGCCAGGGCCGTGGGCAGCGATACAGCGGTCCGTTGCTGGCGCGCACCGAGCGGGATCACCAGCATCGTGTGCCTTCAGGAACGGGCGTCCCCAGCAGGACAATTTCCACCAGTACGAGGTGTTGCGCGCGCCAGCCGCACCGCGGGAGATTCATGTGCACCTGCTGCCAAGCCGCTTCGACGTGCCGCTCGGCGGGGTCGGTGCGCCGGCAACGCCGACCATTGCGCCGGCGCTGTGCAACGCAATCTTCGCCGCGACCGGCAAGCGCATCCGCACGCTGCCAATCCGGGAGCAGCTCAAGGCCTGATCGGACCGGATCGCGCGGTCATCACACGTATGCGATCAGCCGCCCGGCGCCGATGAACAATCCGATCGAGGCGCGGTGGCACCGGTACGGTGCAGCCAACAAGCGGGGCGCCGCTGGCTACACGGTCACCGGCAGCGCCCGCGCCGACAGGGTGGTCGGATGGGGGAGCCAGTGGGCGGCAGCACAAAAAGCAGATGACCGGCCAGCCGCCTCGTGGGCGTACAGGTGTGGCAGGCGAATCGTCCTCGATGGCACCTGCCTGCTCGATCCGGTAGCCGGCCGGCAGTCTAGCGATGATGGGCTGCAGTTGCTTCAGGATGGCCGTGGACGCATCGCGCGGCTGCAGCCCCTCGGCGATGCCTCCGCGCAGCGTGATGGTCGGAGTGCGGTCACGCCGCCGCAGAACGCTGGGTACGTACACCGCCGACATGCCCCCTGCACGCAACGAACGCACCAGCTTGACCGCATCGTGTCGATCGGTCTTGACGCGCTCACCCGGCGTTTTGGGATCAAACGACGGCGCACACACCATGCAGTCGAATCCCTTCTGGATGAGCTGCCGGTGAAGCCCATATCCGCACGGCCCGGCCTCGTAGACGACGCTGACCCGTCGCGCTTTGGACTGCAGTCGCTGGCACAAGCGATCGACTTCCGTCTGCGTCGTGCCGATCTTGCCGAGCCGGCAGTATGGGCACCGTGCGGCAAAACCACACGGCAGCGCTGCTGCCGGACGGCAAGGTGCTGGTTGCAGGTGGCAACCCCGGCGGGGCCTCGGCCGAACTGTACGATCCGACCACCGGCACCTGGTTTCCCACAGGCAACATGGCGTGGGTGCATGCTTCCCGCTCCCCGACGGGCGGGTATTGGTGGTGGCGGGTACCAGCGCCGCGGTGGCGGAGTTGTACGACCCGGCCACCGGTACTTGGTCGGACGCGGGGACGATGACGACGCCACGGTTCTTCCTGATGGCTACCCTACTGGCCAACGGCAAGGTGCTCGCCGTCGGCGGCAGGGATGCTCGCAACCGCGAGCAATCCACTGCCGAGTTGTTTGACCCGGGCAGCCGCACCTGGCAGGCGACTGGCGACATATTGGTGGCAGGAGGATTTGTCAGCACTGCCACTGCGGAAGGGTACAACTCGGCCAACGGTACCTGGACAAGTGTTGACAGCATGACGGGGCCACGCCTGAGTCACACGGCGCCGTTGCTGAATAGTGGTGTGATACTCGTTGTGGGCGGCAGGGATATCCATGGCAGAAATGCCCGCAACAGTTACTTGGCGTCCGCAGAACTGTTTCAGTAACGCCATGAGCCGTCGGAGACAAACGGTATGGCCAGCCTGAAACTCACGAGGCTATCTTTGCCGTAGGCGGTGTGCTGGCAGATAGCTGAAGATAGGGGACGAGCTCTCAATTCTGGATTCGCCGATCTGCAGGGTCGAGAGCGGCTCTCTCTAGACGAGCCTTCTCGTCTTCGGCTGTTGACCCGATAGAGGCTTTGAGGTGAGTTTCCCAAGCGTCCGTTCGGAAGTTGACATGAGACGACCGACTGCCGCACTTGTAATGTGTCGGCCGCCAGGGTCACCTACCCAGTGCGGCTTTTGCCATCAGGCCGAGCGCCACACAGATCAACACACCTCCGAAACCCACCTGTACGTGCTGCGCGGAGAGACGGTGCGAGGCTAGCCGCCCGGCCACCATGCCAGCCGCCGTCGCGAGACCGAACCACAGCGTCAGCTCGAGCGGCAGCGGCGCGCCATGCAGCACTGTCGCGACCACACCACCGCTGCCGACCAGCGCGATCACCATCAGCGACGTGGCGACGATGCCGTGCATCGACACGTTGGTCACTTTGCGCAGCATTGGCACGATGATGAAGCCCCCGCCCACGCCGAGGAGTCCCGTCATCAGCCCGGTCAACGCGCCGGTTGCCGCGAGTGCGATCCCGGTGGTCCACGACCAGACCAGCCGCCCGGTGTTCGGGTTGATGTGGCCGACGCAAAATCGTGAATGCGCACGGTCCGGACGCCCGCGCCGCAGCGCCTGTGACAACAGCCTTCCAGCTACCGCCAGCATGACCGTGGCGAACAGCGCCAATAGCACGCGTTGCGGTATTGCGTGTGCAAGGAGCGCACCAAGCGAGGTCAACGGCACGCCCACTACGGCCATCAAAAGCGCGGCGCGGTAGCGGACGAGCCGCAGCCGGAACGCTTCGAGCGCCCCGATCGCAGCGCTGCCCGCGACGGCGACCAGCGCGACCGGCGTCGCCTCCTGCATTGGCCAGCCCATGCCGGCCACCAGCGCCGGAACTGCCAGGATGCCGCCACCCGCGCCGGTCAGGCCGAGCACCGCGCCAACGAAGGCGCCGAGAATAAGTGAAGTTAGCATCTTCAATCCGAAAGGTCGCGAGCAGCCGCTGGGTTAGCCCACGAGTTCCGGCTGCACCAGCCACTCGCGCCCCTTGAGCATCCCGTGCCAGTAAACCGGCGGCAGGATGCGCTCCTTCAGCAGCCACGCGAGTCGCGACGGGCGCTTGCCGTCGATCAGCCAGGTCGGCATGGATGGTGCGACCTTCCCGCCATAGAGGAATTCCGCGAGCACGATCTTGCCGCGTTCGACGGTCAGCGGGCACGAGCCATAGCCGTCGTATGCCGCCACGCCCTTGACTTTCCCGAGGGAGGCAAGCACGTTGTGGGCGACGACGGGTGCCTGCTTGCGCGCGGCGGCAGCGGTTTTCGCATTAGCGGTGTTCGCGACATCCCCGAGCGCGAAGACGTTTGAGTAGGTCTTGTGGCGCAACGTCGCAGGGTCGACGTCAATCCAGCCCGCCTTGTCGGCCAGAGAACTGGCGCGGACAAAGTCCGGTGCCTTCTGCGGCGGCACCACGTGGATCATGTCGAACTCGCGCGTGACGGTCTCCACACTGCCGCTCGCGAGTGAGCGCGTGAAAGTCGCCGTCTTGCCTGGGCCGTCTATCGCGCTCAGGTTGAAGCCGAAGTTCAGTGCGATGTCGTAGCGCCTGACGTACTCCATCAGGGCGGGCACGTAGTCGGCCACGCCGAACAACGCCGCGCCGGCATTGTAGAACTCGACGTCGATCTGCCCGAGCCGACTTGACCGCTGCCAGTGATCCGAAGACAGATACATGGCCTTCTGGGGCGCCCCGGCGCATTTGATCGGCATCGGCGGTTGCGTGAACAGCGCGCGACCGCCCTTGAGCTCACGCACGAGCTGCCAGGTATAGGGAGCGAGATCGTAGCGATAGTTGGAGGTCACGCCGTTCTGGCCGAGGGTGTCGGCGAGGCCCTCAATGGCATGCCAGTCCAGCTTGAGCCCCGGACACACGATGAGCTGCCTGTAGTTCACCACCCTGCATCCTTCGAGGATGACCGAGTTCTGTTCCGGCTCAAATGCGGCCACGGCGGCCTTGATCCAGCGCACCTTGCGCGGAAGCACGGCGGCCATCTCGCGGGCGGTGACTTCAGGTTTGAACACACCAGCTCCAACCATGGTCCAGCCGGGTTGGTAATAGTGAACGCTGGCTGGATCGACGATGGCGATGTCGAGGCTGCGGTCGCGCGCAAGCAGGCTCGCGGCGGTCGCCACGCCGGCGGCGCCAGCACCGACGATCACGATGTCATGACTGGCCACGGCAACGTCGATGGGCACCTTGCCGCCGTTGGCGATGCGCCGCGTCAGCGCGGATAGGTCATAGCCTGCTACCTTGCCGGCGGCGATGATGTCCGGCATCGACCGGCGAGGCGCTTCGGACAACGCCCAAAGCGTCGCGGCGCGCATCCCGGAGCGGCAATAGGCGAGCACCGGCTTTGGCAGCGCGCGCATCAATTCGCCGAACCGCACAGCATCGGCGTCGCCGACTTTGCCGGACTCGATGGGCAGATAGTGGGCCTCGATACCCTGTTCCCGGGCCGCCGCTTCGATCTCGCTAAAGTTGGGCTGGTCGGCGCCTTCGCCGTCGGGGCGATTGCAGACGAGAGTGCGAAAGCCGGCTTCCGCGATCGTACGCAAATCGGATGCTGCAATCTGTTTCGATACCGCCAGTTCAGCCGTTAGTTTCTTGATATCCATCATTTGCTCATGTTGATTGCATGAGCCGGGTGCGCCGGCTCAGATTGCGTTGAGAGGGATCTTGAGATACGGCACGCCGTTGTCTTCCGGTTCGGGCAGATGCCCGGCGCGCATGTTTACCTGCACGGACGGCAGCATCAGTACGGGCGTGTTCAGTGTCGCGTCGCGCGCGGTGCGCATCGCGACGAAGGCCTCCTCGCTGATACCGTCGCGGATATGGATGTTGTGCGCGCGTTGCTCGGCGACCGTGCTGACAAACTGCAACGGGCGCCCTCCAGGCTGGTAGTCGTGGCACAAGTACAGCCTGGTGTCAGCCGGCAGGCTCAGCACCTTGTTGATAGACCGGTAGAGCGTGCGTGCATCGCCGCCGGGAAAGTCGCAGCGCGCGGTGCCGTAGTCGGGCATGAACAGGGTGTCCCCGACAAAGGCCGTGGTCTGTGCGCCGTGGCTGACGACATAGGTCATGCAGGCGGGCGTATGGCCTGGGGTATGAATAGCTCGCGCCTGCAACGCTCCGATGGTGAGTGTTTCGCCGTCGGAGAGCAGGTGATCAAACTGGCTGCCATCGTGGGCGAATCCCGAGCCGGCGTTAAAAAGCTTGCCGAACACGTCTTGCACGCGCGTCACCTGCGCGCCGATCGCGATCTTTCCGCCGAGTCGTTTCTTTAGGTAGGGCGCGGCGGACAGATGGTCGGCGTGCACGTGGGTTTCGAGCAGCCACTCGACCTTCGCGCCAAGCTCGCGAACGCGAGAGACGAGCGTGTCGGCTGTCGTCGTGGAGGTGCGGCCTGACTTCGGGTCATAGTCAAGGACGCTGTCGACCAATGCGCAGCCGCCTGTGCGGGCATCCAACAATAGGTAACTAATCGTCGAGGTACCGGGCTCGAAGAAGCCTTCGACCTGCATGGCGCTAGTGGTATTCAACATCCTCTCCTCAGTCAAAGGGTGCTTTTAGGGCAGGGTTGGTCAACCATGGCAAAAGGCATGCCAGCACATCAATATTTTGATTGAAGTTGCGTATCTATTTGATTTATATCAATTTATTTTTAGTGTGGAGGTGGCGAGGCCCGTCCTCATACCGCCGGCCGGAAGCGAGGACTGCCAGTTCTGGCAGTCAAGTGGCAGTTGTGGCAGTATCGACGTGTCATGTCTACTGGAGTGTCCCCGCCGTGAAACCCTCAATGCCGGTCATACCCATTGCACCCCTTGTCACGACCTCGGCTGAGGCGCCTCAAGCGCCGGATGTCAATGCGCTGGTGTCGTATCTGGAGCACGACGCTCAACCGATGATCGTGCTCGATCCCGAGTACCGCATCCTTGCCGCCAACACTGCTTATCAACGTCAGTTCGGCATCGCCAGCCAGCCCCACGTCGGCCGCAAGTGCTATCAGGTGTCGCATCACTACGACGTTCCTTGCGACCTGGCGGGCGAGCACTGTCCGATGAAACGAGCGTTTGAGCTGCGTGGCCCCGACCGCGTGCTCCACATTCATCACACGCCTCGCGGACCGGAGCATGTCGATGTCGAATTGCGGCCGATATTCAATTCGCAGCGAGAGGTAGTGGCTTATGTCGAGCGGCTCGCCACGGTGCGCGGCGCGTCCGCCACGCCCAGCGCGGAAGGTCTGGTCGGGCGCTCGACGGCGTTCAACGCAGCGATCTCCGCGTTGCATCGCGTTGCCCCTTCGATGCTGCCGGTCCTGCTTCTCGGAGAATCCGGAACCGGCAAGGAACTGTTCGCACGTGCCCTCCATGAGGCAAGCGAGCGCGCGCAACACCCATTTGTCGTTGTCGAATGCTCCGGCATCACGGAGGCCTTGTTCGAGACCGAACTCTTCGGCTATGAAAAAGGCGCGTTCACGGGCGCAGTCGCGCGCAAACCGGGTCTGGTCGAGACCGCGCAAGGCGGAACGCTGCTTCTCGACGAAATAGGCGATGTGCCACTATCGATGCAGGTCAAGCTGCTACGGCTCATCGAATCCGGCACGTTCCGCCGGGTCGGCGGTATAGAGAGCTTACGCGCGGATTTCCGGCTCGTGGCGGCGACGCACAAACCGTTGCGCAAAATGATTGACGATGGCCGCTTCCGCCAGGACCTCTACTACCGCATCAGTGCATTTCCGATTAACTTGCCGGCGGTACGCGAGCGCCCCGACGATATCGCGCTGCTCGTCGAATCGATACTGCAGCGTATCGGTAACGCACAAGGCACTGCGGGCCGCAAGTTCAGCATTGCAGCGGACGCGCTCGCGAGGCTCCATACCTATTCCTGGCCGGGTAATATCCGGGAACTGCGCAACGTGCTCGACCGCGCCTGCCTGCTGGCCGACGACGGGGTGATTCGGATCGAACATCTGCCGGATGACATGGTGGCGGCGGAGTCGGCGGATCTGGGCAGCAGCACGGGCTCACCCTCATTTTCAGCGCGTGGCGAGCTTACAGCTCGTGAGCTTGTACGGTTCGCAGAGGAGTTCTCCGGGACACGCAGCGCGCTCGCTCAACACCTCGGGATGAGTGAACGCACGCTGTATCGTCGACTAAAGACGCGAAGGTGACTGGGCGGGAGGCGAGTCGGGTTTCGATAGACGGTGACAGCGGGGCAGGAAATGCTGGCGCCAGCAATGACGTAACGATCATTTCGCTACACCTCGGCTATCCGAAAGAACGTCGGCGATCGCGTGCGACCATACTTCCGATGCACACTTGGCATCCCATCAACCGAGATCCTCAATTTGCGGGACACGGTAGCGCCAACGTGACAAGCCTCGAACGCAAGGTATTACGGTGGGTGTCTCATGTTGGCGCCGAACCGGCCAGTCACCACCGCGACGTGACTGGCCCTAACTGGCCGCCGGATAGGGGTAGGAAACGGCTTTCGCCGTCCCCTCCCTCCGAACCCGGTGTGCGGTTTTCCCGCGACGGGCTCTCCAGTCAGTTGTTTCCACATCGGTTGGCGCGCCAATTGATGAGCCTCGTACATCGTGAACAGCCCAAGATTGGCGAAGAAGGCATTTGGCCATCGACTGTGATCGCGAAAGGGTTCGGATACTTCCGGCATGCCCACCGATACACCTTCTCGTCCGTCGACGGCTTTGTTCGTCGTCGACTGCGAGCGGTCCTGCGCCGACAGCTACATCGTCCAGGTCAGGGCCGATGCTATAGCGTCCGTCCAGATTGAAGCTGACGCGAATTTCCGCTGCACGCAGCTTCCCAGCGCGTTTGCATCTCGTCTAGTCGTTTCCGACACTGGCGATGCTTCGATCTTCATCTCTGCTTCCTTCCGGTCTTTTGCTATCAACTTTCCTGCCCCGCTTCCCTAGTGCGCCTTTTGCTCTGACGCAGGTCTCCACGGCTTTACCCTTCCTCGCTTGCAGTTGCTGCGCACGTTTTGCATCGTCCGGTCGGACATGCCCGGCCTCCTGGCCGGCCAGATCCATCCGCGATGCGCCTTCGATGAGGCAAGCCCAGTAGCGAGTGCCGCGGCACCAGGTCCGGATCGCCTCGCGCAATTCGGCCTCGCTCAGGGAGAGATCCTGCGCGCAGGGGACGAGATCCTCGAAGATGCCGATCTTGAGCGGTACCTTGGGTGCCGGATTCTTCGGGAAGGCTAGCGGAAAACGTCGTTGCAGCCTGGCGATCGCGTGGACCACCGGATCGACCGGCTTTGCCCGATTGGCCGGCGTGGCTTCCCGGGCGCGGGGCGGCCTGGCCCGCTTCGGAGCCTTGGCAGCCTTGTCGGCCTTCCCGGCGTTCTGGCTGATGCTGAACAGCGGCGGCAACACAATGCTGCTGTGGCTGTCCATCGTGGTGCCGTTCGGCATCCTCTATGCCGCGGTCTATGGCCCCGAGGCGGCGCTGTTCTGCGAACTGTTCGATGCCAAGGTGCGCTACACCGGGATCTCGTTCGTCTACCAGTTCTCGGGAATCTTCGCCTCGGGCATCACGCCCATCATCGCCACGGCGCTGCTGAAGTCCGGCGGCGGCAAACCCTGGCAGATCTGCGCCTACGTTGTTTTTGCAGGATTGGTTTCCGCGCTATCTGTTGCACTGATTGGCCCGGCTGGTTCGGATCCCTTGCAGAAGAGTGACGGAGCGCTGCGCGGCTCCGCCAGATAGCCTGACTGATTCGAAGTTGCACATCGAAGTAAAGGTCTCGGGGCTCGGTAGGTGCAGCGCCCCGCGACCAGCCTGCCAACGTGACAAAGCCATTCCGGGGTCTGGTGCGCGGGTGTCGTGCCCGGCGGGCATACCGCCAGACACCACCCTCACTCACAAAATGTTGTCCCCATCTCCTCCGCCGCCTGTCGCAAATCCGGCACGAACTCGAACAACCTGTCCATCGTCATCCGCGCCAACGGTGCCTGCACGGCGATGGCCGCGCAGGCACGATTGCGGTTGAGCATGACCGGTACCGCGACCGCGATCATCCCCTGCAGGTTCTCCTGATTGTTGACGCCAAGACGACGCCTCCGCGTCTCGGCCAGCTCTGCACGCAGCACTCCGACATCGGTGATGGTGTTCGCCGACTGCGCGCGCAAGGGCAGGCTCGCAATCAGCCGTTCACGCTGCGCGCAAGGCAGGAACGCCAGCAGCAGCTTGCCGCTGGCCGAGCAGTGCAACGGTACCCGGGAGCCGGGCTGCAGGTGCATGCGCAGCGGCCACTGTGTTTCCACGCGATCCAGGTAGACCACGTCGTCGCCCGACAGCATGGTCAGGTTGCAGGTCTCGCCGACCTTGTCGACAAGCTGCTGAAGGATCGCGTGACGCGCCGCCGCGGGTCCTGCCTGCATCAGCACATTGACCGCGAACTGCCGCACGCGTGACGAGCATTCGTAGTACCGGCTGCCCGCTGTGCGCGAGACCAGCCACGTGCTCTCAAGCTGCTTGAGGAGGCGATGCACCGTCTGCTTGGGCAGCCCGATCTCCTGCACGATCGCCGCGAGCGACAGCGGCCCTTCTGCCATGGACAGGATCTCGAGGATGCGGAAGGCGCGCACGGCGGCGGCGTTCGAATGATTGCTCATGGATTCAATTTATAGGATTCCGGGACGCCCAGGGCGTCCCGAAAACTGCGTTCTGCATTGCAGCCCGGTACCGCGCTCGCGAAAGCGCACAAATTGAGACGAGCTGCTCCGCTGGCTTTACTAGATTCGATCCGGGGCCAGCGCACCCGGCCGCGTAGCCAGCAACGCGCGGCAGCCGCGCCGACCCCACCGTCCAAACCGCGGAGTCGATCCATGAGTGTGCAAATACTGCGTCACCGGCAGTCCAACAATCCCGATTTGCCCCAAGCGGCAGCGTTCGAGCCCGACCAGACGGCGCAGACCGTCACCGCGATCGTGGCGCGGGCCAGGCAGGCGCAGCGCGAGTTCGCGCGGGCCGACCAGGCCACCATCGACACGGCTGTGGCCGCGGCCGCGTGGGCCATCATGGAGCCCGCGCGAAACCGGCAGCTCGCGGAATGCGCCGTGGCCGACACGGGGCTCGGCAATGTGGAAGACAAGATCCGCAAGAACCACCGCAAGACGCTCGGGTTGCTGCGTGATCTGCACGGCCGCAAGACGGTGGGCGTGATCGCACAGGACGCGGCTACGGGCATCACCGAGATCGCGCGCCCGGTGGGCGTGCTAGCGGCCATCACGCCGTCCACCAATCCGGCGGCCACGCCGGTCAACAAGATCATCAACGCGCTCAAGTGCGGCAACAGTGTGATCGTCGCGCCATCGCCGAAGGGCCAGGGCACGTGCGAGCTGCTGCTGTCGTTCATCCATGCCGAATTCGCCCGGGCCGGCCTGCCCGCGGACCTCGTGCAGATGCTGCCCGCACCGGTCTCGAAAGCGGCCACGGCGGAACTGATGCGGCAGGTCGACCTGGTGGTCGCCACGGGATCGCAGGCCAATGTGCGCATGGCCTACACCAGCGGTACGCCGGCGTTCGGCGTGGGCGCCGGCAATGTGGCCTCGATCATCGACACCAGCGCCGCGCTGGACGCCGCCGCCGCGAAGATCGTGCGCTCCAAGACGTTCGACAACGCGACCAGCTGCTCGTCGGAAAACAGCCTGGTAGTGCTCGACGCGGTCTACAAGCCCATGCTCAAGGCGCTGGCCTCGGTTGGTGGCGTGCTGCTCACTTCGACCGAAAAAGCGCGGCTGCAGGCGCTGATGTGGCAGGACGGCAAGCTCGCCGGCAAGGCCACGGGGCAGAGCGCGCGGCGCGTTGCCGAGCTTGCCGGGCTCGAACGCGTGCGCGACCAGCAGCCGACCATGCTGCTGGTGGAGGAAGCCGGCGTCGGCAGCGACTTCCCGTTCTCCGGGGAAAAGCTCTCGCCCGTGCTGACGCTGTACCGCGCCGCCGACTTTGCCGCAGCGGTCGACTGTGTGGCGCGGCTTTACGGCTACATGGGTGCCGGCCATTCCGTCAGCCTGCACACGGCCAACCCGCGCCAGGCGCTGCAGCTCGGGGTGGAACTGCCGGTGGCGCGCGTGATCGTCAACCAGGCGCACTGCTTCGCCACGGGCGGGAACTTCGACAACGGCCTGCCGTTCTCGCTGTCCATGGGCTGCGGCACCTGGGGCGGCAACAACTTTTCGGACAACCTCGGCTGGCGTCAGTACCTCAACATCACGCGCATTGCCGTGCCCATCGCCGAATACGTGCCCGATGAAGCCGAGCTGCTCGGCGACTACTTCGCGAGGGTCGGCAAATGAACGCGCGCGTGGGACCCCAAGCCTTCGAGAGCCTGGCCACGCTGATGGCCACGCAAGCGGTTCAATGGCCCGACAAGCCCTACCTGCTAGCCCCCGACAGCGGCCACGTGCTCACGTTCGGCGCGCTCGCCGCCGACGCTGACGCGCTCGGCGAACGCTACGCGGCAGCCGGTCTGGAAAGCGAGCAGACGGTGTCAGTCTACTTGCCCAACGGCGAACAGACTGCACGTCTGCTGCTCGGCACCATGGCATGCGGGCTGGTCGTCAACCCGATCAACCTGCTGTGCCAGCCGGCGCAGCTGCGCTACATCCTCTCGCATTCCGACGCGCGGCTGATCTTCACCTGGCCCGGTGGCGAAGCCGCGATCCGCGAGGCATCGCGCGACGCCGGGCTCGAGGTGCCAGTAGTGGTCACTGCGCCCGGCGCCACGGACCTGCCCGCGCTGCCCGTCGTGAGAACGGACGCACGTCCGCTGCCGCCACCGAAGCCGGACGCGCCCGCGCTGCTCATGTACACGTCGGGCACGACGGGCACACCCAAGGGCGTACTGCTCACGCACCACAACCTAGCCACGAACGGCGCCAACGTCAGCCGCGAGCATGCGCTCGGCCCGGCCGACCGGGTGCTCGCGACGCTGCCGCTGTACCACATCAACGGCCTCGTCGTGACCGCGATCGCACCGCTGGTCCACGGCGGATCGGTCGTGATGCCGATGCGCTTCTCCGCAAGCTCGTTCTGGAAGGACATCACGCGGCATGGCTGCACCTGGCTCAATGTGGTGCCGACCATCATCGCGTACCTGCTCAATGACCCGGACGGCAAGGCGCCCGACGGCGTGCGCTTCTGCCGCTCGGCATCGGCCGCCCTGCCGCCCGAGCACCACCGTGCATTCGAGTCGCGCTTCGGCATTGGAGTAATCGAAACCATGGGCATGACGGAGACCGCCGCGCCCGCGTTCAGCAATCCGCTGGATCCCGGGCAACGGCGCATCGGCAGCATCGGCCGGCCCTCGGGAACGCGTGCGCACGTGCTCGGGCGCGACGGCAAGCCGCTGCCCGATGGGCAGATCGGCGAGATCGTCCTGCAGGGCGAAAACGTGATGGCGGGCTACTACAAGGCGCCCGAGGTCACGCGCGACGCCTTCACGCACGACGGCTGGCTGCGCACCGGCGACCTCGGCTACCGCGATGCCGACGGCTACTTCTACATCACTGGCCGCGCGAAGGAATTGATCATCAAGGGCGGCGAGAACATCGCCCCGCGCGAGATCGACGAAGCGCTGCTGCGGCACCCCGCGGTGCTAGAAGCGGCCGCAGTTGGCGTGCCGGACTCGGCCTACGGGCAGGAGATCGTCGCCTTCGTCGTCGTGCGCGAGGCCACGCCCTGCGACGACGCGGTGCTGCGTGCGCACTGCCTGCGTGAGCTGGGCCGCTACAAGACGCCGAAGGAGTTCCGCTTCATTGCCGAACTGCCGCGCGGCCCGTCCGGCAAGGTGCAGCGGCTCAAGCTGCTCGACCCCGCCTGAACGCCTGAATCCCGCTTTCCCCTGAGCGCCCGCCTTGCGGCGTTCCGGTCCGCAACCATCGCCAAGGAGGCCACCACCCGACATCGCACCGGAACAGGAGACAAGACCTAGTCCGCAACCCGACAGACAGCAGATTGCTCAAGGACGGGGCAGCACGGCACACCCCGTGCCCTGGCCACCCGAAAGCGCATGGCTACGGACCAATGCGCCGGGCGACCGCCCCGTTAACGCCACGCGCGCCAGCCGCGCAAAGGAGGTGGTATGAAGCAACGCATCAAGACCCGGCATATGATCCTCGGCGTCATATGCCTAATGTATTTCATCGCCTATATCGACCGCGTCAACATCTCGGTCGCCGCCCCGCTGATCCGCGAAGAGATGGGACTGACTTCTTCGCAGCTCGGCCTGGTGTTCTCCGCCTTTGCCTACCCCTACGCCGCCATGCAGATCCTCGGCGGCTGGCTTTCCGACAAATTCGGGCCCAAGAAGGTGCTGATCGTCCTGTCGCTGATCTGGGGCGTGGCTACCGTGCTCACCGGCTTCGCGGGCAGCGTGCTGATGCTGGTGGTGCTACGCTTCGTGCTGGGCATCGGCGAAGGCGGCGCGTTCCCGACGGCCACACGCACCTTCACGTACTGGATGCCGGTAGCCGAGCGCGGCTTTGCACAGGGCATCACGCACAGCTTCGCCCGGCTGGGCGGTGCCATCACGCCGCCGATCGTGCTCGCCATCGTGGCGGCCGCCGGCTGGCGCGAGGCGTTCATCGTGCTGGGCGCGATCAGTCTCGGCTGGACCCTGCTCTACGCCGGCGTGTTCAAGGATTCGCCCGACGAACACAAGCGCGTGACGCCGCAGGAACTGCGGGAGATCGGCTACCGGCGCGGCGAGTGCCAGCGCTCGGCCAAGGCGGCCACGCCGTGGCGGCGGCTGTTCAAGCGCATGTGGCTGGTGACGTTCGTGGACTTCTGCTATGGCTGGTCGCTGTGGGTCTACCTGACCTGGCTGCCTTCGTACCTGAAGGAGGCGCGCGGCTTCGATCTGAAGCAGCTCGCGCTGTTCACGGCGCTACCGCTGATGGCGGGCGTGGTCGGCGATACGCTCGGCGGCGTGCTGTCCGACCGCATCTACAAACGCACCGGCAACCTGCGCCTGGCGCGCGGCGCAATCCTGTTCGTCGGGCTGGCCGGCTCACTGATGTTCATCGTGCCGATGACGTACACGGCCGACGCCGTCAACGCGGTGATCCTGCTGTCGCTGTCGTTCTTCTTCCTGGAACTGACCAACGCCGTGCTGTGGAGCCTGCCGCTCGACATCGCCGGCAAGTACGCCGGCACCGCCGGCGGCATGATGAACACGGGTTTCGGCCTGGCCGGCATGATCTCGCCGGTGGTGTTCGGCTACCTGATCGAGGCGACCGGCAGCTACAACCTTCCCTTCATGATTTCGGCGGGACTGCTCGGCGTCGGCGCGCTGGCTTCGCTGTTCATCAATCCGCTGAAGACCGTGGACTCGCCCGAGGAAAAGGCCGCCGAAGTTCGCCCGGTCTTCCCCTGATCCGGCGTGCGGGGCCGGACCCGCTCAGTTGATCGGGTCCAGCTTCGCCACCGCCAGCCACTTGGCGCCGTGGCACTTGAAATCGATCTGGGCGCGGGCATCCGCGCCGTCCCCTTGTTCTCGTGCAGTTTGCCGGGGTAACTGCTCCTAGCAACCAAGCGGGCTTCCGGGCGGCTTCTTAAGAATATCCCGTAAATCAATAGGTTACTGTCTGCGCATCGGTCCAGCATCGCCAAACCGGCACCGGCCAACGAACAGAATTAACCCTGACATCCTCGCCGCAAGTCAGGGCGCCTGACGAAATCGGCCTCCCCATCTTTTGCACGCTCTCGTCTACGCCCAAGAAGCGATCGGGTCCTCAATTGCCCACATTAATATGAAGTCCTTTGCGTCCTCGTGTGCGAATGCGTCTTCCGTCTTGATCTGTCCAAGGCGGTGCTCAGGCAAAGCCGACTCGCGCGCGAGGTTGTGTCGGTCCTGAAAGCACTCGCAGCGTGGATGGGCGTCTGCCGCAACCTGCAATCGCCGGCTAAGATGGCTGTTTGAGACGTGCTTTCTCCGCCTTGGCCAGATAGGAGTGCAGCTTCTTAAGGTGCTCGGACATCAACAGGGAGGCTTGCTCGACCTCGCGCGCCCGAAGGTGTTGCAGAATGCGGAAGTGCGTCTTAACGGTCGTCGGCAAGGGCACCGCATTGTCCCGCTGCAGTAGCGAGGAAACCAGGTCGGTAAGGGCGCCGACCAGCAGCACCATCACCTCGTTGTGTGTGGCCCGTGCGAGGACGCGATAGTAGTCCAGCAGTTGGGCTCGGCGCTCTATCAGCTTGCCTTCCTTGGTGAGCGCCTCAGTCAACTCGATGCTGCGCTGTAGCGCGTCGAAGTCCGCCTCGGTGCCGCGCATGCAGGCGAGGCGAATGACTGCGTCCTGAACGATGGCCCGGCTCTCCGTCAGATCCTGGATCGAGATGCTGCCAAAACTCAGCAGGTCATTCAGCGAGCTGGACACCACGGACGAGCCAACCTGCGAGATGTAGGTTCCGCCCTTTGGACCTTTGCGCAGTTCGATCACGCCTGAACGCTCGAGGCTTCTCAGTGCCTCCCGGACTGCCGACCTGGAGGTTTGAAATCCCTCGGCGAGATCCCGTTCCGAAGGCAGCCTGTCGCCTGGCTTGAGGGCGCCGCTTGCCAGCTGCTCCTTGATCTTTTCGCAGATGTCCTCGAAGACCCGTGGCGGCCTGTCAGTCGTCGCGCTTGAATCTGGAGTTGGCACCATACCTGGAAATCGCACTGGATAGATAAGCAAAATGTGGGGCCGAGGATGAACAGCGCTCTCTTGTCGCGCTGGCGCTACTCGGCAACTACGCCGGCAGCCTTGATCATGGCGGAGGTCTGCTGGCTTTCGGCTCGGATTGTATCAGCCAGCATCTTGCCATCGCCGGCTACAACGGTGAGACCCTTCGCATGGACTTGCTGCTCGACGAACACCGGATCCCTCAGCACTTCCGCTACGGCCGCCCGGATTTCTTTGACTACGGCGTCGGGCGTACCGGCCGGCGCAAGCAGCGCATACCAGATCGAGCTCTTGGCATAGGGAAAACCTTGTTCCACCGTGGTTGGCACGGACGGGTACTGGCTCAGTCTGGTATTGCCTGCCACTGCCAGCGGCTTGAGCCTGCCGGACTTGATATGGGTTTCCATCACGGCGACGCTGCCGCTGGCAAGCTGCACGTCATTCGCGAGCAATGCAGTCAGATTCTGCGCGATGCCGTTGTAGGGGACATGCAGGAGTTGAATCCTCTCGTGATCGTTGATCGCGGAGAAGAGCAGGTGCGGCTGGCTGCCGTTCCCGTAGGAGCCGAAGTTCAGGCTGTCCGGTTTCTTCCTGGCCAGATCCACCAGCTCCCTGAGGGAATTTGCGGGTAGCTTGGCATTGGCCACGATCAACTGGTCGGCCTTGACCATCATGATGACTGGCGCAAAACTCTTCTCGGGATCGTACGGCAGCTTTTTGTACAGGAAGCGGTTCGATACGACAGTCTGGTTCACCGTTGCCAGCAGTGTGTAGCCGTCTGCAGGCGCGCGCGCCACGAATGCCGCGCCAATCGCGGAGCCCGCGCCGGCCTTGTTATCCACGACGATCGGCTGCTTCCAGCGGGCACTCAACCGACTTGTCATGGCGCGGACGAGGACGTCGATGCCGCCCCCGGCGGCGAACGGGACAATGACGTTGACGGGCTTTTCCGGATAGGCAGCCAGCACCGGCGCGGCAGCGAGCAGCAGGGCGCTGGATGCGAACAGCATTATCTTCTTGAACATGTTGTCTCCTGATCTTCTGGTCCGGGTGCCACCGGCAGTCCTTGCCTGCACCGGTTTATCGGACATCACGGCACGGTTGTCGCGATGTTGGTCACAGCCCGGTCCGTTCTAGTACGCACGTGGTGCAACGGCTTCGCGTTCCTTGACGTCCAGACTCATTTCACCCACGCCCTCGATGGCGATCTTCAACGTATCGCCTGCCGCGAACGGTCCAACACCTTCCGGCGTGCCGGTGGCGATGACATCGCCAGGCGACAGCGGCAGCACCGACGAGATCAACTCGATCAGCTCCGCCACGCCGACGATCATGTGCTGTGTTGACGCTTGCTGGCGCAGTTCGCCATTGACCCATAGCTGGTTGCTCAACCCGTGCGGATCGCCGACCTCGTCGGCCGTGACGATCCATGGCCCCAGCGGGGTGAATCCCTCGAAGGATTTGCGCATCGAGCGCTCTTCTTCCGCGACGCCGGGTTCGATACGCATGGTGGCGTCGATCAGGCAGGCATAGCCGAACACGTATTCCATGGCGTGTTCGCGCGGAACATCGCGACCCGCTTTTCCAATGATGACCGCCAGCTCGGATTCGTGATCGAAGCGCCGGGTGGAACCCTTGGGCAGGAAGATCGTACCGCCGGCCCCAACCAGGGAGCCGGGTGCCTTTAAGAAGAAGCCTTGTTCCCTGGCGCTACGGCCGCCCTTGGTGACGACGCGGTCCCCCAGTTCACCGATGTGCTTGCGGTAGTTTGCCGGCGCGGCAAATATATGCGGCGGGCAGGGCGCGGCGGGAAGCAGGCGCACCGTATCCAGGCGTCGAGGGAGGCTTGCCGCGCGGCATCGCTTGAGTTCCTCCTGAACACTGCCCCAGTTGGCGATGAGCCAGTTCAACCGCTGCTGCGGAAGAGCGTCGATAGCGGAAGGCACCACCGCGGTGACATCGTACAGTTGGTCTCCTTCCACCAGACCAATCCGGTAATCGTCGAACGACCCGATCTTCATGCCAGTTCCTCTCTAAAGTAACCCAATGATCTCAGTACCGGCAGATCGTTGACCTGCCATAGCAGCGCGTCTTGCCCGCCGGTGTTCTCATGTGCGTGCCACTCCCATGGCGCAACCGTGAAGAGGTCGCCTGCGCACCAGGCGAAGCGCTGGTCCCCGACGCTGGTTGCCCCTTCGCCGCGCATGACGTAGTAGAGCTTGCTGCCGGTGTGGCGCCGCTTCCGACCCACAAAGCCGGACCGCAGCAGCTGCATCCGCATGGCGAGCGTTGGCATGGCAGGGCCGCCGCCCAGCGGATTGCGATACTCGAGCACAACATCGTCATACGCATCACCCGGCATGCCCGCGGCGGCAGCAATAGCCTTCTCGGCAACGTCGAAAGGATAGGCCAGCAGCGGGTTGGCGCCGCCGGCGCGAGGCTGCGCGCCGGGAGGCATCATCAAGCCGCTGCCGAACTGGCGCCAGCTCCGATCCGGCACCGTGTCCACCGGCTGCAGGCCATCCGTGTAGGGTTCGAAGAACGTGGCCTCCAGCGCTTGCATCAGCGAGATGTCAAGGACGTCAAGCCAGATCATCGGCTGGTCGCCCCGATGCACGTGATCGTGCCACGCCCACGATGGCGTCAGCACGAGATCGCCCGTGCGCATCGGATAGCACTCGCCATCTACCGTCGTCCATGCTCCCTCGCCTTGCATGATGAAACGCAGGGCGTTGGCAGTGTGGCGGTGCGCGGTGGCGACTTCGCCGGGCAGGATGACCTGGATCGATGCCCAGAACGTATTGGTAGTGCCGCGCGGCAGGCCGGGATTGTGCAGGCGCAGTGTCCGGCGCGGCCCACCTGCGGTCAGGTCGACCTCCTGTCCGATGCGTTCCAGCAAGGGGGACAGATCCTCCCAGCGCCAATGCACGGACTGGGTCGCAGGCCGTGGGCTGCGCGTGAACAATGGGGGATCGTCTGGCTGGTGCACTCGGCAGTGGTACTTTGCCAGGTCTTGCTTCAGGGCACGTCTGCGATCCGCGTCCTGGCCGATGAATTCGTCTGACATATCAGACCTCCGCCAGTTGGTAAGCGCGGCGCGGAACAGGACTGCCGGCGGCACCCATGCCCCGCACGACATCGACGATGCGGCGGGCATCTGGGGGGACAGTATCACCACGCCATGCCACCGAGCCGTCCGGTCGTACCAGCACCAGGCGGCGTCCATAGATGGCCTGGGCTTCGCCTTGCGCGATATCGGCCACCTCCAGCGGCAGACCGACCTCCGCAGCCGCCTGCGTGATGGCATCCACCCCGGGAGGATGATCGCCAAAGCGCAGCAGTACGTAATGCTTGCCGAAAAGGTCCAGCGTGGACTTTCCTTTGGAAAGCCACACGTGGGGCGCGCGCGATCCCGGCCTCGCGCTCTGCGTGTACCGTGCCACCTCGTTGGGCGGGGCGGGCGTGCCATCGGGAACGACGATCGGCGAATCCTCATAGACATAACCGAGATGGATGCCGATCGAGAACCATTCGCGCTTCATCATCTCCGTATAACGCGCACCGTACTCGCGTCGTGCCGCATCGATATGCACGTTGTCGCTGTCGAAGATGGCCGCTTCGGGCTTGACCACCCGCGGCGACAGCATCCGCCGGAGATTCTCTCCGGCTTCTGTGACGTTGCGCACCGCGACAGGCCGCTGCTCATCCTCGTAGGAATCGAGCAGAAGGGGGCCGCCCCAGCCCTGCAGCGTGCCTGCCAGCTTCCAGCTCAGGTTGACCACATCGAGGATGCCCGTGTTCATACCGAAGCCGCCTGTCGGGGAGGTCAGGTGCGCAGCGTCGCCGGCGATGAAAACCCGTCCCTTGCGGTAATGGTCCGCCACCAGTTGCCGCCTGACCCAGGGCAGGACCGAGAGAATCTCGAAGTCGAACTCCCGTCCCACGGCTCGAACGATGGCGCGGCGGATCTCGTCCTCGCCGAGCGTGCGCTTTTCGGCGTTGCCTACCAGAGAGAATCGCCATTGGTCACGGCCGTTGATGGCCACCAGCGTCGCCCAGGTGCCCTCCGGTCCGATGAAGATATAGCGGTAGCCGGGCTGCTTGGTGTGGAGCCGCTCGAGCCCGTCGCAGCGGAAGATGACGTTGGTCGTGTAAGTCAGTACGGAATCGCCCGACATGCCGATGCCGAGTGCCTGGCGCACTGCGCTGGCACCACCGTCGCAGCCCACCAGGTACTGCGCTTTGATCTGGCGGCGTGCTTCGGTTTTCCCATCCTTGACCGTCACGATTACGTGGTCACCACGGTCTTCCAGTGTTTCCAGCTCCGTCTCGTACACCAACTCCGCGGCCCCCGTGCTGGCGGCAAAGCGCTGCAGCACCGGGTCGAAGAAGTTCTGCGGGCAGCGCTCACGCTTTTGCGGGCTTTGCGGCGGACATGTTTCGTTTCTTGGCGCCGGGAATGTCTCCCGGCCGAACTCATATCCATTCAAGTCGGTCACCCAGGCACAGTCCTGCGGGTAGTCCCGGTTGTAGCCGGCCTGTTCCACCGCCTCGACGATGCCCCAACGCCGGCAGAACTCCATGGTTCTGATGCCGACCATGTCCATGCGAGGCTGAGGAACGATTCCATTGCTCCTTTCGATCAGGGTGCACTTGACACCACGCCATCCGAGATCGCCCGCCAATGCCAGGCCGACTGGTCCACCTCCCACGATCAGCACCGGGGTCTTCTGGATCATCTGTCCCTCCATTCTTCAATTAAGTCGACGCTGCCGCCCGCTAGTTAGAACCGTCGACATGACTCGACAAAGCAGTCCGGACCTCGGGGCATGCGTTGGACACTACAACATGGTCAGACCATGTTGGTCGGACCATGTTGGTCGGACCAAATTGTAGCGGAGTAGATGATGTGCGCGAGTTGGTAGAAACCCTCGGGCGACGATCGAGGGTTGACGTGAATGCTCTTGAGGAAACACGGCGGCCGTACTGGAGGCGCCGGGCCCGAGAGCCTGTTCGGCAGGGGATTTCGGGTCGTTCGGCGCAGCTATACCGTTGCCAGTTATAATTTCACGATCATGAAATCATCAGGAGAGCAGCTTCCACGCTGGCCTCCCTTCTTTACGGGACGGGCTTCCATGTCGCGACCACTACCTGATCAGACGCCGCCTTCGCGCGCGACGATTCGCACCATTCACCAACTGGGCGTTCGCGTTCGAGCCACCCGCGCAGGGGACGGGATGCCCATTGACCAGGCGGCGAAACATTGCGGCGTCTCCGTTGGCATGCTGTCCAAGCTGGAGAACGGCAAGGGCGTCAATCTCGAGCACGCCCTGCGGGTGATGGACGGCCTGGGTTTGACAATGCTGGTCGTTCCCAAGGCACATGCGCCTTGGCTCGAACAGGCAGCGACTCATGCGGCCAAGATCGGCGAGGATGCGGCCAGGAAACGGCATGCCTGGCTGGAAGAGTAGAGGGCGGCAATCAGGATGAGCGTCAGGGCTCGGAAGGGCTCCTCGATTGGGGTGCGGAAACGCTGAGCGCGTCAACTTATGGCCATCGTGATTTTCTAAGAACACAATTGCCAGATCCATCATCAGCCCGGGGCGATTGGGGGCTGGGGTTGGTCCAGCCATTCTCGAACACCATCTCGTCCAGGGATTGCCGTCTGGCCCAGTCTTCCTGTTCCAGCATCGGCTTCTCATAGAAGGTGTCGACCTGGCCGAGGCACAGCACAGCCACTGGCCGGGCACCGGGCGGCAGCCGCAGCAGCCGGCCAAGCGGTTCAGGGTCGAACAAGGAAACCCAGCCCACGCCGATTCCTTCCGCGCGCAGCAAGCCAGAGGTTCTGGATGGCGCAGGCCACCGAAGCGAGATCCATGTCCGGCATGGTGCGCCGACCGAAGATATGCCGCTCACGCCCATCCATCAGCGCTGCCACCAGGACTTCCCCGCAGTCCAGGATGCCCTCCACCTTGAGTCGCATGAACTCGTCCTGGCGTTCGCCCAGGGCGAGCGCGGTGCGCTGGCGTTCGGCATCGACCAGCGCGTGGACCTGCGTTCTCAGGTTCCTGTCAGTGAGGCGGATGAAGCGCCAGGGTTGCATGAAGCCGACGCTGGGGGCGAGATGCGCAGCGTGCAACAAGCGTTCGAGCAAGGCAGGATCGAGCGGGTCCGGCCGAAAGTGGCGCATGTCGCGACGCTCCCGGATGACGCGATAGACGGCGGTAATGTCACTGTCGCTGTAGCGAGATGGGTTCATGGCTTGAATAGCGTGGCGGTGCGCTGGGGCGGGAGGGAACGTCGCAAAGCAGGGAGCTTGCCACGATGGTGCCGTGACGATCGATGGCTTCGCGCTGTGCGGTGTTGCGATGCGGGCTCATCCTAGGTCTTGCTGGTCCAGCCGATCCGGTGCCGCTCCTGCGTCGCCGCGTGTCGCGCATCCTCTTCGCTGTGCAGGTAGCCGCTGGTGGTGGCGATCGAGGCATGGCCAAAGTTGTCGCGCACAAAGCGCAGGTCGACCTGCTGGTCGGTCATGTGCGAGCCGGCGGTGTGGCGCAGCCAGTGCGCCGAGGCGCTGGCCAGCACCGCGGCCTGCGCTTCCCACTCGGGCCCGCGCGCCCGCAGGCGCTCGGCCGCCAGGCCGAACACCTCCTTCAGAATCAGGTGCAGCGCCCCGCGTGACAGGGCCTTCTCTTCATTCTGGCGGCCGATCACCGGCAGCACCAGCGGGCGCGTTTCCCTCGGCTGCGGGGTGGGCGGCAGCCCGTTGACGCGGCGGTAGCGCGCCAGTTCGGCGATCAGCTCATCGGTGGCCGGTACCAGCCGGGTCTGGTTGCCCTTGCCGGTCACCTCCAGCCACCAGCGCTCGATGCCCTGGGCATCGCGCCGGCAGAAGAACGCGCCCATGGTCGTGGCTGTCAATTCGGACGCCCGCAAGCCACCCAGATAGAGCACGGTCTGTTGCCGATCGTTAACTCCGCTAGCGGTGTCCACTATATCCGCTAGCAATCACATGGTTGTAACCTATTGATCTATATGGAGAATTATTCGTTTTTGGTGTTATTGGTCGTTGTGCAAGAGCAACGCCATTCTCTGTCCACGCCCAATAATTCGGCTAATACGGCTCGGCGGTTCATTAATTCGGCTAACGCGGGCTACGCCGAGGCGGTGTCGGCGAAATACTATTGCTGGCCGGGTAGGGCGGTCGGGTGAAGAACTTGTTTGGTCACAAGAAGACCCGCTACAAGGGCTTGGCCAAGAACACCGCACAGATGTTCAGCCTGTTCGGTCTCGCAAATCTGGTGATCGCCAAAAAGCCGTTGTTGGCGTTTCAGGGGAGCAATCCGTCTTGAACATGCAAATCGAGCCCGAAAGGGTACGAGATGAGGGGCATGCGGCGCGAAATGG
This sequence comes from Cupriavidus sp. IDO, assembly GCF_000812465.1. Classification (GTDB taxonomy): domain Bacteria; phylum Pseudomonadota; class Gammaproteobacteria; order Burkholderiales; family Burkholderiaceae; genus Cupriavidus. Next base: position 16,117 of record NZ_JWMA01000057.1, on the reverse strand, counting down.
GGCAGAACTCTCTCTTCTTCCGCATGGTAAAAATCAGACACCAAACAGCCGTCGAACTCCAGCGCCGCTGCTATTGATCAGCAATTCCCTTACTCGAACGGACCCCATCAATCTTCCTTAACGCTTCGGGAAATTATAACGCCGGTTCGCGTTAAGACTTCGGTGGTCAGTCGTATGATCGTATCCATACCACTGCCACGTCGCTCATTCTGGTATGCGACAAGGTATTCCTGCTGCCTTAAGCGGGGCGTCGTGTGAAGTGTATGAATTAGCCGGGACGAAATCTTATCTTTCATAATCGCGGGCGACATGACAGCAACTCCATGCCCGGCTGCAACGAGTTGTATCATCGTCGAAAGAGAATTGCTCGAGCTGATATTTGTAGGCTCCATCCCTGCATCGCGAAACCAGTTCATCACAAGCGTGTGGTTTGATGACGGCGCCGACACTGTGATAATCGGCAAAGACGCCAACGCCGCCGGTGTAATCTCGCGCTTGCGGACCAGCTTTGGCGAGGCGATCCAATGCAAGTTGGATAGACCGATAGTGTGCTCACGTACGTGCCGGGAGCTCGATGATTCGTTCAATATTGCGACGTCGAGCTCGCGCGAAATAAGTCTGCGGGTCAATTCGACGCCCACATCTACAGTGATCTCGATGTGCAACTCCCTGTAGGCTGTCTTCAACTGCGTCAACAGTTCCGTAAGCCCCCCGAGGGCTGTGGATTCGTTCGCACCCAGCCGGAGCAGTCCTAACATCGGATCGCGTTGCGTGGCGATGCGCGCGAAGGCGTCTGCAAGCTTCACGATCTCTTCGGCCTGCGCCAGCGCATCCCTGCCGACTGCAGTAAGTCCACTACGTCCGCGCTCCCTTTCGAACAACTCGACCCCAAGTTGCGTTTCCAACTCCTGGATGCGTGCAGATATGGTCGGCTGCGTCAAATGTTGATGACGCGCTGCGGCGTGAAAGCCGCCTAAACGGGCGACCCAATAGAACGTCTCGATTTGTTGGAGCGTAAGTCGCATGATCAAATTTTTCTATCGAGAGGGGAGCCAAAATTCGATTACCTGTGATCAATATTAGCACTCTACACTGGCTCAATGAGTGAGTAATCAAGGTGGCAAAGAGACGAAGTAGGTGACCATCAAACCTCACCTTTCAGAGATGCGGGAAAGAGCAGTTGCTTCAGACCGCACGTCCAGGAGGTTCTGTTCGCTGCTTCGTTTTTGTAAATGTGGTGTCAACGATGCTCCAAACCTAGATCGGTCTAGGTAGCCGCCTGCCGTGCCGGTCCTCGCACTCGGAGGTGAACGTGGTTACGGTGCGCGAATGTTCGAAGCGATGAGACCAATTGCGCTCAATGTGGTGGGTGGCGAAGTCAGCGGATGCGGTCATTACCTGCCAGAAGGGGCTCGCGGCCGCGAGAGTGAGCTATTGCTTCGCTTCTTCAACGGCGAACGCCTAAGTCCGTAAGTCACCGCGGTTGACCGCCTGCATCTTGTCACATTGCAGGCGGTCGCCTAAAGCTGATACCGATATTTTGGGCGTGCTCGCGGAGACCGTGCGCCCTTTACGCTCCCTGCAGCGCCGAAACACAACTACGGAAACAACTCCCTAATATTCTTGGAGCCAAATCATGTCCATCGACACTACGTTCTCGGATAACCATCAGAACGCTGCCATAGCTGATCGAGTGTTCTGGAAGATCGGCTGGCGAATTATACCGTTGATTATGGTTTGCTATTTCTGTGCCTATCTTGATCGGATCAACGTAGGTTTCGCCAAGCTGCAGATGCTCAGTGACTTGGGCTTCTCGGAGGCAGCCTACGGCCTAGGTGCAGGTTTGTTTTTTTTGGGATACTTCCTGTTTGAAGTGCCGAGCAACCTGCTGATGGCCCGCATCGGCGCAAAAAAAACGCTGGTCCGGATCATGCTGTTGTGGGGACTGATTTCAGGGGCCTTCGCATTCGTCCAAACGCCGGGACAGTTCTATGTGATGCGCGTGCTTTTGGGAGCAGCAGAGGCTGGTTTTTTTCCGGGCATCATTCTTTACCTTACCTACTGGTTTCCTTCGCACATTCGCTGCCGAATGACGGGTTTCTTCTATACCGCGATTCCCTTGTCCGGTCTCATCGGATCTCCCATTTCGGGGTGGATCATGACGGCATACCATGGTCATCTTGGCCTGAGCGGATGGCAATGGCTTTTTGTTCTCGAGTCTTTGCCCACCCTCGTCATGGCTCTCCTTTTGCCCTTTCTGCTGGTGGACCGGCCGCATCTCGCCAAATGGCTGTCCGATGACGAAAAACGATTTGTCGCGGCGGAACTACAGGCTGAGGAAAACGAAAAGCGAGCGCTGGCGCATGGCGAAGTGCGCATTCGGCAGGTCTTTTCGAGCCCTAGAGCCTGGTATCTGATCGCATTGGCACTCTGTCAGACGATGGGGCTGTACGCGATCTCGTTCTGGTTGCCGACTTTGATCAAAGAAATTGGTTTCTCTACGCTTGAGCAAATTGGTTGGATCTCCGCTATTCCATTTGCTATCGGCGCCGTCGCACTGAATCTGGTGTGTCGAAGTTCAGACCGGCGCACGGAGCGACGCTGGCACACTGCCGCGGCTTATCTGGCGACTGCTGTCGGATTGGTTGCCAGCACGTTTACTCATGGTCCTGTCAGTTCGTTGATCGCATTGAGCGTGGCGACCGCCGGCGCCTACACGGCGACAACTATGTTTTGGACGCTTCCGAGTCAATTCTTCACAGGAGTAGGGGCAGCGGTCGCAATCGGAATGATTAATTCATTCGGGAATCTAGGTGGCTTCGTGAGCCCTTATGTGATCGGTGTGGTGAAGGACGCAACGGGTTCTCCAACGTATGGGATTTACCTCCTGTCATTGATTTTGGTGATCGGTGCGATTCTCGTGTTGAGGTTGCCGAAATCAATTGTGAACCGCTAGTACGACAGCACAAAACGTTGGCGAGGCCGCCGTCATTTAGACGCAGTCGCCGCCCCACATGCGTCACCCGAGTTCATCAGTTCGGTGACCGATGCGGTCATGGATGAGGTCACCTGCCTGGCAGGCTCGCCAGCTGGAAGGGATCTACCTGGTGATGTTGTTCGGCGGTTGCAGCCAAGTTCATGGGCTCACGGTCGCAGCAGTCAAGAGCGAAGGGCGTGATCAGGATTCTTTATCGCGAGGCGGGTCGATTTTTGATTACTTCTTATCCCCCTCGCCCTTATACACTCACTTCGTCGATCAGAAAATGATAAAAGAAAGGAAGAAAGGGAGACGTAACGGGCATACCTGAAAACCCGACGGTTGGCGAACGCTCGGACTAGGACTTTCCTGCATGCAGTCGGTTGATCGTGCAGTTCACCGGCTCTTCCTTCCTAGCGACCATGTGCTTCCAATCGATGTGGGTATGACACTTGGTGTGTTCGATTGGAATCGACTACGAACGCGAAACGTGAATTTAACGGATTACTGAAACTATGACGATTAAAGCCATTGAAGAGATTATTGGTCGAACTGTTCGACGGGACATCAGCCGCATGGTCAGTTTTGCGCAGGGAGGCTTGGAGCGAGCCGCGCGTTCGATCATGAGTACACCGAATGCGCACGTTGGCATTGTCACAGGCTTTTTCATCCGCAATGCGGTTCCGCCGTCACCGGAGACCGACGGTCTGGGTGGCATGGCACACATGGCCGCTGGCCTCGCGAACGCCGGCATTCCCGTTACGATCATCTCGGACGCGCCCTGCGCAAAGGCGGTTTGGGCGATTTCCAACGAGCTTCCCAAGTCAGTCACGCTGGAAATAACAGCAGTTAATACAGATTCGGTCGTCACGCTCCGCGAACGACTGGCAGCAGGCGTTCAGCCCATCACGCATCTGATCGCGATTGAACGCGTATCCCCCGGCAGCGATGGAAAGCCGCACCGGGAGTATGGTGCTGACATGACTGACGATACTGCACCGTTGCATCTGCTTTTTAACGATCCCACATGGGATCGACCGTGGGTCACGATAGGCATCGGCGATGGAGGAAACGAGATTGGGATGAGCGGGTTGCCTTGCGACATCATTCGTGACGACATCCCGAACGGCCACCTTATTGCAGCCACAACGCCAACTGACCACCTGATCGTAGCGGGCGTTTCGAACTGGGGCGGTTGGGGATTGCTGTTGGCGATGGCGTTGGTCGAACCCAGTCTTTCGGGGTCGTTGCTCGCGGATTTTCGCCCGGAGAAAGACCGTGCATTTCTCACGGCGGCGGTCGAAGTCGGGCAAGCCGTAGACGATAGCCGCATTGATAAACCTGCCCGTCCGGTTATGAGTGTCGACCGTTTACCGTGGGAGACGCATGCGAGCCTGTTGATGCATTTGCGTCAGGTGACTGAGGCATATCTCGAACGCGTTCGCCAGTCGTCGATGACATAGCGAGTTCCACGCTCTCCAATAGATAAGCGTACAGAAATGCAAGCTAACTATTGTGTAATACAAATGAGAACCGAAATAATGTCTAACAGATCATTATCAGCTCCCAAACTTAGCCCCGGATGGGCGCACTCTCTGCCGGAGGATGTTCAGACGCCCTGTTTCACAATCTATGAGCAAGGCATAGTCGATAACCTTCACGCAACTGCGCAAGCATGCGGAGGGATCAGCCGCTTGATGCCGCACGTCAAGACGCATCGCGCAAGCTGGATAGTTGAACTGCTGCTGAAGGAGGGTGTTCGTGCTTTCAAGGCTTCCACAGTAGCAGAAACGGCGATGGTGCTGGCCGCTGGTGCACTCTATGTCGTCTGGGCCTATCCAAGCGCCAACAGGGCGAACATTCGGGCCCTGATCAACGTTGCCGGAAATTATCCAAACGCGTCGATCGGCGCGCTCGTTGACTCGTCCGAGGGGCTTGAGGCGTGGCGCAGTGAGCTCGAGGCCAGCAAACCAGGCACCTCAAACCTAAAGCTGATCGTCGACCTCGATCCCGGCATGGGACGTACCGGGGCGCCGCTGTCAGAGGTGGCGCTCGATCTGGCGCGGGATATCGACGCTTTGGGCCGTTTTGGCGGATTCCACATCTACGACGGTCATATTCAAGGACCGGACGGTGCAACGCGACGTGAACGGCTCGGTTCGGTCGTGGAGCAAGCAACAGATCTTATGGAGCGCGCCGCAGGGGCAGGTTTGTGTTCCGATCTGATCGCCGGCGGCAGCTATAGCTTCAATGTCTGGCCAGCTTCGTTAGCCGATTACGTAGGACCGGGAAGCTGGACCTATTCAAGCGACCAGCATGACGCGGAGCTTCAAGACTTTGGCTGGCAGCCGAGCGCCTATGTGCTTGCCACCGTGATTGCCACGAAGGGCCAGACGGCCACGCTTGACGCTGGTGCCAAGGCAATTTCTCCCGACAAGCCTTTAAGCGCGCGCTTTCGATGGAACGGGAAGATTCTGATGATGAGCGAAGAACATGTGGTGGTCGAAAACGAAGATCTGGCGGTCGGGGATCGGGTGCTTTTGATGCCTCGCCATGCGTGTACGACTGCCTATCTCTTCGAAAAGGCGTTGGTGTTCGGTCGCGACGGCGAATGGACGTACCGCGAGCAGATGGGGAACCGCCGTTAAGCGACGATCAAATGTCGGCGTGAAGACGGTGAAGATGTGCCCGGCCTATGCGCAGCAGCCCGCGACGCTTGTTGGCATTCCTGACCTGTTTGCCAGGGATGCAAGAAAGACGCTGGGGAAGAATCATTAAGAGCACGTCTTTCCTCTGCCTTACCGGCGGATGTCGTAGCAGCGGTCGAGCAGGAGCGTTTCGAAGGATGGATCTTGAATGAAGTGGAGTGCGGCGCTGCGCTTCCTGGTTTCTATCCTCCGAATGGAGTCAATAAGGCAGAGGCCACTAAGAAATAGCTGTCTTTAGCGGCCAAACAAGACAACGAGGATAGTCAGATGGAAAGCCCCACGAAAACTCCAGCTCGTGTGATCGAGGTTCCAAACCTCAAGGCAGGGGGACATTACTCGGCTGCAGTAGCTGCAGGTGGCTTTGTATTTGTGTCGGGGCAAACTCCCCGCGATGAAGCAAGACAAATTGTCGGGGACACAATCGAGGAGCAGACGGCAGCAGCGCTTGATAACGTCGCTAAAGTGTTGGCTGCCGCCGGTGCTTCGATGACCGACATCGTGAAGGTCACGATCTACTTGACGGACTTGAACCTGTTTCCACGGTTCAACACCGTTTATGCGACTAGGTTTTCTGACTTTAAACCAGCACGCACAACCGTGGAGTGCGGACTGCAAGGGGTGATGGTCGAAATTGACGCCGTCGCTCACATCAACGTATGAGTGATCAGGTATCTCATGCGACCTAGACGTCATTTCCCTTCATTGGGATTTGACCGGCCGGTCGGGGCACGTCGAGGCGCGAGTCGAAGGGCTGCCGTCGAGCATTACTTCTCGAATGAAACATGGTTTTCCTAACGCGCATGTTCGAAGAAGTTTCGGCTTGCATACTATAGGAGATGCTTTATGCGTACGTCCATCCCCGCCCGGAGCCGTGAGTTTCCACCGGTCTGGTCCCCTGTATTGACCCAGTTCATTGTCGATTTGAAGCCGTCAGGACCTCGCTTCTTCCAAAACCGCTCTTCGCTGTTGCGTCAAGAGGTTGGGCTTGCAATATTCGGTACAAACTCCGAAGCGAATTCGCTAACGCGTGCCGATAGGGCTCGTATCGCGGATAGCCGGCGAGCCGGTCTCTGGCCCGCGCTGGCGGGGTGCCGCGGAAACCAAAATAATCTTTTGGTTAATCGGTCTGGGGATCGCTTCTTTTTGCCTTACGTCTTCGTCAAACTCCGTGTATGACGCATTCCGGGGAGAGCGGAGACGACATGGATTTCCCTATCACCAATGCGACTCGTCGCACCTTGCTGCGGGCGGGACTGCTGGCCCTCACCGCCATGACCGCTTTCACCAGTGCCCCGGCCGCGTTCGCGGCCTATCCGGACAAGCCGATCCGGCTGGTCGTGCCTTATCCGCCGGGCGGCGCCACCGACGTGATCGGCCGCATCGTTGCCACCCGCCTGGGCGAGGTGCTGGGCCAGCAAGTGGTGGTTGACAACCGGGGAGGCGCGGGCGGAAACATCGGCGCCGAGGTGGTCGCCCGGAGCACGCCAGACGGCTACACCCTGCTCATGGGCGCACTGACGTCCCATGCAACCATGGCTACCCTGGAAAAAGGGCACTTGCGTTACGACATCATCAAGGATTTCGCCCCGGTGATGGTCGTTGGCTCGGTGCCACTGGTGGTGGTGGTCAATCCGAGGGTGCCGGTCAAGACGCTCCAGGAACTGGTCAGCTACGGCAAGGCCAATCCCGGCAAGCTTAACTACGCCTCGTCTGGTGCCGGCGCCCCGCAGCGCATGGCGGCTGAGATCTTCAAGAAAGAGGCCAATATCGACATGACCCACGTGCCGTACAAAGGCAGTGGTCCCGCCATGACAGACCTGGTGGCCGGGCAGGTCAACATGATGGTGGAGACGGTGCCGGCGGCGCAGCCGTTCATCAAGGCAGGCCAGTTGCGCGCGCTTGCCGTGGCGGCACCCAAGCGCATCTCGATGCTGCCGGACGTGTCCGCTGCCGCAGAGAGCGGCATGCCCACCCTGGACGTCAGCTCCACCTTCGGCGTGCTGGCACCGGCGGGCACGCCCGCGCCGGTGGTTGAGCGCCTGAATGCGGCGCTGGCCAGGATTCTGGCAATGCCTGATGTCAAGGCACAGTTTCTGAAGCAGGGTGTCTATGCCTTGCCGCCAACGACCCCTGAAAAATCGGCCGAGCGCTTGCGCACCGAAGTCACACGCTGGGAAAAGGTCATCTCCGACGCCCATATCAATTCCGATAGCTGAACCGACGTTCCCCACGACCCATGACCACTAATGAACCCAAAGGGAGATGGTCGGGAATTCCATCGGTAGTCCGTCGGCGAGCATGATGCCGCGCTACCCAGGCGCGCGGCGAACGTAATTTGTCAATCCAGTCGGTTCAAGTTATTCAAGCGAGGTACTCATGCAATTAGGAATTGAAGGCAAGGTAGGACTGGTGCTGGGCGGCGGCGGCGGCCTGGGCAGCGCCATCGCGCTGGCGCTGGCGGCGGAGGGCGTGAAGGTCGTGGTCGCCGACGTCAATGAGGAAGCGGCAAGCCGCACCGCGGCAACGATCGCCGCGAAGGGCGGCACGGCGCTTGCGCGCACCTGGGATCTGGCGGACCTGGCGTCGATCGAGACCCATGTCGCCGCCATCGAGGCCCAGTTTGGCCAGGTCGATATCCTGGTCAACAATACCGGCGGCCCGCCGCCCACCACCGCGTTTGGCCAGGAAACGGCACTGTGGCGCAAGCACTTCGAAAGCATGGTGCTGTCGGTGATCGCGATCACCGACCGGGTGCTGCCCGGCATGCGGGCCAGGCAGTGGGGGCGCATCGTCACCAGCACCTCGTCCGGCGTGGTCGCGCCGATTGCGAACTTGGGCATTTCCAATGCGCTGCGCCTGTCCCTGGTGGGCTGGTCCAAGACCCTGGCGCGTGAAGTCGGCCGTGACGGCGTGACGGTCAATATCGTGCTGCCGGGACGCATCGCCACCGACCGCATCCGCTTCCTGGATGAAGCCAAGGCCGGCCGCGAGCAGCGCCCGGTGGAGGAGGTGTCGGCTGAAAGCACCGCGGCCATCGCGGTGGGCCGCTACGGCCGCCCGGAGGAATATGCCGATGCGGTGACGTTCCTGGTGAGCGACCGCGCCGGCTATATCACCGGCTCCACCATCCGCATCGACGGTGGCCTTATCCAGAGTATCTGAGGCTCGCGGGAACTGCCCCCCGCGCCCCAGCACGACCGACCCGACCCAACACCAGCTTTCGCGGAGACCCAAAGATGCTGTTGACCGCTGACGCCAAGGGCGTCTTCCCCATCGCGCCCACGCCATTCCTGGACGACGGATCGATCGACGTAAGTTCGATCGATCGCTTGATGGACTTCTATCTCGGCTGCGGCGCGACCGGCGTGACCGTGCTCGGCCAGCTCGGCGAAGCGCCCAAGCTCGAGCACGCCGAGTCGATCGATGTGGCCGCGCGCATGATCCGGCGCGCGGGCGGGCTGCCGGTGGTGGTCGGGGTCTCGGCGCCGGGTTTCGCCGCCATGCGCGCGCTGACGCGCGAGGTGATGGACCTGGGTGCGGCCGGCGTCATGATCGCGCCGCCCAACACGCTGCGCACCGACGACCAGATCGTCGGCTACTACCGGCAGGCGGTAGACGCGATCGACGCCGACGTGCCGTTCGTGCTGCAGGACTATCCGCTGACATTCTCGGTGCAGATGACGCCCGGCGTGATCCAGCGCATCGTCGGCGAGTTGCCGTCGTGCGTCATGCTCAAGCACGAAGACTGGCCCGGCCTGGAAAAGATCTCGGCCCTGCGCGCTTTCGAGAAGGAGGGTTCAATGCGGCACATCTCCATCCTGTGCGGGAACAACGGGCTGTTCCTCGACTACGAAATGGAGCGCGGCGCCGATGGCGCCAATACCGGCTACTCCTTCCCGGATATGCTCTGCGACGTGGTGCGCTTGTCGGCCCAGGGCGAGCGCGAGGCCGCGCACGACCTCTTCGACAACCACCTGCCGCTGCTGCGCTACGAGCAGCAGCCCGGCGTCGGTCTGGCCGTGCGCAAGTACGTGATGATGCGGCGCGGAATCCTCTCCTCGGCGGCGCAGCGCAAGCCAGCGGCAGCCATGTCGGCGACGGCCCGGCACGAGGTGGACCACCTGCTGCGGCGTCTGGCGAGGCATGACCCGCGCGCGGCACTGGCAGATTAAACCCCAAACCAAATGCAACAAGGAAACATCATGGCGACCACATCGCTTCCCCTCGACGAAAGTGTGATCAAGGCGCTGCAAAGCGTGACCACCGCAACCCTGACCACCGTGCTGCTCAAGCATGGCCTGCGCAACGTCTGGCTGCGCGGCACGCGGCCGCTGGCACCCGGACAGCCGCGCCTGGTCGGCCGCGCTTTTACCTTGCGCTTCGTCCCCGCGCGCGAAGACCTGGCGACGCCGGCCTCCTGGGGCTCGCCGATTTCCACGCGCGCGGCCATCGAGGACATGCCGGCCGGCTGCATTGCGGTGGTGGGCGCGCTGGGTGTGACCGATGCTGGCATCTTCGGCGATATCCTGTGCGCGCGCCTGCGCAAGCGCGGCGTGGCCGGGCTGGTCACCGACGGCGTGGTGCGCGATGTGGCGGGCGTGCTGGGCACGGGACTGCCGGTGTGGTGCCGGGGCACCGCCGCACCGCCGTCGGTCGCCGGCCTGACCTTCGTCGGCTGGCAGGAACCCATCGACTGCGGCGGGGTTGCAGTGTTCCCCAACGATGTCATCGTGGTGGACCAGGACGGCGCGGTGCTGATTCCCGCCGCCATGCTGGACGAAGTGATTGCCGCCTCGGTCGAACAAGAGCGCCTGGAGGGCTGGATCATGCAGGAAGTGGAGCGCGGCATGCCGTTGCCCGGCTTGTATCCGCCCAACGAGGAGAACAAGGCGCGGTACAAGGCCTGGACGGAAGGCGAAGGCGCGGACCGCTAAATGCTCCGGGCGCCAACGCGCGCCCGCGCCGTCAATTCGCCCAACCACGTCGTTGTCAAATCTGACGACTCCGTCTGGTTCACCGATCCGCCCATGGGGTTCTCGGTCGCCCGTGGACGAACCTCAACTCATCCGGTACGCGTATGGTTTCGAGCAGGCTGCCCGCGCGCGCAAGATCCCTGCGTCCACCCCGGGCTTGGCGCGCAACGACTAAGAACCCGTTCTCAAAGAGATGGGCCCGCTCTGGTGCGCTCCGTCTGGCGCCTGCAAGAGTGCGGCCTGTCCCTTATGCCACCGGCGCTTGCTGTCTTACGCCACCTACCATGTGTCCGAGCCATGTTTAGACGTCTGCTGCTCCCAATTCTCTCCCTTGCCATCATTGCCATCGCTGCGCCAGCGGCCGCAGCTTATCCCGACAAGCCGATCCGGCTGATCGTGCCGTCGGCTCCCGGCGGAGCTCCGGATGCGTTAATGAGAGCCCTCGGTCCACAGTTGGCACAGCAATTGGGCGTGCCCATCGTGATTGACAACAAGCCGGGTGGCTCCTACGTGATCGGCACGATGGAGCTGGTGAGGTCCGCGCCCGACGGCTACACGCTGGCTTACGGCAATATTGTCTCGCTGGCGACAAACAAGTCGCTGCTGCCATCGGTGCCATACGACGTCGAAAAGGACCTGACGCTGATCGCGAACACGCTGCGCCTGTCCAACATGATGATCGTCAACGACAGTGTGCCCGTCAGGACCATTCCCGAACTGATTGCCTATGCGAAAAAGAATCCGGGCAAGCTGGCCTTTGGATCGGATGGCAACGGCACCACCGCACATCTGGGCGTCGAACTCTTCAAGGCGATGACGGGCGTCAACATGCTGCATGTGCCCTACCGCGCGGCGACTTCGGCCGTCACGGACCTGATCGGCGGTGGCATACAGCTCATGATGATCAACACGCCGGTTTCCGCACCGATGGCCAAGGCAGGCAAGGTGCGGGCGCTTGGCATCTCCTCGGCGCAGCGCCTGGCTGCATATCCGGACGTTCCCGCGATCGCCGAATCCGTGCCCGGATTCGAGGTGTCGGCATGGGGAGGCATTGTCGGCCCGGCCCACATGTCCAAAGACATCGTTACTCGCCTCAACCGCGAGATTCGCATCGCGCTGGAGAGCCCCGCAGTGCTGGAGCGATTCAAGGTGCTGGGGGCGGAAATCGCGCCCAGCACGCCCGAGGAGTTTCTGGACCTGTCCCGCCGCGAAACGGTCAAGTGGGCAAAGATCGTGAAACTCTCCGGTGCCAAGATCGATTGAAGGAGATCCCCGTGAGTCCCTGGAAAGCAGCCCAAGCCGGCGACCCCGCCGTTGCCATCGATACACCCGCGCTCGTGCTCGACCTGGATGCATTCGAGCGCAATCTGAAGCGAATGGCTGACGCATTGCGCGGCCGAAACGTGCGTCTGCGTGCTCACGCCAAGAGCCACAAGTGTCCGGAGATCGCCTTGCGACAGATCGCATTGGGCGCTGTGGGTATCTGCTGCCAGAAGGTTGGCGAGGCTGCCGTGTTCGTGGAAGCCGGAGTTGGCGACATCCTGGTCACGAACCAGGTGATCGGCGACACCAAGCTGCACCACCTTGCGCCGCTGGCACGCAAGGCGCGTATTGGGGTGCTGGCCGATCATCCGCAGCAGGTGCTGGCGCTGGCCGCAGCGGCGCAAGCGCATGCCGTCACCCTCGACGTCTACATCGAGGTCAACGTCGGCGCCAACCGCTGCGGCGTGGCGCCGGGCGACGAAGCCGTGCAACTTGCCCGGCTGATTGCCGGCAGCGCGGGGCTGCGCTTCGCCGGGCTGCAGTGCTACCACGGGCCAGCCCAGCATCTGCGGTCGCCGCAGCAACGCAAAGCGGCCATTAAAGACGCTGTCGAGGCTGCGCGCATGACGCGCGACGCTATCGAAGCCTGCGGCGTGGCTGTCGAACGTGTCACGGGCGCGGGCACCGGCACCTTCTTGCATGAACGCGACAGCGGCGTCTTCAATGAGCTCCAGGCGGGATCCTACATATTCCTGGACCGCGACTACGGTGACAACGAGCGCGGGGAGGGCGATGTGCCCTTCGAGCACGCATTGTTCGTGCGCACGACGGTGATGAGCCGAGCGGATCCGCAGCGCGCGATCGTGGATGCTGGCCTGAAGGCATCGAGCGTGGATTCGGGCATGCCCGCTGTCTGGCAGCGGCCCGACCTGCGCTATGTGAAGGCTGCAGACGAACATGGCGTCCTGGCTACTGCCGATGCCACCGCAGTGTCGCTGGGAGACGTGCTGATGCTCGTGCCGGGCCACTGCGACCCTACCGTCAATCTCTACGACGAACTGGTGTGCGTGCGCGGCGACAAAGTTGAGGCCCTCTGGCCGATTGCCGCGCGCGGCGCGCTGTTGTGAGCGCGGGTACGCCACGGAAACTTTTCAGGAAATCCCATGAAAGCAAATTTTGATCTGCTGATCCGCAACGCGAGTATCGTGGATGGCACGGGCGCGCCGCGTTACGCGGGTGACATTGGCATCCGCGGCGACCGCATCGCCCGTATCGGCGATCTGTCGGGCGCGCGCGGCGAGGTGGAGATCGACCTCAAAAGCCGCATCGCGGCCCCGGGCTTCATCGACGCGCATACCCACGACGACCGGCTCATGCTGTCCAGCCCCGATATGGCGCCCAAGGTCAGCCAGGGCATCACCACGGTAATCGCGGGCAATTGCGGCATCTCGCTCGCGCCGATGCCACGACCGGTCCCGCAGCCGGTGACTCCGCCACTGAACCTGCTCGACGAGCAGGGCGACTGGTTCGCTTTCCCAACATTCGCCTCCTACATCGCGGCACTGCGTGACAAGCCTCCCGCTACCAACTGCCCCTTGCTGGTGGGTCACACCACGCTGCGCGTGGCGACAGTGGAGGATCTGGAGCAGCCGGCATCGGGGGCGCAGATAGAGCAGATGCGCAGCCTGGTGCTCGAAGCGCTGGAAGCCGGCGCGATCGGTGTCTCGACCGGCCTGTTCTACGAGCCATCGATTGCGGCGCCGACCGAGGAGGTGATCGACATCTGCGGCCCGCTCCAGGCATTCGGCGGCGTGTACTGCACCCACATGCGTGATGAAGCGGATCGGGTGATCGATTCGCTGGAGGAGAGCTTCCGAATTGGCCGCGAGGTTGGCGTGCCGGTGGTGATCTCGCACCTCAAGGTGGTCGGCGAAAAGAACAAGGGCCGATCGCAGGAAGCCCTGTCCTTCATTGAGCGGAACATGGCGACCCAGCCGATCTGTATCGACTGCTATCCCTATACGGCCGGCTCCACGGTTCTGTCGGCCCACCGCGCGGCGAGTTCGACTCGCGTCATTGTGAGCTGGTCGAAGTCGCTTCCGGAATTCGCGGGGCAGGATCTGGACGCCATCGCTCGCAAGCTTGGCGTGGACCAGGAGGACGCGATCCGCCGCCTGAGTCCAGCGGGGGGATTTACTTCCGGCTGGACGAGGGCGACGTGCAGCGCATCCTGAAGCACGAAAAAGCCATGATCGGCTCGGACGGCTTGCCGCACGACGCGTCTCCGCACCCGCGTCTGTGGGGCAGCTTCCCCCGCGTGCTGGGCCACTATGGCCGGACCCTCGGCTTGTTCCCCCTCGAAACTGCCGTACACAAGATGACCGGTCTCACCGCGAAGAATTTCGGCCTGCAAGACCGGGGCCTGCTCAAGGAGGGGGCGTTCGCCGATCTGGTCCTGTTCGACGCCGAGACCATCGACGCGGCCGCCACCTACGACGCGCCGACCGCTCCGGCGCATGGTATCGATACAGTGATTGTCAATGGCTCCCTCGTCTGGCATGGCGGACGACCGACGGGCGCGCGGCCAGGGCGCGTGCTGGCGCGCCATCAAGCAAGCTGAACCAGAGACCACGCACTTGGGCGGGCAGATATCAGGAAGGCCCTCATGGTCCCGGATGTGGTGGCCCGGGAATTCAGTATGCCCCTCCATGGGGCTCGCTGTACCGCCATATTTCCGACCCTACCGTCTTATTCAAACTGGACGGCCTTTCACAGTCGCCTTGGCGTCGGCCCCTTTCGAGATCGAATTTTTGTGGGGTCTTCCGCACTTTGTGTGACGGCCGCGTCGAGGGCTTGATTTCGGGTCGATCTGGCCCAACTTTGATCGTTACCATGAGCCAAGTTCTCGGTGGGATCGATCGTATTCTCGCCCGTGTAGGTAAGCGCGTTGTCTCCAGCGACGCGCGAGGGGAGACCATGACTGTCGAAGCCTGCAGTACGGTTCGCGCGGCACCTTGTCCTGCCTGCCGTCGTTGGAGTGACCGACTCCATGGCAGCTATGTGCGCAGGCTGGAGGAACGACCGATGCTCGAGCAGCGGGTCGTTCTCGCCGTCGAGGTGCGTCGCTTCAAGTGCGCGAACGCCGACTGCCCCCGTCGTACGTTTGCCGAGAGCATCCACGCCTTGGCCGGTCGGCATCAGCGTCGAACGCGATCGCACGCTCGGGCGTTGCACGCGCTGGGCCACGCCCTCGGTGGTGAGGCGGCAGCCCGGCTTGCTAACGCCTTGGGCTTGCGCACCAGTGCCGACACCGTGCTGCGGGAGTTGCGAAGAGCTCCTGGGCGCTAGTGCAGACCACGACCGCGGGTCGTCGGCATCGATGACTGGGCGATCGCGCGCGGTCACCAGTACGGAACGATCATCGTCGACCTGGAGAGACGTGAGCCGATCGAAGTGTTCGCCGGCAGGAAAGCCACTGCGGTGGCCGCGTGGATGCGTGCGCACCCATCGATTGAGATCGTCGCCAGGGATCGGGCCGGGGCCTACTCCGAGGCGGTCGACATTGCGCTGCCGAGAGCCAAGCAAGTTTCCGATCGCTGGCATCTGCTGTGCAACCTGCGCGACAACGTCGAGAGGCTGCTGTGCCGACTCGGGCCGCAACTGCGCCAAGCCGCGCAGCAAGTCGAGGTCGGTGGCGTGACCCTGGGCCGGCAGGGGGTATTGAGCCGCAACTCACTGCGGTCATGGCAGCGCCTGAGCGATCAGCGTCGCGCCACGCGGCTGGCGCTGTACGAGCGGGTGATGGCGCTACGCGCCCAGGGCGGCACGATGAAAGGAATCGCGCGCGAGCTCTCAATCAACCATCGAACCGTGCGCAACTTCATCACCGCGGGAGCCTTCCCCGAGCGCGCCCCCAAGGCGCGGGGTCCGACCCCTTTGGATCCCTATCGCAGCTACATCGAGGAGCGAATCGCCCAGGGCTGTCGCTTTCCGAGAGAGATCTGGCAAGAGCTCCGGCTATACGGGCAGTCGCGCCGCCGTGCAGCATTGCGTGGTCCGCCTTCTCTTTCCGCAGGGCAAGGTACCGCTTGTCCAGGCCACCCGTGCGCACGATGCCGTGCCCGTCGGCCCGGCGCGTGTTCGGATGGCTTGTCGGATGGAGGAAGCTCGCCGTCGAGGAGCCCAGGAGTGCGGAC
>NZ_JWMA01000056.1 GCF_000812465.1 Cupriavidus sp. IDO | reverse complement strand
CCGAGCGCGAGATTGCCGTGCCCACCCGTATCAAGCCAGGCGCGGAAAACCAGCGTTTGGCTGCATGAATGAGGCGACATCTACCTTGACGCGCGCCGGCCGCCTGCCAGATCGTTTGGACCGCCTCGGCGGCGACGTGTTTCAACGCATCCGGCAGGTCGGGGTGCTCGATGGTCACGCGCGTGCGAGCGCGCAGCAGCACCTCGGCGGGCGTCCCCATGCTGCCCTTGCGCACCAGGCTGTAGAGCTTGTTGGCGGTGGGCGTGACGACCAATGGCCCCACGCAGTCGCTAGCGTGTGGCGACCGGCCGTCGCATGGTGAGCGGGATGCCGCACAGAGTGTCCGCGTCCTGGTGTGCCAATGTTTCTATAAAGAAACGTGACGAGGCCAGATAAATTACAACGCCGCTGCTCGCTGCAGCTATGCCGGGGGAACTCGGACCCAAGTCGGCAGATAGCGAGGAGGCGTCGTGAGCGAAGTCAAGATGGGCATTCTGTCCCTAGCCCTACTGGGGGGAACCCTTTATGCATTGGCAAGAGCGCTGGGCATGAATTTGAGCATTGCCGACATGGCGGGGCAACTCGTGCAGCTAGGTTCTGATCTGATGCACCGGCTATGGCTCTAAGGAACCCCATGCTGGGCGGTCAAGCTGCCTAGATGCGTTGGTGATAGACGCGGCCCTGGCCCGTCGCTAGGCCGAAAGGTAGAGCGTCGAACCGGTGTGTGTCTAAGCCGCCATTATTTGACTAAGTCTCCGTGTGAAGTGCGTCTCAGCGAACGAATAGGGATGTCTGGTCATGCTAACGTCCCTAAACCAGAGGCGGCTAGTCTGGTTCGTCTGGCTTCGACGCGGCTTATGACCATGGTACTCGCCGACGGATCGGCATTGCGGCTGTAACCGAGTCGCGTTTGCAGTACTTTCATTACGTATAGGATTGAAGAAACGACAATTGCAACCTAGGATTATTATCCATTTGTCCTGCATCGAAAATTTGCGCCATTCAATAAATCGACGGCTTGGATCATGACAGACAAAAAAACTTCAATCTCGATTATTGATTTGGAAATTGAAAAAATAGCGCGGTCGGCATGCTCATCGATAGACATTGAATCCGTTTCAGATGAATCAACCAAAAGAATATTTAAATCTGGCCTCGATTGGATTGCAAACTTCATCACGATACCTCATCCCGAACTTGGAAGACGGGGGGCTGTTTGTCCTTTTGTCGGGCCATCTCACTGCGAAGGGTCATTGCTTTTTTGTTCCTGGGATGTAAAAAAACTTTCGTTTGAAATATTTTTATCTGTGTTAGAAAGGCTGTCTTCGCTGTATCATCGGTTGTCTCCAGGCATGTTTAAGACACGACGTTTTTCGATATGCATATTTCTGAGTGGCCTGAAAGAAGAGCAGTACTCGAAATATATAGACGAGGCTCATTCGATGGTGAAGCCAGTTTTTATGGATGCGGGATTGATGATTGGCGAATTTCATCCGTTAAGCGTGACGGAAGGAGTTCATTCTAAAATATTCCGGCCGATGCGCAGTAGCCAGCCAGCTTTTGTTGTGCGATATATGGCACTTCATGATGCAATGTTTATTGATAGAGACGGTAGCCCAGCCGAAGTACGTCTTCGCGAATTATTGAACTATAGATTTTGGATGGAAGAAGCTTTGCCCAAAGACGACATCTCGAGAATTGAGAAAAGGATTGAGGACTTGAAAGTGGCGATAGCAACGCGAAATTGATCAGGGTAGCTTGATTCAAAACGCGCATGACCGGCGTTCGCGTTCACGCCGCTCGGACATCGGACCCAGCGAGGCATCGATAGACGCCCGAGGCGCCGGCGTACCTAGCTACTGCATACTGGTGACAGATCAACCATCGTGTGCAAGGGGGCTGCAAAAATAGTCCGGGTTCTGGTTCTCATCGCCTTCATCGCCCAAGACGTTGGCGCGCCCGGCAACGAGAGTCCTTTCGTGCAAGAATTCCTCGAAGTAAGTTATTACAACGTCACGCGCTGTGCGCGAGGATAATGAGTGATCCACTTGCTTCAGCATCGTTACCGTAACGTTCTTCAGCTTTCCGATTTTGAGAGCGTTCGGTCTAAAACGGATCGGGAGTTCATCGAGCCCCGCATCGAACGGTCCGTACACCAGTGATGTTCGCACGCCTTTTCGTTCGAGGTCCATCAAGAGTTGGCGGACAGCAGAGCGCTCGTACCACCAGCGGCGTGCCAGACTCACGGCGATCCTTCGCAGATCCGACCGGCCGGTCAGCAGCCGGAGCCACTTATGTGGGTCGCGGATCGAACGCATGTACACCTGACTGGGGGCGCGCGGCTTCGTTTGGGGGCCGCTCCAAAAGAAAAATGGCAAGTTGATTGCCATGCAGCCCACCACGCGAGGATGCGCTAACGTCGTATGAATGCTGACGTATGCGCCCGCGCAAACGCCGAACATGACAATCCCTGGGTGTCCGGCCGCCATCAGCCATTCCACTCCCGCCGTCGCGTCTGTGACCGAATGACGCGCATACACGGCTTCGAGCGTCGGCGAATCGTCGTGATGCAAACTATCGCCAACACCGCCCAGGTCCATGCGTAACGAGGTGATACCTTGCGCCGCAAGCCGCCGCGCCATCAGCACGGCATACCTTCCGCTGCCGACGCGATGAACGCCGGCGGTATTGACGAGCAACACAGCCGGGGCGTGCTCGTTCGCGCAGCACGGCTGGCAGACTACGCCGACATAGCGTCCGTCTCCGAACACGACAGGCGTCTCATGACCGGCCGTAAAGTCGATCCGTGCATCGGCGGGCGGTGCAAGGATCTCGACCGCAGGCATCGCTGGCGTGCTGGACTGAAAGCCGAGCCACTCGAGCACACTGTCGAAGGCCCGTTGCGGCGGCACGCAAAACGTTGGGTCGACCAGGAAGAACTTGTCATACTCAGGGAAAATCTGCACATCTGCGCTCGCACCGTGGCCACGATAATGCTCGACAAACTGGTTCACGGATGCGCTGACGCAGCTATCATGCAACAGCACACGGGGCGCGGCGGGACGCTCGCGCTGTATGAGGTCGACGGCAGCGAGTTGCTCGAGCGTGTCGGCATACAGCTGGAATCCGAACGCCCCCACGGCTCGCCCGTCGTCGTCGGCTCGCGCTGCTTCGCGGCCTTCTAGGGTCTTGAGCCAGCTCTGATGCTGCATGCGCAGTTCCCGGATATAACGCTTGCCAGCGATGACGGGCGCCATCAAAACCAGGCTATCGACGTTGCCCAGTTCTTCGGCCGCCACGACTGCCAACGTCGCACCTAGACGCAAGCCGCACAGGGTGAGGCGTGTCACACCGGTAGCAGTCCGCAGATACTTTGTCGCAGCCTTGATGCTGTCGATCCATTCGCGAAAGCGATGCGGGTCTTCTTCGTCGCCCTCTGAATCGCCCGTTCCCGGATAGTCGAAGCGCAGAACGGGCATACCGCAGGCCACCGTCAACGACTCCGCAAAGTCGCGCCAGCCGCGGTGCACACATAGCGCCTCATAGCCGAACGGGTTACACAGCACCATGCCTGTTGAGGCCCCGGCGCCCGCCGGCAGGTGCAGCCACCCGAAACAGCCATTAAAGGTGACCGGCCTCATTGTGGGATTGGGAGTCATAGTTGTTTCCTCGCAGTCGCACACGGCCGGCGCGCCAGTCACTCGTCCCACACGAGCGGAGCGAGCGCCCTTGCGAGCGAATCGATACATCGAAACAGGTCAAACGTAATCAGCTCTCCAGGTATCTCTATGCCCAATGCCTCTTCAACGGCCAGCATCACACGGACCGTGCCGAGCGAAGACAAGCCAGCGGCGTAGAGGCTATCGGTATCGCCCAAGGTTTCGACCGGGACGTCGAGGCATGCGTTTTCCGAAAGAATGCGGCGAAGCGCGACTTTCACTTACCCCCTCCCATTTTGCATAGTCAATACACTCATGCGCGGCGTTGGCTGGCTAGTCCTGCTCGGGGGCGCCACGAACCTCAGGCGGCAAACATGGTGCGTGTGCACTGTTCAGCGAGAGCCATTCTGTCAATTTTGCCGTTCACGTTAAGCGGGAACGCGTCGATGACGACGATCCGTTGCGGCGCCGCATAGTCCGGCAAGCGCTGCCGGCACGCCCGCAGAACCCGCTCGATTTCGACCCGGGCGTTCGTCACGAAGGCGATGAGGCCGGCGGGTCGCCCAACTTCATCGAGCGGCCATGGGATCACCGCGCAAAGCGCAGCATGGCTGCACGCTTGCACGACATGTTCGACTTCTTCCAGCTCGACGCGGTTGCCGCGAATCTTGACCTGCGTATCAAGACGTCCCTGAAACACGATTCCATGTTGGTTGGTGGCGCGCGCCGTGTCGCCGGTTCGATACCAACGTTGCGCGCGCCGACCCGGATAAATCTTCAGAACGAACCTGTTATTGTCTGCTTGGTAGTCCGGCGACAAATAGCCACCGGCGAGCTGCGGGCCAGCGATCAGCAACTCGCCCGTCTGCTCCGCGGCAACCGGTTCGAGCTCGGCATCCACGATCATCAGTTCTACCCTCGGGAGTGCCCAGCCGAGCGGCATGACCGTGTGCTGCGGATTGTCGACGAATTCGGCACTGACCTCGAAGCGCGTGCAGGCGATGGTCGCTTCGGTCAGCCCGTACATATTAAAGAGCCGGCTGTTCGGCGCGGCGCGCATCCACGCCAGCGCCAACGAGCGAGGCAACGGCTCACCGCCGAACATCGAGACTCGAAGGCTCGAGAATGCACCTGGCGTCAATTTGCGCATTTGCTGCATGAAGCCGGCCACGGAAGGCACGCTATTCCAATGCGTTATCTCATGATGCTTAATGAAGTCCGCGTTATAGACAGGATCGACAGTGTCAGGCACGTACAGGCAGCCGCCGTTCGCCCAGCAGACGAACATGTCATGTACGGACGGATCGAAGCTCAACTCACAGAGCTGGATATAGCGTGCATCGCGCGCTTGTACTTGCAGCTGCAATTGACCCATTACATACGCATCGGCGTTCGCATGTGTAATCGGCACGCCCTTCGGCGCTCCTGTCGATCCAGACGTAAATAGTATGTACGCGACGTCGCGCTTGGTGCCCCGGTGTTGCACATAGGGTGCTGCCGGCAGCGCCGACAGAGTGGAATTAACGGACTGCAGATGTGAATCATCCGCACCTTCGTCGAGCAGGAAGATCTGCGGGCGTTCTTCGAGCAAGGACAGCACCTCCTCAAGCTCCCCGGCGCAACGACGATCGACCAGCATCAACGGCGCACCGGACTGCGCGATGATGGTCGCGGTCCGCGTAGCCGGAGCCTTCGGGCTGAGCGGGACATAGGCCATCCCGGCATCAAGAATTCCCAGCACGCCAACATAGGCGGCGACGCTGCGATGCCCAAATAGCAAACATCGTCCAATGTCGCTGGTCCGTGCAATCGCTGCAAGTCCCGCAGACACGCGACGTGCCCGGCTTTCGATTTCACCGTAACTGTAAAGACGCTCGTTGACCCATAATGCGGGGCTGTGCGAGTGGCTCGCAGCGGAATCGAAAAAGTAAGAATGCAACATCTGACGCCCTCGATCATTGACAAGACGGCAACCCCCTTAAGCACGCACCAGCGGTGTCTGCAGCATCCAGCATGCCATCCGTCAGCAGACCTCGCAGGGAATCTTAGCTGCCGACAGCCGGGCCGGTCGATTCCGTCCTCTCCGGTAACCCTTCAGCGGCCGGCTGAAGGCTTACGATAAAGCATAGACATTAGAACTACTGGTCTCCGTGCGGTACCGCGCGAAACTTTGCCGTCAGCCCGTTGACCATCCACGGGCCGTACTCCCTCACCGCTGACGGGTGGGGACGTTCATATTATTCATTCACCGGGAGCTGGACGTGCCCCGATGCTGATCGCCATTTGGGCCCATCAAGCCGACCGGCCGCGATAGCGACGATGTGCCCGGCCCGGTCAGCGCCAACGCCAGTTCGCGTTGCCGAAGTTCTGGGGTTCCGGAAGCCGGGTTTCCGCCGACGGCACGGAATGGAACCTCAATCTCTCCAGGACTTTTTCCCAGACGTTAACAGTTGTCCATCGGGCACGCCCGACCCCGAAGGATGAAGCGGGCTTTGGGCCGGTGAATTGCGCTTAGACAGGAATAAGATCGTAGCTGGTGTCGGTAAACGAGGTCGGCTTGCGCTTGGTGCTCCGAGCCCGTTTAACAGTTGGACCCGTAGCCCTGCGAGCACCCCGAATTGCGACCATGGGTGGTGACACCCCGGATCGCGCCTAGTAGATTTCGAAACCGAGGGCTGCTGCCGATGCCATTAATCCGCGTTTGATTCCTCACGGCGGGCCAGCCTCTGCCTCACAGAAAGTCATAGTGTCTTCTTAACATTCTCGGCCGTTGACAACCAACAGCCGAATGGCCAGGGAGGGCGCGGGGCCGCTTAGTCCCCGCGCTCGTCGCGGACCTGCACCTTGCCGTCCTCCACCCGGACCGGAAAGGTCGCCACCGGCTCGTAGGCGGGCGGGCACAGCGCCTCGCCCGTCAGCAGGGAAAAGTGCGAGCCGTGGCGCGGGCAGACGACTTCCTGGCCTTCCACGTCACCGCCGCAGAGCGGCTCGGCCTCGTGCGAGCAGAGGTCCTCGATGGCGTAGTAATTGCCACCCACATTGAATACCGCGACCTGGACGCCATCGACATCGACGCTGCGGCAAGTGCCGGGCGCGAACTCGTCGGCGCGGGCGACATCGAACCACTCGCTCATCTCAGATCAGCCCCAGTTCCAGGCGCGCCGCCTCGCTCATTCGTTCTCTCGACCAGGGCGGGTCCCATACCAGTTCAACCTCGACTTCGTTCACGCCGCTGGCTTCCATCACGGCGCCCTCCACCACACCGGGAAAGGTCTGCGCCACCGGGCAGCCCGGTGCGGTCAGCGTCATGCGGATGCCCACCTTGCCGCTGGCTTCGTCCGCCGATAACTGGTAGATCAGGCCAAGGTCGTAGATGTTGACCGGAATCTCGGGGTCGTACACCGTACGCAAGGCCGCTATCACCCGCCCCTCGAGGCTGTCCGGCTCAGGCTCGAACCTGTCTTCGTGTTCCTCGGCCTTGCGCAGCCAATCGATCATGCTCATCGCTTCACTCCGTTGAGATCGGCCTGGCGCGGTTCTCCAAAGCAGCTTGCATGGTATGCCAGGCCAGCGTTGCGCACTTCACGCGTGCCGGGAACTCGCGCACGCCCGCCAGGACCTCCAGCTTGCCCAGCGTCACGCCGGCTTCCCCCGATTCTCCGGTCACCAGCGCGTGGAAGCCGGAGAACAAGGCCCGTGCCTGTGCCTCAGTCTTGCCCTTGAGCGCTTCTGTCATCAGCGAGGCTGAGGCGGTGGAGATGGCGCAGCCTGAGCCATCGAAGCTGGCGTCCTCGATCACCCCGTCCCTGATTCTCAGGTACAGCGTCAGCCGGTCACCGCACAGCGGGTTGAAGCCCTCGGCGCTGTGGCTCGCCGCCGCCATCCGCCCGAAATTGCGCGGCGAGCGGCTGTGGTCGACAACCACTTCCTGGTAGAGGTTGCGCAGGTCAGACATCAGCCGAATACCTCCTGTGCCGCGCGCACGGCAGCAAACAGTGCATCCACTTCTTCACGCGTGTTGTACAGCGCGAAGGAAGCGCGCACCGTGGCAGGCACGCCGAAACGCTCCATCACGGGCATGGCGCAATGGTGGCCGGCACGAACCGCCACGCCGTGCTGATCGAGGATGGTGCCGACATCGTGGGGATGGATGCCGTCCAGGGTGAACGAGAGGATGCTCGCCTTGTCGGCAGCCGTGCCGATCATGCGCAGCCCGGCGACCTGCCCCGCCTGCGCGCTGGCGTAGGCGAGCAGCACGTGCTCGTGGGCGGCGATGGCCTCCAGGCCGACTGCGCGCACATACTCGATGGCGGCGCCAAGGGCGATGACGCCGGCGATATTGGGGGTGCCGGCCTCAAACTTGTAGGGAAGATCGTTGTATGTGGTCTTGCGGAACGTGACCTCGCGGATCATGTCCCCGCCGCCCTGGTAAGGCGGCATGGCATCGAGCAGCGCAGCCTTGCCAAAGAGTACGCCGACGCCGGTGGGGCCGTAGAGCTTGTGCCCGGAGAAGGCGTAGAAATCGCAATCGAGGGCCTGTACGTCGACCTTGAGGTGGGGCACCGCCTGGGCGCCATCGACCAGCACCGGGATGCCCCAGGCATGCGCCAGCTCGATAATGTGTCGCACCGGGTTAACCGTGCCGAGCGCGTTGGAGAGGTGTGCCAATGCGACCAGCCTAGTGCGGGGGCCGAGCAATTGCGCGAACTGTTCCAGGATCAGCTCGCCGGCATCATTGATCGGCGCCACCTGCAGAAAGGCGCCGGTGCGCTGGCACGCCAGTTGCCACGGCACGATATTGGAGTGGTGCTCCATCGCGCTGATCAGGATCTCGTCGCCCGGGCGCAGGCGCTGGCCGAAGCTTGCCGCCACCAGGTTGATCGCCTCGGTGGTGCCGCGCACGAACACGATTTCCTCGCGCCCGGCCGCGTTGATCAGGTCTCGCACGGCGTCGCGCGAGGCTTCGTAGGCATCGGTGGCGCGCTGGCTCAGGGTGTGCACGCCGCGGTGGACATTGGCGTTGAGCGCGCTGTAGTAACGCGCTTCGCAATCGATCACGCTTTGCGGCTTCTGCGTGGTGGCGGCGTTGTCCAGATAGATCAGCGGCTTGCCGTTGACAGTCTGGCGCAGGATGGGGAAATCCTGCCGCAGCCGCTCTACCTCCAGGCGGGCGGCCGGCACCGCGCGCTTCACGGCCATCAGTTCATGCGCTGCCGTGTTCATGGCAGCTCCTTCACAGGCTCGGACAGCCGGCCGCGCAAGATCGCTTCCAGCCGCGTGCGCAATGGAGCGGGGCCGAGCCGCCTGACGACCTCCTCGGCGAAGGCAAAGGTCAGCAGGGCACGCGCCGCGGCATCATCCATCCCACGCGAGCGCAGGTAGTAAATCTGCTCGGCATCGAGCTGGCCTACGGTGGCGCCGTGGCCGCATTTGACGTCGTCGGCATAGATCTCCAGCTGCGGCTTGGTGTCGATCTCGGCTTGGTCAGACAGCAGCAGGTTGCGGTTGGACTGGTGGGCATCGCTGTGCTGGGCATCGGCATGCACCACTACCTTGCCGTTGAAGACCGCGCGCGAGGCGCCCGCCAGCACGCCTTTATACAACTCGCGACTCTTGCTGTGCGGGCTGGCGTGGTCGACGCGGGTGTGGTGGTCGATATGCTGCCGCCCGGCGGTCATATACAACCCGTCCAGCGAACACTCGGTATGCTCGGCATTCAGCCCGACTTCGATGTCAACACGCGCGAGGGCGCTGCCCAGGGCAAAGGAACTGGAGGCGAAGCGGCTACCCTGCCGCTGGTCCAGGTTCACGCCGGCGATATGGAAGGCCTTGAGGCTCTCCTGCTGCAGCTTGTGATGTTCGACCTGCGCATCGCGCTCGGCAACGATGTCAGTGATGGTATTGGTGCAATAGCCCAGGCCATCCAGGCCCGCGTGGTGCTCCACGATGCAGACTCGGCTGCCGGCTTGCGCCACCACGAGGTTGCGCGCATGGATTGCCAGCTCGCCAGCCGTGGCGAGGAACAGCAAGTGGATCGGCTGTTCGGGGACGGTTCCGGCCGCCACGCGGATATAGGCACCGTCGGTCATGAACGCCATGTTCAAGGCGGCGAAGCCGGACGGATAGTCGCTAGCGCGACGCAGGAGCAGCGCTTCCAGGCAGTCCGGTGCGCGCTCCAGCGTGGCGGCGAGGCTGGCGAGCTCCATCCCCGCAGGCAGAGCACCGATGCGCGACCATTGCGGCTGGTGCGCGCCGTTGACGAATACCAGCAGGTGCGCGCCGGCCAGGGCGAGCGCCTCGATCCGCGCTGCCACCGCAGCGTCCAGGCCGTCGCCGGCCTGCGGCAGTGTCACGGCAAAGTGGCTTCTCTCGAGTGCGGCCACGCTGGTGTATTTCCAGTCCTCCTGGCGCAGCGTGGGAAACCCGGCCTGGGCGAAATGATCCAGCGCCTGCCGGCGCGCGTGCGCAAGCCAGCCCAGGCGGCGGCCGGGCAGCGCGGCCTCGACGCGTTCGAACTCGGCGAGATAGTGCTCCAGTCCGCTTGCGCTCATGCTGAAGACTCCATCCCGGTGACGGCCTGCGCCTCCACCCCGGCATAGCCGCGCCGTTCCAGTTCGCGCGCCAGCTCGGGCCCGCCGGACCTGGCGATGCGGCCGTGCGCAAGCACGTGAACCTGATCCGGCACGATGTAATCGAGCAGGCGCTGGTAGTGCGTGACCAGCACAATGGCGCGTTGCGGGCTGCGCATGGCCTCGATGCCCCTGGCGACGATCTTGAGCGCATCGATGTCGAGACCGGAGTCGGTCTCGTCGAGAATGGCGAGCCGGGGCTCCAGCACCGCCATCTGCAGGATCTCGTTGCGCTTCTTCTCGCCGCCGGAGAAGCCCTCGTTCACCGAGCGGTAAAGCAGGTCCTGGTCCATCTCCATGAGCTGGAGCTTGTCCTTGACCAGGGCGAGAAAATCGATGGCGTCCAGCTCCGGCTCGCCGCGGTGCTTGCGGATCGCGTTGAGCCCCGCCTTCAGCAGGTAGATATTCGAGACGCCGGGGATTTCCACCGGATACTGAAAGGCGAGGAAGATGCCCGCGCGGGCGCGCTCTTCCGGCGGCATCCCAAGCAGGTTGGTGCCATCGTAGAGGACTTCGCCCGCAGTCACGGTCAAGCGGTCGCGGCCGGCCAGTACGTGGGCCAGGGTGCTCTTGCCTGAACCGTTGGGGCCCATGATGGCGTGCACCTCGCCGGCCTTCACGCTGAGGTCGATGCCGTGCAGGATGGGCTTGTCGTCTACACTGACGTGCAGCTTGCGAATCTCAAGCATGGCTGGCTTCTTTCTCCAATGCGCCTGCAGCGCGCCCCCTGCGCGCCACCCTTACCCGATACTGCCTTCCAGGCTCACGCCCAGCAGCTTCTGGGCTTCCACCGCGAATTCCATCGGCAGCTCCTTGAATACTTCCTTGCAAAATCCGTTCACGATCATCGAAACCGCATCCTCGGCGCTGACACCGCGGCTCTGGCAATAGAACAACTGGTCCTCGCCGATGCGCGAGGTGGAGGCCTCGTGCTCGACCTGGCCGGTGGCGTTCTTCACCTCGATATAAGGGAAGGTGTGGGCGGCGCATTTGTCCCCCAGCAGCAGGGAATCGCACTGCGAGTAGTTGCGCGCGCCGACTGCGCTCCTGGCCATCTTCACCAGCCCGCGGTAGGCGTTCCGGCCGTGGCCGGCCGAAATGCCCTTGGAAAGGATGGTGCTCCTGGTATTCCTGCCGAGGTGGGTCATCTTGGTACCGGTGTCGGCCTGCTGGTAGTGGTTGGTCAGCGCGACCGAATAGAACTCGCCGACTGAGTCGTCGCCCTGCAGGATCACGCTTGGATACTTCCAGGTGATGGCGGAGCCGGTCTCCACCTGGGTCCACGAAATCTTCGAGCGCGCGCCGCGGCAGTCGCCGCGCTTGGTGACGAAGTTATAGATGCCGCCCTTGCCTTCCTTATCGCCCGGATACCAGTTCTGCACGGTCGAGTATTTGATCTGTGCGTCTTCCAGCGCGATCAGCTCCACCACCGCGGCATGCAGTTGGTTCTCGTCGCGCATCGGCGCGGTGCAACCTTCCAGATAGCTGACGTAAGCGCCCCGGTCGGCGATGATCAGGGTGCGCTCGAACTGGCCGGTGTTGCGGGCATTGATGCGGAAGTAGGTCGACAGCTCCATCGGGCAGCGTATCCCGGGCGGGATATAGCAGAACGAGCCGTCGCTGAACACGGCGGAGTTGAGCGTGGCGAAAAAGTTGTCGGTATAAGGCACGACCGAGCCGAGATACTGCTGCACCAGCGCCGGATGCTCCCGCACCGCCTCGGAGAACGAGCAGAAGATGATGCCGAGTTCGCCCAGTTTCTGCTTGAAGGTGGTGGCCACCGAGACGCTGTCGAATACCGCGTCCACCGCCACGCCTGCCAGCAGTTCACGCTCGTGCAGTGGCACGCCCAGCTTTTCGTAGGTGCGCAACAACTCCGGATCGACCTCGTCCAGCGTCTTCGGTCCCGCCTTCTGGGAGCGCGGCGCTGAATAGTAGGCGATCGCCTGGTAGTCGATGGGCGGGTGCTTGACCGTCGCCCAGTGCGGCTCGGACATCGTCAGCCAGTGGCGGAAGGCCTTGAGACGCCACTCCCGCATGAATTCCGGCTCGCCCTTGATGGCCGAGATCATGCGGATCACGTCCTCATTCAGCCCGCACGGCACCGTGTCCGTCTCCACGGGCGTGTAGAAGCCATGCTTATAGCCTTGGCTGATCAGTTCATCGAGCTTGCGTGCCGGGGTTGCCATGTTCTGCCTTCGCTTGCCACTGTCATCTAAATCACGAAATGTCAGCTTGCGGCACGTGCGCGCGTCGGGCGTGCAAGGCCCCAATATCCACCGGGTGCAACACCGGTTGTGCCATATCTGCCAGTGTCACACCGTTAAGCGCCCCAAAGATCACTCTATTGATCGATTGCCAGTTGGCGCGGATGGTGCACAGACCTTCCTGTGCACACAGACCGGCAGCGACACTGCACTCGGTCATGCCGGCCGGGCCTTCCATGGCGTCAATCACCTGTGCGATTGAGATATGTTCCGGCGGTCGTGCCAGCAGATAGCCGCCATTGGCGCCACGCAACGACTGCAGCAAGTGGTGCCTTGCCAGCCTCTTCAGAATCTTGCTTGCCGTCGGTACCGCCACGCCGATCGCGGCGGCGACCTCGGCGGCACTGCAAATTCGGCCCGGGTCTCGCGCCAAGTGCGTCATGATCACCGTGCCGTAGTCGGTCAGCTTGCTTAGTCTGAGCATCGTCGCCACCAGTATTTGCCAATTAGAACCAGTTTGGTCCTCATTTGTTCCAGCAGCCCTGTTTCGCGTCAGGCCGGGATGCGGAGAATCCGCTATCACCAGGCCGCCGTCGACGGTGTATAGATGATTAGCTGCGCCTACGGGCCATGCGAACCCCGAGACCTTTCGGGGGACTCTGGAAAGAGTCCTTTGCATCCCTGTAGCAACGGCGAACTATCGATGCGTGGGCGTGCGATGTGGGCAAGTCTTTAACGCTGCGAGAGCTGGCCTGCCTCACGCCAGCGCCGAGGAGACTCAGGCATGGTCAACCAACCCATTACCGTCATCACTGGCGCGAGCCGCGGCTTGGGCCGCGCGGCCGCGCGCCGGCTGGCCACCGTGGAAGGCCATCTGGTCGTCGCTACGGCGCGCAAGCCGACGGACCTCGAGGTGCTGCAGACAGAGCTCCGGCTTGCGGGTCATCCGATCGCTTGCCACCCCCTTGACGTTACGGAGGACAGCGCGGCGGCTGCGCTGGCCAACTGGCTGACTGAACGCTTCGGTCGCGTGGACGTGCTGATCAACAACGCTGGTGTTTCGCTCGACCACTACGACACCAGCCTGCTCGAACTGCCGCTCGAGGCCCTGCGCCGCACCCTGGAAACCAATCTTTTCGGCGTGCTGCGGATCACCCAGGCGTTGGCGCCGCTGCTGCGCGCCAGCCGCGCCGGCCGGGTGGTCAACCTGGCTTCGGGCCTGGGACAGCTGGCGGAGATGGGCAGCGGCGTGCCGGCCTACCGAATCTCGAAAACGGCGCTAAATGCCGTCACGCGCATCCTGGCCGCCGAGATGGCCGATAGCGGCGTCAAGGTCAACTCGGTGTGTCCCGGTTGGTGTCGCACCGACCTGGGCGGCCCCGATGCGCCGCGCTCGCCCGAGCAGGGCATCGACACCGTGGTCTGGCTGACAACGCTGCCCGACGATGGCCCCACCGGTGGCTTCTTCCGCGATCGCCAGTCGATTCCATGGTAGCCAGGCGCGATCAAGAGTGGGGTTCGCACGGGCGTGTATGCTCGCTCAGCGCCCGGTGAAAACCGTCAACACCGTGTAGCCATATAGGTGGTCCCGCGCGATCTCGCCGCCGACGTAAAATCCCGCCAGCGGCAAGTCGCCAAGCGCATTACGCACCGTCTGCAGTTCCACGCGCAGCGCGCCGAAATGCGGCCCGCCTCGGCCCGAGCGGCTGATATAGAGCGCGCCGGCGGCCTGACCGGCCGCGCGGCTCTCGAGCTCGGCGCGGATCTCGGTGGCAATGCGCATCAGGTCCGCCCGCGCCGCGGCGGGATTGCGCGTGCAAAAGGCCTGCCGCATGCCGGGCTCGGCCACGTCAGCCCGCGCCAGTACCCGATGCTCTACATCCACGCCCAACAGATGCCGTACCAGCGTGTCCGCGCCGAACCGGCCAGGTGCAGGCTGGGGCAGCGTCTGCTGCCCGTGCTCATCGAAATGACCGGCAAGATCGGCGACCAGACCCAGCACGGTCGTCGGACTCGATTGCACGAACTTGAGGATATAGAGCCGGGAAACGAACTGATCAAGCGTAGGGGCACTCGTAGGCGCTGGTGATGCACCTTGGGGTGCGAGAAATCTGTTCATCAAGCGCAGGCCATGACTGCTTCTGCAGGCCGGCACGCTTGCTAAAAGAGAGGGGGGTGCATAGGGCACCCCAAAGCTTGCCTTGTGTACGCCGGCACAGGCCGGCGCAGGTCCTTAGCGCTTGGGCACTACTCCTCTTGGAACGCTTCTTCGCGCTTGGCCTTGATCGACGGCAGCGCCACCACGGCCACCAGCACAGCCGCGGCGATCAGCAGGCTGAGCGACAGCGGACGGGTCACGAACACGGTGAACCTACCCCGCGACAGCAACAGCGCCCGGCGGAAGTTCTCCTCCATCATCGGTCCGAGCACGAAGCCCAGCAGCAGCGGTGCCGGCTCGCACTTAAGCTTGATGAACAGGTAGCCGATCACACCGAAGCCAGCCGCGGTAAAGACGTCGAAGGTCTGGTTGTTGACGGAGAAGACGCCGATGCAGCAGAACACCAGGATGGCCGGGTACAGGAAGCGGTAAGGTACCTGCAGCAGCTTGACCCAGATCCCGATCAGCGGCAGGTTCAGGATGATCAGCATCAGGTTGCCGATCCACATCGAGGCGATCAGGCCCCAGAACAGCGCCGGGTTGCTGGTCATGACCTGCGGGCCTGGCTGGATGTTGTGGATGGTCATCGCGCCCACCATCAGCGCCATCACGGCGTTGGGCGGGATGCCCAGCGTCAGCAACGGGATGAAAGAGGTCTGCGCCGCGGCGTTGTTGGCCGATTCCGGACCTGCCACGCCTTCGATGGCGCCCTTGCCGAACTCATGGGAGTACTTCGAGGTCTTCTTTTCCAGCGAGTACGCTGCGAACGAAGCGAGCGCCGCGCCACCGCCGGGCAGGATGCCCAGAATGGAGCCTAGCGCGGTACCGCGCAGCACTGCTGGCGCCATGCGCCTGAAGTCCGCCTTGGAGGGCCACAGGTTGGTAACGTGATCGGTGAAGGTCTCGCGGTCTTCTTTCTGTTCGAGGTTGGCGATGATTTCCGCGAAACCGAACATGCCCATGGCCAGCGCGACGAAATCGACGCCATCGGTCAACTCCGGCACATCGAAGTTGAAGCGCGCGGCCCCCGAGTTCACGTCGGTACCGACCAGCCCCAGCAGCAGCCCCAGCACGATCATCGCGACCGCCTTGGGCAGCGAGCCCGAGGCCAGCACCACGGCGCCGATCAGGCCTAGGCACATCAGCGAGAAGTATTCGGCGGGACCGAACTTGAACGCCAGTTCCGACAGCGGCGTGGCGAACGCGGCCAGGATCAGCGTGGACACGCAACCGGCGAAGAAGGAGCCCAGGCCTGCTGTGGCCAGCGCCACCCCCGCTCGTCCTCGCCGCGCCATCTGATAGCCATCAATAGTGGTGACCACCGATGACGATTCACCCGGCAGGTTGACCAGGATGGCGGTGGTGGAGCCGCCGTACTGTGCGCCGTAGTAAATACCGGCCAGCATGATGAGCGCGGCCACCGGCGGCAGCGTGTAGGTAACCGGCAGCAGCATCGCGATGGTGGCGAGCGGCCCGATGCCCGGCAGCACGCCGATCAGCGTACCGAGCACGCAGCCGAGGAAGCAATAGGCAAGGTTCTGCAGCGTTAGCGCCGTGGAGAATCCAAGGGCCAGGTGTTCGAATAGTTCCATTTTTGGCCGTCTCCTTAGCCCGTAAGGAAAGCCGGCCACACCGGCATCTGCAGATTGATGCCATACACGAAGGCGCCCATGCTGATCAGCACCAGCACCACGCCGTTGAGAAGCGCACCCTTCCAGCTAAATTCGTGGCTGGCCATCGAGGAGACCAGAACCAGCACGAAGACCGACAGCACCATGCCGAGCGGCTTGAGCAGCAGGCCGAACAGCACCACCGATCCCAGGATCCAAAACAGGGTTTTCAGGTCCCAGCGGGCCAGGTGGTCTTCCTCACCCTTGCTCGACAGCGAGCCGATCAGCACCAGCGCACCGAGGACGGCGAGTACCAGCCCAAGCAGAAAGGGGAAATACCCCGGGCCCATCTTGGCGGCGGTTCCCATGGAATAGCCGCGTGCGACCCAGGAAAAGCCCAGGCCGACCAGAATGAACATCAGGCCGGAGGCAAAGTCCTTTTGGCTGCGTATGCGCAAAACGATTCTCCTCAAAGAACATGAAATGCGACGCCGCGCGCAGCCTCAGGCGCAGAGTGTTCCGGGCATGCAGGCGCACACCCGCAGGGATGGATCGAACGTTAGAAAGCCAATCTTTCAGCCGGCTTTCAACAGTCATTGCTTAGGGGTATGTCCCGATATGACCCCAAGCGCAGATGCCACGGCAAGACATCAGGTCATGATGCACATGCGCTCCACCATCGGTAGCGCAGTTCCAGTCCGCGCTTGCGGCCGCGGCCAGGGCCTCAAGGCACGGCGACGCAGGCGCTGAAGAAGAGCTGCTGACGCATGCCGCGGATCTCTATCGCGGTGACCTGCTGGCCAACTGCTATGACGAGTGGATCCACCGTTCCGTCAGACTTGCTCATTCCTGCTCAAACAGGAACAAAGCTGACTTTCTGCTTCACTGAGGCCAGTTTCGCCATCGTCTTGCGACGATGGCCAGCGCCTTCCTCTCCACAGACTGACACCGTGGAACTCACGGCGATGTGACACAGGTTCACGGCGGCGTTGATGTCGCGGTCGTGAATCGTCCCGCACGCGGGACACGTCCATTCGCGCACGGCGAGCGGCAAGATGCCCAGCGTGTGTCCGCATGTCGAGCACGTCTTGCTGCTGGCGTAGAAGCGGTCGGCCACCACAATCTCGCCACCGCGCATGTCCGCCTTGTACTCCAGTTGCCGCCTGAGTTCGAAGAAACTCATATCAGCGATGGCGCGGGCCAGATGGCGGTTCTTTACCA
>NZ_JWMA01000055.1 GCF_000812465.1 Cupriavidus sp. IDO | reverse complement strand
GGCCCTGCCGCGCGCCCGCCACTACGGGGAAGGGCGCATCGGCGATCGCCCCTTCATTGCCATTGATACCGGCGGTTTCGAGCCGGTGGTCAAGGAAGGCATCGTTGCCGAGATGGCCAAGCAGACCAAGCAGGCCGTGGTCGAGGCCGACGTGGTGATTTTCATCGTCGACGGCCGCCTGGGCCTTGCGCCGCAGGATCGCGCCATTGCGGATTACCTGCGCAAGACTGGCCGCCGCATCATGCTGGCAATCAACAAGGCCGAGGGCATGAAGTACACCTCGGTCGCCGCCGAATTCTATGAGCTCGGCATGGGCGATCCGTACGCGATCTCCGCTGCCCATGGCGACGGCATCCGCGAACTTGTCAACGAGGCGCTGGAGCTGGCGGTGCAGGAGCGCCCCGAACTGGCCGAGGAAGAGGACGAGGGCCATCGCGGCGTCAAGATTGCCATTGTCGGACGCCCCAATGTGGGGAAATCGACGCTGGTCAATACTCTGATCGGCGAAGAGCGAGTGATTGCGTTCGATATGCCGGGCACCACCCGGGATGCCATCTACGTGGAGTTCGAACGTGGCGGCAAGCCGTACACGCTGATCGACACCGCCGGCCTGCGCCGGCGCGGCAAGGTGTTCGAGGCGATCGAGAAGTTCTCGGTGGTCAAGACGCTGCAATCGATCGCCGACGCCAATGTGGTCGTCCTGTTGCTTGATGCACAGCAAGATATCTCCGAACAGGACGCACATATCGCCGGCTTTATCGTTGAGTCTGGCCGGGCGCTGGTGGTGGGCGTCAACAAGTGGGACGGGCTCGACGGCCACGCCCGCGATCGCATCAAGCACGACCTGGAGCGCAAGCTGCAATTCCTGAGCTTCGCGAATTTCCACTTCGTGTCTGCGCGGGAACGCACAGGCATTGGCGCCTTGATGCGTTCGGTGGACGACGCCTACGCGGCGGCGATGGTGAAGTTGCCGACGCCGCAGCTCACGCGCGTGCTGGAGGAGGCAGTTACCTTCCAGCAACCCAAACGGGTGGGGGCGTCGCGGCCCAAGCTGCGTTATGCCCACCAGGGCGGGTCCAACCCGCCCATCATCGTGATCCACGGCAATGCCCTCTCGGGGGTTGCCGAGACGTACCGGCGCTACCTGGAAAACCGTTTCCGGGCGGCGTTCAAGCTGAAGGGCACACCGCTTCGCATCGAATTTCGCACGAACAAAAACCCGTACGCCGACTCGAAGGATTGAGTCCGGAAAGGGGTCTTTGGCGGGGCAAGTTTTCGTTTGCGTTCGTTTGGAACTGCGGCTAAATTCACGGTAGCAGGGGGGTTCCCTGTGCGTTGATGCCGACTTGGTACCGTTTTGATCTTTTTTCTGGCGCGTTTTTGCGCCGCATGACTTGAACCGGGGACTTTGGTCCCCATTATTCACCACTAAACCTATAAATTTGGAGTGTGCCATGAGCAACAAAGGGCAACTGCTACAAGACCCGTTCCTGAACGCGCTGCGCAAAGAGCACGTGCCGGTTTCCATCTACCTCGTCAATGGCATCAAGCTGCAAGGCAATATCGAATCGTTCGACCAGTACGTCGTCCTGCTGCGTAACACCGTGACGCAGATGGTCTACAAGCATGCGATTTCCACCGTTGTTCCGGCGCGCGCGGTCAACTTCCGCGTGGATGATTCCGCCGAAGCCTGATCTCCGTCCTGGCCGCATCCGCATGCGGCCATTGCCTCGCGGCATCATGCGGGCGCCATGTGG
Organism: Cupriavidus sp. IDO; assembly: GCF_000812465.1. Lineage (GTDB taxonomy): Bacteria > Pseudomonadota > Gammaproteobacteria > Burkholderiales > Burkholderiaceae > Cupriavidus. The sequence goes on along the minus strand of NZ_JWMA01000055.1, from coordinate 202,274 downwards.
CGCCGCCATGGTGCCCGGTACCGGCGCCCCGCCGCAGCGGGTGCCGGCGCCAGCCGGATTCCAGGTCCATGTCTGACCGCGGTTTCCGGTTCCGGCCAGCCCATCCAGGCCAGCCGTCCGCCAGATTCCCCTCGTAACCCGTTCTTCCGCGCTTCGCGCCCTCCGCTTGGATCCCAGAGCTACTTCCAACACAGAACCTTCGCGCGCCATCCTCGTTGGCGTCGACTTCGGCAAGCATGACTTCCAGGAAAGCCTGAGCGAGCTCGCCTTGTTGACCTCCACCGCCGGTTCAACGCCGGTGCATACGCTGACAGGCAAGCGTTCGCGGCCGGATCCTGCGCTCTTTATCGGTTCGGGCAAGGCGGAGGAGCTGAAGGAAGCCGCCGACGCGCTGGACGCCGATGTGGTGGTGTTCAACCACGCCCTCAGCCCGGCGCAGCAGCGTAACCTGGAGCGCTTCCTGCAGCGGCACGTGATCGACCGGACGGGGCTGATTCTCGATATCTTCGGACAGCGCGCGCAAAGCCATGTGGGCAAAGTGCAGGTCGAACTGGCCCAGGTCGAATACCAGGCCTCGCGGCTGGTCCGCGCGTGGAGCCACCTGGAGCGGCAGAAAGGCGGTATCGGCATGCGCGGCGGCCCCGGCGAGCGTCAGCTCGAACTTGACCGCCGCATGCTGGACACTCGCGCCAAACGGCTCAAGGCCGACCTGTCGCGCCTGCAGCGCCAGCACAGCACCCAGCGCCGGGCGCGGGCGCGCAATGACACGCTCAGCATTTCGCTGGTCGGCTATACCAATGCCGGCAAGTCGACATTGTTCAATGCCCTGACCAAGGCGCGGGCCTATGCCGCCGACCAGCTGTTTGCCACGCTGGATACGACTTCGCGCCGGCTGTTCCTGGACGGACTTGGCAACGTCGTCCTGTCGGACACGGTCGGCTTTATCCGCGACTTGCCGACGCAGCTGGTCGCGGCGTTCCGCGCCACGCTCGAGGAAACCGTGCATGCCGATCTGCTGCTGCATGTTGTCGACGCTTCCAGCCCGGTGCGCCACGAGCAGATCGAGCAGGTCAATCGTGTGCTGGCGGAAATCAACGCGTCCGACATCCCGCAGATCGTGATCATGAACAAGATCGACGCCGCGCCCGAGTTGATGGACGATGGACCGCGTGTCGAGCGCGATGAAGACGGCGTGCCGACCCGGGTCTTCCTGAGTGCCCGCGAGGGCATCGGTCTGGACGCCCTGCGCGAGTCGATCGTCGAGGTGGCGCAGTGGCTGGCGAACCGGCCGCCCGAGCCTGAGCCTTACGATCCGCGGCTGGCTGAACCCGGCATGCACCATGACGACGCCAGCGATGGCGATGGTGAAGCCGGCGCGGAAGATCACCGCTGGTCCTGACCCTTTTCGCCGCGATTCGCCGCCTGATTGGGCGAATTGGTCAAAAGTGGCTCGGATGACTGCTAGAATCCTCCTGTTACAAACTTCCCCGGACCCGTGCACTTCATGCCCCAGTTCTCCCGGAATCCTGACTCGAGCTTTACACGAGGTGGCCGATTCCCGCTACGCGCGGGCTGGCATCGCCTGCGCGCAATCTTCTCGCTGAACGACCCGCGTTGGGGTCGCAACGGTCAGGACGACGAAGACAAGGAAGGCCGCGATAACAACCGCCAGCAGAACCAGCGTCCGCAGGACGGTCCGCCCGATCTCGACGAACTGTGGCGGGACTTCAACCGGCGCCTGAATGGCTTGCTTGGCCGCAAGGAAAATGGCGGCGGCAATAACCAGGGCTTCGGCGGCCCGCGCACACCGGGCAAGAGCTCCGGCGTCGGCGTCGGCGTCGTGGCGGCGGCCGTTGTCGGCATCTGGCTGGCCAGTGGCTTTTTCATGGTGCAGGAAGGCCAGACCGCAGTGATCCTGCAGTTCGGCAAGTTCAAGTATTCGGCCGGCCCCGGCATCAACTGGCGCATGCCCTGGCCGATCCAGTCGGCCGAGATCGTCAATCTGTCGGCCGTGCGTTCGGTGGAAGTCGGCCGCTCGACGTCGATCAAGGACAGCAACCTGAAAGACTCGTCGATGCTGACGCAGGACGAGAACATCATCGACGTTCGCTTCACGGTGCAGTACACCATCCAGGACGCCAGCGAATTCCTGTTCTTCAACAAGACCGACCGCGGTGGCGATGAAGAGCTCGTGACGCAGGCCGCCGAGACCTCGGTGCGCGAGATCGTCGGCCGCAACAAGATGGATGCGGTGCTGTACGAGAACCGCGAGCAGATCGCGCAGGCGCTGGCCAAGTCGGTGCAATCGATCCTGACTGCGTACAAGACCGGTATCCGCGTGATTTCCGTCAACGTCCAGAGCGTGCAGCCGCCCGAGCAGGTGCAGGCCGCGTTCGACGACGTGAACAAGGCCAGCCAGGATCGCGAGCGTGCGATCAGCGAAGGGCAGGCCTACGCCAACGACGTGATCCCGCGCGCCAAAGGTACGGCTGCGCGTCTGAAGGAGGAGGCCGAAGGCTATCGCTCCCGCGTGACGGCGCAGGCCGAAGGCGATGCTTCCCGCTTCCGTTCGGTGCAGACCGAGTACGCCAAGGCGCCCCAGGTGACGCGCGATCGCATCTACATCGAGACCATGCAGCAGATCTACAACAATTCGACCAAGGTGCTGGTGGACGCCCGCCAGGGCAACAATCTCCTCTACCTGCCGCTGGACAAGCTGATGTCGCAGGCTGCAGATGGCCGCGCCGGAGCGCAGCCGGGCCAGCCCGCCGCCGGGACAACCCCGACGCCGGCGCCGGAGCCGGGAGCGGACATCCGTTCCCGCGAATCGATGCGTAACCGCGACCGCGATTCGCGCTGAGGAGACCGTCATGAACCGACTGATTTCCTTTGCGATTGGCCTCTTTATCCTGCTGGCCGTGGCGTCTTCCATGCTGTTCGTCGTCGACCAGCGCCAGTATGCCGTGGTGTTCGCCTTCGGCGAGATCAAGCAGGTGGTGCGCGAGCCCGGCCTGCATTTCAAGCTGCCGCCACCGCTGCAGAACGTGGTGTTCATGGACCGCCGCCTGCAGACGATCGATGTCGCCGCCAGCGAACGCTTCCTGACGGCCGAGAAGAAGAGCATGGTGGTGGACTGGTTCGTCAAATGGCGCATCACCGATCCGAAAAAGTTCTTCGTGGCGTTCGGTGGCAATGTGCGCAGTGCCCAGGACCGCATGACGCAGCGGATCGACGCCGTGGCGCGTGAAGAGTTTGGCAAGCGCACCGTGGCCGACGTGGTTGCCGGCGAGCGCGAGAAGGTCATGCAGTCCATCCGCACCGGCATGGCCGAGTACGCGCAGTCCGTCGGCGTCGAGATCCTCGACGTGCGCCTCAAGCGTGTCGATCTGCTGCCAGCCATCAGTGAATCGGTCTATCGCCGCATGGAAGCCGAGCGCAAGCGCGTGGCCAACGAGCTGCGCTCCACCGGTGCGGCTGAAGGCGAGAAGATTCGCGCCGATGCCGATCGCCAGCGCGAAGTGGTGCTCGCCGAAGCGTATCGCGACGCCCAGGTGATCAAGGGCGAGGGCGATGCCAAGGCGTCGCAGATCTATGCCGATGCGTTTGGTCGCGATCCACAGTTCGCGCAGTTCTGGCGCAGCATGGAGGCGTATCGCAATACCTTCCGCGACAAGCGTGACGTGATGGTGCTGGAGCCGAACTCGGAGTTTTTCCGCTATATGCGCTCCAGTGGCGGCAATGCCGCGGCGGCCGGGGCGTCGGGCTCGCCCGCAGGACGCCGCTAGGGCAGTCGCGCTGAGAATGTGGCGAGATGACAAAACCCCGGCTTGCCGGGGTTTTGTCCGGCTGGGGGCATCCGCCCGGAGTGATGGCCGGGGCGCGCGGGCGCCGATCTGAATTCCCGGGCTGACCGGCCCGGAGCCGTCCGGCAGGAGGCCGAACGGTGCAACCGTTTTACCGAGAAGAGATTCACCATGTCCAACCATTGGCTGCTGCCAGAAAACATCGCCGACGTGCTGCCGTCGGAAGCGCGCAAGATCGAAGAACTGCGCCGCCGCATGCTGGACCTGTTCCGCACCTACGGCTATGAGCTGGTCATGCCGCCGATGCTGGAATACCTGGAATCGCTGCTGACCGGCACGGGTCATGATCTTGACCTGCGCACGCTCAAGCTGGTCGATCAGTTGTCCGGCCGCACCATGGGCCTGCGTGCCGATATCACGCCGCAGGTAGCGCGCATCGACGCTCACCTGCTGAACCGCCCGGGCGTGACGCGCCTGTGCTACGCAGGCAATGTCCTGCATGCGCGCCCGGCGGGTTTCCACGCCACGCGCGAGCCAATCCAGATCGGTGCCGAGATCTATGGCCATGCCGGGCTGGAAGCCGACGTCGAGATCCAGGAATTGATGCTGGCGGCGCTCCAGGCCGCGGGGCTGTCGGATGTCCGTCTCGACCTTTGCCATGCGGGCATCCTGGAAGCCCTGCTCGACGGGCTGCCCTCGATCCGAAAGATCGAGGATGCGATGTTCGCCGCGCTGGAGACGAAAGACGTACCGGCTCTGCGCGAACTGACCGTCGGTCTGCCGCAGACCGAGCGCGATGCCCTGCTGGCATTGCCTACGTTGTATGGCGGCGTCGAAGTGCTCGAGCGCGCCCGCGCGACCCTGCCCGCGAGCCCTGCCATCGGCCGCGCGCTGGACGAGCTGGCGGCGCTGGCGGCGCAGGTGCGCGGGGCGAGCGTCAATATCGACTTGTCCGACCTGCGTGGCTACCACTACCACAGCGGCGTGATGTTCACGGCATACGTGGCCGGCCTGCCCAATTACGTGGCCCGTGGCGGCCGCTACGACAAGGTGGGCGAGGCCTTCGGTCGCGCGCGTCCGGCGACCGGCTTCTCGCTGGATCTGCGTGAAGTGGCGGCACTGTCACCCGTGGAAGTCCGGGCGCTGGCGATTTTCGCGCCGTGGGATGCCGATCCCGCGCTGCGGGCGGCCATCGTGGCACTGCGTGCTGCCGGCGAAATCGTGATCCAGTCGTTGCCTGGCCACACCCATGAGCTCGATGAATTCAACTGCGATCGCCAGCTGGTGCGCCAGGATGGCGGCTGGGTGGTGGTGCCGCGCTGATTCGCTTGGGCGATCCGGCTCGCAAAATGCGAGAATCGCCCGGCAACAAGAGTAGAATACGTTTTTAACCTATTGACCAAAGCAATATGTCCGCATCCGCAGTAGGCCAGGGACGCAATGTCGTCGTGATCGGCACCCAATGGGGTGACGAAGGCAAAGGAAAAATCGTCGATTGGCTTACCGACCATGCAAAGGGCGTGGTGCGGTTTCAGGGTGGTCACAACGCCGGCCACACCCTGATCATCGGCGGCAAGAAAACCATTCTCCGCCTGATCCCGTCGGGGATCATGCGTGACGGCACGGTCTGCTACATCGGCAACGGTGTGGTGCTGTCGCCCGAAGCGCTGTTCCGTGAAATCGAAGAACTCGAAGCTGCCGGCCTGCAGGTGCAGAACCGCCTGCGCATCTCCGAAGCCGCGACGCTGATCCTGCCGTACCACGTGGCCATTGACAAGGCGCGCGAAGCCCGCCGTGGCGCAGCCAAGATCGGTACCACCGGCCGCGGCATCGGCCCGGCCTACGAAGACAAGGTGGCACGCCGCGCGCTGCGCGTGCAGGACCTGTTCGATCCGAAGCAATTCGCCGAGCGCCTGCGCGAGAATCTCGATCTCCACAACTTCATGCTCACCCAGTACCTGGGCGCTGAGGCTGTCGATTTCCAGAAGACGCTGGACGAAGCGCTGGCCTACGCGCCGCGCCTGGCACCGATGGTCGCCGACGTGTCGGCCGAGCTGTACGCAGTCAACGCTGCAGGCGGCAACCTCATGTTTGAAGGCGCGCAAGGCACGCTGCTGGACGTCGATCACGGCACCTACCCGTTCGTGACGTCGAGCAACTGCGTGGCCGGTGCGGCCGCGGCCGGCGCGGGCGTCGGCCCGGGCCGCCTGAACTACATCCTGGGCATCACCAAGGCCTATTGCACGCGCGTGGGCGCCGGTCCGTTCCCGAGCGAGCTGTACGACAACGACAATCCTGCCCGCCAGGATCCGGTGGGCGTGCGCCTGGCCAACATCGGCAAGGAGTTTGGCTCGGTGACCGGCCGTCCGCGCCGCACTGGCTGGCTGGATGCCGCCGCGCTGAAGCGCTCGGTGCAGATCAACGGCGTGTCGGGCCTGTGCCTGACCAAGCTGGACGTGCTCGATGGCCTGGAAACCATCAAGCTGTGCGTGGGCTACACCCTCGACGGCCAGACGGTCGATATCCTGCCGCGCGGCTCCGATGCCGTGGCGCGCTGCGTGCCTGTCTACGAAGAATTCCCCGGCTGGAACGAATCGACCTTCGGCGTGAAGGCGTGGGATGCGCTGCCGGAAGCGGCACGCGTGTACCTGAAGCGCGTCGAGGAAGTGGTCGGCATTCCGATCGACATGATCTCGACCGGTCCCGATCGCGACGAGACCATCCTGCTGCGTCACCCGTACCTGGCCTGACCCGGCAGCAGTAGTCCGCAAAGGCCGCGACGCCACGAGCGACGCGGCCCGGCAAGAACATATCGGCCCGCGCAAGCGGGCCGAACCATATCGGTCAACCGACCAGAAGCTAGAAAGAGCAAATCATGAACCTGCCAACGAACGACGAAGAGAACCTGTGGGTCTCCTGGGATGAATACCATCGCCTGATCGCACGTCTGTCGTTGAATGTGCATGAGTCGGGCTGGAAGTTCGACAAGATCCTGTGCCTCGCGCGCGGCGGCCTGCGCGTGGGCGACCAGATGTCGCGCATCTTCGACGTGCCGCTGGCCATCCTCGCGACCAGCAGCTATCGCGAAGCCGCCGGCACGCAGCAGGGTGACCTCGATATCGCCCAGTACATCACGATGACCCGCGGCGAGCTGTCCGGCAAGATCCTGTTGGTCGACGACCTCGTGGATTCCGGCATCACGCTGGAACGCGTCGGGCGTCACCTGAAGGAGCGCTACCCGGCGGTAACGGAGGTTCGTTCTGCGGTGTTGTGGTACAAGGCCTGCTCCAAGGTGGAGCCGGACTACCACGTCACGTTCCTGCCCTCGAACCCTTGGATTCATCAGCCGTTCGAAGAGTACGACACCCTGCGTCCGCACAATCTCGCGGCCTGGCTCAAGCGCGGCAAGCGCGCTGCCCTGGAAGGCGGCAATTCGGCTGAGTGACAGGCTGAGGCGGCGCAGGAGCTTGCGCCGCGGCCCCGGCCTGCAACGGCCGGGACCTTGCTTCGCTTAGTAGCCCACTGTGAATCGCTGGCGCGAATGCGCCGGCTTTTCAATTTTATCGAGCATCGCGATGGCGAAATCTTCCATCGAGATCCAGCTCTTGCCCGCTGCGTCAGTCAGCAGGGATTCCTCGCCAGCGCGATATTTGCCGGTGCGCTCGCCCGGTTCGAACAATGCGGACGGCGAGATGAACGTCCAGTCGATCTGTTTTTCGCCGCGCAGCGCGTTGAGGAAGTCGCGCCCGGCCAGTGCCTCGGTCTTGTAGGCTTCGGGGAATCCCGGCGTGTCCACCAGTTGAACGCCCGGTGCCACGTAAAGGCTGCCGGCGCCGCCGACCACCAGCAGGCGCGCCACGCCGGCCTGCCGCATTGCGCTGAGGACCTGTTCTGCGCTCAGTTGCACGAAGCGGGCCGTGCTGATGACGACATCCTGGCCGGCGAGGGCGTTCGCCAGTGCCGCACTGTCGGTGGCATCCACATCGCGGGTGGTCAGCTTGGGGCGGGCATCGATGCGGCTGGCATGGCGAGCGATAGCCGTGACTTCGTGGCCCCGGCGCAGGGCTTCGTCGATCAGGCGCGTTCCTACGCGGCCGGTGGCTCCGATGATGGCGATTTTCATGGTCACTCCTTTGTGCTCAGGTTGTTGATTGGTGGTCAGGGTTGCGCTGTGCGCATTCGATTTTGATCTGAAACCAATTTGGTTACAGATCGCGTTAAAAAAAATCAGCGCTTGCGGCGCTGGGAGGCACGCTCGACATCGGCGAGCATGCCGGCAATCGTGATGCCGGCGAGCGCATCGTCCATGGCTGCCTGTGCCTGGTCGGCTACCTTCCGGAGCGCGCCGGTGATTTCCCGTCCGACCATGCAGGCCGGATTCGGTGCGCTCTGGTGCAGCGTGATCAGGGCCGTGGTCTCGACCGCGCGGAACACTTCGAGCAAGGTGATGTCCTGCGCGGGGCGAGCCAGCGCTGCGCCGCCGGTGCTGCCCATGGTGGTGCTGACCATCCCGGCCTCCGTCAATTGTCCGATCAGGCGGCGGATCAGCGCGGGATTCGTGCCTACGCTCCCCGCGATCAACGAAGACGGCAACGGCTCGCTCGCCCCGGCAAGCAGGGTGAGGATGTGGACGGCGACGGCAAACCGACTGCTGGTGCTCATGGTGTAGGCTCGATGTGAAACTATAGTAGTTACACATGATTGGGCGTGTCAAGCTCGGTATGTTGGAGTTCTGGTGCCTGATTATCGGGTCGAGTGCGAATCCTGCCGCGATAATGCCGGAATCGCCACTGAAACTGATACACTCATTCACATTGCCGGGCGTCGAGGCTTGGCAATGTCCGTCCCGGAAGACGGGTATCACGGACGGGAGTTCCGTATGTATTCAAATGCAGTGTCGCCAGCCAACAGGCTGCCAAGCAAGGAGTGCAAGTTGCCGGATCAGGTGTTCAAACACAGCGCGGAAAACAAAAAACCCGCAGGGCTAGAAAGCGCTGCGGGTTTTCCGGTGATCTGGTGCCCAGGAGAGGACTCGAACCTCCACAGTGTTGCCACCGCTAGGACCTGAACCTAGTGCGTCTACCAATTCCGCCACCTGGGCAGGTGTCGAAACAACCGAAGCGCTCATTATAGCGACCGCAAAACTTTTGTCAAACAGTTTCCAGAAAAAATTGAATCAGAATAACTATCCGATCCCCAGCCGGGAAGAAATCCTCGGCGTACTGAGAACGTCGGGGTCGCCCCTGTCGGCCGGCGATATCGCCAAGGCCCTGGCGGTTACGCGCAAGGAACATGACGGTTTCCAGAAGCGCCTGGCGGCGATGGAACGCGACGGCCAGATCGAACTGAACCGCAAGGGCCGCTACGAACTGGCGCATCAACCGAATTTTGTCGTCGGCCGGGTGCAGGGGCACCGCGATGGATTCGGCTTCCTGATCCGCGATGACGGCGAAGACGATATCTTTCTGCCCGAGCGCGAGCTGCAGAAGGCCATGCACAACGACCGCGCACAGGTGCGTGTGGTGGGCTACGACCGGCGCGGCCGGCCCGAAGGCCAGATCGTCGAGATCATCGAGCGCGCCAATCGCTATGTGATCGGCCGCCTGCTCAGCGAGGGCGGGGTGCTGGTGGTGGCGCCGGAAGACAAGCGCATCAGCCAGGACATCCTGATCCCGCCCAAGGCGCAGGGCAAGGCGCGTGTGGGGCAGGTGGTCAGCGTCGAGCTGATCGAGTACCCGGACCGTTACGTGCAGCCGGTTGGCCGTGTGGTGGAAGTGCTGGGCGATATCGATGACCCCGGCATGGAGATCGAGATCGCCGTGCGCAAGTACGGCGTGCCGCATGCATTTTCGCCAGCCGCCGCCAAGGAAGCGGCAGCATTGCCGGACGAAGTGCGCCAGGCCGACCTGGAGCACCGTATCGACCTGCGCGACGTGCCGCTGGTCACCATCGACGGTGAAGACGCGCGCGACTTCGATGACGCGGTCTACTGCGAGCCGGTGAAGATTGGCCGCACCAAGGGTTGGCGCCTGATCGTCGCGATTGCCGACGTGTCGCACTACGTGCGCCCCGGCACGCCGCTGGACGCCGATGCGCTCGACCGTGCCACCTCGGTTTACTTCCCGCGCCGCGTGATTCCGATGCTGCCGGAGAAGCTGTCCAACGGCCTGTGCTCGCTCAACCCGCAGGTCGACCGGCTTTGCATGGTGTGCGATGCCGTGCTCACTGCCAAGGGCGAAATCAAGGGCTATCAGTTCTACCCGGCTGTGATGCACTCGGCCGCGCGCCTGACCTACAACGAGGTCTGGTCGATCCTGTCCAATACCAAGGGCCCCGAGGCGCATAAGCGCGGCGAACTGGTGCCGCACCTGCAGAACCTGTACGAGCTGTTCCAGGTCCTGCTCAAGGCGCGGCGCGCGCGTGGCGCGATCGACTTCGACACGACCGAAACGTATATCGTCTGCAACGCGCAGGGCAAGATCGAGCAGATCCTGCCGCGTACGCGCAACGACGCGCACCGCCTGATCGAGGAGTGCATGCTGACGGCAAACGTCTGCGCGGCCGATTTCCTCGAACGCTTCAAGCATCCCGCCCTCTACCGGATCCATGCCGGCCCGAGCGAGGAGAAGCTGAAGAACCTGCGCGACTTCCTCAAGACCGCGGGCCTGGCGCTGGGCGGCGGCGACAAGCCGCAGGCATCGGACTACGCCGAGGTGATGGACAAGATCAAGTCCCGCCCCGACGCGCCGATGCTGCAGACCATGCTGCTGCGCTCCATGCAGCAGGCGGTCTACAGCCCGGATAACATCGGCCACTTCGGACTGGCGTACGAGGCCTATGCGCACTTCACCAGCCCGATCCGCCGCTATCCCGACCTATTGGTCCACCGGGCCATCAAGGCGGTCCTGGCGCATACGAAGTACCAGCCGGCTTTTGCTCACGGTACCGAGTTCAATACCGCCATCTCGCCGAAGGCGCGCCGGCTGCAGGCGAAGGACGCCGAGCAGAAGGCCGAACTGACCGCGGCCCGCGCCAAGCGCAACGAGGCCATCTGGGACGAGCTGGGGCTGCATTGCTCGGCCAACGAGCGCCGTGCCGACGAGGCCTCGCGTGATGTCGAAGCCTGGCTCAAGTGCTACTTCATGCGCGACAAGCTGGGCAGCGACTTTGCCGGCACCATCAGCGCGGTGACGTCGTTCGGCATCTTTGTCCAGCTCGACGAGCTGTATGTCGAAGGCCTGGTGCATGTCACCGAGCTCGGCAGCGATTACTTCCAGTACGACGAAGCGCGCAACGAACTGCGCGGCGAGCGCACCGGCATCCGCTACCGGCTGACCGACCGGGTGCGCGTGCAGGTCTCGCGCGTGGATCTTGATGCACGCAAGATCGACTTCCGCCTGGTGCAGGAGCCGTCGGCCAAGACCCTGCGCGCCCGTGTGGCCTCGCCGGAGGCCCAGCCCCGCGTTCCGGCCGCGCACGCGGTGCCGGCGCGCAAGAAGGGACGCCAGCTGGCGGCCTTGCTGGGCGGCACCTCCAAGCCGGAGGAGTCGTTCGACGAGACCCTCGATCGCGTGATCGAGGAGCAGCCGGTGTTCGAGGCCGTCATCACACCGCTCAAGCCGCACGTGAAAACCGGCGGCAAACCGGCCAAGCATGCCGCGAAGCCCAAGCCGTCCCACCTGGACAAGCCACGCAAGACAGCGGCGAAGACCCACGCCGGCAAGTCACCCGCCAGGGGCGGCCGCCCGGCGCACAAGCGCTGATGCCAGGCGCCGGCCGGAATGCCGCGGGAGCGGCTTCCGGCCGGGGTGATCTGCCATCCGGCAGGGCCGTCGGCGGCGACTGGCGAGTACAATCGCGCCATGGCTAAAAACAAACTCCTGATCGGCTTCCACGCCGTTACCGCGCGCCTGCGCCAAGACGCCAAGGGCGTGACCGATGTCTACGTAGAAACTGCCCGGCGCGACCGGCGCATGCAGGACTTCATCCGCCTGGCCGAAAGCCTGGGCGTGCGCCTGCATCCGGTGGATGCCGACCGCCTGCGCGGCATGGCCGGCACCGACCGCCACCAGGGCGTGGTGGCCCGCGCCGAAGACGTGGCGCTGGCACTCAATCTCGACGAACTCCTTGACGGTATCGAAGGCACGCCGCTGCTGCTGATCCTCGACGGCGTGACGGATCCGCACAATCTGGGCGCCTGCCTGCGCGTGGCGGACGGCGCCGGCGCGCATGCGGTGATCGCGCCGAAGGATCGCAGCGTCGGCCTGAACGCCACCGTGGCGAAGGTTGCCAGCGGCGCGGCCGAGACCGTGCCCTATATCACCGTGACCAACCTTGCACGCACGCTGCGCGAGCTGCAGGAACGCGGCATCTGGGTCGTCGGCACGGCCGACGGCGTGGAGAAGACGCTCTATGACATCGACCTCAAGGGGCCGATGGCCATCGTGATGGGCGCCGAAGGCGAGGGCATGCGCCGCCTGACCCGCGAAACCTGTGACGAGCTGGTTGGCATCCCCATGGCTGGCGGCGTTGAAAGCCTCAACGTCTCGGTCGCCAGCGGCGTCTGCCTCTACGAGGCCGTGCGCCAGCGGCGCCTGCCGCGCTGACCATGAGCGGCGATCCCCTTGTCCCGACATCGGAACCGTGGCCCGGAATGGGCGAGGCACGGCGCCTGATCGCGAACGCGCGCAGCGTGTTCGTGCTCACGGGAGCGGGGATTTCCGCCGAGTCAGGCGTGCCGACATTTCGCGACGCCTTGACGGGCCTCTGGGCACAGTTCGATCCCGAGGAGCTGGCAAGCGAAGAGGCCTACCGGCGCCAGCCCGCCCTGGTGTGGGAGTGGTACCTGCATCGTCGCGAACTGGTGGCGGAGGCGCGGCCGAACCCCGCGCACTATGCGCTGGTGGCGCTGGCCGCGCAGAAGCCCGTGACGCTGGTCACGCAGAACGTGGACGGACTGCATCAACGGGCCGGCAGCCAGCACGTCATCGAACTGCACGGCAACCTGTTCGCCAACAAGTGGCTCAACGGGTGCGGCCGGTGCGACGAAGCCACGGCACTGCCTGGCAATCCGCCGCGCTGCAATCTGTGTGGCGCGCTGATGCGTCCGGGGGTGGTCTGGTTTGGCGAGGATCTGCCGCGCGTGGCGCGTTTTCGTGCGGAGCATGCGGCGGAGAGTGCCGATCTGTGCCTCGTGGTCGGGACATCGGGGCTGGTCTATCCGGCTGCGGGGTTGCCAGGCCTGGCCAGGGAGCATGGCGCGCCGGTGATCGTGGTGAATCCGCAGCCGTCGGTGCTGGACCAGACTGCCGATGTGGTGCTGCAGGCGGCAGCAGGCGCCTGCCTGCCGCTGCTGTGGCCGCAGTCCGCGGGCTGATTCGCAGCCGGCGGACTGTGCCGGGAATTACTGCGTCAGTTCCCCAATCAGCTTTTCCAGCTTGACCGCATCCGCCGCGAACAGGCGGATGCCCTCGGCCAGCTTTTCGGTTGCCATCGCATCTTCGTTCAGCTGCCACCGGAATGCCGGCTCATCTGCCGCAATGCGGGCGACATTGCCAGCCTGCGCTTCATCCACGGAGAGCTTGTGGGCCACCGGGCCTTGTCCGGCCGCCAGCTGCTCCAGCAGTTCCGGGCTGATGGTCAGCAGGTCGCAGCCCGCCAGTGCCAGGATTTGCGCGGTGCTGCGGAAGCTGGCGCCCATCACTTCAGTCGGATAGCCGAACTTCTTGTAGTAGTCATAGATCTGGCGCACCGAGCGCACGCCGGGGTCGTTGTCGCCGGCGTTGGCCGCGGCATTCCACTGGTCTCCGGCCTGCTTCTTGTACCAGTCGAAGATTCGCCCGACGAACGGCGAAATCAGCTGTGCGCCGGCCTCGGCGCAGGCCACCGCCTGCACCAGCGAGAACAGCAGCGTCATGTTGCAGCGGATGCCTTCGCGCTGCAGGATCTCGGCCGCGCGGATGCCTTCCCAGGTCGAGGCAATCTTGATCAGCACGCGCTCGCGCGCCACGCCGCGCTGCTCGTACAGCTTGATCAGGTGGCGGGCCTTTTCGACCGAGGCGTTGGTATCGAATGACAGGCGCGCATCGACCTCGGTCGAAACGCGGCCCGGGACGATAGCCAGGATCTCGCAGCCAAAGGCGATCAGCACGGCATCCATGACGGCATCGATACCGCCGTTGCCGTGGTGGTCGCGCACGGCCTGCTCCAGCAGGTGGCGGTATTCGGGCTTCTGCACCGCCTTCAGGATCAGCGACGGATTGGTGGTCGCGTCCCGCGGGGTGTACTGCTTCATCAACTGGAAGTCGCCGGTATCGGCCACCACCGTGGTGAACTGCTTGAGTTGTTCGAGCTGGTTCATAGTCGGTAAGTCGTTGCAGTCGAGGTGAGTCGTCGGTGGCACGCGGCCTGTCCCGGCCGTCGCGCGTGCTGTCTGGCTCATTGTACCGTCGGCAGCGGGCCGCGCCGCCGCAATCCGCTACACTACGCGCTTCCCCCAACGCAATCTGGCTGTTGTCATGACTCAGGATGAACTCAAGGCGATGGTGGCGCAAGCCGCGGCCGACTATGTGAAGCAGGAAGTCCCCGAAGGCGCCGTGCTCGGCGTGGGCACCGGATCCACCGCCAATCTCTTCATCGACGCCGTGGCGGCGTTCAAGGAGCGCTTCGCGGGTGCCGTATCCAGCTCGGAAGCCTCCACCCGCCGCCTGCAGCAGCATGGCTTCAAGGTGCTCGACCTGAATGAGGTCGACCAGATTCCGGTCTATGTCGACGGTGCCGACGAAATCGACGCCAGCGGCGCCATGATCAAGGGCGGTGGCGGCGCGCTGACGCGCGAGAAGATCGTCGCCTCGGTGGCCGGACGCTTTGTCTGCATCGCCGATGGCAGCAAGCTCGTCAGGACGATGGGCGCGTTCCCGCTGCCGGTCGAGGTGATTCCGATGGCACGTGCGGCCGTGGCACGCCAGCTCGCCGCCTTCGGCGGCCAGCCGCGCCTGCGCATGACCAAGGAAGGCGGGATCTACAAGACCGACAATGGCAATGTGATCCTTGATGTGGCCGGCCTGAAGATCGAAAATCCGCGCGGCCTGGAGCAGGCCATCAACCAGATGCCGGGCGTGGTCACGGTCGGGCTGTTCGCGCTGCGTGGCGCCGACGTGCTGCTGCTGGGAACCGGCGAGGGTGTGAGCCGCACGGATTTCTGACGGCTTGTCTGTTCCGCGGAAAGTAAAAAGGGGTGCCGGCGGCACCCCTTTTTTCATGGAGCGTAGCGCTCGTGTTCAGGCCTGCGGCGGCACGTAGCCTTGCGCCTGGTCTGCGCCTTCGCCGAAGAAGTACTTTTCGGTCTGCTTGAGCAGGTACTGGCGCGCGCGGGTGTCAGCCATGTTCAGCCGGTTTTCGTTGATCAGCATGGTCTGGTGCTTCAGCCAGCCGGCCCAGGCTTCTTTCGAGACGCTTTGCCAGATCTTCTTGCCCAGTTCGCCGGGCAGGGGCGGGAAGTCGAGGCCTTCGGCTTCCTTGTTCAGCTTGATGCAATGGACCATGCGGGCCATGGGGACTCCTTGTGTTCGTTTGACGTAGCTGGCGCTATTGTAGCCAAGCAGGGGAGTTGGCCGGTCCGCGGCCGCGATTGCCCCTACGCGCTTACAGCTTTTTCATCAGCACCATGGATTTGCGCTGCCAGTTATAGAGCTTGCGTTTGTCTTCAGGCAGGTCGTCCACGGTCGCGTGCACGAAGCCGCGCTTGAGGAACCAGTGCTCAGTGCGGGTAGTGAGCACAAAGAGCCGTTCCAGCCCCAGCGCGCGGGCGCGGCGCTCGATGCGCTTGAGCAGGCGCTCACCGTCGCCGGTGCCCTGTGCCTCCTGAGAAACCGTCAGGCAGGCCATTTCGCCCATGTTTTCGCGCGGATAGTCATACAGCGCGGCACAGCCGAACAGCACGCTGTCGTGCTCGATTACCGAGAAATTGGCGATGTCGCGCTCGATCAGGTGGCGTCCGCGCGGCACCAGCGTGCCATCCTGCTCCAGCGGCGCGATGAGTTGCAGAATCCCGCCTACGTCGTCGAGCGTGGCTTCACGCAGGCTCTCGAGGTCGGTGTCGGAAATCATCGTGCCGACGCCGTCATGCAGGAACAGTTCCAGCAGCACCGAGCCGTCCAGCGAGTAGGGAATCAGGTGGGCACGGGGCACGCCACCCTTGAGGGCCTTCACCAGATGCTCCAGGTAATTGGCGACATCGGGCTGCAGGTGGTTGTTCTGCAGGCGCTCAGCGGCGGTGCGCAGCGACATTTCCTTCATCAGCTTGCCGACCGGGTCGAACACGCCCGCCACCTCGGTGATGAAGATCAGCTTGTCGGCCTTGAGCGTGGTGGCGGTGGCGCTGGCCACGTCCTCCATCGACAGGTTGAACGCCTGGCCCGTGGGCGAGAAGCCCAGCGGCGACAGCAGCACCACCTTGCCATGCGACAGCGACATGCGCACGGATTCGCCGTCGACCTTGCGCACCAGCCCGGTGTGCTGGTAGTCCACGCCATTGACGATCCCGACCGGGCGGGCCGTGACAAAGTTGCCGGAGATCACCGACAGCTGGGCGCCGGCCATCGGCGTATTGGGCAGGCCCTGGCTGAACGCGGCCTCGATATCGAGACGCAACTCGCCGGCGGCTTCCTTCGCGCATTCGAGCGCGGCGTTGTCGGTAATGCGCACGCCGTCGGCGAACTGGGATTCGACATGGCGCAGCGCCAGTTGCTCTTCCACCTGCGGACGCGAGCCGTGCACCAGCACGATCTGCATGCCCATGGCGTGCAGCAGCGCGACGTCATTGACCAGCGCATTGAGCACGCCGGCCTTGACCAGTTCGCCCGCGAAGGCGATGACGAAGGTCTTGCCCCGGAACGCGTGGATATACGGCGCGACCGTGCGCAGCCAGTCGACGAACTGCTGCTGGTCGGGAGCGCCACGATCCGTGGCGTCGAGCGGCGGCTCGGCCACGGGCGACAGGGAAACGGCGCCGGGCTGGGGCTCAGCCGGCTCGGACGGGGCGGGCGCCTCCTGCGGCGCGTCGGTTCTGGCATTCATGCCGCGGATTATAATCCCGGCCAATGTCAGAACAACGCCCCGTCAAGCCTTCTTCGCCGCGCCAGCCTGTTGGCAGCGGCCGGCCCGCGCCCCGGCCCAACGACCAGCAAGCCACTCAGCCTGGCAAGCGGCCGGGCCAGCCTCCAAAGCCCGCCACCCAGTCCGCCGGCCAGCCCGCCAGACGGGCGGCGCAGCGTTCCGGTCCGCGCCCCGATAACTTCTCGGAAAACCGGCCTCCTTCGCCGCCCCCAGGTGGCGAGCCGGAGCGCCGGCGCGAGCCGCGCCAGCCCCGGCCGCCGCGCCAGGCCAACCCGCTGCCGCCGATCACCTTCCCGGAGGCCTTGCCGGTCTCGGCCCGACGCGACGAAATCGCCGCCGCGCTGCTGGCCAACCAGGTGGTGATCGTCTCGGGCGAGACCGGTTCCGGCAAGACCACGCAGTTGCCCAAGATCTGCCTGTCGATCGGGCGCGGCCCCGGGCGCGAGGGTGGTGGCCTGATCGGCCACACGCAGCCCCGGCGGATTGCGGCCACGTCCACCGCCAAGCGCATCGCGCAGGAGCTGGGCACGCCGCTGGGCGAGCACGTCGGTTACCAGGTGCGTTTCAACGACGCCATGTCGTCGGGCGCCTCGGTCAAGCTGATGACTGACGGCATCCTGCTGGCCGAGACGCAGAACGATCCGCTGCTGCGCGCCTACGACACGATCATCATCGACGAGGCGCACGAACGCAGCCTCAATATCGACTTCCTGATTGGCTACCTGCGCCAGATCCTGCCGAAGCGGCCGGACCTCAAGGTGATCATTACCTCGGCCACCATCGACGCGAAGCGCTTCGCCGAGCATTTCGCGTCCAACGGCAAGCCGGCGCCGGTGATCGAGGTCAGCGGCCGCCTGTATCCGGTCGAGGTCCGCTACCGGCCGATCGGCCAGGATGCCCCGGCGGACGGCTCGCCAAAGAGCGCCCAGGCGCGCGAGCGCGACCTGTTCGACGGCATTGTCGATGCGGTCGACGAACTATGCCGGCTTGGCCCCGGCGACGTGCTGGTATTCCTGCCCGGCGAGCGCGAGATTCGCGAGGCCGCCGAGGCCCTGCGCAAGCACCATCCGCCGCATACAGAGATCCTGCCGCTGTTTGCGCGGCTGTCGGTGCAGGAGCAGGAGCGGGTCTTCAAGCCGTCGAACGCGCGCCGCATCGTGCTGGCGACCAACGTGGCGGAAACTTCGCTGACGGTGCCCGGTATCCGCTATGTGGTGGATGCCGGGCTGGCGCGCGTGAAGCGCTATTCGTATCGCAACAAGGTCGAGCAGCTGCAGATCGAGTCGATTTCGCAGGCTGCCGCCAACCAGCGCGCGGGCCGATGCGGCCGGGTGGCCAACGGCGTCTGCATCCGTCTTTACGAGGAGTCCGATTTCGTCGGGCGCGTGCGCTTCACGGATCCGGAAATCCTGCGTTCCTCGCTGGCGGCGGTCATCCTGCGGATGAAGGCGCTGCGGCTGACGGATATCGAGGCCTTCCCGTTCATCGAGCCGCCGCTCGGGCGGGCCGTCGCCGACGGCTACCAGCTGCTGCAGGAGCTGGGCGCGGTCGACGACGCGAACCAGCTGACCCCCACCGGCCGCCAGCTCGCCAAGCTGCCGCTGGACCCGCGCGTGGCCCGCATGATCCTGGCCGCGCGCGAGCAGCAATGCCTGCGCGAGGTGCTGATCATTGCCAGCGTACTGTCCGTGCAGGATCCGCGCGACCGGCCGCAGGAAGCGCAGGAAGCCGCCGACCAGGCCCATCGCAAGTTCATGGACGAGAAGTCCGAATTCCTGGGCTGGGTCAAGCTGTGGAAATGGTTCGAGGAAGCGGTTGCCCACAAGAAGACCAATCGCCAGCTCCAGGACCAGTGCCGTGCCAACTTCCTGTCGCACGTGCGGCTGCGCGAATGGCGCGATGTGCATTCGCAGCTGCTGACCACGGTCACCGAGCAGGGCTGGCGGCTGAACGAGAGCGAGCCGACCTATGAGCAGGTGCACAAGGCCTTGCTGACCGGCTTGCTGGGCAATGTCGGTTGCAAGCTGGAGGACGCTGACGGCAAGGGCCGCGAGTACCTCGGCGCGCGCGGCATCAAGTTCCATCTGTGGCCGGGCTCGCTGATCGCGCGCAAGGTCGGCCGCTGGATCATCGCGGCGGAGCTGGTCGAGACCAGCCGCCTGTTCGCCCGCACGCTGGCGCGCATCGAGCCGGAATGGCTGGAACAGGTGGGCCGCCACCTGCTCAAGGTGAGCTGGAGCGATCCTCATTGGGAAAAGAAGGCCGGGCAGGTGCTGGCGATGGAGCGGGCCACGCTGTACGGGCTGGTGGTCTACCAGCATCGCCGAGTGCACTACGGCCCGATGAATCCGAAGGAAGCGCGCGAGATCTTCATCCGCCGCGCGCTGGTCGAAGGCGAGTTCGACACGCGCCTGCCGTTCTACGCCCACAACCAGCGGCTGGTGCGCGAGATCGAGAACCTTGAGCACAAGTCGCGCCGGCAGGACGTGCTGGTCGACGACGAGCTGATCTACGCCTTCTACGATCGCGCCATTCCGGCCGACATTTGCCAGCAGGTCACGTTCGAGAAGTGGTACCAGGCCGAAAGCGCCAAAGACCGCAAGCTGCTGTACCTCAATCGCGACGAGTTGATGCGGCACGAGGCGGCCGGCATCACGACCGACCTGTTCCCCAAGACCTTGGCGGTGTCGGGCGCCGACATGGGCCTGACCTATCACTTCGAGCCGGGCAGCCACCGCGACGGCGTGACGCTGACCGTGCCGCTGTACGCGCTCAACCAGGTCCGGCCGGAGCGCGCCGAGTGGCTGGTGCCGGGCATGATCAAGGAGAAGGTCCACCTGCTGCTCAAGTCCCTGCCGCAGAAGCTGCGCCGCCATTGCGTGCCGTTGCCGGAATATGCGGGCGGGTTTGTCTCGCGCCAGCCGTTCGGCGAGGGCGAGCTGGTCGACGTGCTGATCGCCGATATCCGCGAGCAGACCGGGACCATGGTGAAGCGGGCCGACTTCAAGCTGGAAACGCTGCCCGCGCACCATTTCATGAACTTCAAGGTGATCGACGAGCACGGACGCCAGCTGGAAATGGGCCGCAACCTGGCGCAGCTGCGGGCGGAGCTTGGCGGTCAGGCGCAGCAGTCGTTCCAGAATATCGCCGCCAGGGACGTGCCGGCGGCGGAGGCCGGGCAGTACGAGGGGCTGACGTCCTGGTCGTTCGGTGAGCTGCCGGAATTGCTGGAAATCCGCAAGGGCAACCAGACACTGTTCGGTTACCCGGCCCTGGTGGATTACGGCACGCATTGCGATGTGGAAGTCTTCGACGATCCGCAGGAGGCGGCGCGCATCCACTATCTCGGCCTGCGCCGGTTGTTCGCCTTGCAGCTGCGCGAACAGGTCAAGTTCATCGAAAAGAACATCCCGGGCCTGCAGCAGATGGCCATGCAGTACATGACGCTGGGCACGCAGGAAATGCTGCGCGACCAGATCGTGATGCTGGCGCTGGAGCGGGCCTGCCTGCAGGCGCCGCTGCCGCGCAACGAAGCGGAATTTGTCGCGCGCAAGGACGAAGGGCGCGCCAGGCTGTCGCTCCTGGCACAGGAAATCGCCCGCCTGGCGGCGGTGATCCTGGCCGAGTACGCGGGGCTGCCGCGCAAGCTGCTGCAGGCGAAGTCATTCGCGGCGGCCTACGCGGACATGGAAGGCCAGCTTGGGCGTTTGATGGGCAAGCAGTTCATCGCCGACACGCCCTATACGCAACTGGTGCATTTCTCGCGCTACCTGAAGGGCATCGCCATGCGGGTCGACAAGATCAAGGGCGATCCGGGCCGCGACAGCCAGCGCACGCAGGAGATGGCGCCGCTGATGCAGCAGTGGCAGCGGGCCGAGAAGCAACTGCGCGCGCAGGGCCGCGGCGTGGAAGATGCACGGCTGGATGAATTCCGCTGGATGCTCGAAGAACTGCGGGTCGCACTGTTTGCGCAGGAATTGCGCACGCCGGTGCCGATGTCGGTCAAGCGCCTGCAGAAAGTGTGGGAATCGATGCAGCGCTGACGCGGATGATCGGCCACAGGGTCGCGTCGGCGCATAGAAGTGTAAGTATTTGTGAGATCCTTGTCCGCCGTCAGGTGACGCGTCATCGGAACCGCCTCCCGAACCGTTAGAATGCCTGATTAATCATTGATTCACTGGTCTTATGCAAGTATTGCGTCGTTTTGTTGCTGGTGCGGTTTCGGTCGGCTCCCTGGCACTGGGGCTGATGGCGGCGCCGGCTTCGGCGGAAGTCGTGGTGGTGCTCAATTCGGGTGATGCAACCGTCACGCTGATCGACAAAGACACGCAGAAGGTGCTTGAGACCTTTCCGGTCGGCAAGGAGCCTCATCACCTGATTGCCACGCCGGACGACAAGTCGCTGATCATCGCCAATGCGGTCGGCAATGACCTGGTGTTCCTGGACCCGGTGTCGGGCAAGGTGCAGCAGCGCGTGCCGAATATCGACGATCCCTACCAGATCGGCTTTTCGCCGGACCAGAAGTGGTTCGTCGCAACCGGCAACCGGCTGGACCGCGTCGACGTCTACCGGTGGGACGGCAAGGCGCTGAAGATGGCCAAGCAGTTCCCGCTGGCCAAGACGCCCAGCCATATCGCCTTCACCAACGACAGCCGCATCGCGTTCATCACGCTGCAGGATTCCAACGAAGTCGCAGCCATCGACCTGAACACGCTGACGGTGATGTGGCGCATGGAAATCGGCTCGGCGCCGGCCGGGATCTGGGTCACGCCTGACCAGAAATACCTGCTGGTCGGCATGACCGGCGCCGACTACGTCGCCGTGATCGACTGGCGCACGCGCACCCTGGTCAAGCAGATCCAGACCGGCAAGGGCGCGCACAACTTCCGCGCGGTCGGCGACAAGCGCCACCTGTTCCTGAGCAACCGGGTCTCGGGCACCATCAGCATCATCGACCAGCAGACCCTGACCAAGGTGGGCGATATCACCGGCCTGCCGCCGGGTCCCGACGACATGGAACTGACCGCTGACGGCAAGACGCTGTGGGTGTCGTTCCGCTGGGCACGCTCGGTCGGCCTGGTCGATGTGGCCAGCCGCAAGCTGATGAAGACGGTGCGCGTGGGCAAGTCGCCGCACGGCATCTATTTCCGCACCCGCGCGCCGCTGTATTGAGAAGCGGGGCAGGGAAAGCACCATGCGCAATCCGATCGCGCCCCGCTTGAAGCGCTGCCTGGCGGCACTGGCCATCGGCGCCGCGCTGCCGGCGATGGCATACGCCGCCGACGCCGGCAAGGCCGCCGAAAAGGCTTGCCCGGCCGGGACGCTTTACCTCACGTTCGACACTGGCAGCATGAGCCAGGCCGAACTGATCGCCGAGACCCTGCGCCGACACCATATCAGGGCGACCTTCTTCCTCGCCAACGAGCCGACGGTTCGCAAGGACAGTTCCCTCGATCCCGGCTGGGCGCCATACTGGAAGATGCTGGCGGCGGATGGCCACGCCTTCGGCACCCATACGTTCGACCATGTTTACCTGCGCAGCGTGCGTGGCGGCAAGGTCACCATGCGGCCGCAATTCGGTGCGCAGGCCGGCAAGGATGTCACCATGAATGCGTCGGATTTCTGCACGGAGCTGCAACGCAGCGCGCAGGCATTCCACGCCATGACCGGCAGCAATATGGTGCCGCTGTGGCGTGCGCCGGGCGGCCACACCGCGCCGCAGACGGTCGAATGGGCCGAGCAATGCGGCTTCCGGCACGTCGGCTGGGCCCCCGCCGGTTTCCTTGGAGACGAACTGTCTTCGGAACGCTATCCGAACCAGGTCCTGCTGGATCGCGCGTTGCGTGACCTGCGCGACGGCGATATCACCATGGCCCATCTGGGCATCTGGTCGCGCAAGGATCCATGGGCGCCGGGCGTGCTGGAGCCGCTGATCAGCGGGCTCGAGCGCAAGGGCTTCTGCTTCGCGACGCTGCGCGAACACCCGGCCTACAAGGACTGGATCGCGAAGTCTTCTCGGAAGGAGAGGACGGAGGTGAGGCGGTAATGTGGGACACGCTTAGCGGCTCGGTTAGT
The DNA here is from genome assembly GCF_000812465.1 of Cupriavidus sp. IDO. GTDB lineage: Bacteria > Pseudomonadota > Gammaproteobacteria > Burkholderiales > Burkholderiaceae > Cupriavidus. The sequence continues at coordinate 179,280 of NZ_JWMA01000055.1, read as the reverse complement.
GGCTGGATCGGCCAGATCGAAGGCACGCTCTTCCAGGACGTCGTGCTGCCCGTGGTCTACAACCTGGGCTTTGGCGGTTATGCGGAAGACGCGTTCACCGGCACGGAATGGCTGCTGGTGGGGCTGGTCCAGATTGCGGTCATGATCCTGATCCTCGGCCCGCTGGAGAAGCTGCGCCCGGTTGAGGCCGTGACGGACCGGGCCGGCATCCGGACCGATATCCTCTACACCCTGATCCATCGGCTCGGCCTGTTCCGGCTGGCCATGTTCTTCCTGCTGGCGCCGCTCACCGACGCGCTGGAAGGCCACCTGCGGCTGATGGGCTGGCAGCGCGTCAATGTGGAGGACTGGTGGCCGGGGGTGACTTCGATCCCGCTGGTCAGCTTCTTCGTCTACCTGCTGCTGTTCGACCTGCTCGGCTACTGGTATCACCGGCTTTCGCACACGTATCGCTGGTGGTGGAGCCTGCATGCGGTCCACCACAGCCAGCGCCAGATGACGCTGTGGAGCGACAACCGCAACCACCTGCTGGACGACATGCTGCGCGACCTGGTCTTTGCGGTGGTGGCGCTGGCCGTGGGTGTCGAGCCGTCGCAATATGTGCTGCTGGTGGCGCTGTCCCAATTGCTGCAGAGCCTGCAGCACGCCAACCTGCGGCTGCACTTCGGCGCGCTCGGGGAGCGCTTGCTGGTGTCGCCGCGATTTCACCGCACGCACCACGCGGTCGGCATCGGGCACGAAGCGGCCGGCGCTCCGGCCAGGCTGGGCGGCTGCAACTATGGCGTGATCTTCCCATGGTGGGACATGCTGTTCCGCACCGCGGTATTTACCGACACCTACTATCCCACCGGCATCCGCGACCAGATGCCGCCTCCGGCCGGCAAGGGCCGCGACTACGGATCGGGCTTCCTCATCCAGCAGTGGTACGGCATCAAGCGCCTGCTGCGCCTGGGCTGACGCTTCGGCGGGAACCACGGCGCGCAGTCTGGATCTTTCCCCCAGGCCGCGCGTAGCCGCAAGTGGCGTATGCTAGTGTTCTTGTCCTTCGCCGGGCGCGCGCCCGGCCGTTTCCGACTCCACTTTTGCTTCGTCACCGAACTGCATGAACGATATTTTTCGCTCGTTTGGCCGCGCGCTGATCAGCCAGCTTCATCCCCGCATGCTGATGCTGACCGTGTTGCCGTTCGTCCTTGCCACGCTGTTGTGGGGCGGCCTGCTCTGGTGGTGGTGGGATCCGATCATGAGCACGACCCGGGCCCTGCTGGAGGGCTCGATGCTGACCAGCTGGATCTACAGCGCGCTCGACTGGTTCGGGCTGCAATCGATGCGGGCGGTCGTGGCACCGCTGTTCGTGGCCGCGCTGGCCGTGCCACTGGTGATCGCCTCGATGCTGGTGTTCATCAGCATTTTCTCCGTGCCATCGGCGGTGCGCCATCTGGAGCGCAGCTATCCCGATCTCGCCAAGGCTCACGGCGGCAGCCTGCTGGGGAGCGTATTCCAGTCGCTGGGCAGCACGTTCGTCTTCCTGGTGCTGGTGCTGGTAACGTTGCCGCTCTGGCTGGTGCCGCCATTCTTTGCGCTGATTCCGCCCGTGCTGTGGGGATGGCTGACTTACCGTGTCATGACCTACGACGCGCTGGCCGAACATGCAACCGCTGAAGAGCGCAAGGTCCTGATGCATCGTCACCGCGTCCCGCTTCTGGTGATGGGCGTGGCAGTGGGCCTGCTTGGCTCGGCGCCGACGCTGCTGTGGGTGTCTTCGGCCGCAATCATTTTCCTGTTCCCGTTCGTGCTTGCCGGCACGCTGTGGCTGTACGTCCTGATATTCATCTTCTCGGCATTGTGGTTCGGCCACTTCTGCCTGCACGCGCTGGCACGGTTGCGGGCCGAGCGCGCGGCGGCAGCGCCGCCGGCGGCTCCGGCAGCGATGGGAGACGTCATCGACCTGGCGCCGTCGGACGTGCGCCGCATTGAACATTCCTGAAGCGAGGGCATCATGGGTTTCGGCCTCATCGTCATCGGAGACGAGATTCTGTCGGGGCGGCGCGAAGACAAGCACATGCGCCGCGCCATCGAACTGCTCGGTGCGCGCGGCCTGGCGCTGGACTGGGCGGAGTACGTCGGCGACGACCGCGCACGCATCACGGCCACGCTGCGGCGCACGCTGGCAGGGCCCGATGTGGTCTTCTGCACGGGCGGCATCGGCGCAACGCCGGACGACCACACCCGCCAGTGCGCCGCGGCGGCCCTGGGGGTGCCATTGGTCCTCCATCCCGAAGCACGTGAACAGATTGCATTGCGGATTGCGGAGACCGCCGCCGGCGATCCCGTCAAGGCGGACCTGAACCAGCCGGAGAACCAGCACCGCTTCAAGATGGGCGAGTTCCCTGAAGGCGCGCGGATCATTCCGAACGCCTACAACCGCATCCCGGGGTTCTCGGTCGCGGATCATCATTTCATGCCGGGCTTTCCGGTCATGGCGTGGCCGATGATGGAATGGGTGCTGGATCACTACTATCCGCACCTCTTTCACCAGGTCAGCCAGCAGGAGCGGGCCTTCTATGTGTTCGAGGCGCCGGAGTCGACGCTGACGCCGCTGATGGAGCGGGTGGAGGCGACCTTTGCCGGCATTCGCGTGTTCAGTCTTCCTTCCGTGGGCGACGTGACGCGTGGTGACCGCTTCGAGCGCCGGCACATCGATCTTGGCGTCAAGGGCCCGGCCGACCTGGTTGCGCCGGCCTATGCGATGTTGCTGGAAGGCGTGGCCGGAATGGGCTTCGAGGTTGTGGAACAGCCCGCGCGCGATAGGAAAGAATAGGGGCCGCAGGCGACCGCGCCTGTCATGCCAAAGGAAGAAGGGGCAGCCTGAAGCTGCCCCTTTTCATCTGCGACGATTTACGCTCAGGCGCCGTGCCACGGCAGGCCGCGCACGCACCAGCCTTCCACGGTCTTGCGGTGGTGCTGCTCGTCGCGGTTGCCCTCAAAGCCTTCCAGTACATCCATCGCGTACTGGTAGCCGGCCTCGGTGGCGACGCGCGCCGCGTGCTTCGAGCGGGCTGCGCTGCGGCACAGGAACAGCACGGGTGCATCAGCCGGCACACGGGCTTTCAGCTCTTCGAGAAAGCGGCCATTCTGCGCGCCGCCCGGATACGTCATCCATTCGACGTGGGCGAACTGTTCGTCGGGCAGATCGACGCCGCCTACCCAGTCCAGTTCGGCCTGCGTGCGCACATCGACCAGCACGGCCGACGGGTCGCTTTGCAGCAGCGCGAAGGCTTCCTGGGGCGACAAGGCGCCGAAGTAGGGAAGCTGGTTCTGTTGCTGGCGCTGCCGCGCAGCCTGGAGGAGTTCGTCTCGGGTGGTCATCTGGGTGACAAATTCAATGAGTGGAATTGGCAGGGTCGCCAGACCCCTATTCTATCGCCTGGCAGGGCCGGCAGAGACATTGCCGCCATCGGTGCCGGAGGCGCCGAGGAAAATATCTCTTTTGGTGCATAAGCACTTAAATGGTGCCTTTCCTTGCGGAATGCACCGTTGTGGTGTTTTATGTTTGGGCGAAGAGAGCGCGGCCGGGTAACGCTGGCGACACCTGTTCCGGCCTGCCCGCCTGTAGTATCCGATCCACCACCCCGGGCCTGTGCGGGCGGCCTTGGCAGTGCACTTTTTTCGGGCCGCGGGCGCCCGGCAGATGCTTAACTTGGCATGCTTTCTGCTAACATTCCTCGTCCCTTTCGTGGCAGGTTTCCGAGAGCGCGGTCACTGCAAATGCAGACCCCTTGACGAGGCCGGCCCAAGAATGGCTTTCTAGACTTCAGCCGAATATCCAGGAGATTGGCATGGCCCACAGCGTTGCAGATGTGATGAAGCTTGTGAAGGAAAACGACGTCAAGTTCGTCGATTTCCGTTTCACCGATACCAAAGGCAAGGAGCAACACGTGTCCGTGCCCGTGTCGCACTTTGACGAAGACAAGTTCGAAAGCGGCCACGCCTTCGACGGTTCGTCGATCGCTGGCTGGAAGGGTATCGAAGCTTCGGACATGCTGCTGATGCCGGATCCGAATACCGCAAACATCGATCCGTTCTACGAAGAACCGACGCTGGTGCTGACCTGCGACGTGGTCGAGCCGTCGGACGGCAAGGGCTATGACCGCGACCCGCGCTCGATCGCCAAGCGCGCCGAAGCCTACCTGAAGAGCACCGGCCTGGGCGACACCGCCTACTTCGGTCCGGAACCCGAATTCTTCATCTTCGACGGCGTGACCTGGAACGTCGACATGCAGGGCTGCTTCGTCAAGATCCACTCGGAAGAAGCACCGTGGTCGGCCGGCAAGGAGTTCGAGCACGGCAATACCGGTCACCGTCCGGGCAAGAAGGGCGGCTACTTCCCGGTCGCCCCGATCGACACCTTCCAGGACATCCGTTCGGAAATGTGCCTGATCCTGGAATCGCTGGGCATCCCCGTTGAAGTCCACCACCACGAAGTGGCAGGCCAGGGCCAGAACGAAATCGGCACCAAGTTCAGCACGCTGGTGCAGCGCGCAGACTGGACCCAGCTGCAGAAGTACGTGATCCAGAACGTCGCCCATACCTACGGCAAGACCGCCACCTTCATGCCGAAGCCGGTCGTTGGCGACAACGGTTCGGGCATGCACGTGCACCAGTCCGTGTGGAAGGACGGCCAGAACCTGTTCGCAGGCAACGGCTACGCCGGCCTGTCGGAATTCGCCCTGTACTACATCGGCGGCATCATTAAGCACGCCCGCGCGCTGAACGCCATCACCAACCCGGGCACCAACTCGTACAAACGCCTGGTGCCGGGCTTCGAAGCCCCGGTGAAGCTGGCCTACTCGGCCCGCAACCGTTCGGCTTCGATCCGCATCCCGTATGTGGCCAACCCGAAGGGCCGCCGCATCGAGACCCGCTTCCCGGATCCGCTGATGAACCCGTACCTGGGCTTCTCGGCACTGCTGATGGCCGGCCTGGACGGTGTGATGAACAAGATCCACCCGGGCGAAGCCGCCGACAAGAACCTGTACGACCTGCCGCCGGAAGAGGATGCAAAGATCCCGACCGTCTGCTCGAGCCTCGACCAGGCGCTGGAATACCTCGATAACGACCGTGAGTTCCTGACCCGCGGTGGCGTGTTCTCCAACTCCATGATCGATGCCTACATCGAGCTGAAGATGGAAGAAGTCACCCGCTTCCGCATGACCACGCACCCGGTCGAGTTCGAGATGTACTACTCGCTGTAAGCGGGGCTTGCCCGGGATGACGCAGGTTGTGACCGGGCAACAGTTGCACCATGAAGGGGCGGCCTCGGCTGCCCCTTTTTGTTTTGCTCGCTAGAATGGGGCTTTCCGTTCAACCCAGGTCTGATGTTCATGAACGCGTTTCCGCTCGCGGCCTTCCGGGCCCAGTCGCTGCACCAACTCCGTGTTCGATTCCCCATCGTGGTGTGCGCAGTTGCGCTGACGCTGGCAGCCTGGAGCCAGCATGCGCCGGCACAGTCTTCAGATGTCTACGTCTGCACCGGTCCAAATGGTGTGCCGGAGTACCGCAATGGCAATGGCGGCAAGGGCTGCAAGCGGCTGAACCTGCCGGAAGTCGTCACCGTGCCGGGCGGGCGTACCACAGCGCCGGCCAAGGCCGGCAGCGGTGGCAGTGCCGGCGCTGCCAGCAGCGGCAGCTTCCCGCGCGTTGACGGCGCCACCCAAAAGAGCCGCGACAGCGAGCGGCGCGCCGTGCTGGAGCAGGAACTGCAATCCGAGGAGGCCAAGCTCTCGACGCTGCGTGCCGAATACAACAACGGCCAACCCGAGCGCCAGGGCAATGAACGCAACTATCAGAAATACCTCGATCGCACAGCGGCGCTGCGCGACGACATCACCCGCAGCGAGGCCAATGCGGCATCGCTGCGGCGTGAGCTTTCCAACCTGAAGGACTAGTCTTATGCGTCGCCTGATTCGTGGTGTGTCGCGCAAGGTCAGCGGCAGCGCTGGCCCGGCTGACTCGCCGGCAAATGCCGGAACGCCGGAAAGCGGTCAGGTGCTGTCAATGGGCGCTGTCGCCTTGCATTCCGGCCTCGATGTCGTCGCCAACCCGATCCTGCTGGTGAAGCAGCCGGGGCTGCGCGTGATCTATGCGAACCCGGCGGCCGAGGCCAGCTTTGCGGTGTCGCGCAAGGCGATGGTCGAGCTGTCGCTGGCCGATCTGTTCGGCCAGTCGGACGAGCTCGGCAGCATGATTGAAACGGTAGTCACACGGCAGTTCGATGTGCGCCGCCAGGACCTGGTGCTGCGTCCGCCGTTGCAGGAGCCGATCCACGCCCACGTGGTCATCGGCATGCTGGACGCCGCGGCGGATACAGTCGTGGTCGAGGTGCTGCTTAACGAGCAGAAGGTGCGCAGCGAGCGCGAAGAGCGGATTCTCGACCTGACCTCGGCCAACAAGGAACTGATCCGCAATCTTGCCCACGAGATCAAGAATCCGCTAGGCGGCATTCGCGGTGCGGCACAGCTGCTGGAGTTCGAACTCCCCGAGCGCTCGCTGCGGGAGTACACGCAGGTCATCATCAAGGAGTCGGACCGCCTGCAGACGCTGGTGGACCGCCTGCTGGAGCCTCATCGGCATCCGCACATCGTATCGAGCCTCAATATCCACGAGGTGCTGGAGCGCGTGCGCTCGGTGGTGCTGGCCGAATTCCCCAATGGCCTGAACATCGAGCGCGACTACGATGCCAGCCTGCCGGAACTGCGCGGCGACATGGAGCAGCTGATCCAGGCCGTGCTGAACATCGTTCACAACGCCGCGCAGGCGCTGGCGGAGCGCATCGCCCGGGGGGACGCGCAGATCGTCCTGCGTACCCGCGTGGCGCGCCAGGTCACGATTGCCAAGCGGCTGTACAAGCTGGCATTGGACTTGCATGTCATAGACAACGGCCCAGGCATTCCCGAGGACATTCGCGAACGCATCTTCTATCCGCTGGTCTCGGGTAGGGATGGCGGCAGCGGTCTCGGCCTCACACTCGCTCAAACCTTCGTGCAGCAGCACGAGGGCTTGATCGAATGCGAGAGCAGGCCGGGCTGTACCGACTTCCGCATCCTGCTGCCGCTGCACTAGCATCCGCGCCGGCGCAGTTCGGCCGATCTTGCGAGCGATCATTGCTCCTGCCGCCTCGGCCGGGCATGCGGAAGACCAAATGACACCGAGCAGACAAGCGACGCACATGAAGCCGATCTGGATAGTCGACGACGATCAATCAATCCGCTGGGTACTCGAGAAGGCCCTGGCCCGTGAAAGCCTGCTCTCCCGCAGCTTTACCAATGTGCGCGACGTGCTCGCGGCATTGGAGGACGATGAACCGCAGGTCCTGATTTCGGATATCCGCATGCCCGGCGGCTCGGGCCTGGACCTGTTGCAGGCGCTCAAGGCACGGCACCCGGGCCTGCCGGTCATCGTGATGACCGCCTATTCGGACCTGGATAGCGCCGTGGCAGCGTTTCAGGGCGGCGCCTTCGAGTATCTCGCCAAGCCCTTCGATGTCGACAAGGCGGTGGAGCTGATCCGCCGCGCCCTCGAAGAAAGCCTGCGCGAAGAGGAAATGGATGACCGCCTGGTCGATGCCCCCGAGATCCTCGGGCAGGCGCCGGCCATGCAGGACGTATTCCGCGCCATCGGCAGGTTGTCGCAGTCCAATGTGACCGTGATGATCACCGGCGAGTCCGGCACCGGCAAGGAACTGGTGGCCCGCGCGCTGCACAAGCACAGCCCGCGCGCAAATGGTCCGTTCATCGCGCTGAACACCGCGGCGATTCCGAAAGACCTGCTGGAATCGGAGCTGTTCGGCCACGAGCGCGGCGCATTTACCGGCGCCCAGACCATGCGCCGCGGCCGCTTCGAGCAGGCCGAGGGGGGCACGCTGTTCCTCGACGAAATCGGCGATATGCCGTTCGATCTGCAGACACGCCTGCTTCGCGTGCTCTCGGACGGCAATTTCTATCGGGTCGGCGGTCACAATCCCCTGCGTGCCAACGTCCGCGTCATTGCTGCGACGCACCAGAATCTGGAGCAGCGGGTCAAGGAAGGGCTGTTCCGCGAGGACTTGTTCCACCGTCTTAACGTGATCCGGCTGCGCCTGCCGCCGTTGCGCGAGCGTCCGGAAGACATCACGCTGCTGGCCCGTCATTTCCTGCAGAAGAGCGCCAAGGAACTGGGCGTGGAACCCAAGCGCATGTCGGACGAGGCGCTGGCGTACGTCAGCACGCTGCCGTTTCCCGGCAACGTGCGGCAGCTGGAGAACCTCTGCAACTGGCTGACCGTGATGGCTCCGGCGCAGACCATCGAAGTCAAGGACCTGCCGCGCGAGATGATCAGCGGCACGTCGGACCAGGGTGCGGCTGTCCCTCGTGCACCGGAGCGGATGGCGGAAGCCAGGCCGGCCGGCGGCGAGTTCGAGAGCCACGACATTGCCGACTACGGCGGCGTTGCCACGCCGGTTGCCGAGGCCGACACCGTGACCGCAGTCCGCCCCGCGGTGGTGACGGCGTCGGCGGGTCTCGCCGCGGGCTGGGAACACCTGCTCGCGGGCGAGGCGCGCGCGATGCTGGAGGCCGGCCAGCCCGAAGTCATGGACGTCTTGACGCGCCGCTTCGAGAAGGCTGTGCTCGAGGCCGCGCTGGGCGTGACGCGCGGCCGGCGGGTTGAGGCGGCCACGCGGCTGGGTATCGGCCGAAACACGATTACCCGCAAGCTGCAGGAGCTGGGGTTTGATTGAGGAAGGTGGCGGGGGAGTGAAAACGGCCGGGACATCCCGGCCGTTTTTTTTATGTGGATGAAGCCGCTAGCTTCGCGCCGCGAGCAGCAGCTCTGCCATCTCGGCAAAGCCCTCGCCGCAGGCGGCTTCAGTGACGTAAGCCGGCGCCACCGGCAGTTGCGGCAGGATCTCGCGCACGTTGGCCACCCCGACCGAAAGCGGGAAATGCCCGAACATGGTGGCGTCGTTGGCCGAATCGCCGATGAACAGCCATTCGTCGCGCTGCGCGTCCAGGTCGCCGCCCAGCAGTTCGGCCACGCACAGGCGGCTCATGGTCAGCTTGTCATGCTGCCCGAACCAGCCATTGACGTGGATCGAGCTGACAGTGGCGGTCATGCCTGCTTCGCGCATGATCTGCGCGATGCGCGCCACCGCTTCGTCAGGCAGGGGCGCAACGTCCTCGGCATGGTCGACCGCCAGGTCGGCGGCGTGCCAGGCCTGGTCGGAGGCGAGGGCACAGCCAGGGACTTCGCGCAGGATGCGCTCGCCCAGAGCATGAATGCGTTCCAGGTTACGCGCGCGGGTCGGGGCATCGTCGACAAAGCGGGTCAGCAGCTTGCCGTTGTGCAGGTGCGAATAGCAGGCGCCGTTCTCGCTGATGATGGCATCGACCGGCCAGAGGCGGGTCAGGATCTCGGCCCACGCGATGCAGCGGCCGGTGACGGGGATGATGTGCAGGCCGGCGCGGTGGAGGCGGTCCAGTGCCAGGTAGGCGGCGGCCGGAAGCCGGCCGTCGGTGGTCAGCGTACCGTCGATATCGGTCAGCACACCGCGAACGCGGCGCAGGGCAGGCGCAGGAAGGCTGATGATGGCTTGCATGGCAGGCATTGTACCGGCTCAATTGTCGCTATTGCACCGCAAGATGTGGCGTTCTGAAGGGTTTGCCCGGTTTGCTTGCGCGCATGACAGGGGTAACATGCCGCTGTCACAAAAAGTGCATAGAGTCCGTTGATTTTGTCCGATACACCGAATTGAATAACGGGAGCATCTCTCATGACCATCAAACGCACTGCGTTGTCGTTTTTTGCCGTTGCCTTGCTGGCCGGTACCGTCCCGGCATATGCCGCCGTCGAGATCCAGTGGTGGCACTCCATGGAAGGGGCGCTAAACGACAAGGTGAACGCGATCGCAGGCCAGTTCAACGCCAGCCAGTCCGACTACAAGATCGTGCCGGTCTACAAGGGGCAGTATGACGAATCCCTGGCTGCCGGCATTGCGGCATTCCGCTCGGGCAATGCGCCGGCGATCCTGCAGGTGTTCGAGGTGGGCACGGCAACCATGATGAACGCCAAGGGCGCCATCAAGCCGGTGGCGACGGTCATGAAGGAGGCCGGCGAAAAGTTCGACCCCAAGGCCTACATTCCGGCGGTGGCGGGTTACTACACGTCGAGCAAGGGCGAGATGATGTCCTTCCCGTTCAACAGCTCGACCACGGTGATGTACTACAACAAGGATGCATTCAAAAAGGCGGGCCTGGATCCCAACAAGCCTCCGGTGACCTGGCAGGAAGTGGCAACCGATGCCGCCAAGCTGAAAGCAGCCGGCGTGTCGTGCGGCTACACCACGGACTGGCAGTCGTGGGTGCAGCTCGAGAGCTTCTCTGCCTGGCATAACGTGCTCTTCGCCACCGAGAACAACGGTTTTGGCGGACCGGGTGCGCGCCTGGTGTTCAATTCGCCCCTGCACGTCAAGCACATCGCCAACCTGCTCGATATGGCGCAGAAGGGCTACTTTGTCTACGGCGGCCGCAAGGACGAGCCCAAGGCCAAGTTCATCGCGGGCCAGTGCGCCATGCTGACTGGCTCATCCGCGGCTCTTGCCAATATTCGCAAGAACGCGAAGTTCGATTTCACCGTGGCCCAGCTACCGTACGAGCAGGGCGTGCCGGGTGCGCCGCAGAATACGATCATCGGCGGCGCCTCGCTGTGGGTGATGGGCGGCCGCAAGGCCGAGGAGTACAAAGGCGTTGCCAAATTCTTCAGCTACCTGTCGCGCCCGGACGTCCAGGCCGACTGGCACCAGTCAACCGGCTACCTGCCCGTGACGCTGGCGGCGTACGAGCTGACCAAGAAGTCAGGTTTCTACGAGAAGAATCCGGGGGCTGACGTGGCGGTCAAGCAGATGATCGTCAAGACCACCGATAAATCGCGCGGCATTCGCCTGGGCAACTTCCCGCAGATTCGCAGCGTGATTGACGAAGAACTCGAGGCCGTCTGGTCGGGCAAGAAGCAGCCCAAGGAGGCGCTGGACGCCGCGGTGGCGCGGGGCAACGAACTGCTGGAGCGATTCCAGAAGACTGTGCGCGAGTAATCTCGGTCAGGCGGGCGCATGGCTGAGTACAAACTCGGCGTGCGCCCAGTTTCTTGGGCGCGGCAGCGGTTTCGCTGTTGCGGCACTGGATGCGCTATGGAAAAACGGGTCGTATTCCGCTCCTCGTGGCTGCCATACCTGCTGGTCTTGCCGCAGATGGCCGTGACATTGATTTTCTTCTTCCTGCCGGCGGCGCAGGCGCTGTATCAATCCGTGTTTCAGCAAGATGCGTTCGGCATCGACCTGCAGTTCGCCGGACTGGACAACTTCCGCACGCTGTTCAACGACACCGAATACCTGAATTCCTTTCGCGTGACGGCAGTGTTCGCGGTGGGCGTGACGTTGCTGGGCTTGTCAGTTTCATTGCTGCTCGCTTACTTCGCCGACCGCCTGGTGCGCGGCGCAACGGGCTACAAGCTTCTTCTCATCTGGCCTTATGCGGTGGCCCCGGCCGTCGCTGGCGTGCTCTGGATGTTCCTGTTCAATCCCACGCTGGGCGTGGTGTCCTATGCACTGCACGCGCTTGGCGTGAACTGGAACTTCCTGCTCGACAGCGCGCAGGCGATGACGCTGGTGGTGATCATCGCTGCCTGGAAGCAGGTCAGCTACAACTTCCTGTTTTTCCTGGCCGGCCTGCAGAGTATTCCGAAATCGCTGATCGAAGCGGCGGCGATCGACGGTGCTGGACCCTGGCGGCGGTTCTGGTCGATCATATTTCCGCTTCTGTCGCCGACGACCTTCTTCCTGATGGTGATCAACGTTGTCTACGCCTTCTTTGACACCTTTGCGATTATCGATGCGGTGACGCATGGCGGCCCCGTCAATGCGACCAATACTCTCGTCTACAAGGTCTACCACGACGGTTTCCGCGGGCTCGATATCGGCGGCTCGGCTGCGCAGTCAGTGGTGCTGATGGCTATTGTGATGGTGTTGACCGTGGTGCAGTTCCGATACGTGGAACGCAAGGTCCAGTACTGAAGGCGGGCAAGATGGTAGAACGACGACCTATCCTTGATGTGCTCTCCCACCTCGTGCTCCTGCTGGGCGTGGGATTGGTGGCTTTCCCGGTCTATGTCACGTTCGTGGCGTCCACGCTGACCGCGGATGAGGTACTGCAGGCGCCAATGACGCTGCTGCCCGGAAGCCACCTGCTTGAGAACTACCGGACTGTGCTGATCGAAGGCGTTGGCAATGCCGCGTCGCCGGTCTCGACCATGATGAAGAACAGCCTGATCATGGCGCTGGGCATTGCGCTGGGGAAGATCGCCATCTCGATCATCTCGGCCTTTGCCATGGTCTATTTCAGGTTCCCGTTGCGCAAGACCTTCTTCTGGCTGATCTTCGTCACGCTGATGCTGCCGGTCGAGGTGCGCATCCTGCCGACCTACAAGGTGGTGTCGGACTTGGGTATGCTGGACAGCTACTTCGGCCTGACCATCCCGATCATTGCGTCGGCGACGGCTACCTTTCTCTTCCGGCAATTCTTCCTGACCATTCCCGACGAGCTGGCCGAGGCCGCGCGCATGGACGGGGCAGGGCCGCTGCGCTTTTTTTGGGACGTGGTGCTGCCGCTGTCACGGACCAGCATCGCGGCGCTGTTCGTGATCCAGTTCATCTACGGTTGGAACCAGTATCTCTGGCCGCTGCTGATCACCACGCAGAAATCGATGACGCCGGTGGTGGTTGGCGTGACGCAGATGATTTCACGCTCCGGCGATGCGGCGACCGACTGGAACCTGGTGATGGCCACCGTCATGCTGGCCATGATTCCGCCGGCCGTAGTGGTGGTGCTGATGCAGAAGTGGTTCGTCAAGGGCCTGGTCGAAACGGAAAAATAAGGCGCGGCGGCCGAGTGGCGCGCGCGGGACTACAGCAATGGCAAAACTGTCACTTCGCAACGTTCAAAAAACCTATGCCGGCAACGTCAAGGTCGTGCACGGCATCGACATGGAAATCGCCGATGGCGAGTTCATTGTCATCGTCGGCCCTTCGGGCTGCGGCAAGTCCACGCTGCTGCGAATGGTGGCGGGGCTCGAGACGATCACCGGCGGCGAGGTCCATATCGGCGATAAGGTCGTCAACCAGCTGGAGCCGGCCGAGCGCGATATTGCGATGGTGTTCCAGAACTACGCGCTCTATCCGCATATGAGCGTGTACGACAACATGGCCTACGGGCTGAAGATCCGCGGCATGCCCAAGGCCGAGATCACGCAGCGCGTGCAGCACGCGGCCGGCATTCTTGAGCTGGCGCCGCTGCTCGACCGCAAGCCTCGCCAGCTTTCCGGCGGCCAGCGCCAGCGGGTGGCCATGGGGCGTGCCATCGTGCGCGAGCCCGCGGTGTTCCTGTTCGACGAGCCACTGTCAAATCTCGATGCCAAGCTGCGCGTGCAGATGCGGCTGGAACTCAAGGAGCTGCATCGCCGGCTCGGTACAACCAGCCTTTACGTGACGCACGACCAGGTCGAAGCCATGACGCTGGCTGACCGCATGATGGTGCTCAATGGCGGACGGGTGGAGCAGATCGGGACGCCGCTGGAGGTCTATGCGCGCCCGGCCAGCACGTTCGTGGCCGGCTTTATCGGCTCGCCGCCGATGAACCTGATTCCGGTGGCGCGCAACAACGGCGCCGATAGCGCGGCGGCACAGATGCGCGTCGTGCAGAAGGAGGGCGACAGCTCCGCCGCCGCCACGCTCGGCCACCTGCCGATGGGCCTGCACCTGCCCGAGCGCGCCTTGCTGGGCCTGCGCCCCGAGCATGTCGAGCCATGCGCCGCGCACGAGGCGATTGCCGAAGTGGACGTGCGCGTGGTCGAGGCACTCGGCGCCGATTCGTTCGCCTACGGCTCTCTGGGGGGGCAGCCGATTGTGGTGCGGCTCGACAGCCATGCGAAGGTGCGCGCGGGCGACCGGCTGCCGGTGACATCTTCGGCGGACCACCTGCATTTCTTCGAGCCCGAGTCGGGCAAGCGGATCGAGGCCTGACCATGACAGACGACCAGGCAACCCGGTCATCCCAGGCAGTGACCGCCGAGAGCTGGCCATACCCACGCCATATTGCGCATCGCGGCGCCGGCAAGCTGGCGCCGGAGAACACGCTGGCGGCCTTCCGCCATGGCGCGTCCCTTGGCTACCGCATGTTCGAATTCGACGTGAAGCTAACCGCCGATGGCAAGCCAGTCCTGATGCACGACGCCACGCTGGACCGGACTACCTCTGGCCGCGGGCGCGTGGACGGCCTGACCCTTGGCGAGGTGGCGCAGCTCGACGCAGGGAGCTGGCATAGCACAACGTATGCAGGCGAGCCCGTGCCGACGCTCGCCGCGATCGCGCGGTACACCTGCGCCAACGGGTATTGCATCAACATCGAGATCAAGCCTGTCCCGGGACGGGAGACACTGACGGGTGCCGCGGTGGCGCTGGACGCGCAGAGCCTGTGGCGAGGGGCGCCAGTGCCGCCGCTGCTGTCATCATTCTCGGAAGAGGCGCTGGCGGCGGCCCGCCGGGTTGCGCCGGAACTGCCGAGGGCATTGCTGCTGGACAAGCTGCCCGTGGACTGGCTGGACCGGCTGCGCGAACTCGAGTGCGTGGCGCTGGATGCCAATCATCGCGTGCTCGGTGCAAAGATTATTGCCGAGGCGCATGCGGCTGGCTTCCGGGTGCTCAGCTACACGGTCAACGACCCTGAGCGCGCGGCGCAGCTACTGGAGTGGGGCCTGGACGGACTGATCACCGATGCGGTGGACCTGATCGTTCCCGTGTCCTAGAGAGATGCTATTCTGGATCGCGAAAAGTCCACATCGCGCGCAGGCAAACGTGCTATTCTTACCGCCGTGAAGACTCAGGTCCTTCCCCGCACAACTTGCCCTTTCGGGCCTTGTGATGGAACCGGCACTTACGGCACCCACAGCGGTGCCGTTTGCGTAGGATCCTTCAGTTGGGCTCCCAAGAGTTGTTTGCGATCCGCTAACCGGTCAAGCCGTGTCGCGGAAGGTTGAATAACCCGCTGAACTCCGGCATTCCCGGAGAAAAGTGAGCGTCCCCATGATGCAGCAGTATCAGAGCAATTCGTACCTCTTCGGCGGCAACGCCCCCTATGTTGAAGAGCTGTACGAGGCCTACCTCCAGAATCCCAGCTCGGTTCCCGACAACTGGCGCGCGTATTTCGACGCGATGCAGAATGTCCCGGCTGTGGATGGTTCCAATTCGCGCGATATCGCGCACGCACCCATCGTTGCCTCGTTCGCCGAGCGCGCCAAGCAGGGCCCCATCAAGACCATCGTTGCATCGGCCGATTCCGACATGGGCCGCAAGCGCGTCGCTGCCACGCAGCTGATCGCCGCTTACCGCAACATTGGCTCCCACTGGGCCGACCTCGATCCGCTGAAGCGCCAGGAGCGTCCGCCCCTGCCGGATCTCGATCCCGCCTTCTACGGTTTCTCCGAGGCCGACCTCGACATCGTCTTCAATGCCAGCAATACGTATTTCGGCAAGGAGTCGATGAGCCTGCGCGAGCTGCTCAACAACCTGCGCGAAACCTACTGTGGCACCATCGGCGCCGAATTCATGTACGTGAGCGACCAGGCGCAGAAGCGCTGGTGGCAGGAACGTCTGGAAACCACGCGTTCCAAGCCGGTGTTCACGCTCGAAAAGAAGAAGCACATCCTTGACCGCCTGACCGCGGCTGAAGGCCTGGAGCGCTTCCTCCACACCAAGTACGTCGGCCAGAAGCGCTTCTCGCTGGAAGGCGGTGAGAGCTTCATCGCTGCCATGGACGAGCTGATCCAGCACTCCGGCAGCAAGGGTGTGCAGGAAATCGTGATCGGCATGGCCCACCGCGGCCGCCTGAACGTGCTGGTCAACACCCTGGGCAAGATGCCCGCCGACCTGTTCGCCGAATTCGAAGGCAAGCACGTCGACGACCTGCCGGCCGGTGATGTCAAGTACCACAAGGGCTTCTCGAGCGATGTCTCGACCGAGGGCGGCCCGGTCCACCTGTCGCTGGCGTTCAACCCGTCGCACCTGGAAATCGTCAACCCGGTAGTCGAAGGCTCGGCCAAGGCCCGCCAGGAACGCCGCGGCGAAGTCGGCCACAAGGAAGTGCTGCCGGTGCAGGTGCACGGCGACGCGGCCTTTGCCGGCCAGGGCGTGGTGATGGAGACGCTGAACCTCGCGCAGACCCGCGGCTACGGCACGGGCGGCTCGATGCACATCGTCATCAACAACCAGATCGGCTTCACCACCTCCGATCCGCGCGACGCCCGTTCGACGCTGTACTGCACGGACGTGGTCAAGATGATCGAAGCCCCGGTGCTGCACGTGAACGGCGACGATCCCGAAGCCGTGGTGTACGCCATGCAGCTGGCCGTTGATTTCCGCATGGAATTCAACAAGGACGTCGTGGTCGACATCATCTGCTTCCGCAAGCTGGGCCACAACGAGCAGGACACTCCGGCCGTTACCCAGCCGCTGATGTACAAGAAGATCAGCCAGCATCCGGGTACACGCAAGCTGTACGCCGACAAGCTGTTTGCCCAGAACCTGGTCCCGGCCGAATTCGGTGACGAGAAGGTTAAGGAATACCGCGCCGCCATGGATGCGGGCAAGCACACGGCCGACCCCGTCCTGTCGAACTTCAAGAACAAGTTCGCCGTGGACTGGATGCCGTTCCTGAACCGCAAGTGGACCGATGCCGCCGACACCGCCGTGCCGGTGACCGAGCTGAAGCGCCTGGCCGAACGCATCACCACCACCCCCGAGCACCTCAAGCTGCACCCGCTGGTTGAAAAGGTCGTCAAGGACCGCGCCAACATGGGCCGTGGCGACCAGCCTCTGGACTGGGGCATGGGCGAACACCTGGCCTTCGCGTCGCTGGTATCGTCGGGCTACCCGGTGCGTATCACCGGCCAGGATGCAGGCCGCGGCACCTTCACCCATCGTCACGCCGTGCTGCACGACCAGAACCGTGAGCGCTGGGATGCCGGCAGCTACGTGCCGCTGCAGAACGTGTCGGAAAACCAGGCGCCGTTCACGGTGATCGACTCGGTGCTGTCCGAAGAGGCCGTGCTCGGCTTCGAATATGGCTACTCGGCCGCTGAACCGAACGCGATGGTGATCTGGGAAGCCCAGTTCGGCGACTTCGTCAACGGTGCCCAGGTGGTGATCGACCAGTTCATCTCGTCCGGCGAAGTGAAGTGGGGCCGTGCATCGGGCCTGACCCTGATGCTTCCGCACGGCTACGAAGGCCAGGGTCCGGAACACAGCTCGGCACGTATCGAGCGTTTCCTGCAGCTTTGCGCCGATCACAACATGCAGGTTTGCCAGCCGACCACGCCGGCACAGATCTTCCACCTGCTGCGTCGCCAGATGATCCGCCTGTTCCGCAAGCCGCTGGTGATCATGACGCCGAAGTCGCTGCTGCGTAACAAGGACGCCGTGTCGCCGCTGTCCGACCTGGCCAAGGGCCATTTCGAGACGGTGATCAGTGACCACGAGGAACTGAACGCCAGCAAGGTCAAGCGCGTCATCATGTGCTCGGGCAAGGTCTACTACGACCTGGTCAACACGCGCAAGGAACGCGAGGCCAACGATACGGGGATCATCCGGCTGGAGCAGCTGTATCCGTTCCCGCACAAGGCAGTGGCTGCAGAACTCAAGAAATATCCGAACGCCAACGAAATCGTGTGGTGCCAGGACGAGCCGCAGAACCAGGGCGCCTGGTTCTTCGTGCAGCACTACATCATGGAAAACATGACGGAAGGCCAGAAGCTCGGTTATGCCGGTCGTCCCGCCTCGGCTTCGCCGGCGGTGGGCTACTACGCAAAGCACAACGAGCAACAGAAGGCGCTGCTGGATGCTGCCTTCGCCAAGCTCAAGGGCTTTGTTCTGACCAAGTAAATCAAGCGGCAGCCACGGCGACGCGCGCAGATGTTCGCCGTGGCATTGCCAGCATAAAGACAACACGCATAACACGAGGAATTCACAACCATGGCTATTGTTGACGTCAAGGTTCCGCAACTGTCCGAATCGGTCGCCGAAGCGACCATGCTGAACTGGAAGAAGAAGCCTGGCGAAGCTGTCGCCCAGGACGAGATCCTGATCGAAATCGAAACCGACAAAGTCGTGCTGGAAGTGCCGGCCCCGTCGGCTGGTGTCCTGTCGATTATCGTCAAGAACGACGGCGACACCGTCGTGGCCGATGAAATCATCGCCAAGATCGACACCGAAGCCACGGCTGGCGCCGCGGCTCCCGCAGTTGCCGCTCCCGCACCTGCCGCGGCAGCTCCGGCTCCGGCCGCCGCTCCCGCCGCCGCTCCCGCCGCCGCAACGGCCAACCCCGGCGCCGTCGCCATGCCTTCGGCTGCCAAGCTGATGGCTGAAGGCGGCCTGTCGGCCAGCCAGGTTGCCGGTACCGGCAAGGACGGCCGCATCACCAAGGGCGACGTGCTGGGCGCAGCCGCCGCTCCGGCCCCCGCCGCCAAGGCCGCCCCGGCTCAGGCCGCGGCCAAGCCCGCGCTGCAGCAGGTCCCCGCGCAAGTCGACTTCGCCGCCCTGGGCGACCGTCCGGAAGAGCGCGTGCCGATGAGCCGCCTGCGCGCCCGTATCGCCGAGCGCCTGCTGCAATCGCAAGCGACCAATGCCATCCTCACCACCTTCAATGAAGTGAACATGAAGCCGGTGATGGATCTGCGCAACAAGTACAAGGACCGCTTCGAGAAGGAACACGGCGTGAAGCTGGGCTTCATGTCGTTCTTCGTCAAGGCTGCGGTGCACGCGCTGAAGAAGTTCCCGCTCATCAACGCATCGATCGACGGTAACGACATCGTCTACCACGGCTACTTCGACATCGGCATCGCCGTCGGCTCGCCGCGCGGCCTGGTGGTGCCCATCCTGCGCAATGCCGACCAGATGACCCTGGCCGACATCGAGAAGAAGATCGCCGAGTTCGGTGTCAAGGCCCGTGACGGCAAGCTGTCGCTGGAAGAACTGACCGGCGGCACGTTCTCGATTTCGAACGGTGGTGTGTTCGGCTCGATGCTGTCGACCCCGATCATCAACCCGCCTCAATCGGCCATCCTGGGCGTGCACGCCACCAAGGACCGCGCCGTGGTGGAAGACGGCCAGATCGTGATCCGTCCGATGAACTACCTGGCAATGTCCTATGACCACCGCATCATCGACGGCCGCGAAGCCGTGCTGGGCCTGGTCGCGATGAAGGACGCGCTGGAAGATCCGGCCCGCCTGCTGCTGGACCTGTAAGAACCGATCCCCCCGCGCGCGAGCCGCGCGGGGCGCGTTCCCGGTGTTGACGGCGCGCCGGCACATGCTGCCGGCGCCCAATAAGGAATTTCCATGAGCAAACAATTCGACGTGCTGGTGATCGGCGCCGGCCCCGGCGGCTATATCGCCGCTATCCGTGCGGGCCAGCTGGGCCTGAACGTGGCCTGCTGCGAAGGCAACCCCTACGACGATCCCAAGAGCGAACCGCGCCTGGGCGGCACCTGCCTGAACGTGGGCTGCATTCCCTCCAAGGCGCTGCTGGCTTCCTCGGAAGAGTTCGAGAACGTCCAGCACCACCTCGGAGACCACGGCATCACCGTGGGCGACGTCAAGGTCGACGTGTCCAAGATGCTCAAGCGCAAGGACGAGATCGTCGGCAAGATGACCAAGGGCATCGAGTTCCTGTTCCGCAAGAACAAGGTGACGCTGCTCAAGGGCTACGGCAAGTTCGTCGGCAAGACCGCCGACGGTTTCCAGGTCGAGATCGCCGGTGAAGTCGTGACCGCCAAGCAGGTCATCATCGCCACCGGCTCGAAGGCTCGTCACCTGCCCGGCGTCAAGGTCGACAATGACCTGGTCAGCGATAACGAAGGCGCGCTCAAGTTCCCGACCGTGCCTAAGAAGCTGGGCGTGATCGGAGCCGGCGTGATCGGCCTCGAACTGGGCTCGGTGTGGCGCCGCCTGGGGTCCGACGTGACCGTGCTGGAAGCGCTGCCCGCTTTCCTGGGCGCCGCCGACGAAGGCGTAGCCAAGGAAGCCCAGAAGCAGCTGACCAAGCAAGGCCTGAAGTTCAGCCTGGGCGTGACGGTCAATGAAGTGAAGACCGGCAAGAACGGTGTCACCGTCAGCTACACCGACAAGGATGGTGCTGCGCAGACCCTGGAAGTCGATCGCCTGATCGTGTCGGTCGGCCGCGTGCCGAACACCGATAACCTGGGCCTGGATGCTGTCGGCCTGGCGGCGGACCAGCGTGGTTTCATCGAGGTGGACGACCACTGCGCCACCAAGGTGCCGGGCCTGTGGGCCATCGGCGACGTGGTGCGCGGCCCGATGCTGGCGCACAAGGCCGAGGACGAAGGCGTGGCCGTGGCCGAGCGTATCGCCGGCCAGAAGCCGCACATCGACTACAACTGCATTCCGTGGGTGATCTACACTTTCCCGGAAATCGCATGGGTAGGCAAGACCGAAGCCCAGCTCAAGGCCGAAGGCCGCGAGTTCAAGGCCGGCCAGTTCCCGTTCATGGCCAACGGCCGTGCGCTGGGCATGGGTCATCCGGAAGGTTTCGTCAAGATGCTGGCCGATGCCAAGACCGACGAGATCCTGGGCGTGCACATCGTGGCCGCGAATGCGTCGGACCTGATTGCGGAAGCCGTGGTGGCCATGGAGTTCAAGGCCGCCAGCGAAGATATCGGCCGTGTCTGCCATCCGCACCCGTCGATGTCGGAAGTCATGCGCGAAGCCGCGCTGGCTGTCGACAAGCGACAGCTCAATATGTAAGGCGGCAGCCTTTCATTGCCTGAGTACCGGCGCGCCGCATCAGCGGCGCGCCGTTTTCACTTGCAGCCCATGCCGGGACGTCTTCCGGGCATGGCCGCGGATGAGGCAGCAGCTATCCGCGCGCAGTCCAGAACGAACCAGCCAGCATGAACGTCAGCGAGTACTACGAGAAGGAACTGAAAGAGCGCGGCTACCAGTCCGACGAGGCGCAGTTGCGCGCCGTGGCGAGGCTGCAGCAATGCTACGACGAGTGGGTCGCCTACAAGAGCCGCCGCAACAGTACCCTGAAGAAACTGCTGGTCCACCCGGACGTGCCCAGGGGCGTGTACCTGTGGGGCGGCGTGGGGCGGGGCAAGTCCTTCCTGATGGACAGCTTCTACGCCTGCGTGCCGGTCGTGCGCAAGACGCGGCTGCATTTCCACGAGTTCATGCGGGAAGTCCACCGCCAGCTGGAAGAGCTGCGTGGGCGGCCGGATCCGCTCGACGAGCTGGCCAAGCGGATCGCCCGGCGCTTCCGCCTGATCTGCTTTGACGAATTCCACGTCAACGACGTAGCCGACGCAATGATCCTGCACCGGCTGCTGCAACAGTTGTTCGAAAATGGCGTGCAGTTCGTGATGACGTCCAACTACCGTCCGGATCTGCTGTATCCCGACGGCCTGCATCGCGACCGGGTGCTGCCCGCGATCGCGCTCCTGCAGGAGAAGCTTGACGTTCTCAATGTCGATGCCGGCATCGACTACCGCAAGCGCTCGCTCGAGCAGGTGCAGGCCTACCACACGCCGCTCAATGCGAAGGCCAATTCCGCGTTGCGCGATGCCTTTACCTCCATTGCCGGTGTCGCCGACGAGTCGCCGATCCTCCATATCGAGCATCGTGAGCTGCGCGCGCTGCGCAAGGCGAATGGCGTGGTCTGGTTCGATTTCGGCACGCTCTGTGGCGGCCCGCGCTCGCAGAACGACTACCTGGAGCTGGCGTCCCAGTTCCACACCGTGATCCTGTCGGACGTGCCGCGCATGACGCCCCGAATGTCATCCGAAGCGCGCCGCTTCACGTGGCTGATCGACGTGTTCTACGACCACAAGGTCAAGCTGCTGATGTCGGCCGAAGTGCCCGCCGATGAGCTATACACGGAAGGGCAGATGGCCAACGAGTTTCATCGCACGGTGTCCCGGATCATCGAAATGCAGTCGCGCGAGTACCTTGAGGCCGAGCGACGCACCATGGATACGACGCTGACCTGATCCATCGGCTCCCAGTATTGGCCGGATGCTGACGACGCTCTGGCCGCATTGATCTAGATCAAGGCCGTTTGCGAGACCGCCATATACCCTGCAATGGGTAATAAAAGGTCTCCATGTCGTCCCCTCCCGCCAGTCCCTCCGCCAGCCTCCTGGCCGCCGGCCATTCCACGGCCATTGGCGGCGATGCCGTCGGCCATGCCAGGCCGGCCCCGGCGCGCACCGCCGCAACGGCGGAGTGCTTCCATTGTGGTCGGCCGGTATCGGAAGCCGAGCCGCTCTGGGCCGACATCAACGGCACGCGCCACGCCTTCTGCTGTGGCGGCTGCCAGACACTTGCCCAGACCCTTCATGCGGCCGGATTTGCCCACCTATACGGCGACCAGGCACGTTTTGCCCGACCCATCGACGACGATGCGCGGCGAGAGGCTGAGCCGATCTGGGCCGCATATGACTCGCCGGAACTGCGCAGCCAGTTCGTGCGCCTGCTGGACGGGAGCCGCGCGGAGATCACGCTGGCGCCGGAGAACATCCGCTGTGCAGCCTGCGCGTGGCTGATCGAGCAGCATCTCAGCCGCCAGCACGGCGTGGAATCCGTGGTTGCAAACGTGGCGACACGTCGCGTGGTGGTGCGGTGGCGCGAGGACGAGCAGAGCGTGTCCGGCCTGCTGGCGGCGCTCGCGGGTATCGGCTACGTGGCCTGGCCGTTCGAGGTATCGCGCTCGGACCAGCAGGACCGCCGCGCGCGGCGTAGCCTGCTGATGCGCATGGCGGTCGCCATGCTCGGCATGATGCAGGTGATGATGTATGCGTGGCCGATCTACACCCATGAAGCCTCCATCGATCCCGGACAGTTGCAGCTCATGCGCTGGGCCAGTTTCGTCCTGACGCTGCCAGTCGTTTTCTATTCCGCTTCGCCGATCTTCTCGGGCGCCTGGCGCAGCCTTCGCCAGCGCCATATGGGCATGGACGTCCCGGTGGCCATTGGCATCGGTGCCGGATTCGTGGCCAGTGCGCTGGCGACCGTGCGCGGGGTGGGGGAAGTCTATTTCGATTCGGTGACGATGTTCGTCGCCTTCCTGCTGCTGGCCCGTTTCCTGGAGTTGCGCGTGCGCCAGGCCTCGCGCAGCGGCGCCGAGATGCTGGCGCGCCAGCTTCCGGCCACGTGCGAACGCCTCGCGAGCACGGGCGCAGTGGGTGAGCGCGTACCGGTGACACGCCTGCAGACCGGCGACCTGATTCGCGTTAAGGCCGGGGAAATTGTTCCCGCCGACGGCACTATCTTCACCGGTGCGAGCGAGCTGGACGAATCCATGCTGACCGGTGAGAGCCGGCCCGTCCACCGGAGCGCAGGTGAATCCGTGCTGGCTGGCTGCTTCAATACCGCCAGTCCGCTCGAGATGAGCGTGACGCGCGTCGGCGCCGGCACGAGGCTGGCCGAAATCGTCGCCGTGCTCGACCGGGCGCTGGCCGAGAAGCCGCGCCTCGCTACGCTCGCCGACCGGGTCGCTGGCTGGTTCGTGGCGACGCTGCTGGCGCTCGCGGCTGTGACCGGCGTGGTCTGGTGGCTCTGGATCGACTCCTCACGCGCGTTGATGGTAACGGTGGCTGTGCTGGTGGTGAGTTGCCCATGCGCGCTTTCGCTCGCCACGCCCGCGGCCCTGGCGGCGGCAGGGGCGGCGCTCTCGCGCCGCGGCGTGCTGCTCACGCGCTCCCATGCGCTGGAAACGCTTGCTCGCGTAACGGATGTTGTGCTCGACAAGACCGGCACGCTGACAGAAGGGCGGTTCGCCGTTACCGCACGGAAGACATTCGGCGAGGCAGGCGTGGGTGCGTGTTTCTCCCTCGCGGCAGCCATGGAGCGCGGTGGTGAGCACCCGATTGCGCGGGCGCTTATTGCCGCGGCGGGGCAGTGTGCTGACGCAGCGACGTATCAGGTGACCGGCCTCCGGAATTTACCCGGGCAGGGTCTGGAGGCCAGCGTGGACGGCCGGTTGCTGCGTCTGGGGCGCGGCGATTTTGTGGCGGCGATTGACGAAAGCGGTCAGGCTTTGGCGACGATTGCCTCGATGCGCAATGCAGAGGGCCACCCCGGCGCCACGCAGGTCTGGCTGGGCAGTCCGACCGGATTGCTTGCCATGTTTGTGCTGGCCGACGTCGAGCGCGAGCAGACCGCGAGCTTGCTATCCCAGTTGCGTGCCCTGGGCGTGCGTTGCCATCTTGTCTCGGGCGACAACGCCAGCGCAGTGCAATGGTGGGCGTCTCACTTTGGTATCGACCGTGCGCACGGTGAGATCACCCCCGAGGGCAAGCGCGACTACGTGGCCGCCCTCCAGCGCGACGGAGCGATTGTGCTGGCTGTCGGGGATGGCATCAACGATGCGCCGGTGCTGGCGCAGGCGCAGGTCTCGATTGCCATCGGCAGCGGCGCACCGCTTGCCCAGGCCGGGGCCGATGCAGTTCTCACCCATGGCGGCGTGTCCGAGATTGCGAGCGCGCTGGCCGTCTCGCGAAAGACCCGGCGCGTAGTGCGCCAGAACCTCGGCTGGGCCTTTTTCTATAACGTGGTTGCCATACCGCTGGCGGCAACCGGATATGTCACGGCCTGGATGGCAGGCATCGGCATGTCGGTGTCGTCGCTGCTGGTGGTCGCGAATGCCTGGGGCCTGCTGCGCGCCGGCCGCAAGGGAGGGTAGCAATGGAGACGCTTTACCTGCTGGTGCCGATGAGCCTGGTGCTGGTCGTAGTGATCGCTGGCGCGCTCTGGTGGGCGTTGCATGCCGGCCAGTACGACGACCTCGACCGGCCTGGGGAAGCCATTCTGCTCGACAACGACAAGCCGTGAAAGGACGCCGGAACACGGAAAAAGCGCGGCAAAAACCATGTCGGACTTGCATATCGCACGGTGGTTCACGGCCTTATCTGGCGACTTGATAAAGATCAACGCGGTAAGCGGCTGGTTTTTCTAAAGTCACATCGTCAATCGGTTTATCTTTTTTGTTTGGGGGTCTGAATGGATGTCACCGCCGCGTCTTCACGCGTCGACACCTTCAATTACAGCGTCGTAAGACAGTTCTCTGTCATGACTGTAGTCTGGGGGATCGTCGGTATGGCCGTTGGCGTGCTGCTGGCAGCACAGCTGATTTGGCCGGAACTCAACTTCAACACGCCTTGGCTCTCGTTCGGTCGCCTGCGTCCGCTGCATACCAATGCGGTGATCTTCGCATTCGGCGGCAGCGCGCTGTTCGCAACGTCGTACTACGTGGTTCAGCGCACCTGCCAGACTCGCCTGTTCTGCGGGCCGCTCGCAGCCTTCACGTTCTGGGGCTGGCAACTGGTGATCGTCGCCGCTGCCATCACGCTGCCGATGGGCATCACCAGCTCGAAGGAATATGCCGAGCTTGAATGGCCGATCGACCTGCTGATCACGGCAGTGTGGGTCGCCTACGCGATCGTGTTCTTCGGCACCATCGTCAAGCGCAAGACCCGACATATCTACGTGGCCAACTGGTTCTTCGGCGCGTACATCCTGACGATTGCCATTCTGCACATCGTCAACAATATCGAAATGCCGGTGTCGATGTGGAAGTCCTACTCGGCCTACGCCGGCGTGCAGGATGCCATGATCCAGTGGTGGTACGGCCATAACGCGGTGGGCTTCTTCCTGACCACCAGCTTCCTGGGCATGATGTACTACTTCATTCCCAAGCAGGCCGAGCGTCCGATCTACTCGTACCGCCTGTCGATCGTCCACTTCTGGGCGCTGAATTTCACCTACATGTGGGCCGGTCCCCACCACCTGCAGTACACCGCGCTGCCTGACTGGGCGCAGTCACTGGGCATGGTGTTCTCGCTGATCCTGCTGGCGCCGTCCTGGGGCGGCATGATCAACGGCATCATGACCCTGTCGGGTGCCTGGCACAAACTGCGCACCGACCCGATCCTGAAGTTCCTTGTGGTGGCATTGTCGTTCTACGGCATGGCCACGTTCGAGGGCTCGATGATGTCCATCAAGACCGTCAACGCGCTGTCGCACTACACCGACTGGACGATCGGCCACGTGCACTCGGGCGCCCTGGGCTGGGTGGCGATGATTTCCATCGGTTCGCTCTACTACCTGATTCCGCGGCTGTTCGGCGAGAAGCAGATGTACAGCATCCGGCTGATCGAGTGGCACTTCTGGATCGCCACCATCGGCGTGGTGCTCTATATCGCCTCGATGTGGATTGCCGGCGTGATGGAAGGCCTGATGTGGCGTGCCACGCAGCCGGACGGCACGCTGACCTACGCGTTCGTTGAGGCGGTCAAGGCCAAGTATCCGTTCTACCTGATCCGTCTGCTTGGTGGCCTGTGCTTCCTGTCGGGCATGCTGCTGATGGCCTACAACGTTGCCAAGACCATCATCGGCAAGCCCGCCGTGGATGCGCCGATTCCGGCCAGCGTCCCTGCCTCTGCCCACTGATCAAACCAGGATAGAAACGATGTCCGAAAAGCAAAGCTTCTTTTCCCACGAAACGCTGGAGAAGAACATCGGCTGGCTGATCATCTGCACGATTCTCGTGGTCAGCATTGCCGGTCTGGTTCAGATCGTGCCGCTGTTCTTCCAGCATTCCACCACCGAGCCGGATCCGGGTATCAAGCCGTATTCGCCACTCCGGCTGATGGGTCGCGATATCTATATCCGCGAAGGCTGCGTTGGCTGCCACTCGCAGCAGGTGCGCACGCTGCAGGCCGAGACCGAGCGCTATGGCCACTTCTCGACGGCAGGCGAGTCGGTGTACGACCACCCGTTCCTGTGGGGTTCCAAGCGTACCGGTCCGGACCTGGCCCGCGTTGGCGGTCGTTACTCGGATGACTGGCAGCGCATCCACCTGCGCAATCCGCGCGATGTGGTGCCTGAATCGGTGATGCCGTCCTACCCATGGCTCGAAAAGGCTGTGCTGCCGACCAACGACATCCAGGCGCGCATGCGTGCGCTGGTGCGCCTTGGCGTGCCGTACAGCGAAGCGGAAATCGCCAAGGCACCGGCTGAACTGAAGGACAAGACCGAGGAAGACGCGCTGGTCGCGTATCTGCAGGGTCTGGGCACCAACCGCCGAAATGTGCGCGTGGACGCGGCCGCCGCCGCGCCGGCGCCGGCCAAGGAGTAAGTCATGGTCATGTTCACTGCCTTCGCCACGGTCGTTTCGATGGTCGTATTCCTGGGCATCTGCTGGTGGGCGTGGTCGGCCGGCCGGCAACCTGCCAACCGGGAGTCCGCCATGCTGCCGTTCGCACTGCCTGACGAGCCCACCACAACATCGAGCCGGAACACCTAGTCATGAGCGATTTCTTTTCCGATTACTGGAGTTACTACATCGCCGCCATCGCGCTCGTCGGCATCGTCTGGTGCGTGTGGCTGCTTTTTTCGCAACGCAAGGTCACCAAGGTTGCCGGCGCGAGCGAGGACACCGGCCATGTCTGGGACGGGGACCTGCGCGAGCTGAACAATCCGCTGCCGCGCTGGTGGATGTGGATGTTCCTGCTGGCCTGCATCTTTGGCCTGGTCTACCTGGTGCTGTATCCGGGCCTCGGCTCGTACGCCGGCGTGCTGAAGTTCTCGACGCAGGGTGAGCTCGCCGCACACCGTGAAGCCCAGGAGAAGATGCAGAACGAGATCTATGCCAAGTACCTGAAGATGGACGTCAAGCAGGTGGCGGCAGATCCGCAGGCTCGGGAAATCGGCCAGCGCCTGTTCCTGAACTACTGCGCGCAATGTCATGGTTCCGATGCGCGCGGCAGCCGCGGCTTTCCGAACCTGACCGACCATGACTGGCTCTATGGCGGCGAGCCGGAGACGATCCAGCAAACCATCACCAAGGGCCGCAATGGCGTGATGCCGCCGTTTGCGTCGACCATCGACGGCAAGCTTGCCGGTGACGTCGCCCAGTACGTGCGTTCGCTGTCGGGCCTGTCGTCGGATCCGATCCGGGCGTCGCGAGGCGAAAGCACGTTCAAGTCGACCTGCGCGGCGTGCCACGGCTCGACGGGCAAGGGCAACCAGGCGCTCGGCGCTCCGAACCTGTCGGACAATGTATGGCTGTACGGCAGTTCGGAAGGCAGCATTGTCGAGGCCATCCTGAAGGGCCACAACAACCATATGCCGGCACATGAAGAAATCCTGACACCCGAACGCATCCGGATGCTGACGGCCTATGTCTGGGGCCTATCCAACACTGGAGGGGCTGGCCAATGATGGCAGACTCAGATGCGGGGCGCGCAGCACTCCCTGCGGAGGCGCGTCCATGAATGCCCCCGGGACTGGCCCTGCGGCCCGGGCGGCTGAGTCTCTGGGCTCGGCCGCCGCGGTCGTCGAAACCTCGGACGAAACGCTCTACGAGGTACGTCGAAAGATTTATCCGCGCTCGATAACGGGCGCGTTCTCGAGCTGGCGGGTCTGGATGGTCATCCTGACCCAACTCATCTACTACGGCACGCCCTGGCTCCAGTGGAACGGACGCCAGGCCGTGCTGTTCGACCTTGGCGCCCGCAAGTTCTACATCTTCGGCCTGGTGCTGTGGCCGCAGGATGTCATCTATCTTGCGGTTCTTCTGGTCATCTCGGCGCTGTCGCTCTTCCTGTTCACGGCAATCGCTGGTCGATTGTTCTGCGGCTACGCGTGTCCGCAGACCGTCTACACAGAGATCTTCATGTGGATCGAGCGGCATGTCGAAGGCGACCGCTTTGCCCGCATCCGGCTTGACGGAGATCCCTGGAGCCCGCGCAAGCTCAGGCTCAAAGCCACCAAGCATTTCCTGTGGGTGGTGATTGCGCTCTGGACCGGCTTTACGTTCATCGGCTATTTCGCGCCGATCCGCGAACTCGGCGGGAAGGTGTTGAGTCTGTCGCTGGGGCCCTGGCAGGCGTTCTGGATGCTGTTCTACGCCTTCGCCACGTGGGGCAACGCGGGCTTCATGCGCGAGCAGGTCTGCAAGTACATGTGCCCCTACGCTCGTTTCCAGAGCGTGATGGTGGACCGCGACACCTATGTGGTGACGTATGACATCGGCCGTGGCGAACCTCGCGGCAGCCGCTCTCGCAAGGTCGACCACTACAAGGCGGGGTTGGGGGACTGCGTCAACTGCAGCATCTGCGTGCAGGTATGCCCGACCGGCATTGATATCCGGGACGGGTTGCAGTACGAGTGCATTGGTTGCGGGGCGTGTATCGATGCCTGCAACCAGGTCATGGACAAGATGGAGTATCCGCGTGGCCTGATCCGGTACACATCGGAGAATGCCATGCGCAAGGCCCTTTCCGCGGTAGCGTCGCGCAAGCGCCTGGTGCGTCCGCGGGTGATCATCTACTCGGTGATCTGGCTCGTGCTGGTGGGGGGCTTCATGGCTTCGCTGGCGATGCGCACGCCGCTCAAGGTCGATATCATCCGTGACCGCGGTGCGCTTGGCCGCGAAGTGGACGGGCGCTGGATCGAGAACGTTTATCGCCTGCAGCTGATCAACACGACGGAAGCACCGATGCGAATCAGCGTTCGCGCGGACAGTGACGAGCTGAAGAATCTGACGGTTGAATACGATACCCAGGCCGAGTCGCTTGCGCCGACGTCGAACCGGCTGCTGCCTGTTCGAATCCGGGTGCCAATCGAGGAAGCCGCACAGGGTACGCACAAGATCAATGTGACGGTAACCAGCGAGGGCACAGGGCAGGGTAGTGCGCAAATCAGGCAATCTACTAGTTTTATCGTGCCACGCAATTTGTGAAGCTAAGTTGGGCGCAGGGCGTAGACGGCCTGCGCCACACCAACCGGAAGCGCTACCGATAGGCGCGAATGAAGGGGGCTAGATGAAGAATCAAGGCAATCCGTGGTGGAGGGAGCCGTGGCCGTGGCTGCTGATGAGCGGCCCGCTGCTGGCGATGGTGGCCTGCGGCGTGACCATCTGGCTTGCGGCCACCCATCCGGACCGTCCGGTCGACGGTGTGGTCCGTCATGGGCTGGTCGTTGAAAAGGTTGGCGCTACGTCGGCACATGCGCCGGCCATGCGGTCGGCTGCGAGGCAGCCATGAGGCTGCGCTGGCTGATGTGGGTGCTGTGGCCCGCCTTTCTGATGGCAGGCCTGGCCACGGCAACGGTGTTCTCGCTTGTTGATCCGGGTGACCTGAATTTTTTCGGCCAGCCGATCGAAGCGTCGCGAGAGTCGGTCTATACGATCGGATTTCTGCTGGCGTGGGTGTTTTGCGCGCTGTCCAGCGGGCTGACGCTCTACACCATGCCCACCAAGTTGAGCGATACTGACGAGCTTGAGTGAACAGCGCCGCCGCAGGGCGGAGGCGCTGTTCAGCAGGGCCGGCTGTAGAGCTGCTTGATGCCTGCCATGTCGACGAGCTTCACGTGACGTTGGCGAATCTGGATCAGGCCGGCTTCAGCAAAGCGTGAGAAAAGCCGGCTGACAGTTTCCAGCTTGAGTCCGAGATAGCTGCCGATTTCTTCGCGGCTCATGCGCAGCACGAACTCGGATGCAGAGTAGCCTCGCGCCGAGAGGCGCTCGGACAGATTGACCAGGAAGGCAGCCAGACGCTCTTCGGCACGCATCGAACCAAGCGTGACGAGCATCATCTGGTCTTGCGAGATTTCCTTGCCCATCAACCGGAGGAACTGGTGCTGCAGCGAAGGCAGGTCGGCGGAGAGGGTCTGCAATTCCGTCAGGCGGACGACGCATACCTCGGTGTCTTCGAGTGCTGTGGCGTCGGAGGCGTGCTGCATTTCTCCGAGGCCGTCGAGGCCGACCACTTCACCGGGCAGATGGAAGCCGGTGATTTGCGAGCGGCCGTCTTCGGTCGTGACATGCGTCTTGAGGGTGCCGAAGCGGATGGCATAGACAGCGGTCAGCGGATCGCCCATGCGATACAGGGTTTCCCCCTTGTGCACGCGAATACGATCCTGGACCAGCGTGTCCATCTTCTCGAGGTCGCGCTGGCTCATGCCGACCGGGAGGCACAGCTGCCCCATGGCGCAAGTGGAGCAGCGGGGCGACATCTCAGTGACGGGAATGGTGGTGAGCAATTGGAACCTGCAATGGATGGCTGCGAGGGCGCGATAAGTGCATTTTAACGTGCGATGTGATGCAGCAGGGAGTAATAGTTGACATTTGGCGTGCTTCTTAGCGTTTTTTTGCTTGCACTGCTCGGTGGCGTGCATTGCGCAGCCATGTGTGGGGGCATTGCCCTCGCCGTGGAGCAGCGCAGTGCCGTGGTGGTGCCAGTGGCTGTCCTGCGGCGGCCGCGCGACTGGCTGATCGAGCTGCTTGTCATGCACCTGGGCCGGATTTCCACCTATATGCTTCTGGGCGCCGCGCTGGGGGCCGTCGGGGCGGCGGCGTGGAAGCAGGAATACTTGCCGGTGCAGCGGTGGCTATTTGGCGCCGGGAGCGCCATGTTGTTGTTTTCCGGTTGGCAACTCATGCGCGGCAAAACATTCGGCGTGGCATGGCTTGAGCGGCTGGCCGCCATGGGTAGTGGCGCCGTGGCCGGGCGCCTGGGGGCCTGGACGGCGCGGATTCCATCGTTCTTGCGCAGGCCTGGTGGCTTGTCGCGCCGTTACGGCATGGGCCTGGCGTGGGGCATGGTGCCTTGCGGTATGGTCTATGGGGCGCTTGCATTGGCGCTACTTTCGGGCAATGCGATGTCCGGAGCACTGGTGATGGGCGCTTTTGGCCTGGGGACCCTGCCTAACCTGCTCGTGCTGTCCGGTCTTTCCGGCTACCTCCGGCAGGTGTCCCGCCGCCCGGCCGTCCGGATCGGGGCGGGCATTGCGGTCATGACGTTCGGCGCACTGGGGATCTGGCGGGCGGTGTTGCTGCCACATTCGCTGACCGAGCACGGCTTCTGCCTGGTGTTCTGACGGCGCGCCGGACGGGCTCATGCTGCAGGAAGGTTGCAGGTGTGGGCGGGAATGCCATACAATCGCGAGCATTGCGGTATCGCGCGGCGTTTTTTCCGAGCAGCGCCAGGCGGCCCCTATATAATCGGGGCGCGTCCAGAGGTTCCGGGCGGTCTTCTACGCCGGCCTCGTTCCCCGCAGTCCATCCGGTTCAAAAGATCTGGTTTAAAAGACCGGCTGGCACTGCGGAGTTGGTGATGCCAGCCTTGCTCCCGATTTCCGTTTTTTCTTGCTGTCGAGGCGATGTGGTTCGCCGGAGACTAGATGTCCGCCCCCGAGGGGAAGGCGCGACGCAAGAGGTTCGATGCCGGCCCAAGCCGGAGGTCGAACGATCTCCTGCCGGATCGACCCGGCAATTCGATGCAATAGACAGTGCACGGCTTTGATGCGGCGAGCATTTGAGTTGGCTGCGCAATGAGATGGCGGTGGCTTTCGCACCGCTGAATCCAAAATCTCCGGTGCCCCGGATTCGTCCGGGTGCAGGTGCAAAGACAGGCTGCACACCATCAACATGAATACCCAAGAGGCGAAGATCGTCCTCGAGACTGCGCTGATCTGCGCGCAGGAGCCCCTGCGCGTCAACGATCTGCGGCGGCTTTTTGCCGACGATGTCGGCGCGGACACGATCCGCGTCCTGCTCGAGGAGCTGCGGCAGGACTGGCAGCAGCGGGGGGTGGAGCTGGTTGCGCTGGCCAGCGGCTGGCGTTTCCAGAGTCGTCCGGAAATGCGTGAATTCCTGGATCGGCTGAATCCGGAAAAGCCGCCGAAGTACTCGCGTGCGGTCATGGAAACACTGGCGATCATCGCCTACCGGCAACCGGTGACGCGCGGCGATATTGAGGAAATCCGCGGTGTCACGGTCAGTACCGAGGTGATCAAGAAGCTCGAGGACCGCAGCTGGATCGAGGTCATCGGCCACCGCGACGTGCCGGGCAGGCCCGCGCTGTATGCCACCACCAAGGCATTCCTGGACGACCTCGGGCTGCGCACCCTGGATGAGCTGCCGCCGCTGGAAGATGCGCAGGCGCAGGTCCAGGCCGCGCTGCTGGACCAGCAAGCCATAGATTTCGAAGAGGCCGCAACGAGCCAGCCCGCCGTTGGCGACGAAGAAGCTTTTGCCGAGCCGGGCGCTGCCGCAACTGGCACGTCGGATCCGGTGGATGCAGCGGACGCTGGAACGGCGGCTCCAGCTGCCGGTCAGCAGGATGCGCCTGATGTCCCCGCCGGGCAGGATTTACAGGCCGAACAGGCCCGAGCGGACACGATCGATGCCGAGGTGAAGCCGGGCGGCGAACCTCCGGTCGCAACGGCCAACGGCTTCCATTTCGATGCCATCGCCGATACGCAGGATAGCGAGAACAGCGCATCGGGCGATGCGAATCCGCCGCACACGAGCGAGCACGACGAGCGCGTGCCCAACTGAACAACATGCAACATCCGATAGTGAATACTTTGTCTGATTCCGTAGAGCAAGACGTCCGCCAGACGGACGTACCGGCCGATGCAGGGGCCGCCGATTCCGGATCGGGCACCGACGGCGCGCCGCGCCGCAAGGGACTGCGCCGCGGTTTGCGAAACCTGGTGGCATCGCGCCGCCAGGCCGCGCAGGACCGTGAAGGCGGACGCGCCGAGGGCGGTGACGCTCCCGCGCAAGCCGATGCTGGTGATGCGAATTCCCCGGGTGCCGCTGCGGCGCCGACCGGCCGTGGCACACAGCGCGGTCGCGGCAAGCGCAAGCCTGCGCAGGCCGAGGGCGAGCGCGACACGCCGCGTGAAGGTGCTCAGCGTGCCGAAGGCGTGAAGCCCGGTCAGGGCAATGGCGGCAAGCCGGAAGGTCGCAACAAGCGCAAGCCCCAGCAAGGGCAGCGCGGTCCCAGGCCCGCGCCGGCGGATGGCGAAGCCCAGAAGGGCGCGCGCGCGCAGGGCGGCCGCAAGGGCGGCGCCCAGCAGCGCAAGGGCGAGCCTGCGGGCGACAAGGCCGCAGTTTCCGGCGAGGATCTGTTCCGTTTCGTCATTTCCGATCAGTACGATCAGGAAGAGATGGCGATTCCGCGCACCAAGGCCAAGCCGGTGCGCGAGCTTTCGGCGGATGACGATGCGCCGAAGCTCCACAAGGTGCTGGCTGAGGGCGGCCTGGGTTCGCGTCGCGAAATGGAAGAGCTGATCCTGCAAGGGCGGGTATCGGTCAACGGGCTGCCGGCGCATATCGGCCAGCGCATCCTCCCGGCCGACCAGGTACGCGTCAATGGCAAGCTGATCCATCGCAAGGTATCGAGCAAGCCGCCGCGAGTGCTGCTGTACCACAAGCCGGCCGGTGAAATCGTCAGCCAGTCCGATCCCGAAGGCCGTCCGACGGTGTTCGACAACCTGCCGCGCATCAAGACCGGCAAGTGGGTCGCGGTGGGCCGTCTCGACTTCAATACCGAAGGTCTGCTGATCTTCACGACCTCCGGCGACATCGCTAACCGTTTCATGCATCCGCGCTACGGCGTGGAGCGCGAGTACGCGGTGCGTACGCTGGGCGAACTGGCCGAAGCCGATCGCCAGCGCCTGCTCCACGGCATCAAGCTGGATGATGGCGAGGCGAATTTCCTGCGCATTGCCGACGGTGGCGGCGAAGGCGTGAACCAGTGGTACCACGTGGCGCTGACCGAGGGCCGCAACCGCGAGGTGCGCCGCATGTTCGAGGCGGTCGGCCTGACGGTGTCGCGCCTGATCCGCACGCGCTACGGCCAGTTCCTGCTGCCGCGTGGGCTCAAGCGCGGTCGCTGGCAGGAGCTGGAGGCCAATGACGTCAAGGCGCTGATGACCGGTATCGGCCTCAAGCTGCCGGGCAAGGAGCAGGGCGGCGCCAAGGGCGCCACCAAGGTCGGTGGCCGCAAGCAGCGGACCGAGGCTGCCATTGCCGGCATGCCGATGCCGACCGGCATGGACGGCCTGCCGAGGTTTGAAAAGGGCGGCCCGCGCGGCGGTGGCGCCGGGCGTGGGCAGCCGGATCCGATGCAGACGTCGATGGGCTATATCACCCGTGGTGGTCCGACCATCCTTACCTCGCACACGGCCAACCTGGGTGGCGGGCGTGGCGCCGGCGGCGGACGTCCCGGTCGCAGTGGTGGCGGGATGGGCGGTGGCATGGGTGGCGGCATGGGCGGTGGTCAAGGCCGATCGCAACGCCGTGGCGGCGGCGAAGCCAACGGCAATGTGATGCCGAAGGCTGCCAAGCCCGGTGGCAACCGCGCTCCCCGTGGCAAGGGCGGCAACCGCGGCGGCAATCGCTGAGGCGGGTGTGCGCGGCTATTGCGGTAGCCGCGCACAAGTATTGTGCAGATATGCCGTCCTTTTGCCTTTTGGACATAATCTGCGTATAATTAAAGTCTATTCAAAAAGTCATCCTCCCAAGGATGGGCGAATGATGGGCATTGCGCCCATTTTTTTTTGGTTCGCCCGTACCGCAGCGCTTGCGGCGCAACGTGGGGAAGGCTGGCAGGTAAGGCTGCTGCAGGACCGTCGCAGACGGCACCGCCGGATTGGCCTGCCAAGGTGTTGATGGCCATTACTCGGGATTACAGTGCATCTGGCAGATTTGATCGAAACCACCCTTAACGGCATGGGATATGAGCTCGTTGAGCTCGAGCGTGCTCCGGCCGGATTGCTGCGTGTCTATATCGATCAGCCTGAAACCGGCATCGTCATCGAGGATTGCGAGAAGGTAAGTCGGCAACTGACGCACGTGCTGACTGTCGAGAATGTCGACTACGAGCGCCTCGAAGTCTCGTCGCCGGGATTGGACCGGCCGCTGAAGAAGCTGGCCGATTACGTCCGTTTTGCCGGTGCCGAGGCGCGGGTCACGCTGCGCCTTCCGGTCAACGGGCAGAAGAACTTCACAGGGATCCTGCAGGCACCCACCGGTGAGGAGGGTGCGGAAAAGGTCGGGCTGGAGTTCGAGGGCAAGGATGGCCCGGCACTGCTGGAATTTGCCGTATCCGATGTCGACAAGGCACGTCTGGTGCCGGTGATCGACTTCAAAGGAAATCAAAGAAAAGGGAACAAGCAATGAGCCGCGAAGTTCTGTTGCTCGTCGATGCGCTTGCGCGTGAAAAGAACGTCGACAAGGATGTGGTATTCGGTGCCCTGGAGGCTGCACTTGCCTCGGCCACCAAGAAGCGCTTCGAGGAAGATGTGGATATCCGTGTCGCGATCGATCGCGAGACTGGCGAGCATGAAACGTTCCGTCGCTGGCTTGTCGTTCCCGACGAGCAGGGCCTGCAAGAGCCGGACAAGCAGATCCTGCTGTTCGAAGCCCGCGAAGACAACCCGAGCCTCGAGCTCGACGATTACGTCGAAGAGCAGATCGAGTCGGTCGAATTTGGCCGTATCGGCGCGCAGGCCGCCAAGCAGGTGATCCTGCAGCGGATCCGAGACGCCGAGCGCGAGCAGATCCTGAATGATTACCTGGATCGCGGCGAAAAGATCATGACCGGCACGGTCAAGCGTGCCGACAAGAAGGGCCTGATCGTGGAATCCGGCCGCGTGGAAGCGCTGCTGGCCCGCGACCAGATCATTCCGAAGGAAAACCTGCGCACGGGTGACCGTGTGCGCGCCTATATTCTGAATGTGGACCGCGCCGCGCGCGGCCCGCAGATCGAACTGTCGCGTACTGCGCCTGAGTTCCTGATCAAGCTGTTCGAGAACGAAGTGCCCGAGATGGAGCAGGGCCTGCTCGAGATCAAGGCGGCTGCGCGTGATCCTGGCGTGCGCGCCAAGATCGCGGTGGTGGCGCATGACAAGCGTATCGACCCGATCGGTACCTGCGTGGGCGTGCGTGGTACGCGCGTCACCGCGGTGCGCAACGAGATCGGTGGCGAAGCCGTGGACATCGTGCTGTGGTCGGAAGATCCGGCGCAGTTCGTGATCGGCGCGCTGGCGCCGGCACAAGTGCAGTCGATCGTGGTGGATGAAGAGAAGCACAGCATGGACGTGGTGGTCGACGAGGAAAACCTCGCCGTCGCCATCGGCCGCAGCGGCCAGAACGTACGCCTGGCGTCCGAGCTGACCGGCTGGCAGATCAACATCATGACCCAGGAAGAGTCGGCGCAGAAGCAGGCTGAGGAAAGCGATGCCGTGCGCAAGCTCTTCATGGCCAAGCTGGACGTTGACGAGGAAGTGGCCGATATCCTGATCGAGGAAGGCTTCTCCACGCTGGAAGAAGTGGCCTACGTCCCCATCAGTGAAATGATGGAGATTGAGGCGTTTGACGAAGATACTGTCAACGAGCTGCGCAACCGCGCGCGCGATGCGCTCTTGACGATGGAACTGGCCCGGGAAGAGAAGGTGGAAGAGGTGTCGCAGGATCTGCGATCGCTCGACGGCCTGAACCCGGAACTGATCGGCAAGCTGGCCGAAGGCAATATCCATACGCGTGACGACCTGGCCGAACTGGCCGTCGACGAACTTGTCGAGATGGTTGGCGTCAGCGAGGAAGAAGCCAAGGCGCTGATCATGAAAGCACGGGAACATTGGTTTAACTGAGGGACACGTCCGGATGGTTCATCCGGG
The DNA here is from genome assembly GCF_000812465.1 of Cupriavidus sp. IDO. Classification (GTDB taxonomy): domain Bacteria; phylum Pseudomonadota; class Gammaproteobacteria; order Burkholderiales; family Burkholderiaceae; genus Cupriavidus. Next base: position 141,653 of record NZ_JWMA01000055.1, on the reverse strand, counting down.
CGCGCTTTCCGCAACGATTTGTCCCGACGTAGAAACCAAGCATTGAAAGGGTTTGAATGGCAAGCACAACAGTTGCCCAACTGGCCGCAGAACTGAGTCGCAGCGCAGCTGCCCTGCTGGAACAATTGCAGGCGGCTGGGGTGGGCAAGGCGACGCCAGACGACATCATCACCGAATCGGATAAGACCAGTCTGCTGGACTATCTGAAGCGCTCCCATGGCCAGGCCGATGACAGCCGCAAGAAGATCACGCTGACCAAGCGCGAGACTTCCGAGATCCGTCAGGCCGACTCCACCGGCAAGACCCGCACCGTCCAGGTTGAAGTGCGCAAGAAGCGCGTGCTGATCAAGCGCGACGAAGCGGCGCCGGAGTCGCACGCCGATGTCGGCGAGCAGGAGCCGGTGATCGACGCCGCCGAACAGGCACGCCGTGAAGAGGAAGATCGCCGCCAGGCAGAACTGCTGGCGCGCCAGGAAGCCGAGCTGAAGGCACGCCAGGAAGCGGCCGAACGCGAGGAAGCCGAGCGCCGCGCCAGGCAGGAAGCGCTGGAGGCAGAGCAGCGTCGCCAGGCCGAGCTTGTCGCCAAGAAGGCGGAAGAGGAAGCGGCCGCATCGCTCGCCGTGACTGAGGCCGCGGAAGACGATTCGCGCAAGAAGGCCGAGGACGAGAAGGCTCGCGTTGCCGCCGAGCGCGTGGTTGCGCAGAAGGCTGCCGACGACGCCAAGGCTGCCGCCGACAAGGCGCGCGCCGAGCAGGATGCAGCCCGCAAGCGCCGCGAAGCCGCGGAAGCCGAGGCCCGTGCCATTCAGCAGATGCTGAATGCGCCGCCTCGCGTGCTGAAGGCGCCTTCGGAGCGCAAGGCGGAAGAAAAGAAGGCCGAGCAGACCGGCACGCTGCACAAGCCGGTCAAGCCGGCTGGTGCGACGACCGAAGCCAAGGCCGTCGACAAGAAGCCTGCCACGACGACGACCACGACCACCACTACCGTCGACAAGAAGACCGGCAAGGTGGTGAAGACCGGCACCTGGCAGGACGAAGGTTCGCGCAAGAAGGGCAGTGGCCTGAAGACCCGTGGCGATTCCTCGGGTGGCGTGGGCGGCTGGCGCGGTGGCCCGCGTGGCCGCGGCGGCAGGCAGCAGCAGCATGACGACGGCCGCAGCAACTTCCAGGCACCGACCGAACCGGTGGTGCGTGAAGTGCACGTGCCGGAAACCATCTCGGTGGCAGATCTCGCCCACAAGATGGCCGTGAAGGCATCCGAGGTCATCAAGCAGATGATGAAGCTCGGCCAGATGGTGACCATCAACCAGGTGCTGGACCAGGAAACCGCCATGATCGTGGTGGAAGAAATGGGCCACAAGGCATTTGCCGCCAAGCTGGATGATCCGGAAGCCCTGCTGGTCGTGGACGGCGAAGATCATACCGACGCCGAACTGCTGCCGCGTCCGCCGGTGGTGACTGTGATGGGTCACGTCGACCACGGCAAGACCTCGCTGCTCGACTACATCCGCCGTACCAAGGTTGCCGCGGGCGAGGCCGGTGGCATTACGCAGCACATCGGCGCCTACCATGTGGAAACCGATCGGGGCGTGATCACCTTCCTGGATACCCCGGGTCACGAGGCCTTTACGGCCATGCGTGCCCGCGGTGCCAAGGCAACCGACATCGTGATCCTGGTGGTCGCGGCTGACGACGGCGTGATGCCGCAGACCAAGGAAGCGATTGCGCATGCCAAGGCTGCAGGTGTGCCGATCGTGGTGGCGATCAACAAGATCGACAAGCCCGAAGCCAACCCGGACCGCGTCAAGCAGGAACTGGTGGCCGAGCAGGTGGTGCCGGAAGAGTACGGCGGCGATTCGCCGTTCGTGCCGGTGTCCGCCAAGACGGGCGCAGGTATCGAGGATCTGCTGGAGCAGGTCTCGCTGCAGGCTGAAGTGCTGGAGCTGAAGGCTCCGGTGGATGCACCGGCCAAGGGCCTGGTGGTGGAAGCCCAGCTCGACAAGGGCAAGGGCCCGATCGCTACCATCCTGGTGACGAGCGGTACGCTCAAGCGCGGCGATGTGGTACTGGCCGGCAGCGCGTACGGTCGTGTGCGCGCCATGCTGGACGAAAACAGCAAGCCGGCGAAGGAAGCCGGTCCGTCGATCCCGGTGGAAATCCAGGGTCTGTCGGAAGTGCCTGCCGCCGGCGAAGAAGTGCTGGTGCTGCCGGATGAGCGCAAGGCACGTGAAATCGCGCTGTTCCGCCAGGGCAAGTTCCGCGACGTGAAGCTCGCCAAGCAACAGGCGGCCAAGCTCGAGACCATGCTGGAGCAGATGAGCGAAGGCGAAGTCCAGTCGCTGCCGCTGATCGTCAAGGCCGACGTGCAGGGTTCGCAGGAAGCGCTGGTTCAGTCGCTGCAGAAGCTGTCGACCGACGAAGTGCGCGTGCAGATCGTGCACGGTGGCGTGGGTGCCATCTCCGAGTCCGACGTCAACCTGGCGACGGCATCGAAGGCGGTCATCATCGGCTTCAACGTGCGTGCCGACGCCGGTGCGCGCAAGCTGGCCGAGCACAATGGCATCGACATCCGTTACTACAACATCATTTACGATGCGGTAGACGAGATCAAGGCGGCCATGTCCGGCATGCTGGCGCCCGAGAAGCGCGAAACCACGATCGGTCAGGTCGAGGTGCGCCAGGTGTTCCGCGTGCCGAAGATCGGCGCGGTGGCCGGCTGTATGGTTACCGACGGCCTGGTCAAGCGGAACTCGCTGGTGCGCGTGCTGCGCAATAACGTGGTCATCCACGATGGCGAGCTGGATTCGCTGAAGCGCTTCAAGGACGACGTCAAGGAAGTCAAGCAAGGCTTCGAGTGCGGTCTGTCGATCAAGAACTTCAACGATGTTCAGGAAGGCGACCAGCTCGAAGTGTACGAAATCACCGAGGTGGCGCGTACGCTGTAAGGCGGCGCAACAACGGCAGGCCAGATGGCCTGCCGTTGTCATCTCGACAAGACAGTATTGAATGGCCAAGAAAGGCACCATCTCCTCCCGCAATCTCCGTCTCTCAGACCAGATCCAGAAAGACCTGGCCGAGATGATCCAGCGCGAACTGCGCGACCCGCGCCTCGGCCTGGTCACGCTGCAGTCTGTGGCGCTGACGCCGGACTACGCGCACGCCAAGGTGTACTTCACCGTGCTTGGCGCCCAACCCGCTGATGCAGAGGCCATCCTGAATGAAAAGGCCGGCTACCTGCATTCGCTGCTGTACAAGCGCCTGCACATCCATACCGTGCCGACGCTGCGCTTCTTCCACGACACCTCCGTCGAACATGCGATCGAGATGTCCAAGCTGATCAACGAAGCGAACTCGACGCGCTCGAAGGACGACTGAATCCCGGTCCACGCCGCTGGCGTGGATGCCGGTGGTTCAACTTCCCTTGTGCGCCGCAGCTTCGCCGCGCATTCCCATCCTCCGATGACCGATTCCAACACCACCCGCCCGCCGCGGCTGCCGCGCCGCGAAGTGCATGGTGTGCTGCTGCTCGACAAGCCGCTTGGCCTGTCGTCCAACGACGCGCTGGTGCGCGCCAAGCGCCTGCTGCGCGCGCTCAAGGCGGGCCACACGGGCACGCTCGACCCGCTGGCGTCCGGCCTGCTGCCGCTTTGCTTCGGCGAGGCCACCAAGTTCTCGCAAGACCTGCTCGAAGCCGACAAGACCTACGAGGCCGTGGTGCGTCTCGGAGCCCGGTCGACGACGGGCGATGCGGAAGGTGATCTGATCGACGAGCGCGCAGTCACGTGTGACCGGGAACACATCGAACAGGTCCTGACCCGATTCCGGGGCGAGATCGAGCAGGTACCGCCGATGTACTCGGCGCTGAAGAAAGATGGCCGGCCGCTGTACGAATATGCGCGCGCCGGCCAGACCGTCGAGCGGGCTGCCCGGCGTGTGACCATCCTTGCGATTTCGATGCTGGATTGCGCGCTGCCGCAGGCGCCGACATTCACCATGCGCGTGACCTGCAGCAAGGGCACATATATCCGGACACTCGCCGAAGACATCGGTGAAGCGCTCGGCTGTGGCGCGCACCTGACGGCGTTGCGCCGCACGGCTGTAGGCGATCTCGCGCTGGATGGGGCGGTCACCCTCGAGCAGATCGAGCAGCAGGACGACGCCCTGCGGCCCGGCATGCTGGCCCCGGTCGATGCCTTGCTGCGGAAGTGCCCGCCGGTGCAGCTCGACGAGGCCGCTGCCGCACGCTTCCTCCAGGGGCAGCGCATTGCGCGCCGCGATTTGCCGGCAGAGGCCGAACTGGCCGAAGAGACGCTTGCCCGCGTCTATGCCGGCGATCCGGCGCGCCTGCTCGGTGTCGGCCGCATGCGCGAAGGCGCCTTGCGGCCCGAGAGACTGGTGCGCATGTAGCCACTCGGAATCTGCCAGCACGGGCGCCAGCCGGGCTCAGTAAAAAAGGCCACGTGGATCCGGCGAACCGGAAGCACGTGGCCTTTTTGATTTCTGCGACGGATCAGGACGTCAGGAGGATTCGCTTGTCAGTGCGCACCCGCCGCCGCATCCGCCCCGGCGCCACCCTTGGCCGGCCGGGTCAGCCAGACAAAGCCGATCAGCGCGAAGAACAGCACCCCGGAAATCCAGAAGATGTCGTTGGCGCCAAGCATGGCCGCCTGCTGGCTGATGTTGCGCTCCATGAGCCCAACCGCCTGCGACTGGCTCATGCCCATCTGCATCATGTGATTGAGTTGTTCGCTGTACACCGGGTTGTAGGGGTTGATCTTCTCCACCAGCTGCGCGTGGTGCAGGGCAGAGCGGTTCTCCCAGACCGTGGTCGAGATCGATGCGCCAATGCCGCCGAAGGTGATCCGGACGAAGTTCGACAGGCCGGAGGCGGCTGGGATCTTCTCGGGCGGCTGGCCCGACAGGATGATCGACGTCAGCGGAATGAAGAACATCGCCATGGCCGCACCCTGGATCAGCGTCGGGACCATCAGCGTCCAGGTGTCCACCTGCGTGGTGAAGCCGGACCGCATCAGGCTGACGATGCCAAACGTGATAAACGCGGCCGTGGCGACCCAGCGGGCGTCCATTCTTGGCAGGTTGCGCCCGATCACCGGCGACAGCAGGATGGCAAAGATCCCCACCGGCGCCATCACGATGCCCGCATCTGTCGCCGTGTAGCCGACGATGGTCTGCAGCCACAGCGGCAGGATCACCAGGTTGCCGAAGAACAGCCCGTATGCCACGGAAATCGCGACCACACCGGCGCCAAAGTTCCGCCCCTTGAACAGGCTGATGTCGACGATCGGGTGCTTCTCATAGGTCTCCCAGGCCAGGAAGAACAGGAAGCCGACGATGGCGACCAGCGTCAGCACCACGATCTCGGTCGAGTGGAACCAGTCGAGCTCCTTGCCCTTGTCGAGCATGAGCTGCATCGAGCCGACCCAGATGACGAGCAGGGCCAGGCCAATGCGGTCGATCGGCAGGACCTTGGTCGGCGTCTCGCGATCCTTGTAGATCGCCCACGTCGCGTAGGCGGTCAGCAGACCTACCGGCACGTTGATGTAGAAGATCCACGGCCAGGTCATGTTGTCCGAGATCCAGCCGCCCAGCAGCGGTCCCATGATTGGCGCGACCAGCGTGGTCATCCCCCACAAGGCGAGCGCCATGGTGCTCTTCTGTGGCGGATAGCTCGCCAGCAGCAGCGACTGCGACAGCGGGATCATCGGCCCGGCCACGGCGCCCTGCAGGACCCGCGCGGCAAGCAGCGTTTCCAGGTTTGGCGCGACGCCGCACAGCCACGACGACAGCACGAACAGCAGGATCGACGTAATGAACAGCCGCACCGCGCCGAAGCGCGTGGTCAGCCACCCCGTCAGCGGCACCGAGATGGCGTTGGCGACCGCGAACGAGGTGATGACCCAGGTACCCTGGTTCGGCGCCACGCCAAGATCGCCCGAGATTGCCGGGATCGACACGTTGGCGATGGACGAATCCAGCACGTTCATGAACGTGGCCAGCGACAGCGCGATGGTGCCGATCACCAGCTTGCCGCCGCTCAGCGGCTGCGGCTGCGCGGCACGCGCCGGTGGCCGGCTGCCGGCGCCGGCGCGGTCACCCGCGGAGAGGGCGTTGGCCATGATCAGCTGTTAGCCGGCTTGGCGATGGTGGCGCTGGCGGCGGGCACGGCGGGCAGCTGGCTGCCCTGACGGCCACCGTTGTTCAGGGCGATGATGCGCGAGATCAGGGTGTCGGCATCCTGCGCAACCTTGTCATAGACGTCGGTCTGCATCGGCTTGGCCGCGGTGGTGGCGCTGACCATGGCCGCGCCTTCTTCCTTGCGCACATCGACCGTCACGTTCATCGATAGGCCCACGCGCAGCGGATGGTCCTTGAGCTGCTGCGGGTCCAGTGCGATACGCACCGGCAGGCGCTGCACCACCTTGATCCAGTTACCGGTGGCATTCTGCGCCGGCAGCAGCGAGAAGGCGGAGCCGGTACCTGCCGAGAAGCCGGCGACCTTGCCCTCGTACTTCACCTTGGAGCCGTAGACGTCAGCCTCGAGCGTCACTGGCTGGCCGATGCGCATATGCGTGATCTGCACTTCCTTGAAGTTGGCATCCACCCAGACCTGGTCGAGCGGCACGACCGCCATCAGCGGAGCGCCCGGGGCCACGCGCTGGCCGACCTGCACCGAACGCTTGGCCACATAGCCGGTGACCGGCGCCGGCATCGTCGAACGCGCGAACGACAGGTAGGCCGAACGCAGGTTGGCGGCAGCGCGCTGCACGTTGGGGTGCTTCTCCACGGTGGTCTGGTCGGTCAGCACCTTGTTCGAGGCGAGTTGCTCGCGCGAGGCCAGCAGGGCGGATTCCGCGCCTTTCAGCGCGGCCTGGGCGTGCGAGATTTCTTCGTTCGACACTGCGCCCGAGCCGGCGATCGCCTGGCGACGGCGCAAGTCCTCGCGGGCCTTGGCGACATCAGCTTCGCGCAGGGCCACGTTGGCGGCGAGCGAGCCGTTATTCACGTAGAGCGTGCGGACTTCGCGCACGGCCTGTGCGAGCTGTGCCTCGGCCTGTTCCAGTGCCACCTGCGAATCAGCACGGTCCAGCTGGATCAGCGGCTGGCCGGCGGTGACGAGCTGGGTGTCGTCAGCGGTGATCGAGACCACGGTGCCTGCCACAAGCGGGGTGACCTGGACCACGTTGCCGGCGACATACGCATCGTCGGTGCTCTCGAAGTGGCGCGCATACAGGCCCCAGTAAGCACCGTAGCCGATGCCGGCCACGACGACGGCTGCCGTCAGGGAGAGCAGCATCCGCTTGCGCTTGCCATTGTTATTGACCGGAGGCTGTGCCTGGGGATTGGGGGTGCCGGCCGCTTGCTGGTTGTCGCTCATGATGTTCTCTGGTGAATCTTGTCTGCAATGACTGGGTGCGCGGATCAGCCGCGGGCGCCCGCCTGGTTGTTGTTATGTGCCGCTTCGCCCTCGTGACCTTTTTCGTGCTCGTCGGGCTCCTGGTAGCCGCCGCCGAGGGCCTTCATCAGGCCCATCTGCAGATCGAGCCGGCGAGCCTGCAGGTCCGTCGACAGGCGGCGCTGCTGCAGGACGGTGCTCTCTGCGTTCAGCACGGTCAGCTGGGTGCCGAGGCCGGCCTTGTAGCGCATGGTGGCCAGCGAGTAGGCATGTTCGGCCAGGTCCAGGGCTTCGCGCTGGGTCTTGATCTGGGTGTCCACGCTGCGGATGCTGGTCATGGTATCGGCCGTCTCGCGCAGGGCATCGACCAGCGCTTGGTTGTAGTTGGCCACGGCGATGTCATAGCCTGCGTACTTGCCTTTCAGGTTGGCGCGCAGGCGGCCGCCTTCGAAAATCGGCAGGCGCAGCGTCGGGCCAACGCCAAACGTGCGGCTGGCGGCCATCAGCAGATGGGACGGGTCCAATGCCGCCAGGCCGGCAAAGGCGCTCAGGGTCAGGTCAGGCAGGAATTCCTTTTTCGCGACCTTGATGTCCTTGGACGCGGCTTCCACGCGCCAGCGCGCGGCTACCAGGTCGGGGCGGCGGCCGAGCAGGCCGATCGTCAGGCTGTCCGGCAGTTGCGGTGTGGCCTGGGCCAGCAGCACCGGGCGCTGGATCTGCAGGCCGCGGTCAGGGCCCTTGCCGAGCAGGGCGGCGAGCTGGTTGCGGGCGAGGGCAATCTCCTCGTCCACCCGCTGCAGGTCGGTCTGTGCTGCGGCCACGGTGCCTCGTGCCTGGGTGGTTTCCACCTGGGTGTCGAGGCCTGCGGTCAGGCGCTGGCGCGACAGGTCGGTCAGGTCGCGGCGCTGGGCGATGGCGCGTTCGGCCACGTCGCGCTGGGCGTAGAGCGCGGCAAAGCGGGCGTAGTTGCGTGCAATCGAGGTGGTCAGGAGCAGGCGCGAAGCCTGGCTTTCGGCCTCGGCCGCACGATCGTCGGAGAGCGCTGCTTCGAGGGCGTCGCGGTTCTTGCCCCAGAAATCGAAATCGTACGAAAGGTTTGCCTGCAGGCGTGATTGGTTCTGCCAGGAGCCGGCCAGCGGGGTGCCTTCGAACAGGTCCTTTTCCGAAATGCGCTGGCGGATCAGGCTGCCTTCGAAGTCGATATGCGGGTACAGCTCGCTGCGGGTGGCGTCGGCCATGGCGCGCGACGCTTCCACGCGGGCAAAGGCGGCCTGCAGGCTCGGGTTGTCCTTGATCGCTTCATCGACCAGGGCACGCAGCTGCGGATCCCTGAACTGGTCGACCCAGTCCTGCGTCGGCCATTGGCCGTGTTCGTCGGGAAGGGTCTGCGCCGTGGCCATGGTGGCCGGATCGGTAACGGTCTGGGTGCTATGAGAGTTGCCAAGGGCCGCGCAACCGGCCAGCACCGCCGCGGCGAGGGCCGTCAGGGCCAGCGTGCCGGCGCGGCGGCCCAGCTCGCGGAAACGCGCAGGCCGGGATGCGAGGAAGGAGAGTGCTTGGTTCATTGTCTTGCTCCGTACTGGAGCCAGTTTGTTATCTGGGTGTATGTCGGAAGCCGGATGGGCTGAAGCGCCTGTTCGGTCTGCCTTCGCTACCCGCTGTTGTTATCGATCAGACGCCGCAGCATATTACGCAGGGCATGGACTTCGTCGTCGGAGAAGCCGCGGAAGTGATGGGCCAGTACCTTGCAGAACACGGCGGGCAGACGCGCAACAAGGTCCTGGCCTTCGGGCGTCAGAGAAAGGTCGACCACGCGGCGGTCGATATCGCGCCGCCGGCGCTCGATCAGACCGCGCTTTTCCATGCGGCTGAGCAGCCGCGTGACGGAACCCATATCGGTGTTGAGTTCGCGTCCGAGGTCGGTCACGGTGCAGGCGCGCCCGGTGGCGAGCATCATCAGGCAGCTGGCCTGGGCGTGGGTAATGTCCAGGCTGCTGACCTCCTGCTCGACGCCGTGCGCCAGCATGTTCTTCGCGCGCTGCATCAGGTAGCCGACGCTGTCGGACATCTGGTACTGGGCGGGATCGAATACGCCGGGAGTACGTTCGGAGGGCAGATCCTGTGACATCTTTGCCTTTGCAATCTTTGCTATGGCAAATATATGTTCACGTTTAACGATGCGCAAGGACGGAAATTCGCTATTTCTGATTACGCAATAGTTTTTACTAGGTAAACCAGGGCTCGGGTCAGCGCTTCTTGCGCTGCAACATGCTAGAATGTTAGGTTACCTTAAGATTCTCCGCTCTCAGCGAGACGCTGCAATGACCCGCGCCATCCGAAATATCGCCATCATCGCCCACGTCGATCATGGCAAGACCACCCTGGTCGACCAGCTCCTGCGCCAGGCAGGCACCTTCCGCGACAACCAGCAAATCGCCGAACGTGTGATGGACTCGAACGACCTGGAAAAGGAACGCGGGATCACGATTCTCGCGAAGAACTGTGCTGTTGAGTACAACGGCACCCATATCAATATCGTCGACACCCCGGGCCACGCCGACTTCGGCGGTGAAGTGGAGCGCGTGCTGTCGATGGTTGACGGCGTGTTGCTGCTGGTGGACGCCGTGGAAGGCCCGATGCCGCAGACGCGCTTCGTCACGCGCAAGGCGCTGGCGCTGGGCCTGAAACCGATCGTCGTGATCAACAAGATCGACCGCCCGGGCGCCCGTCCGGACTGGGTGATCAACCAGACCTTCGACCTGTTCGACAAGCTGGGCGCGACCGACGAGCAGCTCGACTTCCCGGTCATCTACGCTTCGGGCCTGAACGGCTACGCCGGCCTGACCGAAGACGTGCGCGACGGCGACATGAAGCCGCTGTTCGAGACCGTGCTGGACAAGGTGCCGGTGCGTAACGACGATCGGGACGGCCCCCTGCAACTGCAAATCATCTCGCTGGACTACTCCAGCTACGTCGGCAAGATCGGCGTTGGCCGCATCTCGCGTGGCCGCGCCCGTCCGCTGCAGGACGTGGTGGTCAAGTTCGGCCCGGAAGGCAACCCGATCAAGGGCCGCATCAACCAGGTGCTGAAGTTCCAGGGCCTGGAGCGTGAGGTCGTGTCCGAGGCCGAAGCCGGCGACATCGTGCTGATCAACGGCATCGAAGAACTGGGTATCGGCTGCACCGTGTGCGCGCCGGACGCCCAGGACGCGCTGCCGATGCTGAAGGTGGACGAGCCGACGCTGACCATGAACTTCTGCGTCAACACCTCGCCGCTGGCCGGCCGTGAAGGCAAGTTCGTGACCAGCCGCCAGCTGCGCGAACGCCTGGACCGCGAACTGAAGTCCAACGTGGCGCTGCGCGTGGCCGATACCGGCGACGACACCATCTTCGAAGTGTCGGGCCGCGGCGAACTGCACCTGACCATCCTGCTGGAAAACATGCGCCGCGAAGGCTACGAGCTGGCCGTGTCGCGTCCGCGCGTGGTGTTCAAGGAAATCGACGGCGTGAAGAACGAGCCGTACGAACTACTGACCGTGGACGTCGAAGACGGCCACCAGGGCGGCGTGATGGAAGAGCTGGGCCGCCGCAAAGGCGAACTGCTCGACATGGCTTCGGACGGCAAGGGCCGTACCCGCCTGGAATACCGTATCCCGGCCCGTGGCCTGATCGGCTTCCAGGGCGAGTTCCTGACGCTGACGCGCGGCACCGGCCTGATCAGTCATATCTTCGACGACTACGCACCGGTGCGCGAAGGCGGCCTGGGCGAGCGTCACAACGGCGTGCTGATCTCGCAGGACGACGGCGATGCCGTGGCCTACGCACTGTGGAAGCTGCAGGACCGCGGCCGCATGTTCGTCAAGCCGGGCGATGCGCTGTACGAAGGCATGATCATCGGCATTCACAGCCGCGACAACGATCTGGTCGTCAACCCGATCAAGGGCAAGCAGCTGACCAACGTGCGCGCTTCGGGTACCGACGAAGCCGTGCGCCTGGTGCCGCCGATCCAGATGTCGCTCGAATATGCGGTGGAATTCATCGCCGACGACGAGCTGGTCGAGCTCACGCCGAAGAGCATCCGTCTGCGCAAGCGCCACCTGAAGGAGCACGAGCGCAAGCGCGCCTCGCGTGAAGGCGCGTAAGCGCTGCGGGCGTCAGTCTCGCTGTCATGAAAAAGCCGCGCCAGGTGCGCGGCTTTTTCTATTGTCCGGCGCTTATTGCCGTGCCGCCTGCGCCCCGCGGGCTGCGCCATTCCGGCGGCTTCCACAGGTAGCGTGGATCACGATCGCGCCAGGCATCGGTGAACATGTCCCGCCATTCATGGAAGGTCAGCGTCAGCGGATTGTGCGTGCGGATCTGGCGCGTGATGCCGTACTCCGGTGCTTCCCGCTCGGGCACGAAGGTGCCGAACAGCCGGTCCCAGATCGTCAGAACGCCCGCGTAATTGCGGTCGATGTAATGCGCATTCTTTGCGTGGTGCACGCGATGAACCGAGGGCGTGTTGAGGACCGTCTCGATCATCGGCCAGCGTTTGCCCAGGCGCGTATGCACGAAGAACTGGAACGCCAGATTCAGCCCGACTGCCAGGATCACCCAGTCAGGTGTGAAGCCCATCCACGCCAGCGGAATCCAGAACAGCCACATGCCCGAAAGCGGGTACGTCAGGCTCTGGCGGAACGCTGTCGAGAAGTTCATTCCTTCGGATGAGTGGTGCGTGACGTGCGACGCCCATAGCCATCGCACCCGGTGGCTGGCGCGGTGGAACCAGTAGTAGAGAAAATCCTGGAGCAGGAGCAGCAGGGCAAAAGACCATGCGGTTTCCGGAACGGCCCGCAAGCCATGCTGATAGCACCAGGTATAGACCGTGCGAATCATCAGCCAGAGGAAGAAGGCGTCCGAGGCCTGGTGCATCAGCGCGAGCGCCGCATTGGATACGGTATCGCGAAGGCTGTACACCGAGCGGTCGCGCCGCGCCCAGTACCACGCTTCCGCGCCAATGGTGAGCACGAAGACCGGCGCGAACGCCAGCAGGATGAGTCCGGGATCGAGTGAATCTGTGGTCATGCCGCAAGTGTGCACATTTCGGACAGGATTGCGTGGAAGAGTTCCTCCATACGGGGGCAGGGCGTGTTGCGGCTCAGCATCGGTCCGCACAAACCAGGAGCTTATCCGAACAAAAATGCAGTTCTGTCCGTCGCGCGGCAAGTGTCAAGGAAGAGGGCGGGGCGCCGTAGATGAGCAGGACGGCCGCTCGGCAGTCCCCCTTTTTCGGAGAGCCCCCAAATGTTCCGCAACACCACCATCGGAGCCAGATTGTGGTTCCTGACTATCGTAACGAATTTGATCCTGCTGATTGTCGGCGCCGTTGGCTGGCTTGGCATGTCGCGCAGCAATGACGCCACGCATCAGATCTACCAGCAGCAGCTCTCTGCAGCCGTGAACCTTGCGGAGGCGCGCTCCAATCAACTGCTGGTGCGTATCCTGCTGGACCAGGCCGCGTTCGCCACCGACCCGGCGGACGCTCGCGCCCGCGCCGACACGGCCGAGGGATTCGCGAAGCAATCGGAGGCCGCGTGGAAAGCCTACCTGGCGTTGCCGCGTTCGGCGGAAGTGGCCAAGGCCACCGAAGACGTTTCCGCCAGGCGAGAGGCGCTCTTCAGGCAAGGCGTTGCGCCGATGATCGCGGCACTGCATGCAGGCGACCGCGAGGCCGTGATGAAGTCCGTGATGGAGACGATCCCCAGGCTCGACATTGCCTTCACGGCCGTCAGTACCGAACTGAACCGCTTGCAAGTGGCGAGCGCCCGCGACGTCTACGAGGCTTCGCAGCAGCGCTACAGCCGCCTCTTGACGCTGTCGGCCGGCGTGCTGCTGATCGGGCTGGTGTTCAGCACAGTGGTCGCGTGGCGCCTGCGGCAATCGATCGTGAAGCCGCTGGACATTGCCATCGCACGCTTCGAGCAGATTGCCGGGGGCGATCTGAGTGGCGGTGCTGTTGCCGGTGCCGGTACGCTCGCCGATGAGAAGGCGCGCAGCGAGACCAGCCGGATGCTCGGCATGCTTGGGCGCATGCAGTCCAGCCTGGTGGCCATGGTGAGCGAAGTGCGCGGCGGCGCGGACTCGATCGCCGCGGCCAGCAAGCAGATTGCCACCGGCAATTCCGATCTCTCGCAGCGCACCGAACAGCAGGCTGCGTCGCTGGAAGAGACCGCGTCCAGCATGGAAGAGCTGACCGGCACGGTGCGCCAGAATGCCGAAAGCGCGCGCGAGGCCAGCCATCTGGCGACCGATGCCACGACGCTCGCCGAACGGGGCAGCGAGGCCGTGTTGCGCGTGGTCAGCACCATGCGGTCGATCGACGCAAGCTCCGGCAAGATCGTCGACATCATCGACGTGATCGAGAAGATTGCCTTTCAGACCAATATCCTCGCGCTCAACGCGGCGGTGGAAGCGGCGCGCGCGGGGGAACATGGCCGCGGGTTTGCCGCGGTGGCCGGCGATGTGCGCGACCTGGCGCAGCGGTGTGCAAGCGCATCGAAGGAGATTCGCACCCTGATCGGCGCCTCGGTGTCCAATGTGCGTGAAGGCAGCGGGCTGGTCGGGGATGCTGGCCGCGCGATGCAGGACATCGTCGATGCGGTGCGGCGTGTCAGCGCCATCATCAGTGACATCAGCGCAGCATCGGACGAGCAGTCGCACGGGATCGAGCAAGTCAATGTGGCGGTGTCGCACATGGACGGCATGACCCAGCAGAACGCCGCGCTGGTGGAGCAGGCCGCTGCCGCGGCGTCCTCGCTGGAGGATCAGGCCGAGCGGCTCACCAGCCTCGTCGCGACGTTCCGTCTCGCCTGATCGGCTGCGGCTTGGGTAGCGGCATTTGCGTGCGCGAAAGGCAGCGTTCGGGGGGCGCTTCTGCACACGTGACTGGCGTAAAATTACCAGTTGCATTCGTGGAGAACAGAAACATGACTGACTTCGTCACTACAGAAGTCCAGGGTGGCATCGGCTACCTGACGCTGACCCGTCCGCATGCGCTGAATGCGCTGTCGCTCGACATGATTCGCGCCATCACCCAGGCCCTCAACGGATGGGCTGCAGACCCGAAGGTGGTGGCCGTTGTGGTGGCCGGTGCCGGTGGCAAGGCCTTCTGCGCCGGCGGCGATATCCGCTACTTCCACAAGGCCGCCCAGGAAGGCGACCCGCTGCTCGACCAGTTCTTTGTCGAGGAGTACGCGCTCAATTTTCTGGTCCACCGGTACGCCAAGCCCTATATCGCGCTGATGGATGGCGTGGTGATGGGCGGCGGCATGGGCATCTCGCAGGGTGCGCGGCTACGCCTGGTTACCGAGCGCACGAAGATGGCGATGCCGGAAACCAATATCGGGCTGTTCCCGGATGTCGGTGGCGGTTGGTTCCTGTCGCGCACCCCCGGCCATGTGGGCGAGTACCTCGGACTCACCGGCGCATTGATCGGTGCCGCCGATGCCCTCTACGCAGGGCTGGCCGACGCTTACCTGCCCGGCAACGCACTGGCCGAACTGGTGGCCTCCTTGCGCACGCAGCAGTTTGACAGCGGCGACGCCGTGCTGGCCCATATTGCTGCCTTCACCAGCCAACATGCTGATGACTGCGTGCCTTCGCAGAGCCAGCTGGCTGTTCTGCGCGACCAGATCGACCGCATATTCGCCGGTACGACCGTACAGGACATCCTGGCCACCGTCAGCGATGCCGAAGGCGACTGGGCAGCCCAGACCGCCGCGATGCTGCGCAGCCGCTCGCCGCTGATGCTTTGCGTGACGCTGGAGCAGATCCGTCGCGCGCGCTCCATGTCGCTCGAAGACGAACTGCGCATGGAGCTGGGCATGATGTACTACGTGTTCCGCAAGGGCGACGCCGTAGAGGGTATCCGCGCCCTCGCCATTGACAAGGACCATAAGCCCCGCTGGCAGAACACCCGGCTCGACGAGGTCAGCCGCGAGAAGGTGCGGTCGTTCTTCGACAGCCCCTGGCGCGCCAACGCTCATCCACTCGCGGCTCTGGGCGGATCGGCATAAGGCAGCACAAGGCGCCTGCTTCACGACTCGGGTAGAGTGACAGCTGGACCGGCGTCGGCTTGCCATGCCATCCATGGCGGGCTGTGCCGGTCTGCATTATTCAGACCACACAGTTGAAGGAGTCGTGATGAGTAATCCTCGTGATGTCGCTGTCCTGGTGGGAAGTCTGCGCAAGGGAGCCTTTAGCCGCAAAATGGCCAATGCGCTGATCGCGCTGGCGCCGCCGCAGCTCAAGCTGGAGATCGTCGAGATCGGCAATCTGCCGCTGTACAACCAGGACCTCGACGAGCATCCGCCCAAGGAATGGACGACATTCCGTGAGCGTATTCGCCGTGCCGATGCCGTCCTCTTCGTGACGCCGGAATACAACCGTTCGGTGCCGGCGCCACTCAAGAACGCCATCGATGTCGGCTCGCGCCCTTACGGCAGCAGCGCCTGGGATGGCAAGCCGGGCGGCGTGATCAGCGTGTCGCCGGGTGCTACCGGCGGATTTGGCGCCAATCATCACCTGCGCCAGTCCCTGGTGTTCCTGAACGTGCCGGCACTTCAGCAGCCCGAGGCCTATATCGGCGGCGCCGACAAGCTGTTCGACGAAAGCGGTGCGCTCGCCAACGATTCCACTCGCGGATTCCTTGGCAAATACCTGACGGCCTACGCGAACTGGGTGGAACGCAACGCGGCACGCTGAGTCTCGCGGTCAAGGCCACGGGCGGAACTTGGTGCCGTGGCCTATACTCTTGTCCTTTCGTCGGCAGCCGTGCGCGCCCAGACCGCATGCGCCTGGCGATCGCGATGGACCGTTCTACAATGGAACCGGCCCCTGCGGATGCCGAAACCGGCACAAATCAGACGCCAGCCAGATATATCCGGGGTAGGGCGTCGCCCCTGCTCACTAGCCGTATCCCATGACTGCAAGCCCTCGCCGCGTATCGGTTGCTCCAATGATGGACTGGACTGATCGCCATTGCCGGATGTTCCACCGTCATCTCAGCCGCCACACCTGGCTGTATACGGAAATGGTGACGACCGGCGCACTACTGCACGGCGACGTTCCGCGACATCTTGATTTCAACGCTGCCGAACAACCCGTGGCCTTGCAACTGGGCGGCAGCGAGCCTGCAGACCTTGCCATGGCCGCGAAGCTTGGGCAGCAATGGGGCTACGCCGAGATCAACTTGAATTGTGGATGCCCGTCGGAGCGCGTCCAGCGCGGCGCGTTTGGCGCGTGCCTGATGGCCGAGCCGCAGCTGGTGGCCGACTGCGTGAAGGCGATGCGCGACGCAGTATCGATTCCCGTGACGGTCAAGCACCGGATCGGGATCGACAAGATCGAGCACTACGATTTTGTTCGTGACTTTGTCGGCAAGATCTCGGAGGCAGGCTGCGAAACATTTATCGTGCACGCGCGCAATGCGATCCTGAAGGGCCTGAGCCCCAAGGAGAACCGCGAAATCCCGCCGCTGCGCTATGAAGTCGCCTACCAGCTCAAGCAGGAATTTCCCCGGCTCGAAATCCTGATCAATGGTGGCATCGTCACCTACGAGGAGATGGAGCGGCACCTCGAGCACGTCGACGGCGTCATGATCGGCCGCGAGGCTTATCACCAGCCATATGTGATGTCGGAAGTTGACTCGCGCTTCTATCACGACGCCGCTGCACCGATCCGCTCAAGGCTGGAAGTCGAGCTGGAGATGCAGCGGTATATCGGTGAGCTGGTGGCGCGGGGTGGCTACATGGGCGCGGTGACGCGCCACATGCTTGGTCTGTATCGCGGGGTGGCCGGTGGTCGCGGCTGGCGGCGCGTGCTGTCGGACGCCAGGCGCATGCATGCAGCCCGGACGCGTGCGGATGTCGATGTCTTGTTCGAGGAGGCGCGCTCGCATCTGACGTCGGCTGAGCCTGCGCCGCTGGCTGCGGCATAGCCAATGTTGTCGCCACGTGCGATTCGAGAAACATCTCTAAATTCGAACTGGCGGCTTATGCATGCCGAATCTGCGAGTACCGCGTGCCGCACATGCTGGGCGCAATCTGCTGGAAACCGGCACCAGGAAAGGGATTCCCCTTATTTGCCGACTGCGGTCACTTTCTTACACTGTGGCTGCCCTCGAATACAGGGCTTTCTTCAACTGATTATTCAGCCCGCTTCTTGCGGGCTGTTTTTTTTGCGGCTGCTGTTTGTTGGCAGCAGTCCGTGTGCCTTCCGTTTACCCGTATGGTGCCCGTCTGAAATGACAGGTACATTGCATTCGCCTTCAGGGCATTTGAGATCGCTAAAGTTAAGAGTCCGCGCTGCGGGCTCTTTTTTTTTGCGCTCAACGGGAGGGTTTGATCGCATGGTGACGAAAGAGTTCCTTGCGATTTCCCCCCCCTGCACTAACTACTTGCTGGTCGTACGGCTGATGCCTACATCCAGCGTGCCGTACGTCGTGATGCTGGATTGCCCGCCATCCACGCCACCAGCCGCGCATCCCGTCAGGCTTGCCGCCAACGCTATTGCGACCGCCAGACGATTCAGATGATCACCCATTCCCTTTGCTCCAGTCCCCTGCTTCAACGTCAGGTTTGGCAACGCTCTCGGAATCAGGTTCCGTTCGCTGGTGCGGCATGAGGACAAAAAAGAGCAGGCGACGCCTTGCGTGTGTCGCCTGTTGGGAAGGTCGAGGGGGGTCAATTCCCTCGCAAAGAAGTATCGCGCAATGGCGGTTGCAGCCAGAACCCTGCGTAGGTAGGGGCTGTTCACAGCATATTTGCGTGATACCCCGGTTGCGTGCTGCGCGTACCGCCGTGCCTGCGGCGCCAGGCGCCGTGATACGATGCCTTCCACGTGGCGGCGGCCAGTAGCCGTTTGCTGGCAGATTTCAAGCGCATCCTGAGGGTGTCGGGCGTGGATGAGGAAGAGCCGTTCGGCGTTGTCTTTGAAGACTTTCGATTGATATGGGTGGCGGAACGCCTGCAGGACGGCAAGTGGACCGCCCGTTATTGCTGGCACCGCGGCACATCGGCCGAGGCGGGCAGGGCGCTGCAAGAGGATGTACTGAACGGAAAGTCCCGGCGGCTGCTCGGCCAGTTCGAGAGCGAGGCAGACGTCATCGTTGCCATCAGGGAAGCCGTGCTGCTCGAGGCAAAGTGGGGATCTGCCAAGCCATGAAGCCCCGGACCGCGAAGTTGAGGCGATCCTCAAAAAAATTGTGCGGGATACTAGCCATACGGGAAAGATCTTTGTATAATCTTGTTTTTCGTCGATCAGCGATCTGCTGATGACCTCTACGGTGGCTGTAGCTCAGTTGGTAGAGTCCAGGATTGTGATTCCTGTCGTCGTGGGTTCGAGTCCCATCAGCCACCCCAAAATTCTTTTTTGTATCAATGGTTTAGGCTCTGCGCCTTAGTTCTTGATGCGAACATTCCAACGAAATCGGAAATCTTCCAACGGCGCCCACGGCGCCGTTTTCGTTTTCTACTCCGTCGCAGCGGCCCGTTTCACCTTTCTCCGGTCGTAGTGACGATGTGTCGTGGCCGGGTTTGCGTGGGCCGCAAAGTCATAGGCGTCAGCCGCCCGCTGCTCCAGTTTCGTCGTGATTGCCGCTGGCCGAATGTCCATGGCAGAGAAGTAGGCGGGGTGGTCGGTGATCGAATACTTGGGCGCAGCGTCGCCGTCGGCGGCCCATTTCTCGCGCCGCCGGTTGGCAGCATGCTGTTTTGCTGTCTGGAGCGCCCGCGCCGCCTCCGGGTCGAAGGAGGCGATCCACTCCCACATCGCATCCTGCCAGACCGATCCCCATCCGCTCTTGCTGTATGGCTGGCCCTTCCGATTCGGGAACAGGAATAGGCTCTTTATCACGACGCGCTTCGTCGACGTCTCTGCAGCGGTTCGCTTGGCGCGCTCGACGACAGCCCGCAGCCGCGGCGACCAGTCGCGAACCTTGACGACCTCAGCCTCACCCTTCTTGCGCTTCGCCCCGATAACTCGAACGCCGTCGTCCGTCAGCCCCGAAAGTCGGTACGGTCTGACCTCCGCGGCACGGAAGCCGGTCAGATACGTGAACATGGCGGCGCATCCCATGGTGCGGAACGCCTGGCCCTGCCGAACAGCCCACAGGTAAAAGCGGACAACCTGGCTGCGCGAGACAGTCCGCACGTCTTTGTCGGCCTTGTTCAGCATCAGTCCGACGAACGGGTTTGCCTCGATCAGGGCCCAGCGAATCGCGTAATTGCAGATTGTCGACATCAGGGACAGCTCTTTGTTGGCCTTGATCGGCGCGCCAGCTTTCTCCCGGGCCTCCAGAAACTGGTATCCATGGACGGCCCGAAGGCCGGCCGGCGCCATCTTGCCAAAGAACAGAGTCAGATTCGCGTACATGCCTGCGCGCACGGACTTTCCTTCCTTGGACTGATCCCGGAAGTGCGTAGCGTCGACATCCTTCTTGAAGCGGTCGATCATGTCGGCGACGGAGCCGGCGACAATCTGACCAGCTTGAATGTCCAGCGCTTTCCGTTTGGCCGTCTGCTCCGCCTCGGCTATGGCTTTGCGATCGCCAAGCGGCGCGGTGGCAAGGGTCTCGCTCTTGCCATCGGGGTATTGGTAGTAGTACGAAACTTTCCGGGCGCCGATGTACTTGTACAGCCAATCGACGCCGGTTCGCTCCTTACGCGAAGGCTTGGAGGTTCGGCGTGCTGTCATACTTTGCCGGGGTCTTCGATTCCTCGATCCCCAGTTTGCGGTTGTAGTAGGCCCTGGCCACCTTTGGCAGGCCGTTCTTGTCCATGACGTAGCGCCAGCGATGGCGGTCCAGCCATTTCGCCATTTCATGTCGCTGGTTGGCCTTGCAGCCGACCAACTCGGCCAGCTCGGCCGCCGAGAGGAAATCACTCACTTTTCCCTCCAATCCGCCACGCACGGCGGGTGAGTTCGATGATACGTTCTGCGTTCTGCTGCATTTACAGGTGATACGTTGTAATTCGTGGATACAGCCCAGAGGCTGTACCGCTGGGATAGCTATGGGGTGGGTACTCACCGGAGGGTATGACGCCTGATGCCGGTGATGCCTGGCGGCAGGCCGCTGGTTGCGGTGCCTGCTTCCGCCTGCTCGCCGGTCAGAAAATCCGAGCTGCCTTGGTTCGTGACCTTGAGGTAGTCGACCTCTACCTTCGCGCTGTCCACCAGGACTCGGGCAACGTCGGCGACAGCCCGAGCCCGCTCGACCTCCATCGGCTGCTCGCGATTGCGCAGATCAGCAAGGGTATCCAGGAGGTGCTGGCGGACGGTGGTGATGTTATTGCTCATGACTGCTGCTCCTTCGCCTCGCGGGCGATGCGATTGACTTGGCGGGTGATGGCGCCCTTGAGTTGGACCAGCTTCGCCAGCTCAGGGGACCGGTTGCGGGGATGGTTCCGACGCGCGAGCTCGCCGCGCGTAACCAGCTCGAGCGCGTCTACGGTGATCAGCGCGGCATCAGTGGTGTACCGGCCAGGCAGGAATGCCACGGCATGCCCCGGCGGGATAGGCCCGTGAGCGGCCTCCCAGACCAAGCGGTGGACGCCAACCCAGCGCCGGGCGGGGACCAAGTTCGGGTCGTCGGTTACCTTGCGCTCCAGATACCCATCCTTTGTGATGCGCTCGCTGCCGATCGGCACATAGTTTGTGTTGGCCGCGCCGCGGCGTTCCCCTTTCTTGAAGTGCGCGCGCACGGTGTTCGGGTGATGGCCGGCGCTGCCCTTGATCCCTTTGTTCCAACTGGCGTGCCCAGGACGAAAGCGATTGCCATTGTCACGGCTACCATCGAGGCGCCCCGCATCCGGCGTCGCCAGATACTCGGCGGTCTTGCGCAGGCCAAGCTTGTCCGCGAGCCGATAGATTGCGGTGGTAGACGTGCCAAGCGCCTTCGCCAAGTCGCTCGTCTTCGACCCGGGATAAAGCTGGCGCACAGCCTCAACCTCGTATGGTTGCCATATATGCCGCATCATTCCACCTCGGCTGCCGTGTCGATGCGCGCCAGGCTGCAGCTGTATGGCAGCATCAAAGGATGGGCGGGCGTGCCGTCTGGCAGGATCCGCAGCGCGTGTGCAGCGATGCCGGTACGGGCCATCTTCGCGAGCATCTCCGATGCCTCTGGTCGGCCACGAGCATTTGCGCCCCAGGCGGCCACGACGATGCCTCCTGCGTGCATGACATCCGTGATTGCGTGCGCCATGTGCTCATGGTTATTGGGCCCCACAGGCCAGCCTGCGGCCTTCAGTGCCTTCGGGTCCGTCGCGCGATAGGCATAGAGGTTCACTACCTCAATCGCGCCGCAGCCAGCGCGCGAGGCGAAGCCGATGCACTTTCGGATGGTCGGGTCATCGAGATCGGCGTCAGCCGTGCTCGGATTGAGCATGATGAACAGCATGCTGGGTCCGTCCGCCCAGCGCCGGCCGAGCCGGTACCGGTAGGCGCCGCACTCGGAAATGATGGCGGTCTTTTTCATCACGCGCCCTCCTTGCGGTACAGAGCTCGGAAGGCATCCGCATCGCATTGCGACACCCAAGCGCCATCGCCGAACTTGTAGGTGGCCGCGAATTTCCCTCCGGGAAACGTGAACGTCGCCGAGCAATGGCCATGTTCTGACTCTAGGCGATCGCCGTAGACGTGGGCATGGGTCGCCGTTGATCCCGGATACTTGGTTTCGACGAGATCAATCAGCGCCGCCTCCGCGGCTTTCCGGCCGCGCCGTCGAGCGGCATCCATCGAGGCGCAAGACTGGCTGCAATAGACGAATTGCCCCTTCTGTACCGGTTCGGGGTCGGACCAGGTATCGAAGTCAGGATCGGCCTCGATCTCTTCCATTTCCTCGTCGACGCGGCATCCGCAGTGGAAGCACTCAAAGTGCCATCCCTGCTCGATGAGCGCGAGCGGCGGAACTGGCCCGGGGGCGAATTGGTCGAGTGCCGGCCGGCGGCGGCAGTATTCGACGCCATCCCAGTCGCAGCCCATCTCGCTTCCGCCTTCACGCCGCGCTGTCGCGCTATTGGTGGCGAACACGATTTCCCAGTTGTCGCCGCCGTCATGCACCTCGTATGCCTTCAGGGGTTTCATGCCGCCTCCTTCGCAGTGGTTGGCGTGGCGCTCATGGCGACGTCGATACGGTCTGCAATGGACTCAGCGAGATCCGGTGCCGCATTGCCATACTGGTAGCTTCGGAGCGCATGGGATGCGGCGGTCAGCAATTTGCGTACGCCGTCTACCTGGCCGGCAGGAGGTGCGGCTGGCACGTGCTGGGGGAGGGGCGAGTGCTTCGGCTTGGCTGCCTGCTTGGCGCGGATCTGCTCGACCTTGGTCCATATGCGGGCCAGCTCCGTCTCGCCAGCAGCGTGCATGTCCAGTCCCTGTGCCAGGCATAGCGCTGCAAGCGTAACCATCACGCCGCCGACCTCCTGGTGCTTTTCGCCGACAGGGCGCCCATAGACGTAGTCCACAAGCTGGTGCGCCTCGCTGGCGGTCGCGCCGCACGACTGCACCAGTTCAAGCGCCTCCTCCAGAAAGCGGTGGTTCCGCTCCTGCTGATCGGCGGCTATCTCGGCGCCGAAGCACTCCAGCATCCACGGCTGCACGCGCGCTTGGAAGGGCTCGGCAGGCGCAGGGGCGGCGTCCACGCGTCCGCCAGTCGGATCGGCCGGGTCAATCGGATAGACGCCTTCCTCCGGATACTCGGCAAGCGAGACAGCAAGAATGCTCCGCTCATTGGTAGTGCCGTCGTCATCCGAGACGGTGCCGGGGCGCCTGACTTCGAGGATCAGTTCGGACTCGTCATCGCCCATGGATTCGGCTCCGCGCACCAGCTCAGCCGCCAATGCGCGAGCTGTCTCCATGGAGATACACCACGCGACCGGCTCCGCAGCGGCCAGCGCAGCAGAGGGGAGGGAGTCCAGTGCCTGAAGGAGAGCCGTGCGGTACTGGCCCATCGTCTGAAACGTAATGGCGTAGCCATCGTTCGCGATCAGCGCGCGAATATCCGCGCCGATGATGGAAGGTTCAGCGGTTGCCATGATGCAAATCCTTTCTTTCTGCGATCCGCTTCATCCAGCGGTAGTTGGTGTAGACCGCGAAGGCGACGGCGCCGAGGAAGGCAATCGCCATGACAGCCAGTGCGACCAGGCAGCTCATGACGTCTCCAGCTGGGTTTGACCGCGGGGAGCGCGGTAAGCCTTGGTCAAATCGCCGCTGATGGCGTGGCCGCGCCGGCGCGCGATGTTCGCCAGGCGCGCCTGGTCGTGATGACTGCCGGTAGCCTGCCGCAGGAGGCCCAGATAGCTATTTACGGACGCGTGAACGTCAGCCGCTTCCATCTGGCGCAGCCGGCGGGCTCCCTCATTCACCGTGCGAGCGCGGGTGGTGCGCACCCACGGCCGGACGACCTGGCCAACGAAATCGACGCCGCGGGTGACCGGTTGCAGAATGGTCTTGGCCGGATTCAGACGAGCGCCCAGCTGGCGCGGCAGGAAGGCTTCAATCTCGGCGTGCGCGGCGTTTAGCCACTGTGGCGACTGGTGCAGCAGCACGAAGTCATCCACGTAACGGATGTAGTGCCGTGCGCGTACCCGGTGCTTCACATGCTGATCCAGCGTGTCCAGGTAGACATTGGCGAAGAACTGGCTGCTCAGATTGCCGATCGGCAGGCCGCGGTGCGCCGGTTGGTTGAGTAGACTCTTGTGGGGCGGTACGAGCGCCAGTAGGTCAGGCGTGGACTGCATTTGCACGCCTGGCCGCGGGTCATGCATCAGCACAAGGTCGGCCAGCCACATCCACCAAGGCTCGGTGACTCGGGCGGCGAGCTGGGCGCGCAAGACGTTCTTGTCGATGCTGACGAAAAAGTTAGCGAGGTCGCACTTCAGGTACCAGGCCGGCCGTACCCAATTCTCGGTGACGCTGCGTACCTTGGCCTCAAGCCGGCGGGCGGCATAGAGCGTGCCGCGGCCCGGGATACAGGCGCAGCTATCCGCTATGAACGAGGCATAGAAGCGTGGGGAGATGCGGTTGTACAGCAGGTGATGCACCACCCGGTCGCGGAAGTCTGCCGCCCAGACCTCGCGCGGCTTTGGGCGCGTCACCACGAAGCAGATGGAGCGACCGGGCTGGTAGCTGCCGTCGAGCAGCTCGCTGTGCAGCTGACAAAGGTTGCGCTCGAGCTGCTGCTCGAAAGCGAGAGCGTTGTGGGTGTTGCGCTTGTTTTTCCGGCAGTCGAAATACGCGACCACCAGGTCTTCGAAAGAAGCAGGTTCCGCACCGGCTTGATCTGCGGACGGCGCGGGCGCGAAACTCGTTGTTCTTGTGGTTGTTGTTCTGGTTGCCATCATTGAAGTTCTGATTCCACGCGTTGTTTGAGTTGCCCGCGTACTGCGTCGATTCGTGCTATCCACGTCGCCTCGCCGAAGGCCCGAAGCCGATCAGCGGGGAAACTGCGCCGGACCTGGCCTGGTGACTCCCAGCGGTATCCGTGGTGCGCATGGCGGTGGCCTTGTGAGCCAGCGGCACGACCAGATTAAAAATCGCACGGGCGAGACGGCCTTGACCGTCAGGCAACAGGCGACGATGCGGATCTGCGCCATCCATTGGCTTGCTTCCCGATGCTGTTGGTGAGCGCCACCGTCTTCGCGTACTGAGGCTTCGAGATGAGCCGCTTGTCTACGGACAGGCGAAGCAGCAGCTCGGCAACCTGCAGGCGCTCGACCAGATCTAGCAGGTGCGGCACCTTCTCCCGCGCTGTGTTCGCGCGGAAGATCAGCACGGTGATCTCGATGCACTCGTCACGGAGCTTCCCGCCGATCGACGCCTTGAAATCGCGCGGCATGTTCTTGGCAAGCTCCGTAGCAGCGTCGAGCAGGTCGTACGCCACCTTGTAGATCGGGAGGTTGGTGTGGATGGCCATGCTGAATGACTAAAGGATCAAATGGTCAATCTGCGGACGGCGCGGGCGCGAAACTCGAAGTCCTTGCGGTTGTCGTACTGGTAGCCATCACCGAAGAGCTGACCCCACGCGTGGCTCGAGAAGCCCGCGTACTGCGTCGACGACCAGTACCAAGCCTCTTCGAAGGCCTCGGCACCGCCTTCCTGAAAGGCTGTGGCGGCGGTCTGGGCCGGGCTGTCCTCCGTGTAGGCGTACGTGGCCGGCACGGCGCTGATGTTCTCGCCATGGCGGTAGCCCACGTAGTTGCCGGCGGTCGGCTTCAGGTAGCGGTAGGCGATCTCCAGCTCATCGCGTGCCGGCAGGTACCAGTCGTCGAAGCCATTGAGCTGCAGTCCGACAGCCCACAGTGCCAGAGCGCTACCGGCTCGCGCCATCGCGATCGTGTTGGCATTCCCGTCGTAGTAGCTGAGCGCGTCGTCCAGCTGCTTGCTGTTGGCATGCCAGGGCGTGTCCTCGTGCTCGCCGCCGTCCTTCGGCGCGACGACCAGGACATAGATGCCATCGTCCTGGCGAATCTGGCCGGCATAGAAGCCGCCGCCAATGGCGTCGCCTGCCTTGAGCGCAGCTGCGGCTGCCTGGCTGATGGTGGTTTGCACTGCGATGGCTTCGACTGCGGTGACTGCGTTCATGACTGTCCTCTCAATGAGTTGGTGGCACTGCGTTGTAGGGGCGGGTACTTGCGGCGGGCTCGGAGACGTGGCTTCCCGCGGTGTTTTTCGACTTGGGGCTGTCGTGCCGCTTTCCCCGGTTGATCAGGCCGCCTCTTCCAGGGGGAAAAGAACCGGCAAGTCGTCAGGCGCATCCTGCAGGCGCCCCTCGATGTCCGACATGACGAGCACGCCGTCTGCACGCATCCACTGGACTCGCGTCTCGCCGTTCGGGCCGGCGCCGCGGAACAGGCGAATCGGCTGAGCAAGGATGACGGCGCGTTCGCCGTCGCACTTCGGATCCTCGACCGTGAGCGGGACAGCCTGTTTCATGTAGGCGATCTCCAGCTTGTCGAGTGCTGCGACATCTCCGCGGCGTGCGGCGCGGGAGGCTTGGCGCTTGATTTCTGCGATGTTCATGGTGAAGTCCTCGGTTACCCGCGAAGGGGAGAGAGAATCCCGCGCCAGCTGCCGTCCTGCAGAAGGCAGACGCCGGTCGAACGGTCTTTGTTGGATGCCCAGGAAAGGGAGACGTCATCCGTCTTGACCTGCCCCAGGAGGCGAAGCAGGTTCGGGCCATCGAAGGAAGCCTCAAGGTGCGCCTCGTCGGCACGCGCCTTGAGCTCAATCTCGGCATCGACAGACTGGGTGCCGTTGGAAATGCTGATAGCGCAATCGCCTCCGTCCTGCTCGAACCGGATCGCGCCTTGCTCATCGAAGATGCGATGCAGTGGGCAGATCTGGAGGAGGTCGTTGCGCGCGAAGGTAACGAATTGATCCGGCCGTGGAACCATCCGGCGCCAATCGAAGTACTTCGCCCCCTGCCTGTTGCAGATGACGCGCACGCCATCGCGGCTGCCAACTACATGGCTTTCATAGATCTCGAAGTGCTCGGCGCCGACGTTGGCGAGGAGTTCCGCAGCGTCGCCCGTAATGGTCATGCCGAACTCGGACAGCTTCTCCCCAAAGTTGCGGGGAGCTATCGGCAGGCAGTTTGCGGCCAGCATGAAGCCGTCGCATCCGACCAGGTGTATGGCCTCACCGTCGCACTCCAGCCAGAGGCTGCGCAGGAATGGCTTGTCGTGCTGCTTGGGCCCGGCGATCGCAAACGCAACGGTAGGGATCAAGGCGGTCAGGCCCGGGGCGTCGAACGAGGCGATCTGCGCGCCGGCGATCTTGGGTTCGGGGAAGCTCTTGCCTGGCAGAGTCGGAATGGTCAGCCTGCACTTGCCTGCGCGGGCAATGGTCTTGCCGTCCTTCTCGGTGAAAGTAATGGTCTGCGCCCCCATCCCGGCAGCTGCGTTGAGCTTGTCAACCGGCAGGCAGACGTCCACCGCCTCGTCTTCGACGTCTGCCGGAACCGTTGCAATGACGCTCATGTGTCCATCGGAGCCGGTGAAGGTCACGGCGCCGGCGCCCGCTGCGGCCTGCAGGCGGATGTGGGTGAGAACGGGGAGTACCGACTTGGGCGCAGCTGCTTGGCCAGCGGCCTTCAAAGCGGTGCTCAGATGGTTTCCAGCGATTGAGAACATGTCACTGTCCGTTGGGTTGAGAGAGGGCGGCAGCGAACTGCTCGCGGACAATCACCAGGCGGGCAAGAGCGTCCTGCGCGGCCAGCGAGTAGAAATTGCCAGTCTCGAGAACGCCATCGATGGCGGCAACCACTTCCATCGGCGAGGGAAGGCCGGCCGGAATAGGGGCCTTGCCGACACGGCTGGCGCCGGCGGCGAATGCTTGGTTGTTCGCCAGCGTGCGGGCGCGGAAGTCGTCCATGCTCATGCCTGCTTCACCTGGACATTGCGGGCACCGCAGAGCAGCGCACGGTTGATGGCAGCGTCATGGGCGGCCCACCAGTTGGCGAAGCGGCCCGTATAGACGCACTGACGGTTGATGAAGATGCGGAAGGTCACGATTGCCTCCAGATCGGGGTGGACATAGGCGCGTCCAAGTTGAGCGCGATATAGAGGCCTGACAGGGTGATCACGCCGAGGGCGATCCCAAACCAGAAGAGCACGTCGCGGAGGATCTTCATGCCCGGGGCCCTCCCAGTTCAGGTATGTAGTCCGGCGAGTCGACGGTCAGCCAGTGCTGAAACACGACCATGACGCCCTCCGCCTCCAACGACTTCGTAAGCACGTTGCGGCGCGGCACCAGCTCGTTAATCTGTTGACGGTGATCCTTAGCCGGTAACGCCAGACGGTCGAACTCCTCGCGGTCTGCTATCCCGACGAACACGCAAGTCGGGGTCACGACGGATGCCCAGCTGCTCGGTGAGGTCATGCCACACCTCCAGCACGCTGGATGACAGCCTCGCGCTCGTGAGCGCGGGTGATGCCTTCACCGTCGACACCGTCGCGCGCATTGCGCTCGGCGAGCACGTTCTTCTGGCTGACGGAGAGGAGCCCGAGGACGTTACGGATGATCTGGTGGGCGGCCTGAAGCTCGCGGAGCAGCTCAGCCTGCTGGTTGGCTGCAATGGCCTGGCGGACGGCGGCTTGATCGGGCGTCATGGCTCAGACCTTCCCGCCCAAGGACAGCGCGAGCAGGACGAGAAGCGCCCAGCCCATGATGCCAATGCCAACGATGATCTCCATGCCGCTCTCCATCTTGCGCTGCACCCAGTGGTGCGCCGATGGATAGACTATAGCGATACGCTAAAACAAAGGCAACAAGAAAACGTGCGATTCGCTAAATATATTGTTTAGCGTTACGCTTGCGGTGTAGTGCGCGGGCAACAAAAATCCCACCGCAGTGGGTGGGCTCATCTCATAGTGGTTGGGTGGGGGGGCTAGCCCTTACAGGAGATCACCATGGATCGGCTGATTGCGGTTCCCCCCAGCAAAGCTGGCATTGGTTGTGGACGCGCCGCCAGCCATGATGCTGCCGATCTCGCTGCTACTGGAGATAACGTTGTAGCCACGCTCGCCGCAAATGTCGCCGGCTCGCTCCAGGCAAGCGCCCCAGGTTCTGGCTAGCCCAGAGCAGTTCAGGGCATACGCCTCGCGCCCATCCGGCCCATATGTCTTGGAGGCCGACGCACAGCCGGCAATAAGAATCGCCACGGCGGTGATGCCGATGATCTTCATGTGCCCTCCCTGTTAGAACCGTGTCTTGATCTTCTTGCGCCTTACCGGATGAGCCACGTAGTACATCCAGGTGATCTCTTCCGGCTTGAAGAACAGGATGCCAGGCTCGCTATAGGAGCCAAGTTGTACGCCATTGCGAAGGGACTGGAGTCGCTTGAGCATGGTCTCGCCGGTCCCGAGCCGGACAAGTACGTCATCACCCAATTCGACTTCTGTCCCGGGTTCCACAAAGGCGAAGTCGCCAGGGTTGTAGACGGGCGCCATTGATGTGCCGATGACCGGTGTAAGGAAGGCATGCGGATCGTCCGTCGCCAGCACTGCAAATTCTTCTGTTGCGCCCACCAGGTAACCGCCGTCAGTCCAAATTCTCTCAGGGAGGCCGCCGTTGGCCCGACCCACAACGTAAATACGTCGTGCAGATGAGCTGCCGACCTGGATGTGCGGGTCTGGCAGCCGCGAAACATTGTAAGTGTCTGTTTCAGAACCCTCGTTAAGTTTTGCTTCAATCTGATCTGTTCCAGGCGATGGCTTGACAGTCGCGAGGTTCTGGGCGGAGGCGTGGTCCACATCCATCCATCCACGCTTTTCGCCAAGAGCCGCCTCAATCTTGCGGGCGGCATCGTCGCCCATGTGTTTGGGCTTCCCGGTCTTGCTGTCCGGCTGACGGTTCTTGATTTGGCTGAGGTAAGCCGATGAAAGGCCAGCCTTTTCGGCCAGAGCGGCGGCCGTTTCCATCCGGCGGATGGCCTCAAGCAAGTTGAGGCGGCGTATCTCGTCAATGGTTTTCATGCGCGCCATTCCATAGCAATTCGCTAAACAAGGAAATGTGCGATTCGCTATTGTCATTCGTTTAGCGAATCGCTATAGTGCAGCTATGGATCTCAAATCTTACCTCTCCGGAAAGCGTGGCCGGCTCGTCGCTTTGAGCAAGGCCATCGGCGCCCATGCATCCGATGTTAGTCGATGGGCTACTGGGGAGCGTCCAGTTCCAGTCCCTTTCGGGCGACCGATTGAAGATGCAACGGGTGGCCTCGTTACGCGGAAGGAAATGTTCAGTCACGAGGTGCTGGAGCGGGTCTGGCCCGAGTTGGTGGGCGCGGTTGACAGGATTAAGGCCATCGACGACGTGCAGCCTCCGGTCGCAACGTCGGAACAGAACAAGGGCTGAAGCCCGTAATAAGGGCCGGCACAGATCGGCAGAGGAACCACGGGGTAACGAAATCAGGGGCTGTACCAGTGGGTGATAGGCAAATAGGGGATGGCATGACGCACGTACGCGTGGGTAGCACGTCGGGCAAGTTGACCGCTGAGATGCGGACCGTCGTGGACGAGGAAACGAAGGACGAGTTCTTGCGCTTGGCATCGAGCGAGGGAATGAGCGTTTCTGAGTATCTGCGGGACATGGTGATGATCCATGTGCATGGCCGTAATCACCTTGTGAGGTTACACAAAGCCCGGCTGGATCGGATGGCAGGAGTAGGGGCAGATGACAGCGAATAGATGGCGGAGAAAGGGCGGCCCAGTTCCGTCCCACATCCGTCCCGCTTTTGTCCCTCTTCTGGCCACCATGGCCGGGCGCTGATCTGGCGAAATTAGTGCTCATGTCGTTCTGGGCATTTAGCAGTTTGTGAGGCGGGGATTCCCGCAAAGTCCGCGACTAAGCCGCGGTTCGATAACGACAGCGTACTTGCCGCCCCACCCAACTGCACGCAGCGGAGTGGGGGCGGGATTGCGGGGCGCTGAGTAACTTTGAGCAAGGCACCATGACCACCACACTTTCGCCGGCAAAGCTTGAACAAGCTGTCCGGATGGCGCTTTCTTCCGAGCGGCGGAAGGAGCTGATGGACCTGATGGGATGGGATAGCTCCGATGTGAGCCGCATCCTGGCCAATACGCAGGGCATTCCCCTGAACAAGATCGACATGCTGACGGGCAACTGCGGCTTCGCCTTGGTGACGAAGCCCTATCTGGACGCCATCAGCACGTTGTGCCAGGTGGGCGCCTCGTGCCACTGCGCGCGAGAGGGCTTCGGCGAGTGTGGCTCCCGGCGCTGAGGTGGCTATGAGCGATCGCCTCACACCCGGCGGTGCTTACCGCATGCCCAGCGGCCGGCGCACTTTCTTCGCGCGCTTTGTGCACTCCCAGAACGCCTACCAATTCGTCTACGAGGACGACGGCACGGAAATCCGCCACCGGCAATTCCTGCTGACTGAGAAGAACCTGAGCCTGGCGGTACCGGAGGTGGGCCAGTGATTCACGAGCTGATGCCCCGCGCGGCGCTGCGCGAGCAAGGCGCCCAGGCCTTCCGCCGCGGGCTGAAGGCTGATGACAACCCGCACTGGCCGCCGGGCACCGATGCCCACCTGGAGTGGCATGCGGGTTTCAAGGACGAGCAATACCGGCCGGTGAAGGCCAATCACGCATAGGAGCGCCCATGCACACCGCAGTCGCGCACACGAGCATTCGCGTCTACCACCAGCTAAAGCAGGATGGAACCCTGTCCAAGCGGCAGAAGGAGATCCTCGCCGTGATGAAGCCGTTCCCAGCCGACTATTCGCTGCAGGAGCTGGTGAAGCTGACCGGCCTGCCGGTGAACATCGTCAGCGGCCGCGTGAACGAGCTGCGCGAGGACCTGGGCGAGCTCGAGCGCGGGCCGGCGCGAGCATGCAGCGTCACCGGTCGGACGATTCGCCCGGTGCGGCGCCGGCATCCGCAAGGGAGCCTCTTCTGATGCTGGTGGTCGTCATTGCGAACGGCAAGGCCATCCGCGTCAATCCGCTTCTGCACCCGGACATGCTCTGTCACGGGCAGCAGTGCTACCTGCGCTTTCCGGGCGTCTGCCGGAACAACCCGGACACCGTGGTGCCGGCTCACTCCAACCAGCTCAAAGACGGCAAGGGCAAGGGCCTGAAGGCTGACGACCGCATGACGATCCCGGCCTGCTTCTGGTGTCACTACGAGCTCGACCAGGGCAAGCGATTCAGCAAGGAGCAGAAGCGCGTGCGCTGGGATTGGGGATACGGCCGGTGGGCGCCGTACCGGGAAAAGCAATATGGCGTGCCGGCGGCGCGCGTAGGAGCAGTTGCATGAGCGTCGAGGCTATTACCTGGGCCCTTCGCCAGAAGGTCGGGCGCTCATCCACCAAGCACGTCCTGACCCTGATGGCCAACTGCGCGGCCGAGCCGGCGCTGCGCTGCTACACATCCATCGCCTACCTCGTTGAGGCGACCGAGCTTGACCGGAAGACCGTCATTGCGGCCATCCAGAAGCTCGAGGAGATGGGTTTGATCACCGATGACGGCGAGCGCACGGGCCGTACGGGACAGATCGTGGTCTACCAGATGAACGTCGGTCAGAGCGCAGAAGAAGCCGAAGGTGGGGAAAAACGGAACAGTTCCAAAAACGGAACAGTTCCGAAAACGGCGGCAAAGGGTACCAAAAACGGATTGAAACAGTCCCAAAAACGGACGGAAAGGTATCCAAAAACGGGACACGGAACAGAAGGAACAGAAGAGGAACAGAAGGGAACGGGAAAGGGCGCGCACGAAAAGCCTGAAAAAGCCCCGAAACCCTTCGAAGCCTTCTGGACGCTCTATCCCCGGAAAGCCTCGAAAGGCGATGCCGAGAAGGCGTACCTGAAGCTGGCTCCCGATGCTGCCCTACAGGCGGTGCTGCTTGATGCGGTGGCGAAGCAGACCGGCTGGGACTCGTGGAAGGAGGAGGGCGGCAAGTTCATCCCTTACCCGGCGACCTGGCTGCGTGACCAGCGCTGGACCGACGAGCCGCCGAAGCAGTCGACGCCGGCGGCGGGCGCGAGCGGCGCGGCCACGGACACGACCTGGTGGGAAACCGCCCCGGGCATCGAGGCGAAGGGTGCCGAGGTGTGGCGAGCCCGCAAGCAGGGCGAGGACTTCCAGCGCTACAAGGTCGGCGTGTTCAAGCACGCAGGTGAGGGTCCGTGGCGCCAGGCGCTGCTGGCCGACCTGCTGCGTACCAAAAGCTCGATCTACGCCGACGTGCACCAGTACTTCTACGGCCACCCGCCGGTGGAGGCGTCATGAGCATCGAAGTCAAGGTTGCTAAGGGGCATGGCCAAATGGGCGGAGCTGCATGGTTTGACCGCCATCGCAAGACGCGGATGCGGGCCTACCACATCTTCAGCATCCGCCGCATGGTCTGCGCCGACGGCCATCTGTGGATCGCGATCATCGGCCCGTATGCCATTGCGTTCGGCCACAAGCTCAACAAGGGCCGTCGCCCGGCGGAAAAGGCATGACCCCCAAACAGGAGGAATCGTGAAGTCCATCAAATTCGCACTCGTCACACTCACCGCGGCTCTGACATTGACCGCTTGCAACGATGCGCAGGTCGCATCGCGCAATCTCTCGCAGGCCGCTGACAACTTCGAGATCAACCGCCGCGTCGTGTTCTACAACGGCATCACGGCTGACTACATGCTCAGCATCGAAGGGCTGTGCTCCCTCGATGCCGACAACGCCCGCAAGGTGTCCATCACCTGCAAGACGGGCCCCTCGACGTTCAAGAAGCACTACCTTGGCCTATCCGACAACGTGACCTACTTCATCGAGCAGTTGGAACCGGCCGGCGTCAGCACCTTCCACTACAAGGTGGTGTTCAAGCCATCGGTGATTTTGCCGGACATCGTCGTCAAGTGATTGCGGGGGGGAAATCGTGAGGGGCTGGCGGAATGCGAACGGACGAGGCCTGGCGGCACGAGTGCGAGGTGCGCTGGCCGGCGGAGCGGCCGGGGCAGGAGATCGCGGACTTCCTGCGCAAGGTGGAGAAGCATCGGGGCCGGCCGGCAGCGGAAAAGCTTCACTCCGACGTCCGCGCGGCCCGGAAGGTAGCCCGGGAAAGTACGGCAACCAGCGGATCGAACACGAAGGGATGACCTTCGACAGCAAACGCGAGTGGCAGCGATACCTCGAGCTTCGCACCCTCGAGCGGGCCGGCGAGATCGAATCCCTGCAGCGCCAAGTGGCATTCGAGCTGGCGCCTGCGGTGGTGATTCAAGGCCGGAAGCGCCCGGCGCTGCGGTACATCGCGGACTTCGTCTACCGGGAGAAGGGTGAGACCTGGGCAACGGTGGAAGACGTGAAGGGCAAGGTAACTGAGGGATACCGCATAAAGCGGCACCTGATGGCGGTACGGGGAATTCAGATCAAGGAGGTGCGGTGATGCTGGATCTGGACAAGCTCGAGCGCCAGGCAGTGGAGGGCAATTTGGACTGGCGCACCGCGCATGCACTCGTTTCCCATGCGCGCAAGCTGGAGTACGAGATTGCACGCCTGCGTAGCGCACAGCCCAACACTGGGGAGGTGTACGCATGGGAATCGACAACGGCTGCGTACATGAAGTACGTCACGGACGAGCGCTACCACAAGTTCTCAGCAGCTGTGCAGAAGTGGTATCAGCCGATCCGCTGCATGACAGGCCCGGTCATGCCTTCCGAACTGGATCTGGCCCTGACGGAGCAGGCAGCCCGCGCCGCCGGGTTTGAGGTTCGCCGGTACCGCGTCCGGGATTTGGAAGTGATCCATGTCCGGGAGCCTGGCGGTAGTTGGCGCCGCTATGACCCGCTGAACAACGACGGAGAGGCCTTCCGCCTGATGGTCAGTCTATGCCTGGCGGGGTTTGTGTACGGAATGGAATCGAAAGCGCACGGCGCGCCGGCTCTGCGGCGAGTAATCGTAGCCCGCGCCGCGGCGGAAGCCAGCATCACAATGGGAGAGGACTGATGCGCTGGACTGTGGAAGATGAGGGCAAGCTCCGCGAACTCTGGACAAGCGGGAAATCTTTCCGGGTCATCGGCGCCGAGCTTGATCGATCAGCCGAATCGGTCTACCGGAAGGGGAAGGACCTGGGTTTGGGCTCGAAGCCGTTTCAGGGCGAAACCTCCCCGACCTGGTTGCTGCTCACCCGGGTTTGTCAGGACCGCCGCGGGCGGACGGTACACGAGATGGCCCAGATTGCCGGGGCGAGCCGTCACACCATCGATGGCCTGATGCGAAACAAGGAAGCCGCCGGCGAGGCGCATGTGATGGGTTGGAAGAAGCGCGCCGGCTCGCCGATTCCCCTCTGGCTGCCGTTCCCCGGCAAGAGCAAGCCAAAGCCTGCGGCCATGACCAATACGGAGCGCTGCCGCGCGCGCAGGGCCAGGCTGAAGGAGGATGATCCGCTCGCCTACAAGGCCATGATCGATCGTAACACCCTCAATCGGGCCCGGCGTGTCGGTAGCGTGCGGAAGCAGCATTCGGTCGTGCGTGCTCTGTTTGGCATGGGAGTGCGGGCATGACGGCACGGGCGAAGGGCGGCGCGCTGGCCAGGCTGGCCGGCATGTGGTGTGGCAACCCGGAATTCCGTCGGATGGTGGCCAGCAGGACCGGCAAGCCGTGCGAGACATCTGACGACGCCAAGGCCTACATCCTGGAGCGGTGCGGAATCGACTCCCGGGTCCAGTTGGATCACGTACCAGCGGCCGAGGCCAAGTTTCACGCCAGCGTGCGCCTGCCGTGGGTGCGCTGGCAGCAGGGAGCGCGACGTTGATCCATCCGAGCTACATGTACCACCTGACGCCGGAGGAGGTTGCTATCCGGCGTCAGGAGGAGGCACTACGGGCGGATAGGGCGTGTGGGGGCTGCCTACACCGGTCGCCATTCGTGGATGCCACCGGGGAGCCGGCAAGGCAGTGCAAGTTCAAGAAGCGGGAATACGGGCGTAGGTGCGAGTTATTCGAACGGGGATAGGGATGACGCAAGACGAGAGCCAACAGATCGAGGAGCTGCTGCTCGCGTGGTACGCCTGGCAGGCATCGTGGGCCCCGGCGCTGGGAGCGGGGCGCGCGGATCCGGCCTGCCGGGATTTCCAGATCTCGAAACAGTGGCTCAGCCAGGACGAGCGTCGTGAGCTCGAGGAGCGCGCCGCCATCAAGCGTCAGTCCGAGCAGGTAGATGTGTGCGTGAGCGAGCTGGCGGACTGGCGCCACCGGGCGGCCATCCAGGTGAGCATGAAGAACAAGGCCTGTAAGGCCGAGGTGTTCCGGTCGGCACGGTTAGACGGCAAGGATCACGAGTACTACCAGGAGGCTAAGGCCGCTCTCCTGCCGATGTTACGGAAGCGCGGCCTGATTCGAACACAGGAGGCAGCTTGACCGAGAAGAACGAGAAGCAGGTAGAGCGCGAGGCGTTTGAAACTGAACTCACTTGGCGCGCGGATCCCATCCATTGGGATACCTGGCAGAAAGCATGCGCATGGCAACGAAGAGCCATGGCGCAGCAACCGCAAGACGAGGCGGCGGATACTAGCCGCGTCACGGTGGCCTATGACCTGTCTCCCGCCAATGTTGAGGGGAAAGTTCGTGACGGCCTGATTGCGATGGGATGGACTCCGCCGCCAGCCGCTCCCGTAGCGAAGGGGCTGACGCAGCAGATTATCGACATGCTCGAAGCCAGCGCCGCAGCATGGGACAACATGCTTGCAGACGAGCCCGATGAAGTCGTGCGCGACCGCATGCGGGCCAGGGCGAACGAAAACAGGGGCAACATCGAACGCATCCGCGCCATCCTCGCCCAAGCCGCCCCGAGCGCCAGCGCCGAGAAGTGTTTCAAGTGCGGACATGCTGCGCATGGCGATTCGTGCGTGAATGTCGCGCCGAACGCATCGCCTGAGCCAAAACTGGCGGTCTGGTATGGCTCGATGCCTGAGAGCAACGGCAATCGCAACTGGACAGCGATCCTGCACAACGGCGATGCGTGGGATGGGATCACACTTGACCGTTCCGAGTATCCCGACCGGGTTCGCTATGAGGCCGACCGCGCTCGATACCTGCTGGGTGAGTTGAAGGATAAGCCATGCATCTTGGACTATGACGCTGACAAGTGCGACGCGCCGGGCGCATCGCCTGCTGATCCTCGCATGGAGGCTTTAGCCGCCGCCGGAAGGCAGGTAGAGGAGTCCGCAGCCCGTCGCAAGGCGCGTGAGGCGAGGCTGGGCCTTTCTGGCGCATCGCCTGCCGCGCTGGCGGATGGTGAGATTCACCAGATGGAAGCCATGCGCGAGAAATGCCCGTGGGCCATCCAAACCGGAGAGCGAAACGCCTATATGTGTGGCTGGAGGGATAGGGCCAGTCTCGCCGCATCGCCTGCAGACCAGGTGGGAGAGGCGACCGCAGCCGCACGAGACGTGCTGGCCGAGCGCCGTCGCCAGGTCGAATCCGAAGGCTGGACGCCGGAGCATGACGACAAGTACATCCACGGTGATATGTCTAGCGCTGCAGGCTGCTATGCCACGCAGGGCCGCCACCATTACCCAACACCTGGCAATCCACCTCCGAACTGGCCGTGGGCCGCCGAGTGGTGGAAGCCGAAGGACTACCGCAGCAACCTGGTCCGCTCCGGCGCCCTGATCTTGGCAGAGATCGAGCGCTTGGACCGCGCCGCCATGAGCGCCAGCAAGGAGGGTGCGTGATGGGCTGGAGCCTCGGATATGACAGTAACTGGAGCCGGGACATTGGCTACGGCGTGCCTGCCATCTGCGACCACCCCGACTGCAACAAGAAGATCGACCGGGGCTTGGCGCATATCTGCGGCGGCGAGCCATACGGCGGGGAAAGCGGCTGCGGGCTCTACTTCTGCGCCAACCACCTTTATGTTGCGAAGGGGCCTATACGGTGTGCGCAATGCATGGATGGTCATAGTCCATTCATCGCCAAGCCAGACCACCCGGATTGGATTGTATGGAAGCTGGAGCACGCGAGCTGGCAGCAATGGCGCGACGAGAACCCAGCGGAAGTCGAGCGCATGAAATCCACGCTGGCCGCCATGAGCGCCACGCCACTGGCAGCCGAGACCATCAAGGAGCCGAAATAATGCCGACGGGCTACACAGCAGCCATTTCCAAGGGCATCCCTTTCAATGTCTTTGTCATGACCTGCGCACGCGCAATGGGCGCGCTGATCATGATGCGGGACGAACCTATCGACTCGCCTATCCCGGAACGCTTCGAGCCGTCTGATTTCTATACCAAGAAGGCGGAGGCGGCCCGCGCGGAAGTTCAGCGCTTGCGAGGCCTTTCAGATGCTGAGGCCGAGTGTGAGGCCGAAGCCGATCACCAGGCAATGTGCGCGCGGTATGCAGGGTATCGTCAGGAATCGGTGGATTTGCAGGCCAAATACGAAGCCATGCTCGAGCAGGTGCGCGAATGGCTGCCGCCAACACCTGACCATGAAGGATTCAAGGCATTCATGCTGGAGCAGCTTGAATCCTCCATCCGGTCCGACTGTGATGCTTCCTGCTGGCAAGACCCGGCCAAGCAGACGGGATGCGACTGGAGAGCGGCACAGATTGATTCCAATAGCAGGCTGGCGGAGCGCTCCGAGCAAATGCATCGAGAGGAAATCGAGCGCACCGAAGGTCGCAATGCATGGCTGAAGGCTCTCCGCGAGAGCCTGCCATCAACGGAAAACGAGTGCGCACTATCACATGCAGATCGCATGGCAAGCCGCCCGCGCCAGGCCCAGGCCGAGCCGGAGGGGTGGATTCCGGTGACTGAGCGGCTTCCCGAGGGTGACTGCGTCTTCACGCTGTGCTTCCGGGAAGGGCATACTTACGTAGATTGCTTCTACGACGGAAGCGATGGAGAAGAGCCTGCCTGGGAAGAGCAAATGCCATCGCACTGGATGCCGCTGCCAGCTGCTCCCGACGAATCCGACCTCAGCCCGCTGGCAAAGACGTATCCTCGTTACCAAGACTGAGAGGACGGAGATGGAACTGAACCTAGAACAGATCAAGGTGGCGGCGCTGGCGGTGACGCCGGGACGGTGGGAGGCATACGGAACCATCGTCCGGGATGTCGATGGCGGTGAGGATCAGTTGGCGCAAGGGCGTGACTTCGAGCACGCACGCTACATCGCTGCCGCCAACCCGGTCGTCGTGATCGAGCTCATCGAGCGGCTGGAGCGGGCCGAGGCGCGCGGCGACGCGGCGCTTGACATGGCCTTCAGGTATGGAGGGATAGACGGCGAACACCACAAGACTTGGGTCATCGACCAGATGTGTCGGGCGCTTCTCGGGGAGGGATATGATGCGTGGGTCGCAGAGGCCAAGGTTGGGGAGGATGGGCCAGAGACCAATGAGTGGGATGTCGGAGTCGCGCCGTGACGGAAATGATGAAAGCTGGCGAGTACCACCTGTTTTTTTGGGGCGAGATCAATAATGATGGTCTGGCGACGGCGAAGTTTGGCCCTGAGCGCAACTACTGGTTCGCGACGCCGGAAGATCGGGCAATCTTCAAGGCTGAAGTGTCGCTCTTTGCCAAAGCTGCCGGCCAGATCGTGTGCTTTAGTGAGAGCGATGGCCCATTGGCGATGAAGCGGACCATCGCAAAGATGACGCTCGTCTATGATGGCCAGCGTTACCCTTACGAGTACGACTTCGGGTACGGATACGAAGCCTACGGCGCAGAATATATGTTCTTCGATGGAAATTATGGCTGTGACTGCAATCTGAGCCTGTTTCTCCAGCGCGCATACCCAGACGCTGGGATACCCGAGTTGAAGTGTGGTGATGCGATTGAGGTCGATGACTTCGAGATTGAGTATCGGGATTGATGTGCCTCGATAGCAGTGTATTGCGTCGCCAATGGTGAGAGGAGATGGGTATGAGCGAAGTGAAAGCGAAGCCGCATAACACAGCCAGGCTTGCGCCAAACCTGTATTGCAAAGCCTGCGGCTGGCCGATCATCCACGTCTGCTGCAACGATGAGATGAGCGTGGAACCGTGGGGCACGGACTATTGGGGCTACTGTTCAAACAAGGGATGCAAGAACCACGAGGGCGAGGATTGGGGCCAGTGCGGGCTTGATTTCGCATTTCGGGATGACATGGCGCGGCCGGACGGGGAGAGGCGATGAAGGTATCTGAACTGGAAGGGGCGCTGCTGGACTATTGGGTAGCACGAGCGGAGGGGAATCTGACCCTCCAATCCACTGGGCCGGACGACGCAATCGTGGAGCAATATGGTGTCGGCGGCGAAATCGAAGGACGGTCGCCTCTGGCTAGCTGGGCGCCGTCGGAAAACTGGGACACGGGCGGCCCAATCATCGCGCGCGAGCGAATTGCACTTTGGGCATGCGACTCAGGATACAAGGCTGCTCACCCAGCCGTTGCAGATCACGGATACTACGACGTTGAACTGGGGGTCGTTGATGTTGGTGGCCTCGACGGCATGGAGGGCTCGACGCCACTGGTTGCCGCCATGCGCGCCTTCGTTGCCAGCAAGTTTGGCGACGAAGTGTCAGAAAAACCAAGCTTGTAAAACAAAAATCTCTTTGATATATTGACGACGTGGGGCGCGAGGTGCGCCCAAAGTAAGCCCGCTAGGTGAAAGCCAGCGGGCTTTTTGCATTGGAGCCCGCCATGTTCCTGCCGACCTACTGCTTCCTGCTGTGGGGTGTGGGCTCGCGCGCGGTGTCCGCCCAGCCTGGCACGCCAAGGAACAACCATGACCGTTCGCGCGAAATTCAAAGTGACCCGCCTCGCCCAAGTCGAGCACTGGGACAAAGCCAAGGGGCATATCCACGAAGTGGAGATGCAGCCGGTGACGTCAGGCTCGAAAGAGAACGAGGGCTTCTACGCAGCCACCCCCGGCGGCTCGATCAAGCTGATGACGATCAACGATGAGGCAGCCAAGCATTTCAAGCTGGGCGCCGAGATCTACATCGATTTCACGCCGGCGTAAGCCTGGTGGCATCTGGTTGGCTCCCCCATGCGAGCCGTCCCTCGTCTTCCCCGAAAGGTAACCATGGTAATCACTTACAGCTCCATCACCACCTGGTCTCGCGTCACCACCGCGCTTCGAGTGTTCGTTGTCACTGTCGCGGAAGCCGTGACCGACACGATCCGGTATTTCGTTTCCAAAGTCGTCGACTGGGCTCGTTCCGTCGTCGGCAAGCCGGCGCATCTGGCGCTCGCCGA
The DNA here is from genome assembly GCF_000812465.1 of Cupriavidus sp. IDO. Classification (GTDB taxonomy): domain Bacteria; phylum Pseudomonadota; class Gammaproteobacteria; order Burkholderiales; family Burkholderiaceae; genus Cupriavidus. The sequence continues at coordinate 100,522 of NZ_JWMA01000055.1, read as the reverse complement.
TACGCGGCCCATGGCAGGCCTGAACGCCCGCGAGACGTTCCATTTGCGCGCAGCCAAACGTGGACGCCCCGTGGTGATGCCACGTTGGCGCATGTGCGCATCGGTTTAAGTGTTACCGGGCTCCTTCAGGAGCCTCCTCAGCGAAGCGGAAGAGTGCCGGCGCGGCCGGGTGATCGGGCACCGAGCGTGCCAACGGCTTGTCCGTTTCGCTGAGGGTGAAGGGAGCAAGCTTCGCCGGACTGATCACCGGCATGCGCGAGATGAGCCCGCGCCATCCTCCCCCAATGTTCTGCTGGCGTAACGCTAAGCCTAGGTTCCCCGCTTAACGTTACGCCAGCGACACAGTTGTCTCCTCTCAGGCTTGCGCCTGGGTTTGTGCCTGCCGGCGGCGCCGAGCGGGCTTTTTTTATTTCCGCAATCTCGGTGCTGGCGGGTTTGTGGCGCTTCGCTCTTGCCTGGCGCGAATCCTCTTGAGGCGATCAGCGATATGGCAAAAACCGCGAAAACCGCAAAGACCGGGGCGTCCGAGGCGGCCAGGGAACCGGGCGTAACGCTCATTGGCGAGACCGTTCTGATGCGCTCGTCGCTCTGGCTGAATGGCCGGCGCACGGTGGCTGCCATCGTTACAGGCATCGAAGAGGAAAGTTTTGGTCTTGGTGGCGCGCTTGCGATCGTGTCCGTGACGGCATTCCCCCCAGGCTCGCCATCGCGCACGATGGGGGATGTCCCGTTGTACGCGACGGAGCCGGAGTCTGACGTGATCCCTGCCGCCTGGCCGAGGCCGTAGCATGCTCGACATCTCAGTGCGGTTCGACGTAAAGGCGCTGAACAAGCAGCTCGACGCACTGGCAGTAAAGCAACTGCCGTTCGCCACGGCACAGGCGATCAACGCCGTGGCGAAGAAACTGCAGGCAGCTGAGCGGGAGAACATGGCGAAGGTTTTGGACAAGCCGACGCCCTTCACGCTGAACTCTGTAAGCGTCAAGCTGGCCAACAAGAGCAGCCTGACGGCGATGGTGTATGTCAAGGACATCGCTGCGGCGTATCTGCTTCCATATGAGGCTGGTGGCCCGAACAAGCTGAACGCGCGCGCCCTGATCAAGCCGGTTGGCCAGAAGGTCAACCAGTACGGCAACCTGCCGCGCACGACGGTGAAGCGACTGGCCGCGAAGAAGAATGTCTTCATCGGGAAGGTCAAGACCAGCGCTGGTGAGGTGGACGGTGTGTGGCAGCGGTCCAAGGCGACGCGCGGCAAGAAGGCTGGCCTGAAGTTGCTGGTCAAGTTCCAGGACGCGCACGAGGCGAAGCAGCGGCTCGGGTATCAAGACCTGGCCCGCAAGGTGGTTGGCGCGTCGTTCAGGCGTGAGCTCGGCGCAGCGCTGGCGCGGGCGGTGGCTACGGCCAAGAGGTGACGCGATAGGCATGCGGCGGGTCCTTCCCCCTCCCTAATGCAGCGGGGGCAATTGCGCACCCCGATTTTCCCCCAGCTATGAACTTTGAAAGGTGTTCGCACCTGTTCGCACTTGTATGACAACCCCCATTTCCATCCGCGAGTTTGCGCGCCGCGAAGGATGCTCGGACACGCTGGTTCGGAGGGCTGTAAAGCAAGGCAGGCTGCGGCTTTCCGGGGAGAACGGGCTGGACGCTTCTCTCGTTGGAACGGCCTGGCGCGAGGCCAACGCGAAGGGTGCGAACACTGCGAACACCGGTGCGAACACCCCTGCGAACAGTTCGCAGCCTGTTCGCACTCCGGAGCCGGCGCGAACCGAAGCGCCGCTGAAGGTCGGCGACGACGAGGATCTGGCCGGCGCGGCTGATCGCCTGATCAAGTCGGGCGATGTCGATATGGTCGATTACGCGACCGCCCTTCAGAGGAAAGAGAATTACCTCGCGCTGCTTCGCCAGCTCGAGTACGAACAGAAGTCCGGTTCGCTTGTCGATCTTGAAACCGCAACTGCAATCCTCTTCGAGGAGTTCCGGGCACAGCGTGACGCATGGCTGAACTGGCCGACACGGGTCGGGCCGATCCTGGCTGCCGACCTGGGCGTTGAGGCCGATCGGGTAACTGAGGCCCTTACAGCGCATGTCCATAAGCAAATCGCCCAACTCGGCGAGCCGGAGGCCAATTTCTCGGAGCGAGAAGGTTGATTGGCTCCGCGCGTCTGTGCGCAAGGCATGGACGCCGCCGCCCCGTATCAGTGTGCCCGAGTGGGCGGACCGGTACCGGAAGCTGGCCAAGGAAGCCGGGAGTACATCTGGCAACTGGTCGACAGCGACGGTCGAGATCGCGCGCGGGCCGATGCTTGCAGTTACCGAGCCTGGCGTGCACGTGATCACCACAATGGTGAGCACCCAGCTGCTGAAGACAGCATTGCTCGAGAATGTGTTCGGGTACTTCGCGCACCTGGATCCATGCCCGATTCTGCTGCTGCAGCCGAAAGAGGATGCGGCGGAGCAATTCAGTAAGGAGCGGATCAGCCCGCTCATCCGGGTTACGCCAGCCTTGCGTGATCTGGTCGGTACCAGCAAGACGCGCAACGCAGACGAAACCCTGCTGTTCAAGGCGTTCCCCGGCGGCTTTCTGGCGCTGGCCGGCGCTGGCAGCCCGGACAACCTTGCGCGACGGCCGGTGCGGGTGATCCTGGCGGATGAGGTCGACAAGTACCCGGTGACGCGCGAAGGCGAGCCGATTGCGCTGGCCGAAGAACGTACCGCGACGTTTGGCGTCAACTGGCTGTCGATTCGGGCGTGCTCACCCACGGTCGAGGATGAAAGCCGCATCGAGGCCAGCTATAAGGAGTCGGACCAGCGGCGCGCATCCATGACGTGCCCCCACTGCGGTCACCGGATGTTTCCGGACTTCTTCAAGCACGTTGAATGGGAAAAGCGTCGCGACGAAAGCGGTAACGTCGTCGAGCATTTCCCGAAGACGGCTCGTATCTCCTGCGAGTCGTGCGGCCAGATCTGGTCGGAAGGTGACCGGCTTCGCGCGCTACAGACGGCGCGTTGGCATCAGACGCGGCCATTCGAGTGCTGCGGCGCTCGGCATGTTCCACTGGATGCATACGAGCGCGCATGGCGCGGTCCGGAAGACTCGCGCAAGTCAACCACCGACGCAGCAATAGCCGTGGTGTGGGACTGGTGGGAGAGTGACCGCCATGCGGTCTATCGCGCCAAATGCCCTGAATGCGGCGAATGGAAGGTCGACAACGAGCATGCTGGGTTCCAGGCCAGCAAGATGTTCAGCCCCTGGCAGAAGGACAAGCCTTCTGACATTGCCGCGAAGTGGCTAGCCGCGGGCGCGGACGAAGAGAAGAAGCAGACCTGGTGGAATACGCAGGCCGGGCTGCCTTATCGCCCGAACTCGGGTAAGGCGTTGCGCCTCGAGGCGCTCGTTGCGCGCGGCGAGGTTTGGGCGGCCGAGGTGCCGGATGGCGTTGCAGTGATCACCGTCGGCGTCGACACTCAGGGCGATCGCTTCGAATGCGAAGTTGTCGGTTGGGGTCGCAACGAGGAAAGCTGGTCGATCGATTACGAGGTGATCGAGGGCGATATGGAAACGCCCGATCCATGGGGCCGGCTGGATGACTACCTGAAGCGTATCTGGTATCGCGCCGATGGCCGCGGGTTCGAAGTAATGGCGGTGTGCCATGACTCGGGCGGCAATCACACCCAGAAAGTCTATGACTTCTCGAAGGCGCGGCTCGGCCGGAAGGTCTGGGCGATCAAGGGCGAGTCGGCTGTCAGCGGCAAGCGCAACCCGGTCTGGCCCATCAAGAAACCAACCCGGAAGACCAAAGCATCGTTCCGCCCGGTGATCCTCGGCGTGAACGCGGCGAAGGACACGATCCGCAATCGACTGCACCTTGAGGAGCACGGCCCCGGCTTCATGCACTTTCCGAGCGATCGGGACATCGGGTATTTCGAGCAACTGACGTCTGAGCGCTCGGTCGTGAAAGTCACGAATGGCCATAAGTACCGGGTCTGGGAGTTGCCGTCTGGGCGCGCAAACGAGGCGCTCGACTGCCGTGTGTATGCCTATGCTGCGCTGTGTGGTCTAACTCATCTTGGGTTGAAGCTGAACCGGCGGGCCGATCTCGTCGCTATGCCGCTCGACTATGACGCCGTTCAGCAGGTTTGGGCGCCTAGGCAGCCCGCTGAGCAATCCCCAGAACAGGCGCCGACGACGCCAGAAGCAAAGCCCGTCAGGAAGAAACTGACGGATCGCCTCGCATAGGAACGGAAATGGCCATCACTGACGGAATGAGTACCGCCGACATGCAATCGAGGTTGGCCGCGCTGCAGGCGGCCTACTTCGATCTGTCGGCCGGCGCGAAGATCGTGACCGGCACCTACAGCCAAGGCGACGGGACGAAGTCGGTCACATATCAGCAGAGCGACATTGCACAGATTCAACGAAGCATCCTGATGCTCCAAAAAGCATTGGGCCTCATCTCCTGCTATCCGCGCGCGCGAAGGATTCTCTTCTAAATGTCACTCATCGTCGATTCTTCCGGCAAGCCCTTCGGGGATCTGCCGGCCGGCGGTCGTGCGCGCGCTGATACTGGGTTGGGGGGTACGGTGCTCTCCGTGCCGCCGTACTCAAATGCCTATCCCTATGAGGCGTCGAGCAACCAGACGCCCGAGATGGGGAACTGGCAGCCCTGGATTCGCTCGCCGGATTCGGAAATCAACGTGTACCGCGACCAGATGGTTGCGCGTCACAGGGATCTGGCTCGCAACGACGGCTGGGCCAGCGGTGGCATCACCCGCATCCTGGACAACACGGTTGGCGCACACCTACGGTTGTCCGCGAACCCCGACTATCTGGCCCTTTCGATGTACGCGAAAGGGTTCGATGCGACGTGGGCGGACGAATTCCGCCGCGCTGTCGAGGCACTTTGGCGTGGCTATTCGGAAGACCTTGGCCATTACAACGACGTCACGCGCGAGCTGACGATCTCGCAAATGCTTCGCCTTGGCCTGAGGCACAAGCTGGTCGATGGCGATAGCTTGGTCGTCTCGTACTGGAAGCCAGAGCGCATCGGCCGCGGTGCGGCGAAGTATGCGACGGCGTTCCTGCTTGTCGATCCTGACCGCCTGTCGAACCCGTATCAGATGATGGATACGCGGAACCTGCGCGGCGGCGTGGAGATTGACGATGACGGCGTGCCGATTGCTTATCACATCCGCAAGGCCGAGCAGAACGACTGGTACAACGCCGTCGAGTCGATGGTATGGGAGCGCATCGAGCGCGAAGATCCGGACGGCTGGCGGCGCGTGATCCACGACTTCGAGCGCGACCGCGCCGGCCAGCACCGCGGCATCGGCGTATTCACCCCGGTTCTCAAGCACGCGAAGATGCTTGCGCGGTACTACGGCGTGGAGCTGCAGGCTGCCACGGTGGCCACGATCTTTGGCACGTACGTGACGAGTCCGTTCGACCCGGCAATGATCGAATCCGCCATGGACTCGGACGGCGGGGAGCTTGGTTTCTACCAGGATCTTCGCGCCGACTGGGCGAGAGAGCGGCCGGCGATGCTGAACAACGTCCGCGTGCCGACCCTGGCGCCTGGCGAGGAGATCAAGCAGGTCGCCGCGGCGCACCCGCACAGCGGTTTCGGTGAGTTCGCTCACGAAATGCTGCGCTCGCTCGCGGCTGCCCTGGGCGTTTCTGCCGAACAGATCACGCAGGACTGGTCGAAGACGAACTATTCGAGCGCCCGGGCGGCCTTGCTTGAGAGCTGGAAGACGCTGTCCCGGCGGAACACCGAGTTCAAGGTCGGAACCGCGACGCCCATGTATGCCACCTGGCTGCAGGAAGTGATGGAGCGCGGTGACTTGGACGAGGTGCTTCCGCGCAATTCCCCTGACTTTGTTGAAGCCGCAACGGCGTACGCGCGCTGCGACTGGCTTGGCGTGGCCCGGGGCTGGGTCGATCCAGTGAAGGAAAAGCAGGGCGCGATTCTCGGGCTTGATGGCGGTCTGTCTACCCTGAAGCGCGAGTGCGCGGAGCAGGGCCTTGATTGGGAAGAGGTATTGCACCAGCGCTCGATCGAGGTTGCCGAGTTCAAGCGCCTTGGCTTGCCGCCACCGAAATGGTTTGGCGATGCCGCAGCTGAAGCATCCGGGCCGGAAGAGGAGCCCCAACCGCAATGAAGAACTATCCATTTGCCGCGGCGCGGATCTTCGATGTGCCGGTAGCGATTCACCCGCTGAAAGGCCAGGTTATCGCGAAGGCTCTTGCTAGCCGCTTCGGTATCGGTGAAATCTCGTTTGCCGGCGACGCGCCGGTTATCGTCAAGCCCATGGCCTGGGACGAATCGGACGACGGCGATAGCGAGGCCTACGAGGAAACTCCCTACGATCTGAGCCAAGGTGTCGCAATCATCGACGTCTCCGGGACGCTGGTCCAAAAGAGCAGCAACCTGCGGCCATACTCGGGGATGCTCGGATACAACGCGATCCGCCATAACTTCCTCGCGGCACTGAATGATGATGAGGTCAAGGCCATCGTCCTGTCAGTGGACTCACCAGGTGGCGAGGTAGCGGGCTGCTTTGACCTGGCCGACCTGATCTACAACTCGCGGAGCATCAAGCCGACACTGGCAATCCTGAGTGAATGCGCGTACAGCGCGGCATATGCTTTGGCCAGCGCATGCGAGCAGATCACCGTTCCGCGAACAGGCGGTACGGGCTCGGTCGGCGTGATCTGCATGCACCTCGATCAGAGCAAGGCTATCGACAAGGCCGGTCTGGCTGTGACGATCATCAAGTACGGCGACCGCAAGGCAGACGGAAACCAGTTCACCCCTCTGTCGAAGGAGGCTCTGGAGCGATTCCAGGCTGACGTCGACGAGATGGGCGAGCTATTTGTCGCTACCGTCGCCCGCAATCGCGGCCTATCTGTCGATGTTGTCCGCGACACGCAGGCCACAACGTTTCTCGGCGCCGCCGGCGTCGAGATCGGCTTCGCCGACGCCGTGATGGCGCCGGACGAGGCGTTTCGATCCCTGCTCGCTGAGCTGGGCTGACACTCCCCACCCAAGAGGTTCCAAATATGAGTATTCGCACCCTCGCGGCGCGCGGGCTCTCGTTCGCCCATCTCGCCGGTTTGTCCGCAAAGGCCAAGGCCGAGGACGACGAAGAGAAGAAGGACGCCAAGGCCGAAGACGAGGAAGAAGAGAAGGAAAAGGCCAAGGCCGAGTCGGAAGACGACAAGAAGGAAGACGGCAAGTCTGCCAAGGCCGAGGACGACGAGGACGACAAGAAAAAGGCCGAGGAAGAGGACGAGAAGAAGGACGCCAAGGCCGAAGAGGACGAGGACAGCGACCCGGACGCTGAAGACGATGACGGCGAAATGCGCGGCAAGAGCGCAGCCGCGCGCGCCCGTCGCCGTGAGCAGGCTCGTTGCGCCGCGATCTTTGCCTCGAAGGCCGCCGCACGCAATCCGGTCCTGGCCGCCAACCTGGCATTCAAGACGCGCATGACGCGCGCCGAGGCGATCGCCACGCTGGAAGGCACGCCGGCCGCCGCTGGAAACTCGGATCGCGCCGCTCGCAACCCGGGTATCGGCGTCAGCGCGGCCAAGCAATCGCCTCAGCAGGCCATGGCGGCGCGCTGGGACGCAAACCTGAAGGCCGCCAATCCTTCCCGCCGCTAAACACTTTCGTCCGAAAGGAACTGAACCATGGGTAACCCCACTTACACGCCGTTTCAGGAGACACTCCATAACGGCGGCTTTATCGTCTCGCAGGCCAACGGCCATCAGTCCATCGATCAGGGCACGCTGACCGGCGGCGTCAAGGTTCTGGCTGGCACTGTGCTCGGCACCGTGACGTCGGCTGTCACCGCCGCCGCTGCGGCGCTCGGCGCGAACACCGGCAACGGCACGTTCGGCGCGATCACCCCGCAGGCTGCGCCGGCAACGATGATCGGTGTCTACAACATTCTTTTCACCGCAGCGACGGCCTTTACGGTCACTGCGCCGGACGGCCAGACCGCAACCGGCTCGACCGGCGTCGCATTCAGCGCCCTCGGTGTCGGCTTCACGATCACCGCCGGCGGAACCGCCTTCGTGGCCGGCGACACCTTCACCGTCACGACCACCGCTGCGCCTGGCAACCCGGGCATTACCTCGGCCGCTGGTGCCAACACCGGTAACGGCACGCTGGGCTCGCTGACCGCCGCTGGCTATGCCGCCAAGGTGGGTGTCTACGCTGTCGAGTTCGACGATGCGACCCACTTCATCGTGTCCGATCCGACGGGCGCGGAAGTTGGCCACGGTACGACCGGCGTCGCCTTCAAGGCAGGCGGCCTGTCGTTCACGATCACCGCCGGCGGTACCGCTTTCGTTCCGGGAGATAGCTTCGCTGTGACGGTAGCGGCTGGCTCTGGCAAGTACAAACCTTTCGACCCGGCCAACGTGGACGGTTCGCAGGTTCCCAGCGGCGTTCTGTTTGCCACCAAGGACGTCACGACCGTCGACAAGCCATGCGCCGTGGTCGTCCGTCAGTGCGAAGTGAACTCCTCCGAACTGGTGTGGCCGACTGGCATGAGCGCCGCCGCGATCACGGCCGCGCTGGCGCAGCTGAAGGCCCTCGGCATCCAGCCGCGGTAACGCGCAACTGATCTGACCAGCAAGCCGCCTCCGGGCGGCTTTTTCGTTTCCGCAAATCAATAGGCCGCCAGCAAGGCGGCTTTTCTTTTTCCCCGAAAGGAACAAGCCATGGCTGGCGAAATTATTGACATCTTTAACAGCGACGCATTCAGCGCGCTGACCCTGACGCAGGGCGTGCAACGCAACCCGTACCAACCGGGTGCGCTGGGAACCCTGAACATCTTCGACCCGAACCCGATCCGTACCACCGCAGTGTCGGTCGAAGAGCGCACCGGTACGCTGAAACTCATCGGCTTCAGCGAGCGCGGCACCGAAGGCACGCAGCGTACGACCGAGAAGCGCAAGATGCGCTACTTCGACGTGCCGCGGCTGATGCACGACGACACGATCCACACGTACGAAATCCAGAACATCCGCGAGTTTCCGGAAGGCCCGACCGGCCAGATCGTGACGGTGCCGATGCAGCTCGAGCGCGAAGTCGCCCGCCGCCTGGCTGGCCCGACTGGCTTGCTGGCCAGCGTCGAGTACACGAAGGAATACCTGCGCCTCGCCGCCGTGCAAGGTCTCGTGCTGGATCCGAAGGACGGCTCGGTCCTGTACAACTGGTTCGACGAGTTCCAGATCACGCAGGCCACCGAAACCGGCTTCAACCTGGCCGCCGGCACCGCCAACAGCCTGCGTCCGATCATCAACGGCATCAAGCGCTCGATGGCCCGCAAGGCGCAAGGCGCGTTCACGCAGCAGACGACCATCATGGCGCTGTGCGGCGATCAGTTCTACGACCAGTTCACCAACCATCCGGACGTGATCCGCACGTTCCTGAACTGGGAAGGTGCGAAGGACATTCGCAGCGCTGCATTCGGTGATGCGTTCAGTTCGGTCGATTTCGACAACATCCTTTGGGTGAACTACCGCGGTTCGGACGACAACAGCACCATCAAGATCGCTGACGACAAGGTGAAGTTCTTCCCGGTGAACGCGCCTGGCATCTTCCAGGAGGTCATGGCGCCGGGCGAGTCGGCCGAGTTCATCAACCAGCCGGGAGCGCCGGTGTATGTGCTGCCGATCGTCGATCGCGATCGCCGCATGTGGTGGAAGATGGAAGCGTACGCATACCCGCTCTATCTGTGCACTCGCCCTGAAGTCCTGCTGTCCGGTCGCGCGGGGGCGTAATGCCTATCAGCTGGGACAAGATGGTACTGGGCCCGCTGATGGGGGTCTTCGGCGAGGCGGTGACATACATGCCGGCCGCCGGAGGCTCCTATGCGATCTCTGGCGTGTTTGACGACGCGTACCTCAAGGAAGTGATGTTCGAGGACGCGTCGCAAGGCGTGACGGAAGTGAGCGCGGTGCTCGGCGTCCAGTTGTCCCAGTTCACCGCAACTCCGGTTCAGAACGACCAGCTTTCCGTGGCGAGCGTCAATACGACATACGTCGTGCGCGAGGTTCGCCCGGATAGCCGCGGCGGCGCAAAGCTGATGCTGTCGAGAGTGAGTAGCCCATGACGACATCCGCCGATATTCGTTCGCTGTTTGTGACGGCGCTCAAGGGTGCGACGAATGCAGGGCAGTCAGTCTACTCGCCGTTTGACTGGCCGACATCACCATCGTCATATCCGCTGATTCTCGTCCACACGCGGAAAGAGCGGAAGGTCTCTCTCGGGCCGAATACGCCTCAGTTTGACGTGTACACGACAGTCGAAGTCGTAGCCCGGACAAAGTCTGCGGCGCAGGTCGGAGATGCCGGTTCTGCCGTTGCATTGGCTGCCGCCGAAACCCTGAAGCTCCAGATTGAGACGGCGCTGATCAACAACCCGGCGATCTGGGCGGATCCGGCCGGCGGCCAGCGCATCGAGCAATTCACGTCGGTCGATTCGGAGATCAACACGAACTCCGAGGGCGATATGCCAATGGCAGAACTGGCTATGTCGATCGAGGTGAAGTTCTACCAGGGTCCGGAGTTGTTCTTCCCGATCCCGACCAACCCGCTGCAAACCGTGGACATCTACGTCGATACGGCTCAACCGTTCGATCCGAATGGCACGTATTCCAACCCGCCGTTCCCGTCTGCTGTGAAACCCGCACCACGCACCTCCGGGCCTGATGGCCGCAATGAGGGCGCTTTGACTATCACATTGCCCCAGTAGGAGCACCACTCATGAAGGTCTACCCGAGTCCCGGGCTCTCCGTGCGAGACCCGGTCACGAAGCAATTGCTCGACGAGAACGGTCTGGAGGTCGCTGACGGCGACCTGCATTGGGACCGCTTGCTGAGAGACAAGGACGTGACGCTGACGCCGCCGGCGAAAGCATCGAAACCCGCCATCGGGGGTGACAAAGCATGACTATCGGCTTCAAGCAGATTCCGTCGAATCTCCGCGTCCCGTTGTTCTATGCGGAAGTCGACGCCTCGCGGGCGAACACCGCGAACAGCAACCAGCGCGCGCTGATCATCGGCAACATTCTGTCGACCGGTGTTGCGGTCGCGAATACGCCGATCATCTCGCAGGGCGTGGCAGACGCGAAGACCCAGGGCGGCCAAGGTTCGATCCTCGCCCAGATGGTCGACACGTACCGCAAGAACGACACGTTTGGCGAACTGTGGCTGCTGCCGCTCTCCGACGACGCGTCGGCGGTCGCGGCCACCGGCACGATCACGTACACCGCAGCCAACACTGCGGTGGGTGTCCACTCGCTGTATATCGGCGGCATGCTCGTTTCGGTGACGCTGGCCACGGGTCAGACGGTCACGCAGATTGCGACGGCTGTCGCTGCGGCGATCAATGCGATCGGCGATCTTCCCGTCACTGCAACGTCGTCGGTCGGCGCTGTGACGATCACGGCCAAGAACAAGGGCCTCACCGGCAACGACATCGACATCCGCGTGAACTATCGCGGCGTGCCGGGTGGCGAAGTGACGCCGACGGGCCTGACGTTCACGATCGTCGGGATGGCGAGCGGCGCAGTGAATCCGAGCCTGACGACCGGCCTCGCGAACCTGCAGAGCATGCCGTTCGACTTCATCTGCATGCCGTACACGGACACGACCAGCCTGAACGCGCTGCAGTCGTTCCTGAACGACACGACCGGCCGCTGGAGCTGGAGCACTCAGGTCTACGGTCACTGCTTCCTCGCGTATCGCGGTACGAGCGCGTCGCAAACGACGCTTGGCCTGACTCGCAACGACCAGCACGCGTCGATCATGGGCTTCTACGACAGCCCAACCCCGAACTGGAGCTGGGCGGCAGCATTCTGCGCGGCTGCGGCATCGAGCGCTCGTGTGGATCCTGGCTTGCCGCTGCAGACGGTGGTGCTTCAGGGTGTGCTGGCGCCCCCGCTGGCCTCGCAGTTCTCCCTGTCGCAGCGCAATACCAACCTCTACGACGGCATCTCGACGTTCACGGTCGGCACTGATGGCACGGTGCGCATCGAGAACGCGATCACGACGTACCAGCTCAACGCGTTCGGCCAGCCGGATAACAGCTATCTCGAGGTCGAGACGATGTTCCTGCTGACGTACGTGCTGCGCTTCATGGCGACGCTGGTCACGACGAAGTACGCGCGCGTCAAGCTGGCGGCCGACGGCACCAGGTTTGCGCCGGGCTCGAGCATCGTCACGCCGAGCATGATCCGGGCCGACATCATCGCCGCGTATCAGACGCTGGAGTACAACGGCTTCGTGCAGAACAGCCAGGCATTCGCGGCAGGGGTCATTGTTCAGCAGAACTCGAGCAATCCGAACCGCGTCGACGTTCTCTGGCCGGGCACATTGATTAACCAGCTGCGCATCTTCGCGCTGCTCGCCCAGTTCCGCCTGAACTGATACCGCATCTAGGCCGCCTCCAGGCGGCTTCTCTATTTGGAGGGCCAGATGGCCGATACCACCAACCGTCTTGCCGGGATTGCGTTCATCTCGGTCGATGGCCAGAGCTACATGCTTCAGGCCGATCTCACGTATCGCGTCTCGACGATCGAGCGTGAGTCGCTGATCGGTCAAGACGCCGTCCACGGCTACAGCGAAAAGCCGTCGACGGGCATGATTTCCGCGACGCTGCGTGATGCGAAGAATCTGAGCGTTGCTTCGCTCAACTCGATGACCAACTCCACGGTCGTCCTGCAGCTTGCGAACGGCAAGACCATCATCGGCCGCAACATGTGGACCGTCGACGTTCAGGAAGTCAAGACTGCCGAAGCGACGCTCGATGTGAAGTGGGAAGGCCCGAGCGTTACGGAGGCTTGATATGCAACCCGAAGAAAAAGTCCTGAAACTCCGCAAGCCCGTCAAGCTCGGCTCTGGCGAAGATGCCATCACCTATGAGTCGCTGAACCTGCGCGAGCCGACGGCCGGCGAGCTCGACAAGGCAATGTCCGCTTCGACCAACATCGGCATCGGCATCATGCTGATCCATCTGGTTGCCGGTGTGCCGAAGCTGGCCGTCGAGAAGCTCAGCCAACGCGATTTCACGGAGGCGAACGAGTATCTCGGGGGTTTTACCGACGATGGCCCGACGGATGCGGAAGCGTAGTCGCCGATGTCACGCACTTCTTCCGCTGGGGGCCAGAGGATGCGTGGCGGCTGAGCCTGTCTCGCCTGCAATGGTGGGTTGAGCAGGCGATGCGAATCAAACAGCAAACGGAGCAGTAAATGGCGGCAGCATCGACGTTCCAGGTCACGATTTCTGCGGTCGACAAGGCTACCGCCTCGATTCGCAAGATCAAGGCGTCGATTGCCAACGTCACCAAGCCGGCTACCGATCTCAAGGCGTCGTTTTCTGCCTTGAGCAAGGAGGCCGGTCTTGACCGCGTCGCCAAAGGCATCAAGTCCATTGGCGGAGCGGCGCAGGATGCTGCGCGCCATGTCGCCTCCATGGTTCCGGCCTTTGCCGCCATCGCTGGCATCGGGACCGTGGCCGGCATTGCCGCGCTCGCGACCGAGTTTGGCAAGGCCGGCGCGGAGATCGGGCGCACGTCTGGCGTGATTGGGGTATCGGCTAGCGAGCTCCAGGCGTTCCGAGGTGCCGCAAAGCTTGCAGGCCTGTCGTCCGAAGACATGACCGGCAGCCTCAAGACTCTTGGGCGAACCATCGAGGATGCCACCTTTGGGCGAAACCAGGACGCCCTGGTGATGATGCAGAAGTTTGGCATCACGCTGCACAAGACCAAAGACGGCGCCGTTGACGCGACCCGGGCGCTCAAGGAGGTGGCTAACGCCATCGTCGCGCAAAAGGGCAATGTCCAGGCGCAGTCCCTCATAGCCGGCACGTTCGGCGTGGAATCGCTGCTCCCTTTGCTTCAGAAGGGGGAGAAGGGCATTGACGAGTTCGTCGCCAAGGCTCGCGCGATGGGTCTGGTCCTGAGCGACAAGCAGTTGGCGAAGGGCGAGCAGTTCAACGCCAATATGCTCAAGCTGGAGGCGTCCGCCACAAAGCTGAAATATGCCTTTGGCGATGCCATGGCGCCGGCTGTGGAACGAGTTATCAACGCGGTCGGCAGGCTGGTGGAAAAGTACGGCGATGTCGCAGCGACAAAGATAGCCGAGTACGTGGAGAAGTTTGCTACCTGGCTAGATCACGTCGATTGGGAAAAGACTGCGGATTCGTTGGGAAAGTTTGTGGATTCCATCGGCGGCGTGAAGGGCATCGCCATTGCCATTGCGGCAATTTCGTTTGCCGGGCCGATCGCTGGCGTCCTCAGCCTAATCTCGAATCTGACCCTGCTGGCGACCGTAGCGGCGCCGGCGGCAATTCGGGCTTTGGCAGGCCTTGGGACTGCAGCTGCCGGCGCGAGCGCTGGCGCGGCGGGTGCTGGGGCGGCGGGTGCGGCGGGCGCGGGAGCAGCTGGCGCGGCGGCAGGCGGTGGCCTACTGGGGACGCTGGGGAGATTTCTGGTCAACCCGTTCACGGTTGGCGCATTCCTTGGCCTACGCTCCGGAGATCTGAATTCCGGAGAGGATGAGGAGCTCGCCCGCCGACGTGGGTCTGCATCAGGGCAGGCGTCGGCTAGCGATGCAGTGGGATTCTTCCAGAGCAAAGGGTGGACCAAGGAACAAGCGGCCGGAATCGTTGCCAACTTGCGGCAAGAGAGCCAGATGAATCCGGGGGCAGTGGGCGACAATGGGAAGGCCTATGGAGTCGCGCAATGGCATCCGGACCGCCAGGCCAATTTTGCCAAGTGGGCCGGAAAGGACATACGGAAATCGAGCTTGGACGAGCAACTGGCTTTCGTTGACCACGAACTCAGGAAGGGTACCGAGCAAAGCGCCGGACGCGCGCTGGCCAGCGCCAAGACGGCGCAGGAGGCCGGCAACATCGTTTCCCGCCTATATGAGCGACCGGCGAATTCTGATACCGAGGCTGCGCGCAGAGCCCAGGGTGCTGGGTCGATTGTGGCTGCGAATCAGCCGGGCGCGACTGGAGATGCCGGCAAGGTGCACGTCGAGATTCAATTGACGGGCGCTCCCGCCGGCACGAAGGCGTCGGTGCGATCGACTGGAAACGCGAGCGCCTCAGTCCGGATTGGAAACGCTAACGTAACAGGGCCGTCCGTATGAGCTTTTCAGCAAAAATCGGCGATGCCGTCGGCAGCATTGGCGGAGTCGCAAAGGCGGCCAGTGATCTCGCGAAGCTGTTCGGCGGCGGAAGCGACTACTGGAAGCGACTGCGCCAGGCAAGCTACAACGGCGTGCCGTTTGCGGTCTTGAGCGAAAGTGGTAGCTTCGGGCGACGCTCTGTTGTCCATGAATACCCTAACAAGGAGACTCGGCCGTGGGTCGAGGACTTGGGGAAGCAGACTGGCGTTTTTCGCCTGACCGGCTTCCTTGTTGAAAACAGCCTTGTATACGGCGGCGGCTCGGTCTTCGACCAGCGCGAACGGCTTAATAGGGAGATCGTTGGCTTCGCGAATGGCAAGACGAGCGCCCCTGGCCTTGGCACGCTAATCCACCCAAATTGGGGGGCAGTTAAGGTCAACTGCATGGAGGCGGAGTTCGGCACCAGCTGGGATCGCGGCAGGGTGGTTGAGGTCCGGTTCGTGTTCGTCCTGGGCGGGGATCGCCTCTACCCGCAGGCGCAAAAGCCGACCGCTAGCGCTGTCGCGAGCGCGGCATCAGCGGTCAATGCGGCGTCGCTACTGAGCTTCGTCAAACGCATCGCAAGTGCGGTCGTCGCCGGCGCCCAGGTCATCCAATCGGCTGTTTCGACGGTCATCGGGTGGTATCAGGCGGTCACGACGCTGATTCACGACGTCAAGCGGTTCTGGAACTCCATTTCGACGTTGGCGGGAAACTTTGGGCGCCTCTTCGGCGGTGGAAATACCGGTTATGCGGGGGCCAACAAGAAGGCCGCCAGTACCGCAACGGTTTCCAGTCTGATCTCGGCCGACACAGTGAACCGTGCGGCAGTGGCAACGGCCGGAAGCGCGCTTACTGCGGCGGCGGCCAACGTAGGAACCGACCAGGCGACGTTCGCCGGTGCCGCTCAGGGTGTTGTTACCGCTCTGGCTGCATCCGCAGCTTCCCCGGCTGACGCAATCCGGTTGCTGTCTAGCCTGATGATGTACAGCCCGACGGCCGTTGTTGGGGCGTCGCAAGTCGCGCTAGCCCAGACGACGATGCAGAACTGCTGTGCCGATCTGTTCCGGCGCGCGACGGTTGCCCAGATTGCCGTGTCCGCGTCAGTCTATCAGCCGACCTCGGCAGACGATGCCTCGTCGACGCGCGACAGCATCACGGCGCTTCTCGATAACGAGATCACGATTGCCGCGAATCAGGGCGAGGACGGCGTATATACGGCACTCCGGACCCTGCGTCAGTCTGTTGTCGCCGACCTTGATGCGCGCGGCTCTGGCCTGGCAGCAATAGCGGTATTTAGCTTTGGCAACACGCTGCCGGCGCTCACCCTCGCTAACCGGCTGTATCGCGACGCGACCCGAAGTGATGAACTTGTGGCGCAAGCGGCGCCTATCCATCCTGCATTCGTTCCGACCAGCTTCAAAGCACTCTCGAGCTAAGCGATGGTTGATGATGAAATCCTGCTCTCGATAGGCAACTACATGCTGTCGGGGTGGACGAGTTTGCGCTGCACAAGAGGCATCGAGCGGTTTCCAAGCGATTTCGAGCTTGGCATGACCGAACTGTTCCCAGGGCAGGCAAACGATGTGGTCGTGCAGCCAGGTGATGAATGTCTGTTGGCGATTGGTGGTGACCCGGTTGTGGTCGGATACGTAGACCGGGTTGTGCCGAGTATCAGCGCGAATATGCATGAAATCCGCGTCGCGGGGCGAGGCAAATGCCAGGATTTGCTCGATTGCGCGGCGGAGTGGCCAAACGGTCAAATCAGCAACTGCACGGCGCTGGATATAGCTTCCAAGTTGGCCGTGCCGTACAACATCACGGTCGACTGCGATGTGACAGGCCTGCCAATCATCCCGCAGCAGAACATCATGCTCGGCGAGACGGCGTACGAGATCATCGAACGGTCTGCGCGGTTCAATGCGCTGCTTGTTTACGAGGATCGCTATGGGCATCTCAGGCTCGCCCGCGCAACGCAGACCGATGTAATGGCGAGCGGCGTACAGGAAGGCATCAACATGGAGAGCGCTTCCGTCGAGCGGTCGATGGATCAGCGCTACTCCGAGATCGTGGCCGTGATGATCGGCACGAACAACCTTCTTGACCTGAATGCGGTCAATGCGCCGGCCTTCACGGCAACAGACCCGAATGTCACCCGGCACCGCCGGCGCATCATCATCTCGGAAGCGGGCGAACTTGGATGGGAAATCGGCAAGCAGCGAGCGGTGTGGGAAGTCGCTCGGCGTCTCGGCCGCTCGGAGGTTGTCCGCCTGTTCGTCGATAACTGGCGAGACGTCGAGGGCAACCTCTGGGAGCCCAATAAGCTGATTGATGTGCTTATTCCATCTCTGAAAGTTGCAGGGGACCAGGGCGGTACGGTGCCGAAGCGCTACCTCATCAGTGAGGTGACATATCACCTCGGGCTAGAAGGCACGCACGCCGAGTTGACGCTGATGGCTCCCGAGGCATTCATGCCACAGCCGGTCCTTATTCAGCGGCAATTCGCCGACGTCATCGGAACAGTCCCGCAGCAATGAACGATCAGCATGGAATTCTTGAGCGCGCCGCGCGCCGCGTGCTGCTCTCGCTCGCCCGCGCGCTGGTGACGACCGTCAATGATTCTGGCGGCGTCCAGATGATGCAGGTCAAACTGAACGCCTTGGAGACGCGCGACAACACGCCGCGCATGTCCGAGTTCGGGCTTTCGTCGAATCCACCGGTTGGGTCGGACGCCATTGTCGTGTTCCTTGGTGGAGACCGGTCCAATGGAGTCGTGCTCGGCACGGTGCATCAGCCGTCCAGGCCGAAGAACCTCGCGCCTGGCGAAACGATGCTCTACAGCCAGGACGGCAAACAGATCTACCTGACTGCTTCGGGCGGCATCGTGGTCGATGCGAAGAATCAGGCGGTGACGGTCAATAACGCCACGACGGTGACGATCAAGGCCGCAACGAAAGTGCGCATGGAAACACCGCGCTTTGAGTGCACGGGCGACGTCGTAGACAACTGCGATACGGGCGGCCGCAGTATGGCCTCCGAACGGGTCATCTTCAACGGCCACAACCACGATGTGCATAACGTCCAGGGCGGCGGTAGCACGATTACCTCCAACGCACCGAACCAAACCGAATGACCGATACGACGACAGTTTGGGACGTGGCGAACGCCCGCGGCGATTGGCAGATGTCCGGTGCGTTGCTCGCGACCGGCAACGACCTTTCGACAGCAGTTCTGATCTCCCTCTTTACCGATCGCATCGCTGAACCGGATGACGTGATTCCAGACGGATCAAACGATCCCCGTGGCTGGTGGGGCGACGAATTCAGCGCGGTCAAGATCGGCTCTCGGTTATGGCTGCTGACCCGAGCGAAGCAGACGCAAGAGACGCTGCAGCGGGCCTATGACTACATCGTCGAGGCGCTGCAATGGATGATCGATGACGGTGTCGTGGCGAAGTTCGACGTCCTGGTTGAGTGGACGGCGGCAGGCGAACTCGGCGCGCAGGTCGTCGCATACAAACAGGACGGCTCGACGGTGGCGAACGCCTACACGTGGGCATGGCAAGGACTTAACTGATGCCGTATTCCAGACCACTGCTGACCGATTTGCAAACGCAAGTCGCGTCCGACATCGCCTCCAGCGTGCCGGGCTCGGATCCGCTGCTGCGTGTTGCGAACCTGAGAATCACCGGCAACGTCCAGGCTGGGCTTGCGCACCTCCATTACGGCTATCTCGATTGGATCGCAAAGCAGGCCGTGCCTTGGACGTCAACCGACGAGTATCTGGCGGGATGGGGAGCGTTGAAGGGCACCTATCTGAAGGCTGCCACTCCTGCCATTGGCTCGGTCACGTTTCCTGGCTCGTCCGGGACCATTCTGGCCGGCACGACTGTCGTCCGTGGCGACGGCTTTACGTACACGACCAACGCAGACGCGACCATTTCAGGATCGTCGGTCACTGTCGCGGTGACCGCAACGGCGCCCGGGGCGGCCGGAAATTGTGCCTCTGGCACGGTCATGACGCTTGGCACTGCGATCGCCGGTATTCAATCCGGTGGCACTGCATCGGCTGCCTTCACTGGCGGCGCTGACGTCGAGACGCAGACCGCGTTCAGTGGCCGCGTGATGTCCGCATTCCAAGCCTCGCCGCAAGGTGGTGCGCAATCGGACTATAAGACTTGGGCACTTCAGGTCGCCGGTGTGACGCGCGCATGGGTGGCACCGAACGGATTCGGCACCGGAACCGTGGTCGTCTATTTCATGATGGACGTGTCGGAAGCGGCGCACCAAGGCTTTCCGCAAGGAACAAACGGCGTTTCGCAGTACGACCAAGGCCCCGGAGGCGTGCCACGCGGCACAGTGGCGACTGGCGATCAACTCACGGTCGCTAACTACATCATCAATCTGCAACCCGTAACGGCGCTGGTCTACGCATGCGCGCCGATTCAAAACTCGGTCAACTTCACGCTCACCGGCACAAGCTCTTGGAGCA
This sequence comes from Cupriavidus sp. IDO, assembly GCF_000812465.1. GTDB lineage: Bacteria > Pseudomonadota > Gammaproteobacteria > Burkholderiales > Burkholderiaceae > Cupriavidus. Next base: position 80,845 of record NZ_JWMA01000055.1, on the reverse strand, counting down.
CGTCGACGCGGAATGCTGTGTCCGCAGCTATTTCCGGCGTGTTCCTCGCCAATGGAGTTCCTGGCGGCACGATCAATCTGTCCGACATCGAATCGGCGATCGGCGCGGTACCCGGTACGGCGGGATTCGTCATTACGTCTCCAGCCGGCAACATCACGAACACCGCAGGCCAGCTTCCCGTATTGGGCACTGTGACGTTCAACCCGTGAGGTGAGTAATGCTAGCGCCCAATCTCACCTCTGCTGACTACCTGCGCGCGTTCCAGGCATTGATGCCGCGCGGTCGGGTATGGCCGCGCGACCCTGATGCGGTTCAGACGCAGGTCTTTACCGGCCTGACACAGATTTACGCCCGGAACACCGCTCGAGCGAACTACCTGCTCGTGGACGCCTTCCCGGCGACGACATATGAGCTTCTCCCCGAATGGGAATCGACGCTCGGGCTCCCAGATCCGTGCGCCGGAGAGTCGCCAACGGTCCAACAAAGACGGGCGCAAGTCGTCGCGCGCCTGGCGAATAGCGGCGGCCAGTCTGCGGCGTATTACATTGGTTTCGCGGCGAAGCTTGGCTATGGAATCACGGTCACGAACTTCGCACCGTTCCACTGTGGGCAAAGCACGGCCGGCCAGCAACTCGGAAACACGGACTGGTTTTTCGCCTGGTCGGTCAACGCGCCACTCAACACCGTAGTCCGCTTCGCGGCGGGCCAATCCACCGCCGGCGAGCCGCTCGGCAGCTGGAACAACAACGTCCTCGAATGTGAATTGAACGCCGTGAAGCCCGCGCACACGGTCTTGCAGTTCCGCTACTCGTAAGGAAATCCATGTATCAAATCGATAACTCGACTGCGGCAGTGTCGCAGCCGGCGGCAACTGCTGCCGGCACGGCAGGCTTTTTCACCGACGGCAATCCCGCGACATCCACGCCGGCGACGATCGTACCGGCTGAATGGCTCAATGCCGTGATGATGGAGCTGTCCAACGTCGTCACTGGTGCCGGACTGACTCTCAGCAAGCCGACGTACACCCAGGTGCTATCGGCAATCAAGCGGCTCGGCCAGAACACCATAATCCTCGCCGACACTGGCGCGGCGAACGCCTACACAGCGACCAATGCGACGCCTCTGGTCGCGGGTACGTGGGGTGATGGTGTTGTGCAGGCGATCAAGATCGCCCACGCGAACACCGGACCATCGACCTACGCCCCGGACGGCCTCACGGCGATCCCGATCTACGGACTCGGCCTGCAACCGCTGCAAGGCGGCGAGCTGGCGCTGAACGGGACCGCAGTGCTGATGCATGCGACCATTGCTGGCGTGAACAGCGGCAACCCGATCGCCGTGCTCATGGAGTGTGCAGGAGGAGCGCAGCAGATCGCCCCCGCCACGCAGAGCGGGCATGCAGTGCAGATGGCTCAGGTGCTCGGCTTGGGCCAGACGACGCAAAGCCTGACCGGGTCTCGCGCGATTGGCACTACCTATACGAACAGCACTGGCAAGCCGATATTCATCGATATACAAATTCAATTACCCACGGCAGCCGGATTCAACCTGCAGAAAGGTGGCGCCACTGTTTTGGGGGCTGGAAACAACGGAAGCTCATCAGCTAATTATTCTGCCTCGACAATTGTGCTCGCCGGGCAAACCTACGGCGTGACGGCGACTGCAGGCTCAAGCATCAACGGCTGGTACGAAACGCGCGCATAAGGACACGATCATGAAATACTTCCGAGACACCGACACGGGAGCCGTTTTTGCCTTCGAGGACAACGTGGTCGCCGAACACGTCGACGGCGCTTGGGTCTTCTCCGCTGACGGCGAACCGCTGCCGGGCCCATACCCAGGGACACTTACCCAGACCGACGACCCCACGTCGCCAGTCGTGGCGCCGACGCCAGAACAGCTCACCATCACCCGCGATGCGTTGCTCGCCGCAGCCGCACTGCGCATCGCTCCCTTGCAGGATGCGGTCGACCTGGAGATCGCGTCGGCCGCCGACGTCGCGAAGCTGAAAGCTTGGAAAGAGTATCGGGTCGCAGTCAGCCGGACTAATCTCACGGACGGGGCCCTCTCCTGGCCTGTAAAGCCGGAGTAGCTCCATCCGACAGCCCTGGTAGGGCTGCCAAGTATGCGAAAATCGTGTCACAACACAGATCGCTGCTTTGCAGTCCGCTTAATGATCACAAACCTACAGGTACTACGGGCGCTGGCCGCGCTGGCCGTGGCTTTCTATCACACGAGGTTCCAAGTTGGTGGTGTCGGCACGGACTTCTTCGGCGTCTGTGTGTTCTTCGTCATCAGCGGATTCATCATGACGCATATCTCGCGCAGCAGCGTGGATCTGTTCATGACGAAGCGCTTAGTGCGCATTGTGCCTCTCTACTGGATAGTGACGATCTTCTTCTTGTTGTGGAATAACCTCGGCTTTGCCAACCCGCTTTATACCTTTCCGCTTTTCTCGAATTGGATCGCTAACGATCCGCACCAGTTGCTGGTTTGGTTTGGTGCGAACAATGGCCTAGGCGACGCGACATTGCAGTCGAATCTCCTGAAGGATTTGCTTTTCCTGCCTTACAAGAATCACGCTGGTGATATGCATCCGATTCTTGGTGTGGGCTGGACTTTGAACTTGGAGATGTTCTTCTACGTGCTGTTCGCCGCAGCACTGCACCTTAGCCAGCGCTGGGCGCCGCTGTTTGTTGTGCTGGCGCTGATGGCGATGAAGCTGACTGCAATCGTGTTCGATGACGGCTTTGGAATTCTGTCGTTTTACTCGCATCCATACACGTTCTGCTTCGTGCTGGGGATTGGCGTCTTCTACGTCTGGCGTTTCATTGCCGCCGCCGCCGTCACATGGAACCGGAGGCTCATGACGGCTATTGCTGTGGCATTTGCGGCTTGGTACGGTGCGTTCTGCTTCCAGTTGTTCACGTTCGACGCGCCCGGCAGCGTGCTGCACTTGACCATCGCCTTCTTGGCTTGCGGGATGGTTGTTGCACTAGCGCTGGCCATGCATTCTGCGGGGGTGCGGTGCAATTCGCGGTGGCTTGTTCTCGTAGGCAACGCGTCGTATGCGCTATATCTTACGCATCCCATTGTGGTTGAGACTATTGGTAACCTTGGGCAGAGGTGGGGATGGCTTGATATTAGCCGGAGCGCGCCCGGTATGGTCCTGACTTTGGCGGTATCTGTGGTAGTTGCCATTGCTGTCTATGCTTTCGTGGAACAGCCACTGCTTTCGGTGTTGCGTAGGAAGCTAGAAGGGAGCGGCGGCGCTAAATCACGCGCCACCGCTTAGGCCGGTCAATTGCCGACGGGACAGGGAATATCACTGAGCGGCCCTGTATGGGTCGCCATCCCGATGGTCGCGTGACCCGTTGGGTTGTACACATCGGTAACCCACATACGCGATTGCCTATCCGGTAAGTTGGCGCCGTCGATCAGGAATGGATCGCCAGTCTGGTCATTGCCGGGCAGCATGTCGACAACCAGGCTGCCATGGTTGTCGAACGTCACAGTTCCCGTTCCGGCATCGCAGGCGTGATAGACGGGCGTGAAGAGATGGCCGGCTACGCTTGCAAGAAAGTACGTGTTGTAGCGGCCGTTCTGCATTTGAACCCATCCGCCACCGTAGACGCCCGTACCGATCTGCAAGCCTTTGAGCGGGCCGGAATCCTTGATGCACGGGCCGAGCGGTGAATCGCAGGTAGCAGAGAACGTTTCCCACACATTTTCTGGTGTCATGCTGTCGTAGAAGAACTTCCACTTCGTGCCGTTGAATACCATCCACGAATTGGCGAGGTTCGTATCGACGGTGCCCGGTGTCATGAACGGAATAGGGGGCGCCAGGTTGTTGATGCCGTCTTCAGAATGGGTGACATAGATGGTGCCCGGCGTGTTGCCGACGCTATTGGAAAAATAGACGTACACCTCGGCGTCGTGCTTTACGACGAAGTTGCGGCAGGCGATGGTCTGACCCATCTTGCCCTGGCCGAGAATCGGGTTCGCCGGGTTCTTTACCCAAGTGATGCCGTCCGTCGATGTAGCTGTCCCGGTGGAGCATTTCTCCCAGCCGCCCGAATACCACATTGTGTAGAGGCCGGTCGAGGCGTCGTACAGAACAGACGGTTCTGCGACGAAGCCCTGTGCGCTGCCGGGGCTGAATTCCCAAGTTTGTGAGGGCGTAAGGACTTGCGCCGGATGGCGAGTCCACGTTTCGGCGTCCTGAACTGGAGCTGCCGGCGCGCTGGGGGCTGCTGGGGCTGGCTGGGTGGGCGCGGCTTGTTGCGACACAGTTGACGGCGCGCTATCACCGCCTCCGCCACCGCATGCAGCGAGCGTGCATGAAGCGATGGCCGCTATGGCTCCTGCTCGCCACCGGGCGCCAGGTCGATAGACGCCCCGGCACGGCGCATGCGATCCAGCACGCGTTTGATCGTTGTGTCGTCCAGTTCCAGCCTGGCCATAGCGAAGAACAGAATGTGCGGGCTGATCTCGCGCGGCGTCTCGCCGCCCGTGTACTTGCGCCATTGACGGCCGCCCTGCACACCGAACAGGTCGGCCATTGCCGCACTGCTCAGCTTCAGTTCCTGCTTCAGTCGCTCCAGATCCTGCGGCTTCGGAGGGGTGTATTTCATGTGGGATTTGACGGCGAAACGCCGCCCAGAATGAGCGCTTCATATTGACCTCTCGGCTGTAGTGGGTCGCGCGAATGCGCAACCGCTAGGAATGATGGTAGGCCCAACGGGCCTATCAGTCAAGTTTCTTTATCGCCCGCTTCAGCGGGCTTTTTCATTTCCGCCATAGAGCGGGCAAACACCGGGGTCTCAACATGTCCGAACCATTCACTGCCGGCAGTGCTGCGGGAGTAGCCGGCTGGAAACTTCTGGGCGGCGCGGCAGGCGCTGGTGCAATCGGTGCGGGCTTAGCTTCCATCGTCGTCATGAGCATCACACCTCCGCGTAGCCCCCGCGAGTGGGCAGTTGGATTGACCAGCACGGTTGTCGGCTCGATAGCCGGCGGCTCGGCGGTCATTATGCGATTCGGCCTGCAGTCGTGGGCGCACGACCCCTTTGGCCTAGTAGCCATGCTGGGGCTTGTGTTTGCCTGCGGGCTCCCAGCCTGGGCCATCGTCAGATGGGTCTTCAATTTCATCGAGAAGCGTAAGGACGCGAGCCTCGATGACGTGGTTGCCGACGTGCGCAAGGGGCTTGGCCAATGATCACGGCAGCCATCCTACGGGCGATCATGCCAGGCGCCGGAAGGCGGGCGGACACGTTCCTGTTGCCGCTGACGGACGCCATGACGCGCTTCGACATCGAAACGCCGACGCGCGCGGCGGCGTTCCTCGCGCAAGTCGCGCACGAGTCGGGCCAGTTGGTCAACACGCGCGAGATCTGGGGCCCGACGCAGACCCAGCGCCGGTACGAGGGTAGGGCGGACCTCGGCAACACCCAGCCGGGCGACGGATTCCGATTCCTTGGCCGCGGCTTGATCCAGATAACCGGCCGGAAGAACTACCTTCTTTGCGGCCGCGGCCTTGGCCTCGACCTAGTCACGATGCCAGAGCTGCTCGAGCAACCGATGGCCGCCGCGGCGTCCGCTGGCTGGTACTGGCAGACGAACAACCTGAACCGCTTCGCCGACTCTGGCGATTTCAAGGCGCTGAGCATCGCCATCAACGGGCGGAACAAGGCCACCGGCCTGCCGAACGGGTGGGATGACCGGCTGAAGTACTGGGCGCGCGCGAAGGTCGCGTTGGGAGTGAAGGCATGAGCAAAGCGAAGATTGTCCGCGATACCGAAGGGCGGTTCTACGGCATCAAGTGGATTTGCCCAGGTTGCGACGCGGGCACGCGTGGATCTGGAGTTCACATCCTTCCGGTGAATTGGCTACCGCCCGGCGAAACGGAAAAATCGCCGCACGTAGCAGGCAAGCCGCATTGGAGCTTCAACGGCGATCTCGATCGCCCGGTATTCGGGCCGAGCGTACTGAGCAACTGGGATCAATGGCAGGGCGACGGCGTGCCGGCCAAGAAACACATCTGCCATTCGTTCGTCGGATGCAATGGCGCGGCGCCGGGCCAGATCATCTTCCTCGGTGACTGCACGCACGCGCTAGCAGGCCAGACCGTGGATCTTCCCGACCTCGACTGACCTCCCTCATCCCCATCTAAGCCCCGCCGCGCGCGGGGCTTTTGCTTTCTGGAGGGCCTATGGCCGTCACCGAAAACCATCTTGAGCACGAAACACTGGTCGTGGACGTGGAAATCCCGGGACATGAGGCGCGCACCACCACGTCGCTGTTCCGTCGCACCCGGCTAGAACTTCTGGCGCGCGAGAAGTGCTGCTTCATCTGCGGCAGGACTGCGGAGACTAGCGGCCATCCGTTGGAGGCCCATCACCACCCCGTAGAGCGGTCGCTGGCTACCGGTTGGTCATGGGACTTGTTTGCGCTCGACTGCAAGGCTGGCCTGTGGGGCGCTCATGCGCAGGCGTTCGATTGGGACAATTTCGACCCGGCCACCGACCCCTATGCCTTCGTGGACGATATGCGCTGCAACGGTCTGGTTCTGTGTAAGGACCACCACGTAGGTAAGGACGAGGGCATTCACACATTGCCGTTCCCGATATTCCTGTTTCAAAGGTATGCCGTCGAGGGCTACCAGTTCTCGCCCACGGAGGTGATCCACCATGCTGACCCTGCTTAAGACGATCTTCGCCACGCCCGGCCGCATCTTCTTCGCCGCGGTGCTGATCATCCTGGCGCTGTCCGGCGCATCGGTGCTGGTCTATCGGCACGAGCGGGACGCGGCGCGCGCCGAGCTGGCGCAGGCCAAGACTGATCTGGCCAAGGCGCAGTCTGACAACCGCGAGCTGTCCGGCTTGCTGGGCAAGCAGAACGCCGCAGTGTCCGACCTAGAGGCGCAGGCCAAGCTACGGCAGTACCAAGCAGCGAAGGCCGACGCCGACGCCCAGGCTGCCCAGTCCATGTACACGCTTCTGGCCGGCAAGATGCAGGCGCAGACTCCGGGCGCTGACCAGTGCGCGTCGCTGCACGGTCTGCGCCTGACCTTCGTGAAGGAGCGCCCATGACCCGCGCGCTGATGCTGTGTTTGCTGCTGGCTGGTTGCGCGGCCGTGCCGCAGGTGGTCGAAAAGCCGGTAGAGGTGAGGGTGCCTGTGTCGGTGCCGTGCAAGACGGCCGACATTCCGGAGCCAGACTGGCCGCTGGCGCATGTGCCGGCCACGGCCAGCGACTTCGAGTGGTTCCGGGCGGCGCTGGCCGAGCTGGCGCTACGCGCCGGGTATGAAGTCAGGCTGAGGGCGGCGGCCGAGGCGTGCCGCTGAGCGGGGCTAGCACCGCGGGCGCCCGCCAGCTTACTGCTTCACCCAACCCATCTTGGCATATGCCAGCGAGCAGTTATCAATCTCGTGCTGCGCGATGATGGGAAAGATACCCGGCGTTGTGGCGTTGCATTGAGCCACTTGGCCAGAGGTCGGATCTCGGAAGACGGCAGGCGTCGCGCAGCCGGCAAGTGCGGTGGTGATGAGGAAGGCAGTGGCGATTCTGAGCATATGGCTTCCATGCAATGGGGTGGGCGAGCGGGTGCTGGCTAGCGCGCAAGTCTACCGCCTGAACCCGCTGGGCGTATTGTCTTCCAAAGCGCACTATGGCGTAATTCGAAAGTGTGTGGGTGAGGTGCCATGCAAAGCATTGGCTCGAGGGGGCATTCTGGGGGGGTAGCTGGAAGGCGGTGTGCTATGATTTTCACTTATGGCTAAACATCGAACTATGACAGCGGTTGCTTCCCACAGGCATCGCCCCGGAGAGGGAGCTATCGTTGATGTTCGCGTCCAGCAGAGCGTTGGCGTGAATGGCCTCACCGCTGTATCAGTAGGTATTGACCTAGCGAGTGCACCGGTGCCGGATCGGCGATATGTGGCGGATCGAGCATCCGTTCTGGTTCGAGACGGCGTGACGAACTTGCTGTTTGGACAGGAAAGAATTAGCGGCAACGAGTTGCGCTCCTTGCTAGTTGTGAAGATGACGCCTGTAGGTGTGCAGCATTTCATGGATGCAATCGGGGCTATGCCGAAGCCGACGGTGAAAGAATTGATGGCCGCTGTTGGTGCGCCCTCTGAGGCGCTCAGATCGATTGATAATGAGCCTGATCAGACTGTGGCGTTTGCAGCAAATCTGGTAGCGTCAAGCTTTGCCGGTTTTGAGGCATGCTTTGACTTTTATCAAGCCTCTGCGTTTTCGATGGCGCACGTCTCTGCGACACAGAAACTTGCGGTAGACCCGGTTGTGAGGGTCGAGATGCGCATCGGGCTAGCCGATGCCTTGTTGGACGAGTTGCAACGTACCCGTACCGGCGGTCTCCTGTCGCATTGAATTGGAGTTGCAAATGGATGGATTTGAAACTTTCGATGTGCGCGCTTGGGTCGAACGCGGCCTTACTAGACACATTCGAGGTCGTGCAACTCGTGTGGTTCGCAACGCTTCGCGTACAGGGCGGCAGGTTGCAGCAAAGGTTAGCTTGGCAATAGTTGCGTCGGCCACGGCTTTGACTTCCGTTCCTGCGTTTACCGCAGCGGAAGTCTCCTATATTGCGCAGCGCGGCACTGATCTTCGTGCCGCTCATTCAGCCGAGGATGGTTCGGACCACGTTCCCGCCGGATATTGGGGCGCATCGATGGCAGCGATTCGCTCATGGGAGCAGCTTCCAGAGCCTGAGCGTAGGTACGAGATCCCCCCTTTTATCTGATTGCCTGTGAATGACACTACTTGGTGGGGTGATGGGCTCCATCAACAGCTTTCATACAGTGACATCGTTGTTGGGGTTCCACTGTTTACGCAGGCTCATCCCACCGAGTACTTGTCACCTGTGACGCTAAAAGGCGGTTTGAAAGGGTATTCAGCGGGTGAGCCAACAAATGCAGCAAAGACGTCTGGGAATCTGTTCGCGCTCGCAAAGGGCGCAATCACTGATGTGATCGTGGTGTCCCATGATTGCGAGCTGGACAAGCCTCGGGAAAATCCGCGTGTCATAGTTGCGCCGATCAAGCGTCTTTCCGCGCTCGGGAATGATGAGCAGCTGCACAGGGACATCCTTGGGCAGTTGCTGTACCATTTCATGCCTTTGCCGGATATACCGTCGCTGGGAACGTGCGTAGCGGATCTTAGGGGGATCCGAGCCGTTGATCGGGGCGCAATTGATCAGGGCAATCGGGTTGCAAGCATGACCCCGTCGGCAAGGTTGCGGCTTGACGCACAGCTGGTTGCATTTTTCCTTAGGCGCAAGTTACCTAGCGATTCCGCTCCAGACGCATCATAGAAAGCTAAACGACAGCCCCTAGAATGCGGCCAGGATGCTGTCCTCTGGCCGGTCGGGTTCGCGCGCACCATCGGTGCTGCATAGTCCGGCCTTTCATCCGGCCGCTGGGCGGCTCGATGCCGAAAATGTCCCGCAGGACCTGGCGCTGCACTGGGGGCGTAGTTCGTGCCCATCTCGGTCTCCGGGATGCGGGGCAGAGTCCGTCATGGTAACTGACGTGCCTATGGCTGCCGGAGCGTGAAGCGGACCGTTTTCTCGTCCAGGGCCACCCACGGCCCGACAGCGAGGCGTAGCAGCTGGCCATCGTACCAATACGACAAGTAGTCTGGTCGCCATTTGAGCGCACGCAGGTGGCGCGCCTCCATTCCGGCGACGACCAGGTAGCCGGCCGCCGCTGCAACTGCCTCGCAGGGTAGCCTCAACTCTTCGCTGTCATCGCCGAAGTAGTGGGCCTCAAGAAAGATGGTGGTGGGCGTCATGATTGGTGCTTGTAGTGGGCTCTCGAAATCTTTGCGCTCGCACAGATTTCTGTCTGACAGCTAGCTTTTTGGTCAGAATCCGCTCGTTCGCGCAGATTTTTCTATCACGAGGCTTCGACGGGCTCGGCCCGATAGGCGGCCCAATACAGATGCGAGTGCTTGTGGTGCCGAACCTTGTTGACCTGGGCATAGAAACGGACCGGACCGATGCCGTCCACTTCCATCAGGACTTCCTGCCGCTGTCCTTCAGTCGTGGGCGGCGGGAGAAGGCGCTTAACGTCTGAAATGATGTCACCGCGGATCTGCGCGAGGATGCCGTTGCCGGCGTCGGCCTGCGCGGTGCCAGACGGAAATTGGCAGCCGGAAGCATTCTTGCTGTTGCCCATCGATCAGCTCCGGCCAGGGACGATGCGGACGCCATCGGGCGAGACTTCGATCTGGGGCGCGTGACCATAAGAGCGCAGCCTCCGGACATCCTCTCGGGCCGAAGCTGGAATGTCATTCCGGCAGGTCAGGGCTCTGCTGCTGATATGGAAGGTGCCGCAGCTCGGACAGGTGTAGCGGAAGCCGCGTGTCGCGGCGCGCATGCGCTCGGCAGCGGCGGAGCAGAGGGGGCAATTTGCGGGTTCGGGTGACATGTTGCGCGGCTCACTGGCACTGTATAAATGTACAGTATATAGACCGGCAAGCATGTCGCAAGGGGAGGGCCAAAATTTTCCAACGGGCACCCGGAGAGCCGCATAAACACTGGGGGTGACTTTTCCGCGTGGTTGGAAAATCGGAAAGCTAAGTATCTGAGTTATAATCTAAAAAGTGACTTGTAGTGCCGGATTGTGATTCCTGTCGTCGTGGGTTCGAGTCCCATCAGCCACCCCAAGAATCTTTCTTAGAAGACAGCCACTTATAAAGTGGCTGTTTTTCTTTCCGCCTCCAACGCGGGCTGCCCTGCCAGTTCAGGCCCGACATGCACCGTGCTTCGCCAAGTGTCGCCCCACCCGGGGCCGGCGGGCATCGCTCTTATCGCATTCGCGTGCATCCCGCCCGCCACGAGCCTGTGGCGCCGAACCACTGCTGCGCAGTCGCCCGCCAGGGCCGACGTCCCATCGCCGCAGCACCGCTCCACAGGATCTCCATGACCTACCGGCTCCAGGCCGCGCTGACCACTGCTGCTTTCAAGCTTCTTGCCGCATTGCCATATGGCGTGACCGCACGCCTGGGTGATGCGATCGGCAAGCTGCTCTACCGCATTCCCAGTCGCCGCCGCCGTATCGTCCTTACCAACCTGATGCTGTGCTTCCCGGACATGGACGAAGACACGCGCCAACAGCTGGCACGGAATCACTTCGGCCACGTCCTGCGCAGCTACCTCGAGCGCGGCGTGCAATGGTTCGGCAACGCCGAGCGCCTGGGCAAGCTGATCGAGCTGGACACCCGCATCGACCTGGCTGCCTGCTCGGAACAGCCAACCATCTTCCTTGGCTTTCACTTCGTCGGCATCGAGGCCGGTTGCATGTTCTATTCGATGCGCCATCCGGTGGCGTCGCTATACTCCCGGATGTCGAGTCCGTTGCTGGAGGCGATCTCGCTAGCGCAGCGCGGCCGCTTCGGCGCCGAGATGATCCCGCGCAGCGGCAGCGGCAAGCAGGTGGTGCGTGCGCTGCGCGCGGGCTGCCCCGTGATGCTGGCTGCGGACATGGACTTCGGTACCCCCGATTCTGTATTCGTGCCGTTCTTCGGCGTGCCCGCCTGCACGCTGACCTCGGCCTCGCGCCTGGCCAGCATCACCGGTGCGCGCGTGGTGCCCTTTACCACCGAGGTGCTGCCTGACTACCGCGGCTACCGCCTGCGCGTGTTCGACGCGCTTGAGGGCTACCCTTCAGGTAGCGTGGAAGAGGATTCCCGGCGCATGAACGCCTTCCTGGAAGCGCAGATCGCGACCATGCCGGAGCAGTATTACTGGATCCACCGGCGATTCAAGAATCGACCCGTTGGCATGTCGCCCGTGTACTGATCGGCGAATACCGGCACGTTTGAAGACGCACGCTGCCCGCATGCCGCGGGTTCTCGCATTGGGCAAGCAAGCAACTGCAAACGTCTGAGGCGCGATCAACCGTCAGCAATTGTGAGCATCTTGAGCAAGGGTGGCGGCCCTCCCTCATTCTTTTGGTTTCCACCCGCCATCCCGTCCGATGAAAGCCGGCGTTGCCGGCCGTGGTCCGGCCCGGCTAGGCTGTATGGCGGATATGCCGCTTGCCTCCCGCGGACTACTCTTCCGGGAAAACTACAGGCGGGAGACGCGCATGTACCGAGGAATCGTGGTCGTCGGCCTCTGCCTGCTCGTCCTCCAGGGCTGCGCGACAAAACACTATGGGCGGGTCGGCACGGTGACCGAATTTGAGCGCCAGGCCATGACTTGCCGCGAGATTGCGCTTGAGCAGGCCAGGGTCAGCGGCTTCCGGCAGCAGATCGACCAGGAAAGCCAGTTCGATGCCCGCTCGATCCTTGCCTTCCTGGGCGACTTCGGCATCGGCAATGCGCTGGAGCGGAACGCTGCCACGGAGAATGCCTCGGCGCGTGCGGCGGCCCTGCAGGCGTTGAGTGCGCAGCGCGGCTGTGTCTCGCAAACGGTCGCGGCAAGGGCGGCGCAGCCGGAAATGGCGCCTGCGCCCCAGCCGGGGCGATATTCGGCAACTGTCGAAGCCCTGGCGCAGCGCGACATGTGCATGCCGGTGGGGCACGCCCTCGTGACCGGCACCAGCCAGGCCGGCGATACCTATCAGGTGAACTGCATGGGCGGCATGACCAGGGAGTACGCCTGTGCTGGCCAGAGTTGCGGGGTAGCCAGGTAGCACCGGGCCTGGAGGCCATATGCTGGTCGCGATCGTAAGCACCGAGACAACTGGACTCACCCCTGCGGATGAGCCCATCAGCATAGGCTTACTGCTTGTGGAGGTAGCCCCCCGGCTGGGCTCGCTCGTACGGGAGGTTGACAGCTACTATGGCTCGCGGGAGCCAGACGTCCCCGTTGAGCCGGCTTCCACCGGTGTCCACGGGATGACCATCGAGATGCTTCGCGGCAAGCGATTCGACATGGATGCCGTCAACGCGATTCTCGACGCCGCCGACGTGCTGGTTGCCCACGGTGCCGATTTCACGGCCAGGATGCTGGCGACCGTGCTGCCCGGCATTCCGGCCAGGCGCTGGCGTTGCTCGATCCGGCAGCTCAAGTGGGCCCAGTACTACCAGGTGCCGAACCACAAGCTCGACACGATCTGCGATCACCTCGGGATATTCCGGCCTCGCCCGCAAATTGCGCTGGACGATTGCCTGTCCCTGGCGAAAGTCCTCTTTTTGCGCACCGGCACCAGCGAGAGGGCGGGCACCCATATGGCCAATCTGCTGGCTCAGTCCGACTTCGTGCCGGCTACCCCGACGATGGTCCAGGTTGTGGCGCCTGCGCCATTGATCGAGCCAAACGAGCGCGCGGAACCCGCCGATCCATGGCTGCCGAAGGCCGCGCCGGAACGCAACGATGGCCCCGTCCGCGCGCTGATGCTTGTGGCGATGATGGTCGTCGGCGTAGCTGCGGTGCTTATCTGGCCAGATCTGCTGCGGTGGTAACCGGCCGCAACCGCGTGACCTGACGGCCGTCATGGTCTTCGCGAACGCTGGCTGTCCTGTACCATACCCGCCTCGCATTCATTGAAGGGTTGTCATGTCGGGTCGGGCGAAGATTGTCTCGGGTAGCTTGGCGCTATCCATTCTGTTGGCTGGCTGCGCGACGAGCATGTCGGCGAAGGATATCCGTGCACTGCCGGCCAAGCGCATGGTCACGCAGGTCAAGCTGAATGAGGTGGCCCAGTGCCTGCGCAATAATCTCGGCGATGACACCAGTGTTGTGACATACCCGGATGGCCGCGTGGAAATCGGCATCGGCAACCGGACCTCGGCCGGGCAGTTCGACTATGTGTATCTCGTGTCCCTGGGCGTCAAGGCCGACGGAACGTCCATCGAGCTGCGCAAGACCGGCGCCTGGTTCCCGCAACTGAGCCCCCATGAACTCGATGCCGAAACCAAGGCCTGTGCACGGACCTGAGGCGCCCTTCCGGCCTATCTCCAAGGCCCGCCGATGCGGGTCTTTTTCTTTGCGACCTGGAATGGATGCGCGCCACGTTGGCGCGGCTACCCAGGGGGAATCGCCATCTCTGGCAACTGTCCCGCTCAGGCAGCGAGCTTGGCTGGCTCGTCCAGTTCCAGCATGCGGCAGATCGCGGCCATGCTGCCAACCATGGTGCGGCGTTGCGCGCCCTGGTAGATACGCACGCCTTTCGACTGGCGGAAGGGCACCGGCTTGACTGGACGGCGGGCGGCGGCGTGGTGGATTTGCGGCATGGCTACACCTCTTTTTTGGGCAAAGCGGGGTCAACACCCGGCGAGCCGGGCGGCGTCAGCAAAGCAATGGAAGCGGGTGGCCCGGGGCAGGCAATGCCTGCCGGCAGGTCAGAAGCCGGAAGAGCGGATCAGTCCGACGGCAATGCCTTCCAGCGAGAATTCCTCGCGGCCGGGCTCCACGACGATATTCGGGAAGTCCGGGTTCTCCGCGATCAGTTCGATATGGCCGCCCCGGCGTTGCAGGCGCTTGACGGTGACGTCGTCGCCCAGCCGGGCCACGACAATCTTGCCGTTTGCCGCTTCACTTGCACGGCGCACGGCCAGCAGGTCGCCGTCGAGGATGCCGGCATCGCGCATGCTCAGCCCGCGCACGCGCAGCAGGTAGTCAGGGCGCTCGTCGAAGACGGAAGCATCGACCTGGTACTGGCGGTCGATATGCTCGGCGGCAAGGATGGGGCTGCCAGCGGCCACGCGGCCAACCAGCGGCAGCGTCAGCTGCAGCACGCCGGCCATCGGCAGCGAGAACTGGTCGGGCATCTCCGAATCGCTGCGCGCCACCTTCAGGCGGATGCCGCGCGACGCGCCCGGGGTCAGCTCGATCACGCCCTTGCGTGCCAGCGCCCGCAGATGTTCTTCCGCGGCATTGGGCGAGGAGAAGCCGAACTCCGCAGCAATCTCGGCACGTGTAGGCGGAAAGCCGGTATGGCGGATCGTGTTGCGGATCAGATCGAAAATCTGCTGCTGCCGGGGTGTCAGGGTCGCCATGGGATCGCCGGTTCGTGCATTCGTCCACAGGTTGCTGGACTGGGCACTGTATGTTTAAACAGTATGCTGTGATTTTATACAGTATCAGACCAAGTGCAAGCAGAATTTCCGAGTCATCGTATCGACCTGAATGATGGCCTGCGTTTGTGAGGGCATGCGGCAGTGCCACGGTTACAATCGGCGGCATTCTTCCACCTCCCTTCAGCCCCCATGCCTCATCTGCCTCGAATCGTTGTGCTCGCCACCGGCGGCACCATTGCCGGCGCTTCCAGCAACCCCGCCAGCAGCGCGCACTACCAGGCGGCAACGGTGCCGGTGGCTTCGTTGCTGGCCGCGGTTCCGGCGTTGAACTCGGTGGCGCGGATCGAAGCGGAGCAGGTGGCCCAGGTCGACAGCAAGGACATGTCGTTTTCGCTGTGGTCGACGCTGGCGGCGCGCGTGGTGCACTGGTCTGCGCAGGCGGATGTGGCCGGCATTGTTATCACGCATGGCACCGATACGCTGGAGGAAACGGCGATGGCGTTGCACCTGTCGCTGCCGTGCGCGGTACCGGTGGTGCTGACGGCTGCGATGCGTCCGTCGACGTCGCTGTCGGCGGACGGGCCGCTCAACCTGCTCGATGCGGTCCGGGTGGCAAGTCATCCGGATGCGGCGGGCAAGGGCGTGCTGGTCGTGCTGAACCAGCAGATCCATGCCGCACGCGATGTCACCAAGGCGCACACCTCGGCGGTAGACGCCTTTGTTTCTCCGCTGGCCGGCCCGCTCGGCTTTGTGCAGGACGACTATGCGCGGTTTGCACATGCGCCTGCACGCCAGGCGCATGCCGTCATGCCGATGCCTGCCAGCTGGCCGGAGGTAGAGATCGTGGCCAGCTATGCGCAACCGGGGCGGGTGGCAATCGACGCCATGGTGGCGGCAGGCGTGCGGGGGCTGGTGGTGGCCGCCGCCGGCAATGGCTCAATCCATGAAACGCTGGCAGAGGCGCTGGTGGACGCCAATAGCGCCGGGGTGGCCGTCGTTCGCAGTTCCCGCACGGGTGCCGGCCATGTGGCGTTTCCGGCAGTTCCGCGACCGGCCGATGGGCTCTTTGTGTCTGCCGCCGACCTCAATCCTTATAAGGCACGGGTTCTGCTCGCGATGGCGCTGGCGAATGAGCCGGGGCTGGCCGCTGACCCCGCCAGGCTGCAGGCCGTCTTCGCGGGCGCATGAACGGACTTGCGGGGTTGTCAATATCCGGGCTATACTTTAAGGCTATTCAACCTTGCTACACCGGACTGTGACGCCCGGGTGGCTTATCCAAAAGGAGCGTCAATGCGTCATTACGAAATCGTATTTATCGTCCATCCGGACCAGAGCGAACAAGTGCCGGCCATGATCGAGCGTTACAAGACGCTGGTCACGTCGCAAAACGGCCAGGTTCACCGCGTGGAAGACTGGGGCCGTCGCCAGATGGCTTACATGATCCAGAAGCTGGCCAAGGCTCACTACGTTTGCCTGAACATCGAATGCGGCAAGGACACCCTGGCCGAACTCGAGCACGCGTTCAAGTTCAACGATGCCGTCCTGCGCCACCTGATCGTGCAGACCAAGAAGGCTGAGACCGCTCCTTCGCCGATGATGAAGGAAGTGCAGCGCGAAGAAGCCCGCAAGGCCGCGCAAACGACCACCGAAGGCCAGGCCGCCTGAGTGCGGACTGCGGTGCGTGCCATGGCTGACAGCGTCAGCCGCGGCACGGGTGTAAACAGCAAGGATTGCAAACAGCAAGAGGCCCCGCGTTGAACCAGCTTCGGCTTGCCGCCACCCTGGCGGAACGCGATGCCCTTCGCTATACCCCGGCCGGGGTGCCCGTCGTGAACTGCATCCTGCAGTACGCCGGCGAGGCCGTCGAGGCGGAAACGCCGCGCCAGGTCGAGTTTGCAATCGCAGCGATGGGAATCGGCCCGGTGGGCCAGCGGCTGGAGCGGCTACCGCTCGGCACGCTGCTCGACTGCGAAGGATTCCTCGCCCGCAAGCACCGCAACAGCAAGGCTCTCGTCTTTCACATCACCGGATGTAAAGCATTCGTAAAGGATTGAATCATGGCATTCGTCAAACGTGACAACAAGAACAAGAAGCGCTTCCAGCAACAGAACCCGCTGTTCAAGCGCAAGCGCTTCTGCCGCTTCACCGTGGCTGGCGTGGAACAGATCGACTACAAGGATCTGGACACCCTGAAGGACTTCATCGGCGACAACGGCAAGATCACGCCGGCCCGCCTGACCGGTACCAAGGCCCACTATCAGCGTCAGCTGGATACGGCCATCAAGCGCGCGCGTTTCCTCGCGCTGATGCCGTACACCGACCTGCACAAGAACTGATAGTCCAGGCCATAGGTCCGTAAAGGAGAGAACACGATGCAAATTATTCTGCTGGAAAAAGTCATCAACCTGGGCAACCTGGGTGACATCGTTCGCGTGAAGGACGGTTACGCCCGTAACTTCCTGATCCCGAGCAAGAAGGCCCGCCGCGCTACGCAAACCGCGATCGCCGAATTCGAAGTCAAGCGCGCCGAGCTGGAAAAGGCCGCCGCCGAGAAGCTCGCCGCCGCGCAAGCCGAAAGCGAGAAGCTGAACGGCCTGACCGTCCAGATCACCCAGAAGTCGGGTGTGGACGGCCGCCTGTTCGGTTCCGTGACCAACGCCGACATCGCCGATGCCCTGGGTGCCCAAGGCTTCAAGGTTGAAAAGGCGCAGGTTCGTCTGCCGAACGGCCCGCTGAAGGTCGTTGGCGACCACCCGGTCACCGTTGCGCTGCACACGGACGTCGTGGTCGACGTGACCGTGTCGGTCCTGGGCGATCAGGTCTAAGACGCGACAGCGCCTCTGCCGGCAGCCGGTCTGTCCGTCTGTCAGCCGAAGCAGGAAAGGCAGGAGCCATGCTCCTGCCTTTTTTTATTGTCCGCACACGGACTGAGCGGCCGGCGAACGGTTCTGCTTACGCCACAACCATGCGTGTCAAGGGCTGTCTCCGGATTGTTGCGATCAAATGTCCGGCGATGAGCGTCCGCCCGCCGTTATAATCCCACCCCATGAACGCGCCCGTCGCCGATCCCCAACTCGACAGTCTCAAGGTCCCACCGCACTCCATCGAAGCCGAGCAATCGGTTCTCGGCGGCCTGCTGCTGGATAACGCCGCCTGGGACCGTATTGCCGATTTCCTGTCCGAAGCGGATTTCTATCGATTCGACCATCGCCTGATCTTCCAGAGCATTGCCCGGCTGATCTCCGCCACTAAACCTGCCGACGTCATTACCGTCTACGAAATGCTGCAGGTGGCCGGCAAGGCCGAAGAAGTGGGCGGGCTGGCCTACCTCAATTCGCTGGCGCAGAACACGCCGAGCGCGGCCAATATCCGGCGCTATGCGGAAATCGTGCGCGAACGCTCGGTGCTGCGCAAGCTGGTGACGGTGGCCGACGATATCGCATCGGCGGCCTTTGCGCCGAAGGGGCGCGAAGTCCGCGAGTTGCTCGACGAGGCCGAGTCCAAGGTCTTCGCAATTGCCGAAGAGGGCTCGCGCGGCCAGAAGGGCTTCCAGGAGATCCAGCCGCTGCTGACCCAGGTGGTCGAGCGCATCGACGAGCTGTACCACCGCGATTCCAACACGGACGTGACCGGCGTGCCGACCGGCTTCATCGATCTGGACAAGATGACCAGCGGCATGCAGGCGGGCGATCTGATCATCGTGGCCGGCCGCCCGTCGATGGGTAAGACGGCGTTCTCGCTGAACATCGGCGAGCACGTGGCCGTGGAGCAAGGTCTGCCGGTGGCCGTGTTCTCGATGGAAATGGCGGGCACCCAGCTGGCCATGCGTATGCTCGGCTCGGTGGGCCGCCTCGACCAGCACCGGTTGCGTACCGGGCGCCTGCTGGACGAGGACTGGCCGCGGCTGACGCATGCTATCCAGCGCATGAACGATGCCCAGCTGTTCATCGACGAAACGCCGGCGCTGAACCCGATGGAACTCCGTGCCCGTTCGCGGCGCCTGGCGCGTCAGTGCGGGCAGCTTGGCCTGATCATCATCGACTACCTCCAGCTGATGTCAGGTTCCGGCGGCGGCGAGAACCGCGCGACGGAAATTTCCGAGATATCGCGTTCGCTCAAGGGCCTGGCCAAGGAACTGAACTGTCCGGTCATCGCGCTGTCGCAGCTCAACCGAAGCCTGGAACAGCGCCCGAACAAGCGTCCGGTGATGTCCGATTTGCGAGAATCCGGCGCTATCGAACAGGATGCCGACGTGATCCTGTTCATCTATCGCGATGAAGTCTATAACCCGGACTCCCAGGACAAGGGCACGTCCGAGATCATCATCGGCAAGCAGCGTAACGGCCCGATCGGCACCGTGCGCCTGACCTTCCTCGGCCAGTTCACGAAGTTCGACAACTTCAGCGGCGGCCCCGCCTTCTTCGACAACGACAACTGACGAAGTCAAGCCCGTTGCACCAGGTTGCACCTGGTCGTCTCGTTTGCGTCAAATCGACGGGCATTGCGTTCACAACCCTGTAAAATATTGCGCTTTGATGACAGCCGCCTGACAAGGCGGCTGTCTTGTAGTGCGTTCGCACCATCCAGCAACAAACTCAGCAGCGCCTTCGCGCTTCGACAAGGAACATTCCATGTTCGGCCGATTCATGCCCACCGAGGGCAAGTTTTTCGAGTATTTCAACCAGCATGCCGACTGCGCGGTGACTGCCGCCCATGAGCTGGAGGCGCTGGTCAACGACCTGCCCAATGCCGAGGCGCATGCCCGCCGGGTCCAGGCCACCGAGAAGAAGGCCGACCGCATTACCCACGACACCATCGACCTGCTGCACAAGACGTTCATCACGCCGCTGGACCGCGATGAAATCCACAAGCTCATCACGACCATGGATGACATCCTGGACCTGATGGAAGACGTGGCCGAGACCATCTCGCTGTACGACGTCACCAGCCTGACCGATGAAGCGCGCCGCCTGGCTGCAATCTGCGTGCAGTGCTGCGATCAGGTCAAGATCGCCGTCGGCCTGCTGGAAGACATGGGCAACGCCAGCACCATCCTGAAGACGGCGCAGCAGATCGACCAGCTCGAATCCGAAGCCGACCGCGTGATGCGTTCCGCGATGTCGAAGCTGTTCCGCGAGGAGACCGACGTGAAGCGCCTGATCAAGCTGAAGGCCATCTACGAGCAGCTCGAGACGATCACCGACAAGTGCGAGGACGTTGCCAACATCATCGAAGGCATCGTCCTGGAAAACGCCTGAGGCGGAATCGGCATGCAGACCATTCAAATGAGCCTGTGGGTGATCGCCCTGCTGGTAGCGCTCGCGCTGCTGTTCGACTTCATGAACGGCTTTCACGACGCCGCCAACTCGATCGCCACCGTGGTGTCCACGGGCGTGCTCAAGCCGCACCACGCGGTGGCGATGGCCGCCATGTGCAACGTTGTCGCGATCTTCATCTTCCACCTTAAGGTGGCGGCGACCGTCGGCACCGGCACCATCGACGTCCACATCGTTGACCACTACGTCATATTCGGGGCGCTGATGGGCGCCATCGCCTGGAACGTCATCACCTGGTATTACGGGATTCCGTCGTCGTCGTCCCACGCGCTGATCGGGGGGCTGGTGGGTGCGGCGGTGGCCAAGGCCGGCACCGGCGCGCTGGTCGGCAGCGGGTTGCTGAAGACCGTGGCCTTTATCCTGATCTCGCCGCTGCTGGGGTTCATCCTCGGCTCGCTGATGATGGTGGTGGTGGGCTGGACCTTCTTCCGCACGCCGCCGTCGCGCGTGGACCGCTGGTTCCGCCGCCTGCAGCTGGCCTCGGCATCGCTGTACAGCCTGGGGCACGGCGGCAATGATGCGCAGAAGACCATCGGCATTATCTGGATGCTGCTGATCGCCAGCGGCCACGTTGCCGCGGGCGGCGAGCCGCCGATCTGGGTGATCGCGAGCTGCTACGTGGCGATCGGCATGGGTACGCTGTTCGGCGGCTGGCGGATCGTGCGGACCATGGGCCAGAAGATCACCAAGCTCAAGCCGGTCGGCGGTTTCTGTGCGGAAACGGGCGGCGCGCTGACGCTGTTCTTCGCCTCGGCGCTGGGCGTGCCGGTGTCGACGACGCACACGATTACCGGCGCCATCGTTGGCGTGGGTTCGGCGCAGAAGATGTCGGCGGTGCGCTGGGGCGTGGCTGGCAATATCGTCTGGGCCTGGGTGCTGACGATCCCGGCCTCGGCCTTCATGGCAGCGATTGCGTGGTGGATCGGCCGCCAGATCCTGTGAGTCCGGCCATCTCCACATGAACAACGAAGCCAGGCGCTGCCTGGCTTTGTTGTTTTTGGCTCCCCTCGTCAGATCAACGGTTGGCGAAGGCGGCGATGGGATCGTCGTCGTCCGAAGGCGGTGGTGGCGCTTCCGGCGCCGGCAGCGGGGCAGCGGGCACCGCAGGCAAGGGTGCCGGCGCGGGCAAGGGTGGCTGGTTGATCGCCGCCACCACGCGCCGCGCGCCGTTGTAGCGCGACGCCCAGTAGGACTTGCCCATGTCCTCCAGCCGCACCGTGCCGCCGGTGGAGGGGGCGTGCACGAAGCGGTTCTGGCCGACATAGATGCCGACGTGCGAGTTGGCGCGGCCGGTCGTATTGAAGAACACCAGGTCGCCCGAGGCGACTTCGCTGCGATCGAGTGCGGTTCCGCGCTCGCCCATGGCCTCTGTCGTGCGCGGCAGGTTTACGTTGGCGGCGCGGGAAACCACATAGCGGACCAGTCCGCTGCAGTCAAAGCCTGCATCGGGCGTGTTGCCGCCGTAGCGGTATGGCGTGCCGACCAGCGACATGGCCTGGATCGAGATCTCCTCGAGCCCGGCGCTGGGATCGATCATCGGTTTACCGGGCGTGCGCGGCAGAGCGCCGTGACGGGAGGGCGGGCTCGCGGCGCAGGCGGCCAGCAACAGAACCGTTGCACAAAGCAGCGGAAAGCGCGCCGAGGCGAGCGCAGCCTGCGGGCGCAGGTTCAGGATAGGACGAAGGGTGGTACGGCGCAGGGGCATCCTCTTGATCCGGTCGCCGGGCCTTGCTTGCGCCGGCGACCATGCCGCTACCAGCGAAGCTGGGCGTTGCGGGTGCCGGTGCTGATCTTGATGGACTTGGCCTGGCCCTTGTAACTGGCTTCGATATTGTAGCTGCCTTCCGGCGCACGTATCAGGCAGCGCGGCCCTGCGGCCCTGAAGGAGGCGACCTCCTGCTCGTCGCGGATCAGGCGTACGGCGACGTCGGACAGGTATTCGCCTTCGGCGCCCTGCGTGAACAGGATGCCCATATTGAAGCTCTTCTCCTGCGCGGCAAGCTGTTTGCGCTCGTCTTCCGCGATGCCACCGCAGACATAGCTGACCGGGCCCATGGTGCGGATCACCATATCTTCGCCCGCATGCGCAGGGCGCCAGGAAGCGGCCAGCGCGATGCCGGCTCCGACCAGCGCGGCGAGGACCAGCTGTTGCCTCCGCAGGTGAGGGCTGGCCACGGCGCGCGCCAGGCTATCGCTGCGGGTGCGGTATCTGTCGGGCCAATGCTGGTTGTTCATCGATACCTCCAATCGACTGGATACGAGGGAATACGAGAGAACACGCGGAAATCATAACCGGAAAACGGAGGCCCGCAAGTCAAGACAGCCGGCGCCCGGGGAGGCGTCGGCTGTCTTGGCTTGCAGGATGATGATGTGCTGGTGACTTAAAGCACGTCGCCGGCGTGGTCCGCCAGGCGCGAGCGTTCGCCGCGTGCCAGCGTGATGTGGCCGCTGTGGCTCCAGCCCTTGAAGCGGTCCACCACATAGGTCAGGCCGGACGAGCCTTCGGTCAGGTACGGCGTATCGATCTGCGCGATATTGCCCAGGCAGATGATCTTGGTACCGGGGCCGGCCCGCGTCACCAGGGTCTTCATCTGCTTCGGCGTCAGGTTCTGCGCCTCATCGATGATGACGAACTTGTTGACGAAGGTGCGGCCGCGCATGAAGTTCATGCTCTTGACCTTGATGCGCGAGCGGATCAGCTCCTGGGTGGCAGCCCGGCCCCATTCGCCGGCGCTGTCGTCGCTCTTTTGCAGGACTTCGAGGTTGTCGTCGAAGGCGCCCATCCACGGCTGCATCTTCTCTTCCTCGGTGCCGGGCAGGAAGCCGATGTCCTCGCCCACCGGCACCGTGGCACGGGTGACGATGATCTCGTTGTACTGCTTCTGGTCCAGCACCTGCTCAAGGCCCGCCGCCAGCGCCAGCAGGGTCTTGCCGGTACCGGCCTGGCCGAGCAGCGTGACGAAGTCGATGTCCGGGTTCATCAGCAGGTTGAGCGCGAAGTTCTGCTCGCGGTTGCGGGCGGTCACGCTCCACACGTTGTTCTTGTGGTGCGTGTAGTCCTTGAGCGTCTGCAGCAGCGCGGTCTTGCCATTGATTTCCTTGACCTGGGCATACAACGGCAGGCTGCCGTCCACCGGCTCCAGGTAGACGAACTGGTTGACCAGGAACGACGGCACCAGCGGGCCCGTCAGGCGGTAGAACATCGCACCGGACTTCGGGTCCTGCCAGCTTTCCACGCCCTTGCCATGTCTGGCCCAGAAGTCGCCGGGCAGTTGCATTACGCCCGCATAGAGCAGGTCCTTGTCTTCCAGGACCTGGTCGTTGAAGTAGTCCTCGGCGGGCAAGCCAAGGGCGCGCGCCTTGATGCGCATGTTGATGTCTTTCGACACCAGCACCACCTGGCGCTCGGGGTATTGCTGCTGCAGCGCGCTGACCACGCCCAGGATCTGGTTGTCGGCCTTGCCTTGCGGCAGGCCCTCGGGGAGCTTGATATCGTTCAGCCGGGTCTGGAAGAACAGCTTGCCCTGCGCGTCGCGGTTGCCAAGCTTGGCCAGCGGGAGGCCCTCGTCGAGCACGCCGTCGGTGCCGCCCACCAGCGAATCGAGCGTGCGGCTCACCATGCGGGCGTTGCGCGCGACTTCGCTCATGCCCTTCTTGTGGTTGTCCAGCTCTTCGAGCGTCATCATCGGCAGATAGATGTCGTGTTCCTCGAAGCGGAAGAGCGAGGCCGGGTCGTGCATCAGCACGTTGGTATCGAGCACGAACAGCTTGCTCGGGCCCTCGGCCTTGCGCGTGCGGCGCGTGGTGCCGGTGGCCGGTTTGACCAGGCTGACCGGCGCGGCGCTGACCGGTGCAACCGGCGCGGCGGGTGTTTCGGTGGAGCGGGCGCGTGTGCCACCGGCGGCGCGCGCCGTGACATCGGGCGCTTTCGATTCACCGGTTTCCAGCAATGCCACGCGCTCAAGTGCCGGCACGGGTTTCTTCCCCTGTGCGGCGGATTTGGCCTTGGGCACCACGGAGACCGGAGCAAATTCGCTCGGATCCAGCAATTGGGCAGGCTTGGCGGGCATGGTAGGCAGCGGCATGCTTGGCTTTCCTTTCAGGGGGACGGGAAGGGGGCGGTGGTGTCCGCATCGCGCCAGTGATTCGAGGCGCGACCGCTGGCCGGGGCATGCATGCGCGAGGCATCCGGCGCGGACAAACAAAAAAGCCGCCATCCCTGCAAGACAGGTAAGGCGGCTTCTTCGCGGACCGGCGACACGGCAGGTCCGCTACCGGCCTGTGGCGCGAACCGCCTGGGCCGGGAAGTCGAAACAGCGTGGCATCCGGAATCTGAACTCATTACGGCCCAATGTATCCGAAGGATTTCGGTTTGGCAATCGCTTGCCACGCCACCGTGCTGCGGTGTGTCGCGGCTGCGCCAACGCCACCTGCGGATGGCATCCCGGATCAGAGCCCTTTTACGATTTCCAGGACTTCGTCGACATGATTGGGCACCTTGATGCTGCGCATTTCGTGCCGCAGGATGCCCTTGCCGTCGATGATGAAGGTGCTGCGTTCGATGCCGCGGTACTCCTTGCCATAGAGTTTTTTCATCTTGATGACATCGAACAGCGTGCAGACCGCTTCGTCGGCATCCGAGATCAGCTCGAATGGCAACTCCAGCTTGGCCTTGAAGTTCTCATGCGACTTCATGCTGTCGCGCGAGATGCCGAAGACATGCACGCCAGCCTTGACGAAGTCGTCGTACTGGTCGCGGAAGTTCATGGCCTCGGTGGTGCAGCCGGGGGTGTTGTCCTTGGGGTAGAAGTACAGGACCACCGTCTTGCCGCGCTGGGCGGCGAGGCTGAACGTGGCGCCGCCGGTCATCGGCGCGCTGAAGTCCGGTACGGCCTTGTTGAGACTGACTGTCATGCTTAGTGGCTCCTGGAGGAGGGGGCAGGAATCGGAGAGGGGCTGCCGCCATAGCGCGAGCAGATTGGGGCGCACCGGAAGACTTCAAGCGTGGCGTTGACTCAACTTTCATTGCGGCGGGCGGGCGCCCGCTCCGGCGACGGTTCAGGCGGCCGGGGCTTCGGGTTCGACCAGCAGCACGGCAGCCACCTTGCGGCCCTCGGCCATCAGGATATTGTAGGTACGGCATGCTGCCTGCAGATCCATGGCATCCACGCCCACATGGCGGCCCGTCAGGGAAGCCGTCAGCCGCGGGTGCGGGAAGCGCAGGCGCGAGCCGGTACCCAGCAGCACCACTTCGGGGCCCAGTTCGGCCAGGGCCTCGAAATGGGCCGGTTCCAGGTCCTCGAAACGGCTGACCGGCCACGGCTGGATCTCGCCCTCGGGCATGACCAGCACGGAAGTGGTGTGACGTACCAGGTTGATTTCGATGTATCCCGGCCCGTAGGCGGTGACCGTATTGAGTGTCTGGGGCTGGTCGGCGTGGAGTTTCAATTGGGGGCCTCGGAGGCGCCCGCCGCAGGCAGCCGGTCCGGCCCGCGGGACGGGCGGCCACAGCGCGGGCGGGCAGCGGGTTGGTGGCAGGGCTTGCCGGCCGGTCGCCGGCGTTCTCGGCGCGTGCCTCGGGTGCACGCTGCAATGCAAGAATCCCTGCCGAAGTCTGTCATAATCCGATAAATTATAGCTTTTGCCTCCCCGTCTGCCACGTTCGCGTTGCACCGCAGCGGACGGCGCCCCCGCTTTCGCTCAGGTTCGCCCAGATTCCCTTGTTTGCTGCCGCTGCCGCGGCACTCATTCGCCTCCGCCGACATCGCCGTGAAACCCATCCAGAAATCCAACAAACTCAATAATGTTTGCTACGACATCCGCGGCCCGGTACTGGAAAAGGCCAAGCAGATGGAGGAAGAAGGGCACAAGATCATCAAGCTGAATATCGGCAACCTGGCCGTATTCGGTTTTGATGCCCCGGAAGAGATTCAGCAGGACATGATGCGAAACCTGCCAAATTCGGCAGGTTATTCCGATTCCAAGGGCATTTTTGCCGCGCGCAAGGCGATCATGCACTACACCCAGCAAAAAAATATCCAGGGCGTCGGGCTGGAAGACATCTATGTCGGCAACGGCGCGTCCGAGTTGATCGTGATGTCGGTGAACGCGCTGCTCAACAGCGGCGACGAAGTGCTGGTGCCGGCGCCCGACTACCCGCTGTGGACCGCCGCGGTGAGCCTGTCCGGCGGCACGCCGGTGCACTATATCTGCGACGAGTCGAACGACTGGATGCCCGACCCGGACGATATCCGGGCCCGCATCACGCCGCATACCAAGGCCATCGTCATCATCAACCCGAACAACCCCACCGGGGCGCTGTATTCGGACGAGCTGCTGCTTGAGATCGTCGCCATCGCGCGCGAGCACGGCCTGATCATCTTCGCCGACGAGATCTATGACAAGGTCCTGTATGACGGTCACACCCATACCTCGATCGCCTCGCTGTCGACCGACGTGCTCACGGTGACCTTCAACGGCCTGTCCAAGAATTACCGGTCGTGCGGCTACCGCGCGGGGTGGATGGTGGTCTCGGGCGACAAGCGTCCGGCGCTCGACTATATCGAGGGCCTGAACATGCTGTCGTCGATGCGCCTGTGCGCCAACGTGCCGGGCCAATGGGCGATCCAGACCGCGCTGGGCGGCTACCAGAGCATCAACGACCTGGTTGCGGAAGGCGGGCGCCTGCGCCGCCAGCGCGACCTGGCCTATGAGCTGATCACCGCCATCCCGGGCGTCAGCTGCGTCAAGCCCAAGGCGGCGCTCTACCTGTTCCCCAAGCTGGACCTGTCGATGTACCCGGTGCAGGACGACCAGGAGTTCATCTACGAACTGCTCCAGGAGTCCAAGGTGCTGCTGGTGCAGGGCTCGGGCTTCAACTGGGCCAGGCCCGACCATTTCCGCATCGTATTCCTGCCGCACGAGGAAGACCTGCGCGAGGCCATCAGCCGCATCGCGCGCTTCCTGGAGGCGTACCGAAAACGCCACGGCAAGGCAGCGGCCTGATCGCGGGCCGCGCCGCAACCTCATCCTTAGCAACTCAGAGTCAAACGTTCATGAACCCCATCAAAGTTGGCCTGCTCGGCATCGGTACCGTCGGTAGCGGCACGTTCAACGTGCTCAAGCGCAACCAGGAAGAAATTCGTCGCCGCGCTGGCCGCGGCATCGAGATTGCCATGGTGGCCGATCTCAACACCGAACGCGCCCGCGAGCTGACCAACGGGGAAGTCGAGGTCGTGAACGACGCCAACCTGGTGGTGACGCGTCCCGATATCGATATCGTGGTCGAGCTGATCGGCGGCTACGGCATTGCGCGCGAGCTGGTGCTCAAGGCGATCGAGAACGGCAAGCACGTGGTCACCGCCAACAAGGCGCTGCTGGCCGTGCACGGCAACGAGATCTTCGAGGCCGCGCGCCGCAAGGGCGTGATCGTGGCGTTCGAAGCCGCCGTGGCCGGTGGCATTCCCATCATCAAGGCGCTGCGCGAAGGCCTGACCGCCAACCGCATCCAGTGGATCGCCGGCATCATCAACGGCACCACCAACTTCATCCTGTCCGAGATGCGCGACAAGGGCCTGGATTTCGACGTGGTACTGAAGGAAGCGCAGCAACTGGGCTACGCGGAAGCCGACCCGACCTTCGACATCGAAGGCATCGACGCCGCGCACAAGGTCACGCTGATGAGCGCGATTGCCTTCGGCATGCCGGTGCAGTTCGACAAGGCGCACGTGGAAGGCATCACCAGGCTGTCCGCCATCGACATCAAGTACGCCGAGGAACTGGGCTACCGCATCAAGCTGCTGGGCATCACCCGCCGCCGCGACGATGGCGTGGAACTGCGCGTGCATCCGACGCTGGTGCCTGCCTCGCGCCTGATCGCCAACGTGGAAGGCGCCATGAACGCCGTGCTGGTGCAGGGCGACGCCGTGGGCGCCACGCTGTACTACGGCAAGGGCGCCGGCGCCGAGCCGACCGCCTCGGCCGTGATCGCCGACCTGGTCGACGTGACCCGCCTGCACACCGCCGATCCGGGCCATCGCGTGCCGCACCTGGCGTTCCAGCCCGATGAGCTGTCGAGCGTGCCGGTGCTGCCGATCGAGGAAATCAACAGCTCTTACTACCTGCGCATGCGCGTGGCCGACGAAACCGGCGTGCTGGCCGAGATCACCCGTATCCTGGCCGAGTCCGGCATCTCCATCGACGCGATGCTGCAGAAGGAATCGCGCGAAGGCGAGCCGCAGACCGACATCATCATCCTGAGCCACGTGACGCGCGAGAAGGAAGTCAACGCCGCCATCGCGAAGATCGAGGCGCTGCCGACCGTGCTGTCCGATGTCACGCGCCTGCGCATGGAAGAACTGAACTGAGCGCACGCCCCGGATTCCCATGAAATACCAGTCGACCCGCGGCCATCAGGTGCCGCAAACCTTTTCCGAGATCCTGCTGGGCGGCCTCGCGCCGGACGGTGGCCTGTACCTGCCGACGCAGTACCCGCAAGTCACCGCCGACGAGCTCGAAGCGTGGCGCGAGCTTTCGTATGCCGACCTGGCATTCGAGATCCTGAGCAAGTTCTGCGACGACATCCCGGCCGATGACCTGCGCGCCCTGACGCGCAAGACCTATACCGCCGAGGTGTACTGCAACGCGCGTGAGGGCGACAACACCGCCGACATCACGCCGCTGCGCACGCTGGGCGAGGAAGGCGGCGCGAAGCTGCAACTGCTAGGCCTGTCCAACGGCCCGACGCTGGCCTTCAAGGACATGGCGATGCAGTTGCTCGGCAACCTGTTCGAGTACGCGCTGGGCCGTGCCGGGCTGGAGCTGAACATCCTCGGCGCCACCTCGGGCGACACCGGCAGCGCTGCCGAATACGCGATGCGCGGCAAGCGCGGCATCCGCGTGTTCATGCTGAGCCCGCACCGCAAGATGAGCGCGTTCCAGACCGCGCAGATGTTCAGCCTGCAGGACCCGAACATTTTCAACCTGGCCGTGGAAGGCGTGTTCGATGACTGCCAGGACATCGTCAAGGCGGTCTCGAACGACCTGGAATTCAAGGCGCGCCAGCGCATCGGCACCGTCAATTCGATCAACTGGGCCCGCGTGGTCGCCCAGGTGGTGTACTACTTCAAGGGCTGGCTGCTGGCCACCAGCGGCCCGCGCCAGAAGGTGTCGTTCTGCGTGCCGTCGGGCAACTTCGGCAATGTCTGCGCCGGCCATATCGCGCGCATGATGGGCTTGCCGATCGACAAGCTGGTGGTCGCCACCAACGAGAACGACGTGCTCGACGAGTTCTTCCGCACCGGCGCCTATCGCGTGCGCAAGTCGGCCGAGACGTACCACACCTCCAGCCCGAGCATGGATATCTCGAAGGCATCGAACTTCGAGCGCTTCGTGTTCGACCTGCTGGGGCAGGATGCCGGCAAGCTGGCCGCGCTGTTCCGCGACGTGGAAGACAAGGGCGGTTTCGACCTGTCCGGCACGCCAAAATTCGACCGTATCCGCCAGTTCGGCTTTGTGTCGGGCCGCAGCACGCACGATGACCGCGTGGCGACCATCCGTGACCTGTCGTCGCGCTATGGCATCACCATCGATACCCATACTGCCGATGGCGTCAAGGTGGCGCGCGAGCATCTCAGTCCCGGCGTGCCGATGGTGGTGCTGGAGACCGCGCTGCCGGCCAAGTTTGCCGACACCATCCGCGAGGCGCTGGGTCACGAGCCGGAGCGGCCCGCCCGCTTCGAGGGCATCGAGAGCCTGCCGCAGCGCTTTGAAGTGATGGCGGCCGACGCCAGCCAGGTGAAGGCCTACATCGCCCGTCACACCGGCCTGTAAGCACGCGTTGTCGCCACGGGCACGGCTGCGGCGCCGCCGCGTGCCGTGCCGGCGCCAACTCGTTACAATCAGGCTGCGGGCCCGAACTCCGGCCCCCGGATTGTCTGCCGCGGCATGCTTCGCGGCGGCAATGCGCGGGCCGTTTTTCATGGGCCAACCCTTTTCCACATCGCACCATGACCCAAGCCGCAGCACCTTCCCGTCCCCCGATGCTGACCATGGCCCAGGCGCTTGACGCGCTGCTTGGCGCCGCCCGTCCGCTGGCGCAGGTGGAGCAGGCCGACACGCTCGCCGCCAACGGCCGCGTGCTGGCCGCGCCCGTGACCAGCACGCTGCGCGTGCCGCCGGCAGATAACACTTCGATGGATGGCTACGCCGTGCGTGCCGCGGATATCCCGGCCGCGGGCACGCGGCTGCGGGTGTCGCAACGGATTCCCGCCGGGCATGTCGGTACCGCGCTCGAGCCCGGCACCGCTGCACGCATCTTTACCGGCGGGCTGATCCCGGGGGGCGCCGATGCCGTGGTGATGCAGGAGCAGTGCACCGCCGAGGGCGAGGACGTCATCGTCAACCATGTGCCGCAGTCCGGTGAGTGGGTCCGGCGCGCGGGCGAGGACATCGAGGCCGGCAGCGTGATCCTGCCTGCCGGCACGCGGCTGACGC
Organism: Cupriavidus sp. IDO; assembly: GCF_000812465.1. Classification (GTDB taxonomy): domain Bacteria; phylum Pseudomonadota; class Gammaproteobacteria; order Burkholderiales; family Burkholderiaceae; genus Cupriavidus. The sequence goes on along the minus strand of NZ_JWMA01000055.1, from coordinate 50,022 downwards.
CGCAGGCGCTGGGTCTGGCCGCTTCGGTTGGCCAGGCAAAGCTGGACGTAGTGCGCCGCGTGCGCGTCGCGGTGTTCTTTACCGGCGACGAACTGGCGATGCCGGGCGAGCCGCTCAAGCCGGGTGCGATCTACAACTCGAACCGTTTCACGCTGCGCGGCCTGCTGGAAAACCTCGGCTGCGAAGTCAGCGACTTCGGCATCGTGCCGGACACGCTGGCGGCAACGCGCGACACCCTGCGGCGTGCGGCACAGGGGCACGACCTGATCATCACCTCCGGCGGCGTCTCGGTTGGCGAGGAAGACCATATCAAGCCCGCGGTGGAAGCCGAAGGGCGCCTCGACATGTGGCAGATCGCAATCAAGCCGGGCAAGCCGCTGGCCTTCGGGCAGGTGAGCAATGCCAGCTCGGATGCGGCCTTCTTCCTGGGGCTGCCTGGCAACCCGGTGTCGAGCTTCGTCACCTTCCTGCTGTTCGTGCGGCCATTCATCCTGCGCCTGCAGGGCGTGGCCGACGTGGCACCGAAACGCCTGCCGCTGCGTGCGGACTTCGATCTGCCCAAGGGCGACCGCCGCAACGAGTTCCTGCGCGCGCGCCTGAACGCCGAAGGCGGGCTGGACCTGTTCCCGAACCAGAGTTCGGGCGTGCTGACGTCCACCGTATGGGGCGACGGCCTGGTCGACAATCCGCCCAACCAGCCGATCGCGCGCGGCGACACCGTGCAGTTCATTCCGTTTGATGGCCTGCTCGGCTGACGGCCGGGTTCAGGACGAGAGAAGTCGTGATGCATATCGAACTCCGATTCTTCGCCAGCGTGCGCGAGCAGCTCGGGCTGGCTGCCGAGCGCGCTGAAGTGCCGCAGGATGTGCGTACCGTAGGCGAGCTGCGGCAATGGCTGCGCAGCCGGGGCGGTGCATGGGCGGAAACGCTGGCCGAAGGCCGCGCGCTGCGCATGGCCGTGGACCACGCTGTTGCCCGCGCCGACACGCCGATTGCCGACGGCTGCGAGGTTGCCTTCTTTCCACCGGTCACCGGAGGCTGACATGAGCGTCAGGGTACAGCGCGAAGATTTTGACCTCGGCGCCGAAGTCGCGGCGCTGCGCGCCGGCCGGCCCGAGATCGGCGCGGTGGCGAGCTTTATCGGCACCGTGCGCGATGTCAGCGAAGGCAGTGCCGTGAGCGCGATGGAGCTGGAGCACTATCCCGGCATGACCGAGAAGGCGCTGGCCCAGATCGAGGCGGCTGCCTGCGAGCGCTGGGCGTTGCTCGGTGTGACCATCATCCATCGCGTCGGCCCGCTGATGCCGCAGGACCAGATCGTGCTGGTCGCGGTCGCATCGGCGCATCGTGGCAATGCCTTTGCCGCCTGCGAATTCATCATGGACTACCTCAAGTCCGAAGCCCCGTTCTGGAAGAAGGAGGAAACGCCCGAGGGCGCCCGCTGGGTCGATGCCCGCGTGACCGACGAAGCGGCGCTGCAGCGCTGGGGCATTCCCTCGCTCAACGCCACTGGCGAGGACGCCGGGGGCAAGGACTGATGGGGCCGCTAGGGTTTGCTGCCGTCGGCGTAGGGGCTGCGCTGGGTGCCTGGCTGCGCTGGGGCTTCTCGGTGATGTGGAACGCGCTGAACCCGGCGCTGCCGTACGGGACGCTCGCGGCCAACCTGCTCGGTGGCTACCTGGTCGGGCTGGCGGTCGGCTTCTTCGATACCCATGCGGGGCTGTCGCCGGAGTGGCGCCTGCTGGCCATTACCGGGTTCCTCGGCGGCCTGACCACGTTCTCGACTTTCTCCAGTGAGGTCGTGACCAACCTGACGGCCGGCGACTTCGGCTGGGCGCTGATGCATCTCATATTGCACCTCGGTGGCTCGCTGCTGCTGACCGTGCTCGGCTTGTGGACCTACCGGGTGCTGGCCTGATCACATAGGGCCACCAGCGCGGCATTGAAGGCCTGCGGGCGTTCCATGTGGGGGCTGTGTCCGGTATCGGCGATGGTGGCAAATCCTGCATCGGGCCGCAGCGCCAGCGTGGCGCGGCCCACCGCCGGCGCGTACAGGCGGCTTCGTTCCCCGTACAGATGAAAGAGCGGCAGTGTTGCCGCGCGCAATGTCTCGCGGAAGTCCTGCCGCGCCATGTCTTCCCACAACGCTGCCAGCGCCACGGCATCGCACTGATCGTTCATGGCTTCGACACGGGCGACAAGTCCGGCGTCCGGCTGCCGGCCGTCCGCCCAGAGCCCGGCCGCGACCGAAGGTGCCAGGCGCCGCCAGTCCTTGCGGATGCGGGCTGCCATCTGGTCGGCTTGCACAGCGTCATAGCGGCCGTACAGGCCATGCGGCCAGTCGGGTCCGGCCACCAGCCGGGGTGTCATGTCGATAGCGCCGATCGCCGCCAGCGGCAGCCCTGGCTCGCTGCGCATCAGCTCCCAGGCGACCATCGCACCCATTGACCAGCCCACGATGATGACATCGCGCAGGTTCAGGTGCTGGATCAGAGCCGCTGTGTCTGCCGCAAGGCTGGCGATGGAGGCAGCCGGGGAGCCGCGCAGGCGCGACAGGCCATGGCCGGCGTGGTCCGGCGCGATGACGCGATAGCCGCTTTCCGCCAGTGCCGCTTGCCCGAGGAAGGCGTCGCCGTTGACCGACCAGCCGTGCAGCAGCAACAGCGGCCACCCGCTGCCGGCTTCGCGCCAGCCGGGCAGGGCGGCGCTGGCCGGGTAATCCACAAACGGCGTGGCGCCGCCCCTGGCCGGTGCCGAGTCTGAAGCATCCAACGGCGTGTCTCCCCATATTTGGGTGGTGCGGAGTGGCCTTGTGCTACGGGTAAGCCATCTATTGACATCCGCGATCCTAACTTTATATCATGAAACATGAATCAGTTATCATGTTTTGCGGCCTTGGATCGCGGCAGGATGGCAGGATCGGCGGCAAGACATCAGTCATTACTTATAAGAGGGCGTTCCCATCACAGGACGCCACAGCGGAGACACGATGTCCCAGACCGAGTCCGGCATTTGCCCGCCCAAGACAGCGCGCGGACAGAAAACGCGCGAGTCGTTGCTGCGCGCCGCAGAGAAGGTGTTCGGCGAGAAGGGCTACTACGTCGCGTCGATCTCTGAAATCACGCAGGAAGCCCAAGTTGCGATGGGCACCTTCTACCTGTACTTCAAGGACAAGGAAGACATCTTCCGGGCGCTGGTCCAGCACATGCTGGAACTGGTGCGCGCCCACCTGCGCAAGCACGTGGCGCCGGCCACCAGTCAGATCGAAGCCGAACGGCTCGGCTTGAAAGCCTTCCTCTCGTTCGTTTCCCGCCACAAGAACCTCTACCGGATCGTGCTCGACTCGTATTCGGTGGACGAGACCATCTACAGCAGCTACTTCCAGGTCTTTGCCGACCTCTACAGCCGCCGGCTCACGCGTGCCGAAGAGCAGGGCGAAGTCACGCCCGGCGACGCGGAAGTGCGCGCCTGGTGCCTGATCGGCATCAGCAACTTCCTGGGCATGCGCTACGCGCTGTGGAAGCGCCCGGCCTCGATGGACAAGGTGGTGGATACAGCCTTCGACCTGATCACGCACGGGCTGCAAGCGCGATGAACCTGCCCGCGAACGGACTGGTGCTGCTGGAGCGGATCGACGGCATCGCGGTGCTGCGGCTGAACCGCCCTGAACGCCACAACAGTCTGGTGCCGGGTTTGCTGGAAGCATTGCTGTCGGCACTCGATACCGTCGAGGCGGATGTCACGATCAAGTCAGTCGTGTTCACGCATGCCGGCCCGAATTTCTCGACCGGCGGCGACGTGGAAGCTTTTGCCGATCAAGGTGACGGCATTGCGGCCTACGCCGACCGCCTGCTCACCCTGCTGAACCGCGCCATCCTGCGCCTGAGCGCATTGCGATGCCCGGTCGTCGCGGCGGTGGAGGGCTGGCTGACCGGGGGCTCGCTCGGGCTGGTGCTGGCCTGCGACATGGCCGTGGTGGCGCAGGGCGTGCGGATCGCGCCCTACTACACAGTGGTCGGGTTCAGCCCTGACGGCGGCTGGACCGCGATGCTGCCCGACCTGATTGGCACGGCCCGCGCGCGCGCCTGGCAGTTGAACAACAACGTGGTGGCTGCCGAAGAGGCGGTGTCGCTCGGCCTGGCGGCCATGTTGTCCCAAACCGGGCAAGCCGAGCCGGCGGCGATGCGCCTGGCCCGCGGGCTGGCCGACAAGGTGCCTGGCAGCGTGGCGCGCACGCGCGGGCTGCTGCGCTGGGAGCCCGAATGGCTCGCCGGGAGGCTGGAGCGCGAGCGGATCGAGTTTGTGGCGCAGGTGGCGAGCGCCGAGACCGCCGCCGGGATGCGCAGGTTTCTGGAGGGTCGTACACGCGCATAGCCGGTCCGGAACGCGTGCCGAGAGTTCGCTGATTGCTGCAGGTTTCAGTCATACAAACAGAAACGAAACCGGAGAGAGGAGACAACCATGCAACGCAAGAACACCGCAACACTTGCCGTGGCACTTGCCGCCGGCCTGCTGGCCGCCGGCGGCGCGCTGGCGAAGGATATCCGCATTGCCCACGTCTATGACAAGACCGGTGCGCTCGAGGCCTACGCCAAGCAGACCCAGACCGGGCTGATGATGGGCCTGGAATACGCCACCAACGGCACCATGACCGTCAACGGCAACAAGCTGGTGGTGATCGAGAAAGACACCCAGGGCAAGCCGGACGTGGCCAAGGCACAGCTGGCCGCGGCGTACAGCGATGACCGCGCCGACATCGCGCTGGGGCCGACCTCGTCGGGCACTGCGCTGGCGATGCTGCCGGTGGCCGAGGAATACAAGAAGATCCTGCTGGTCGAGCCGGCCGTGGCCGATTCGATTACCGGCGACAAGTGGAACCGCTACATCTTCCGTACCGGCCGCAACTCGTCGCAGGACGCCATCTCCAATGCCGTGGCGCTCGACAAGCCGGGCGTGCAGATCGCCACGCTCGCGCAGGACTATGCCTTTGGCCGCGACGGCGTGAAGGCCTTCAAGGGCGCACTGAAGAACGCGAAGATCGTCCACGAGGAATACCTGCCCACCAACACCACGGACTTCACCGCCGGTGCGCAGCGCCTCTTTGATTCGCTCAAGGACAAGCCGGGCCGCAAGGTGATCTTCATCATCTGGGCCGGCGCAGGCAACCCGTTCAAGATTGCGGACCTGGACCCGAAGCGCTACGGCATCGAGATCGCCACCGGCGGCAACATCCTGCCGGCCATGACGAGCTACAAGAGCTTTCCGGGCATGGAAGGCGCCACGTACTACTACTTCGGCATCCCGAAGAACAAGGCCAACGAGTGGCTGGTGTCGAATCACTACAGCAAGTTCAAGTCGCCGCCCGATTTCTTCACCGCGGGTGGCATGACCGCCGGCATCGCACTGGTCGAGGCGCTGAAGAAGACCGGCGGCGATACCGGCACGGAGAAGCTGATCTCGGCGATGGAAGGCATGTCGTTCGATACGCCCAAGGGCAAGATGACCTTCCGCAAGGAGGACCACCAGGCCATGCAGTCGATGTACCACTTCAAGATCAAGGTCGATCCGGCCTTTGCGTGGGGCGTGCCTGAGCTCGTGCGCGAGATAAAGCCCGAAGAGATGAACGTGCCGATCCGCAACCATCGCTGATGAACGTGGACGCAACCACTGCGCGGGCCGCGGCGGCGCCGCAGGGCCGCCCGGTAAGCGGGAAGGGTGCTGCCGCCGGTGCCGGCGTCCCGCCTCTGCTCGAAACGCGCGGCCTGACCATCCGCTTTGGCGGCCATGTCGCCGTCAATGCGGTGTCCTGCGCGTTCCGGCCGGGCGAGCTGACCTGCATCGTCGGACCGAACGGGGCAGGCAAGACCACCTATTTCAACCTGATCTCGGGCCAGCTGCCGCCCACCGCCGGACAGATCCTGCTCGACGGCGAGGACGTGACACGCCTGCCGGTATCGCAGAAGACCCGGCGCGGCATCGGCCGTGCGTTCCAGCTGACCAGTCTGTTCCCGAACCTGTCGGTGCTGGAGAACGTCCGGCTGGCAGTGCAGGCGCGCCAGCAGCGCGGCGTCGACCTGTTCTCGATGTGGACCAGCCATCGCGACGTGCGCGCACAGGCGCAGGCCTGCCTGGAGCGCGTGGCGCTGGCCGACAAGCGGCACCTGCCGGTGGCATCGCTGCCGCACGGCGACCAGCGCAAGCTGGAGGTGGGCATCCTGCTGGCGCTGCAGCCGCGCATCTTCATGTTCGACGAGCCCACCGCCGGCATGAGCGTGGACGAGGTGCCGGTGATCCTCGACCTGATCCAGGAAATCCGGCAGGACCGGAGCAAGACCGTGCTGCTGGTGGAACACAAGATGGACGTGGTGCGCTCGCTGGCCGACCGCATCATCGTGCTGCACAACGGGACGCTGATGGCGGACGGCAATCCGGCCGAGGTGATTGCCTCGCCGATCGTGCAGCAGGCCTATCTGGGCACAATGGAAAGCGATACGGAGGCCTCGCATGGCTGAACCGCAACAGACTCCGGCGCCGATCCTGCGTTTGCGCGACGTACAGACCCATATCGGCCCGTACCACATCCTGCACGGCGTCAGCCTCGACGTGCCGCGCGGCGGCGTGACCATGCTGCTCGGGCGCAACGGCGCCGGCAAGACCACCACGCTGCGCACCATCATGGGTCTGTGGCAGGCCAGCGCCGGCACGGTGGAGTTCGACGGCGCCGACATCACGCGGCGCAGCACACCGGCCGTCGCGCAGGGCGGCATCGCTTACGTGCCGGAGAACATGAGCGTGTTCTCCGACCTGACCGTGGCCGAGAACATGCGCCTGGCCGCCCGCACCGGCGCCATCGACGAACGCCGGCTGGACTGGGTGTTCCGCATGTTCCCGGCGCTGAAGACCTTCTGGCACCAGCGTGCCGGCGTGCTGTCGGGCGGGCAGAAGCAGATGCTGTCGGTGGCGCGCGCCATTATCGAGCCGCGCAAGCTGCTGATCGTCGACGAGCCGACCAAGGGTCTGGCGCCGGCCATCATCAAGAACATGATTGCCGTGTTTCGGGAGCTGAAGCAGACCGAAGTGTCGATCCTGCTGGTGGAGCAGAACTTCCATATGGCGAAGTCGGTGGGCGATACGGTTGCGGTGATGGATGACGGGCGGACGGTGCATGCCGGGACCATGGCGGCGCTGGCAGGTGACGACTCGCTGCAGCAGAAGCTGCTGGGGCTGTCGCTGGCAGCGCACCAGTAACACTGAACCGATTGTTTGCTCCCCTCTCCCGCTTGCGGGAGAGGGGCAGGGGGAGAGGGCAGGCGCCGGCATACCGACACGCATCACTTCGTCGAAGCATCGGCCCTCTCCCCAACCCTCTCCCGCAAGCGGGAGAGGGAGCACACAATCAGCGATTGGGAGCGAACAGCGCGCGGGGAACATACCCAGCCGCAGGACGAGACACATGACAACAACAACGACCCTATCAAGCGCCGCCCCGGCCGACCTGCCGAAGGTCCGGCTCGACTGGACGCCGCTGGCGCTGGCGCCGTTGCTGATGCTGCTGGCCTATCCGCTGGTTGGCAGTGCTTCGACCTGGCTCACGCTGACCATAGCCGGGCTGGCGATGGGCATGATCATCTTCGTGGTGTCCTCCGGGCTGACGCTCGTGTTCGGCCTGATGGACGTCCTCAACTTCGGCCACGGCGCCTTTATCGCGCTGGGGGCCTATGTGGCGGCGTCGGTGCTGCTGCCATTGGTCGGCTGGGTCGAGGCTGACAGTCTGGCGCTGAACCTGGCGGTGTTTGGCCTCGCGATCCTGGCCGCGATGGTAGCCGCCGGCGCCGTCGGACTGTTCTTCGAGCGCGTGGTGGTGCGCCCGGTCTACGGCCAGCACCTCAAGCAGATCCTGATCACCATGGGCGGCATGATCGTCGCCGAGCAGCTGATCAAGGCCATCTGGGGCCCGGAGACCATCGCGCTGCAGGTACCCACCACCTTCCGCGGCGCGGTGCTGCTGGGCGATGCCGCCATCGAGAAGTACCGGCTGATCGCCATGGTGCTGGGGCTGGTCATCTTCATTGTCATGCTGCTGGTGCTCAATCGCACGCGCATCGGGCTGCTGATCCGCGCCGGCGTGGAGAACCGCGAGATGGTCGAGTCGCTCGGCTACCGCATCCGCCGCCTCTTTATCGGCGTGTTCGTGGCCGGCGCCGCGCTGGCGGGGCTCGGCGGCGTGCTGTGGGGGCTGTATCAGCAGAACATCACTGCGGCGATCGGCGCGCAGGTGAATGTGCTGATCTTTATCGTCATCATCATCGGCGGGCTGGGCTCCACCACCGGCTGCTTCGTCGGCGCGCTGCTGGTCGGGCTGATGGCCAACTACACGGGCTTCCTGTTCCCCAAGGTGGCGCTGTTCTCGAACATCCTGCTGATGATGCTGATCCTGCTGTGGCGGCCGCAGGGCCTGTTCCCGGTAGCCAGGCGCTGAGCGAGGCATCCCGACCATGATCCGAATCCTTTCCGGCGACCTGCCGCGCAGCCGAACGCTGACGCTCCTCCTGCTGGTCATCCTCGTGGCCCTGGCCTGTGCGCCGTTCCTGTTCCCCGGTGCGCGCGCGCTGAACATGGCGGCCAAGATCTGCATTTTCGTGGTGCTGGTGGCGAGCTATGACCTGCTGCTGGGCTATACCGGCATCGTCTCGTTCGCGCATACCATGTTCTTCGGCATCGGCGGCTATGGCGTGGCGATTGCGATGTCGCGCATGGAGCCAGGGTGGGGCGCCTTGCTGGCCGGCACACTTGGTGCGCTGGTGGTGTCGGCGCTGCTGGCGTTCCTGATCGGGCTGTTTTCGCTGCGGGTGCGGGCGATCTTCTTTGCGATGATCACGCTGGCCGTGGCGAGCGCCTTTGCCACCCTGGTCTCGCAGCTCTCGGAATGGACCGGCGGCGAGGACGGCCTGACTTTCAAGGTGCCGGAAATCCTGCGCCCGGGCTTCTCGCTGGGCGATGCGGAATGGTTCGGCGTGCCGCTCAACGGCAAGCTGCTGAGCTACTACTTTGTCTTCGTCGGCGCGCTCGTGCTGTTCCTGCTGTTGCTGCGCATCGTCAACTCGCCGTTCGGGCGGGTCTTGCAGGCGATCCGGGAAAATGATTTCCGCGCCGAGGCAATCGGCTACCGGACCGTGGTCTTCCGCACTGTCTCGACCGTGCTGTCTGCCATATTTGCCACCATGGCCGGCGTGCTGATGGCGGTCTGGCTGCGCTACAACGGCCCGGACACCTCGCTGTCGTTCGAAATCATGGTGGATATCCTGCTGATCGTGGTGATCGGCGGCATGGGCACGCTGTATGGCTCGATTATCGGCACGGTGCTGTTCCTGCTGGCGCAGACCTACCTGCAGGACGTCATGAAGCTGGCGAGCGAGGCGGCCGCCGCGGTGCCCCTGCTGTCCGCGCTGCTGCATCCGGACCGCTGGCTCCTGTGGCTGGGTTTGCTGTTCATCCTCAGCGTGTATTACTTCCCGCAAGGCGTGGTAGGCCGCCTGCGCGGTGACAATGCGACGCATGAAGTGGCATCCTGACGATCGACACGGAGAGTTCAGGCAATGTACGTAATCGACTGGCTGCACAAGAATGCCCAGCACTTTCCCGACAAGGTCGCCCTGGTCGACGTGGAAAGCGGCCGCCGCGTGACCTATCGCCAGTTCGACGAACGCGCCAGCCGCTTCGCGGAGTATCTGCTGCAGCACCTGGCGTTGCCTGCGGGGGCGCGCGTGGCGGTGCTGGCGCACAACAGCTCCGACTACTTCGAGATGCTGTATGGCTGCGCCAAGGCCGGCATGGTGATGGTGTGCCTGAACTGGCGGCTGCCCGCGGCCGAACTGCTGCCAATCCTGCAGGACTGCACGCCAGACGTGCTGGTCGCCGGCGATGGCTTCCTTGGCACGGCGGCCGAACTCAGCCGTGCCGTGCCGCTGCGCGCTGTCTTGCATCTCGCGGACGACGAGGCGGCGGATGTGCCGGGTGGCTGGACCGAGTACGAGGCGGTGCTGGATGCCGCCTCCGGCCGCATCATCGAGATGCCCTGCCGCGACGAGCACGAAGTCTGGCACCTGCTCTATACCTCGGGCACCACGGGCAAGCCCAAGGGTGTGATCCAGACCTATGGCATGGTGTTCTTCAATGCCGTGAACGCCATGCTGGCCAACAAGATCACGCGCGACGACGTGTTCCTGAACGTGCTGCCGTTCTTCCATACCGGCGGACTGAACCTGTACGCCAACCCGGTCCTGCATGCCGGCGGTACGGTGCACGTCATGCGGCAGTTCGACCCGCAGGTGGTGCTCGACAAGCTGGACCGGCGCTCGGGCGAGGGCATCACCCTGTTCTTTGCCGTGCCGGCCGTGTACCTGTTCCTGAGCCAGCATGCGGCATTCGGACAAGCCGACTTCTCGGCCGTGCGCAATATGTCGGCCGGCGGCTCGCCGGTGCCGCGGCCGCTGCTGGAAGCCTACCTGGCCAAGGGCGTGACGATCTGCTTCGGCTTCGGCATGACCGAGACCGGCCCCACCGTGTTCGTTTGCGACGAAGCCACCGCGCGGCGCAAGATCGGCACCATCGGCAAGCCGGTCGGGTCGATGCTGACGCGTATCGTCGACCCGCTGGGCGCGGACGTGGCGCCGGGAGAGCGCGGCGAACTGCTGATCAAGGGGTCGGGTGTCACACCGGGCTACTGGAACCTGCCGCAGGCCACGGCTTCGGCGATCCGCGACGGCTGGCTGCATTCGGGCGACATCGCCTACATGGACGAAGAGGGCGACTACTACATCGTCGACCGCGCCAAGGACATGTTCATCTCGGGTGGCGAGAACGTCTATCCTGCAGAGGTGGAAAACGTGCTGTTCCAGCTGGCCGGCGTGGCCGAAGCCGCGGTCATAGGCACGCCCGATGCGCGTTGGGGCGAGGTCGGCCTGGCGCTGGTGGTGCTGCGCCCGGGCGTGGCGCTCGACGAGGATGCGGTGATCGCCCACTGCAACGCACGCCTCGCCGGCTACAAGGTGCCGCGGCACGTGCGCTTCATCGAGGCGCTGCCGCGAACGCCGTCCGGCAAGGTGGAAAAGCACAAGTTGCGCAAGCGCTTCCCGGATCCCGCTTCCGCGTCATAAGCGGTCCCTGAAATCCCGCCCGTGGCACGACGTGCACGGGCGTCGGCAGTTTGCAGTTCGCGAGTCTTCGTTCCGATAACAGATAAGCCAGCAAACCATGGAGGGGTCCATGCAACACGTCAACAGTGCATGCCTGCGCCGCGCCGCCATCGCGGCCGCCGCGGCGCTGCTTGCCGCAGCGTGCGGCGGCGGCAGCGACAACACCAATCCGAATCCGAATGTCAAGCCGTCCTTCATCGGCACGGTAACGATTACCGCCTACGACGGCACCACCGACGACCTGCTGACCGCCGGTCTCGGCAAGGACGGCCTGTCGAGCAGCACAGCACCGGTACCGGCCGACCAGATCGCGCCCACTGCCGCCGAACTGCGCCGCCTGGCGATCTACACCAACTACCGCGCCATTGTCGATACGACATCCGGCGGCGGCTACGGAACGCTCTACGGCCCCAACGTGGACGCCCAGGGCAATGTGACATCCGGCCAGGGCAAGATCGCCGGCGTGGAATTTCTGGCATTCTCGGACGATGGCACCGGCAAGCAGAATGTGACGATGCTGGTGCAGATCCCGAACACGTTCAATACCAGCAAGCCCTGCATGATCACCGCCACGTCGTCGGGATCGCGCGGCGTGTACGGCGCCATCGCCGTCGGCGAATGGGGCCTCAAGCGCGGCTGCGCCGTGGCCTATACCGACAAGGGCACTGGCGCCGCGCCGCACGACCTCGATACCGACACCGTGCCGTTGATCGACGGCACGCGCACCACCCGCGCCGCGGCTGGCAAGAACGCGCAGTTCGCGGCGTCGCCGGGCGTGATCTCGCTGTCGGATTTCACCGCCTCGGCGCCGCACCGGCTGGCCTTCAAGCATGCGCATTCGCAGCAGAACCCGGAGAAGGACTGGGGCAAGTTCACGCTGCAGGCGATCCGGTTCGGCATCTGGGCGATCAATGAGCGCTTCGGCTCGGTGGCGGGCGACGGCACACGCCAGCTCAGCCTGGACAAGAAGAAGATCGTGGTAATTGCCTCGAGCGTGTCCAACGGCGGCGGGGCGGCGGTTGCCGCAGCCGAGCAGGATACCGATGGCCTGATCGACGGCGTGGCAGTGGGCGAGCCCAACCTGAACCTGCCGGCCAACACGGGCGTTGTGGTCAAGCGCGGCACCAGTCGCGTCAGCGCCTCGGGCCGGGTCCTGTATGACTACATCACCACTGCCAACCTGCTGCAGCTGTGCGCGTCGCAGGCGACGGCCCTGACGCTGGCGCCGGCGTTTGCCGGGAACGTCAATTTCGCCAATCGCTGCCAGACCCTGGCGGACAAGGGCATCGTCTCCGGGACCACGCTGGGCGACCAGGCAGCCAGTGCACTGGCTGCCCTGCATGCGGCCGGCTGGGAGCCGGAATCGGATGATCTCCATCCGTCGCTTGCCGCGTTCGATACGGCGGCCTCGATCTCGATCACGTATGCCAACTCATACGCGCGCGCCAGCGTGACGGACCGCCTGTGCGGCTACAGCTTTGCCACCACGCTGGCCGATTTCAAGCCGGCAGCGATTGCACCGGCGGCGCTGGCATCGATGTTCGCTACCGGCAACGGCGTGCCGCCCACCAGCACGGTGCAGCTGATCAATGACCGCGATCCGCTGAACGGGCCCTTCCTGAACGGGAGGTCGATCTCGGCCTCGACAGCGCGCGCCGACGTCAACTTCGATGGCGCCAACTGCCTGCGCGCGCTGCTGACGGGCACCGATACCCAGGCGCAGGCGTTGCAGTCCGGCCTCTTGCAGACACTGCGCTCCGGCAACCTGCACGGCAAGCCGGCGGTGATCGTGCATGGGCGCAGCGACGGGCTGTTGCCCGTCAACCATACCTCGCGGCCCTACCTTGGCTTCAACCGGCAACAGGAGGGCAGTGCGAGCAAGCTGAGCTACGTCGAGGTCGAGAACGCCCAGCACTTCGATGCATTCATCGGGGCGGTGTCGGGCTACAGCAACCGCTATGTGCCGTTGCACGTCTACCTGATCCGCTCGCTCGATGCCGTCTTCGACAACCTGACAACCGGCAAGGCGCTGCCGCCATCGCAGGTGGTGCGCACCATCCCGCGCGGCGGTGCCACCAATACGACGACTGCGCCCACGTTGCTGCCTGCCAACGTGCCGCCGATCGCGGCAACCCCGGCCCCAGGCAACCTGATTCTCGTCAGCCCATCCGCCGTACAGGTACCAGACTGATGAACGCTTCCCCCCCGCGCGTCCTGACGCAGACGGACTTCGACCGCTTCGCCGCACTGTCGCGTGACGACAACCCGATCCACTGCGATCCGGCGTTCGCCCGCGCTACGCACTTCGGCGCCACCGTGGCCCATGGGATGTTCCTGTTCTCGCTGCTGTGCGCCCGGATGGCGCGCCAGCAGCCGGAACCGGTGCTGCCGGTGGGGCAGACACTGATGTTTCCTCTGCCAACGTTCGTTGCCGATGGGGTGGAGGCGGTGCTGGTGCCGCAAGAGGCGCACGGCGGGAACCTGCTCGGGCTGGAAACGTCGATCCGGTGCGTGCAGCGCGGCGGGCAGCCGCTCCGCGAAGGGGAACAGCCTGTTACTGCACTCGGCGAGGCCTTGTTGATGACGGACGCGCACGCCGGGGCGCTGGCCTTGCTGCCGCCCCTGGCGGAGGCCGGCCAGGCCGCGCCATCTGGTGACGCTGCCCTGTACCACCTGCGGCGCGGGCAGCAGGCGGAGGCCGGGCGTGCGTTCAGCACACCGGATATCGACGAGTATGTGTCGCTGACCGGCGATGCCAGTCCGTTCCATGCCGATCCTGCCTTCGCGCGGCGTCGTGGCTTTGACGGTGCCGTCGTGCCGCTGCCGCTGCTGGCCGGCATGTTCTCCGACCTGCTCGGCACACGGCTGCCGGGGCGGGGCACGGGGTGGATGAAGCAATCGCTGAGGCTGTGTTCGGCTGCCCGGCTGGGCGAGCCGCTGACGGCGTCGGTCCGGATCGTGCGGCTGCGCGCCGACAAGGATCTGGTCAACCTGGCAAGCCTGGTGACCGGTAGTGATGGCCGGGTGGTGGTTCAGGGAGAGTCGCTGGTGCTCGTGCGCAATCTGGAGGACAAGGGCGAAGCCAGGGCGGCGTAGGGGAGCGTATCTCTTGCTCCACTTTCTCCTGGACGTGCAATGCACAGATTGCGGCCTTGAAATGTCACGACAAAGCCTTATCTTTCGGAAAGACATCCAGTGTCCGGCAGGGCATCCAGGTACGGTCCGGCAACCATGGCGGACCCAAGCCATCCCTCGCATCAGGACACCTTTCCGAGAGAGAGTTCCCAATGCGTCTTGACAAACTGACTACCCGGTTCCAGGAAGCGCTCGCCGATGCGCAGAGCCTGGCGCTGGGCAACGATAACCAATACATCGAACCGCAGCACCTGCTGCGCGCCCTGCTGGCGCAGGACGATGGCGCCGCCAAGGCGCTGCTGTCGCGCGCCGGCGTGAACGTGCAGGGCCTGCAGACGGCGCTCGACGCCGCCATCAAGCGGCTGCCGCAAGTGCAGGGCACCAGCGAGGTCCAGATCGGCCGCGACCTGGTGAATCTGCTCAACGCTACCGAGAAGGAAGCCATCAAGCGCGGCGACCAGTTCATCGCCAGCGAGCTGTTCCTGCTCGCCGTGTCCGAGGACAAGGGCGAAGCCGGCCGCATCGCGCGCGAGAACGGCCTCAACCGCAAGTCGCTGGAAGCGGCCATCCTGGCCGTGCGCGGTGGTGAATCGGTCAACAGCGCCGAAGCCGAAACGCAGCGCGAGGCACTCAAGAAGTACACCGTCGACCTGACCGAGCGCGCCCGCATCGGCAAGCTCGACCCGGTGATCGGCCGCGACGACGAAATCCGCCGCGCCATCCAGATCCTGCAGCGCCGCACCAAGAACAACCCGGTGCTGATCGGCGAACCGGGCGTGGGCAAGACCGCCATCGTGGAAGGCCTGGCCCAGCGCATCGTCAACGGCGAAGTGCCCGAGAGCCTGAAGAACAAGCGCGTGCTGGTGCTGGACATGGCCGGCCTGCTGGCCGGCGCCAAGTACCGCGGCGAGTTCGAGGAACGCCTGAAGGCCGTGCTGAACGACATCGCCAAGGACGAAGGCCAGACCATCGTCTTTATCGACGAGATCCACACCATGGTCGGTGCCGGCAAGGCCGAGGGCGCGATCGACGCGGGCAATATGCTCAAGCCCGCGCTGGCGCGCGGCGAGCTGCACTGCATCGGCGCGACCACGCTGGACGAGTACCGCAAGTACATCGAGAAGGACGCCGCGCTGGAGCGCCGCTTCCAGAAGGTGCTGGTCGACGAGCCAAGCGTGGAGGCCACGATCGCCATCCTGCGCGGCTTGCAGGAGAAGTATGAACTGCACCACGGCGTGGAGATCACCGACCCGGCCATCGTCGCCGCGGCGGAGCTGTCGCACCGCTATATTACCGACCGCTTCCTGCCCGACAAGGCGATCGACCTGATCGACGAGGCAGGCGCGCGCATCAAGATGGAAATCGACTCCAAGCCGGAGTCGATGGACAAGCTCGAGCGCCGCACCATCCAGCTAAAGATCGAGCGCGAAGCGGTCAAGAAGGAGACCGACGAAGCGTCGATGAAGCGCCTGGAGCTGATCGAGCAGGAGATCACGCGCCTGGAGAAGGAGTACGCCGACCTCGACGAGATCTGGAAGGCCGAGAAGGGCGCCGCGCAGGGCACCGCCGCGCTCAAGGAAGAGATCGACAAGATCAAGCTGGAAATCGCTAAGCTGCAGCGCGAAGGCAAGCTGGACAAGGTGGCCGAGCTGCAATACGGCAAGCTGCCCGGCCTGGAGGGCAAACTGAAGGCCGCGACCGATGCGGAAGCCAGCGAGCAGAAGCAGCCCAACAAGCTGCTGCGCACGCAGGTTGGCGCCGAGGAAATCGCCGAAGTGGTGAGCCGCGCGACCGGCATTCCTGTGTCGAAGATGATGCAGGGCGAGCGCGAGAAGCTGCTGAAGATGGAAGACCGGCTGCACGCACGCGTGGTGGGCCAGGACGAGGCCGTGCGGCTGGTGTCCGACGCCATCCGCCGTTCGCGTGCCGGGCTGGCGGACGAGAACAAGCCATATGGCTCGTTCCTGTTCCTGGGCCCGACCGGCGTCGGCAAGACCGAGCTGTGCAAGGCACTGGCCGAGTTCATGTTCGATTCGGAAGAGCATCTCATCCGCATCGATATGAGCGAGTTCATGGAGAAGCACAGCGTCAGCCGCCTGATCGGCGCGCCGCCCGGATATGTCGGCTATGAGGAAGGCGGCTACCTGACCGAAGCCGTGCGCCGCAAGCCGTACAGCGTGGTGCTGCTCGACGAAGTCGAGAAGGCCCACCCGGATGTCTTCAACGTGCTGCTGCAGGTGCTGGACGACGGCCGCCTGACCGATGGCCAGGGCCGTACGGTGGACTTCAAGAACACGGTCATCGTGATGACGTCCAACCTCGGGTCGCAGATCATCCAGTCGATGGTGGGCGAGCCGCAGGAAGCGGTGAAGGGCGCGGTCTGGCAGGAAGTGCGTACGCATTTCCGGCCTGAGTTCCTGAACCGGATCGACGAAGTGGTGGTGTTCCACGCGCTTGACCAGAAGCATATCGAGTCGATCGCACGCATCCAGCTGCAACGCCTGCAGTCCCGCCTGGCCCGCATGGACATGACGCTGGAAGTGAGCGAGGCGGCGCTGGAGAAGATCGCCAGCGCAGGCTACGACCCGGTGTTTGGCGCGCGCCCGCTCAAGCGTGCGATCCAGCAGCAGATCGAGAACCCGGTGGCACGCTCCATCCTCGAAGGCAAGTTCGCCGCGAAGGATGTGGTGCCGGTGGACTACGTCGACGGCGAGTTCACCTTCGGGCGGGTAGTGCACTAAGTGAAGACCCGGCGGCCCTTGGCGGGCTGCCGGTCTGCACCCTGAAAACCCCTGCGCGAAAGCGTGGGGTTTTTTTTCGTCCTGTGACCACGCATTGCGTGTAAGGCGGTCGCGGGCCGTGCAAATTTTTCAAGACGGTACGCCGGCCAGGATACTGACGGGCGTTGCCAGGCCGCAGTTTCCGCTCCGGACGCCGAGTGGCACACTTTTCGCGTTGCGGAAGGGCTGAGTTTCCTTGCAATGCGCTGCACCGTCCGCAGCCCATCCCCACAGGAGCCAATCCATGACCGACAAGCCTTTCCTCACAGACGTCAAGACGCTGCGCGAGCGCGCCCGCAAGCATATCGACGACGGCGCGGTGACCGCTGGCTATGCCGCGGAGCGCGATACCGTGCTGAAGCTGCTCAACGATGCGCTGGCCACCGAACTGGTTTGCGTGCTGCGCTATCGCCGCCACTACTTCATGGCCAAGGGCCCGAACTCGAAAAGCGTGGCCGATGAGTTCCTCGCGCACTCCAACGAAGAACAAGCCCATGCCGACCAGATCGCCGAGCGCATCGTGCAGCTCGGCGGCGCGCCCGACTTTGCGCCAGGTGGCCTGAGCGGCCGCTCCCACTCGGAGTATATGGAGGGGACTACGCTGACCGAAATGATCAAGGAAGACCTGGTCGCCGAGCGCATCGCCATCGACAGCTATCGGGAGATCATCCAGTTCCTGGGTGAGCGTGACCCGACCTCGCGCCGCATGATGGAAGACATCCTCGCGGTGGAAGAGGAGCACGCGGACGAAATGGCCGACCTGCTCAGCCGGCAATCCGGGAAGGAGGGCGGCTGAGCGCTACGCATCCGAGCCTGCTCTCGTCCCGCGGATCCGATAGCCCTGCAATTGACCTTGATCAACCCGCGGCCGCCGGCGTGCCGATAACATCCATCCTGTCATGGAGATGCGGGGGCGCTCTTCATGACTTGTCTACCCGTTTCCAGAATGGAAACTTCGCCCGCGCCGGTCAAACGGCGCGGGCGTTTTCTTTTGTGCGCCTCGTTCAGGGCGTGCAGGAAGCACCGCTTTTGCGCCATCGGCCGCGGTGCTGCCGGCATGTGCATATTTCCGCCCGATCTTATGCGGAAAACATGCAAGGATCGGCGAAAGCATTCGTTCCGTTCAGATAGCCCCCTCGGTAGTCTTGCTCCTGACAGAAGCCCGCCAGAAAAAGGCGGGCAGGCAAACGAAGCGCTCCGGCGCTCATTCACGACACCTGACGGGAGCAATACAAGATGATTCGCAAGCTGGCCATCGGCCTTGCTGTACTGAGTGCGATCGGCGCCGCGCAGAGCGCCTTCGCCACCAATCTGCTGAACGTTTCGTACGACCCCACGCGCGAGCTGTACGTCGATGTGAACGCCGCGTTTGCCAAGGCCTGGAAGGCGCAGGGCGGCGACGCCGTGACGGTGCGCCAGTCGCACGGTGGCTCGGGCAAGCAGGCACGCTCGGTGATCGACGGCCTCGATGCGGACGTGGTGACGCTGGCCCTGGGCTACGACATCGACGCCATTGCCGAGAAGGGCCTGCTCAAGCCCGACTGGCAGAAGCGCCTGCCGCACAACGCCTCGCCGTACACCTCCACCATCGTGTTCCTCGTGCGCAAGGGCAACCCCAAGGGCATCAAGGACTGGAACGACCTCGTCAAGCCGGGCGTGCAGGTGATCACCCCCAATCCCAAGACCTCGGGCGGCGCCCGCTGGAACTACCTGGCCGCGTGGGGCTACGCGCTGCGCCAGCCGGGCGGCAATGACGCCAAGGCGCGCGAGTTCGTCGGCGAGCTGCTCAAGCACGTGCCTGTGCTCGATTCCGGCGCTCGCGGCGCCACGACGACCTTTGTCGAGCGTGGCCTGGGCGATGTGCTGATCGCCTGGGAGAACGAAGCCATCCTCGCCATCAAGGAGCTGGGTCCGGACAAGTTCGACATCGTCGCGCCGTCGGTGTCGATCCTGGCCGAGCCGCCGGTCGCCGTGGTCGACAAGGTGGTCGACAAGAAGGGCACGCGCAAGGCGGCCGAGGCCTACCTGCAGTTCCTGTACACCGACGAAGGCCAGGAAATCGCCGCGAAGAACTACTACCGTCCGATCTCCGCGAAGGTGGCTGCGAAGTACGCGGCGAACTTCCCGAAGGTGAAGCTGTTCACCATCGATGAAGCATTTGGCGGCTGGCAGAAGGCACAGAAGGCGCACTTTGCCGATGGCGGCTCGTTCGACCAGATCTACCAGCCCGGCAAGAAGTAAGCACAAGACGGACGGGCTGGCTCCAGGCCGGCACCGTCCCGGCCACCAAAAAGAAGGAAGCCCGATGTCCATCCTGACCCTGTCCGGCAGCCCGTCGGCCCAGTCCCGTTCCGCGCATCTGCTTGCGCACCTGCGTGCCGTGCTGGAAGCCGCCGGCGAGCGCACCGGCCATATGGACTTGCGCGAATTGCCCGCCGGCCCGCTGCTGGCCGCGCGGGTGGATGATCCCGCCATCGCCGCGGCCACGCGTGCCGTGGCCGATGCCAAGGTGGTCGTGCTGGCCACGCCGGTCTACAAGGCCGCATACAGCGGCCTGCTCAAGGCATTCCTGGATCTCCTGCCGCAAACCGGCCTGCGCGACAAGGTCGTGCTGCCGATCGCCACCGGCGGCAGCCTGGCGCATGCGCTGGCCATCGACTACGCGCTGCGGCCGGTCCTCTCGGCGCTCGGCTCGCGCCAGATCCTGCCCGGCATCTTTGCCGTCGATCAGCAGATCGAAGTCTCCGATACCCGCGAAGTGCGCTTCGACGCCGCCCTGGCGGCCCGCCTGGACGAGGGTGTGCTGCGCGTGCGCGACGCGCTGGCGCATTCGCGCATTGAAGTACCCCTCGACGTCCTGCCCGGCGCATTCGTGCAGAGCGCAGTCGCTGTGGCCGAGCGATGTTCCGCCTGAACTGAATGGACGTGGCGCCGGGCCGTCCCGGCGCACCAGCGGCAACGCTGACCCCGTGCCACCCGCGAAGCGGGTCGGCAGGGATGACTGTTGCCGTCGCACACCCTTGCCGGCCGGCATTGCCCGGCCACGCTCCCGAATTTCAGAACACCACGCCGGACTGGTTCCGGCCCCGGAGGAAATCGCATGACATCGCCCATCCTGTCTTCGGCCAATGGCCAACCCGCTGATACCCGCTTCGCGCCGTTGACCGGCCAGCGCCGTCGCCGCCTGATCATTGCTGCGCTGGTGGCCGCCACCGGGCTCGCCTATGGCCTGGTCACCGGCCGTGCCGAAGCGCAGTCGCAGACCATCAACCCTAAGGTGCTGCGCATCGGTTACCAGAAGTACGGCACGCTGACGCTGCTCAAGGCACGCGGCACGCTCGAAAAGCGGCTGGCGCCCGAAGGCATCACCGTCAAATGGACCGAGTTCCCGGCCGGCCCGCAGCTGCTGGAGGGCCTCAACGTCGGCGCCATCGACTTCGGCACCGTGGGTGAAGCGCCTCCGATCTTTGCGCAAGCGGCCGGCGCGCAGCTGGCCTATATCGGCAATGAACCGCCCGCGCCGACGGCGGAAGCCATCGTGGTGCCCAAGGGCTCGGCGATCAAGTCCGTGGCCGACCTGCGCGGCAAGCGCGTGGCGCTGAACAAGGGCTCGAACGTGCATTACCTTCTGGTGCGCCAGCTGGAGAAGGCCGGCATCCCCTACAGCGAGATCCAGCCGGTCTACCTGCCGCCGGCCGATGCGCGCGCCGCCTTCGAGCGCGGCGCGGTTGACGCATGGGTGATCTGGGATCCGTTCCTGGCCGCCGCCGAGAAGCAGCTGGGCGCGCGCGTGCTGGCCGATGGCCGCGGCGCCGATGGCAAGAACGTCGTCAGCAACCATCAGTTCTACCTGGCCTCGCGACCCTATGCGCAGGCCAGGCCGCAGACCGTGAAGCTCATTCTCGATGAACTCGCCGCGCTGGGCGCGTGGGCCGAGAAGAACCCGAAGGAAGCGGCCAGCGTGCTGACCCGCGAAGTGGGGCTGGAACCCGCCGTGCTGGACCTGGCCGTGTCGCGCTTCTCGTACGGTGCGCGTCCGGTGAGCGCTGAAGTTCTGGCCGAGCAGCAGCGCATTGCCGACGTCTTCCACACGCTCAAGCTGATTCCGAAGCCGATTCGCGTCGCCGACGCCAGCTGGCAGGAGGCGCAGCGATAAATCCGGCGTTCCCCCATCACAACGCGAGGCAACGACATGCAAGTCTTCTGGTTCATCCCCACCCACGGCGACAGCCGCTACCTCGGCACCTCCGAAGGCGCGCGCGAGGTCAGTTTCGACTACCTGAAGCAGGTGGCCGTCGCCGCCGACACGCTCGGCTACGAAGGCGTACTCATTCCTACTGGCCGCTCCTGCGAAGACCCCTGGGTGGTGGCATCCGCGCTGGCGGCAGTGACCCGTCGCCTGCGCTTCCTCGTGGCAGTGCGCCCAGGCCTGATGGCGCCCACGCTGGCTGCACGCATGGCCGCCACTTTCGACCGGATCTCCGGCGGGCGGCTGCTGGTCAACCTGGTAACCGGTGGCGATCAGGCTGAGCTGGAAGGCGATGGCCTGTTCCTCGATCACGCTGCGCGCTACGAGGCCTCGGCGGAGTTCATCCGGATCTGGCGCGAGGTGCTGGCCGCCAGCCACGACAATGCGGAGCTGGACTACGAAGGCCGGCATCTCAGGGTCAAGGGCGCTCGCGTGCTGTATCCGCCGTTGCAGCGTCCGCATCCGCCGGTGTACTTCGGCGGCTCGTCGGCGGTGGCGCACGAGCTGGCGGGCGAGCAGGTCGATACCTACCTGACCTGGGGCGAGCCGCCGGCCGACGTGGCGCAGAAGCTGGATGACGTGCGCCGGCATGCCGCGCGCCACGGCCGCACGGTGAAGTTCGGCATTCGCCTGCACGTGATCGTGCGCGAGACCGAGGCCGCTGCCTGGGCTGCCGCCGACGACCTGATCAGCCGGCTCGACGACGAGACCGTGGCCCGGGCGCAGGCGGTCTTCGCGAAAATGGATTCGGAAGGGCAGCGCCGCATGGCCGCGCTGCACGCAGGCGGCGCGCGGCGTACGCGCGAGGCGCTGGAGATCAGCCCCAACCTGTGGGCCGGCGTGGGTCTCGTGCGTGGCGGCGCCGGCACGGCGCTGGTAGGCGATCCACATACCGTGGCCGAGCGCATACGCGAGTACTCGGAACTGGGGATCGACACCTTCGTGCTGTCCGGCTACCCGCACCTGGAAGAGGCCTACCGCTTCGCCGAACTGGTGTTCCCGCTGCTGCCGCGCTCGGTGCGCGACAAGCTGCCTGGCAAGGTGCTGTCGGGGCCGTTCGGCGAAGTGATGGCGACTGGCATCGTGCCGCGCGCGTCGCAGAGTTGAGGACAACGCCATGTCTGCTCCGAAGACTCCCATCCCGGGTCATGACCGGCATGCGCTGGCGCATGCGCTGGCGCCGTGGATCGTTCCCGTCCTGCTGATCTTCGTATGGCAGGCGGCCTCCCATTACGGCTGGCTGTCGAGCCGTGTCCTGCCGGCACCGCTGGCAGTTCTGCAGGCGGCCTGGAGCCTAGCGGTCTCGGGCGAATTGTGGACGCACGTCTGGGTCAGCACCTGGCGCGCACTGGCCGGCTTCGCCATCGGCGGCGGCCTGGGCCTGCTGCTGGGGCTGCTGACCGGCACGTTCCGTTCCGCGGCCACGCTGCTCGACAGCACGCTGCAGATGGTGCGCAACATCCCGCCGCTGGCGCTGATCCCGCTGGTGATCCTGTGGTTCGGCATCGACGAGACCGCCAAGCTCTTCCTGGTTTCGCTCGGCGTGTTCTTCCCGGTCTATCTGAATACCTATCACGGCATCCGCTCGGTCGATCCCAGCCTGGTCGAGATGGCGCGCAGCTACGGCCTGTCCGGCTGGCGGCTGTACCGCGAGGTGATCCTGCCCGGCGCGCTGCCCGGCATCCTGGTCGGCGTGCGGTTTTCGCTGGGCCTGATGTGGGTGATCCTGATCGTGGCGGAGACCATCTCGGCGCAGTCGGGCATCGGCTACATGACCATGAATGCGCGCGAATTCCTGCAGACCGATGTGGTGCTGGTCGGCATCCTGCTCTATGCGCTGCTGGGCAAGCTGGCCGACCTGCTGTCGCGCGGGCTGGAACGCTACTGGCTGCGCTGGCATCCGGGCTACCAGTCCGCCTGACCCACTATTCGCGAAGGAATCCCCATGCAAAGCAATCCGGTGGAACAGGCGGCGCTGGCGCTGCTGGACGCAGGGCTTGCCCGAAGCCATTCGACGCAGCCCGATCCACGCGTTGAAACGGCAGCGCCTGGTGGCGTTGCGCTCAACGTGCAACAGGTGGTCAAGCGCTACGACGGACGCGAAGTGCTGCACGGCGTGGACCTGCACGCCGTGCCCGGCGAATTCGTCGCCATCGTCGGCCGCAGCGGCTGCGGCAAGAGCACGCTGCTGCGGCTGGTGGCCGGGCTGGAGCCTGCCGACGAAGGCGCGGTCACGCTCGATGCGCAGGCCGGCCGCGCGCAGCGGCAGGACATTCGCGTGATGTTCCAGGACGCCAGGCTGCTGCCGTGGAAGCGGGTGCTCGACAACGTCGCGCTGGGCCTGCCGCGCGAACGCCGCGCCGAAGCCGCGGCCGTGCTCGCGCAGGTCGGCCTGGCCGAGCGCGCACAGGCGTGGCCGGCGCGCCTCTCAGGGGGCCAACGGCAACGCGTGGCGCTCGCCCGCGCCCTGGTGCATCGCCCGCGCCTGCTGCTGCTCGACGAACCGCTGGGGGCGCTCGATGCACTTACGCGCATCGAAATGCAGGGGCTGATCGAATCGCTGTGGCGCCGTCTCGGCTTCACGGCGCTGCTGGTCACGCACGATGTGTCTGAGGCCGTGGCGCTGGCCGATCGCATCGTGCTGATCGAAGACGGCTGCATCGCGATGGATGAGCGGGTGGCATTGCCGCGCCCGCGCCAGCGTGGCTCGGCAGCCTTCGCGCAGCTTGAGGACACCGTATTGCGGCGGGTGATGCAGCACCCGACGCAAGCGGAGCGCAATGGAGACGTCGATCTCCATGTGCAAGAGCAGGCGCCCACGGCCGACTGGTCGCTGATTCGCACCGTCGAATCCGTGCGCTGGGCAGTGTAGCAACCGCCTGCCCTGGCAGGGGCGGGTGCACTGCGGGAGACCCGCAGATCGTCATTACCGAATCTTCATACGCCATCACGAAAGGAGCTTCTATCATGAGCATTCAGGCCATCAACGTACGCAACCAGTTCCGCGGCAAGGTCGCCGCCATCATCGAAGGCCCGGTGGTTTCCGAAGTGGACGTGGAAACGCCGGCCGGCATTGTCACCTCGGTCATCACCACGCGCTCGATCCGCGATCTCGGCCTCACGCTGGGCAGCGAAGTCGTGGCGCTGGTGAAGGCCACCGAGGTGTCGATCGCCAAGCTGTAAGCGGGCAGGGACCTGCCGGCGACACAATGCCGGCATCCCGCGCCCTTGACGTCCATACCTATGACAGAAGGAATCACCATGGCAGGCGCGAACGAAACCGGAACCGGACTGAGCGCGCTCGAACGCTATCTTGAAACGCTGCCGCGCAAGCCTCTGGCTGACCGGCAATTGTGGCGGGATGCGCGCGGGCAGGTGCAGGGCCAGTTCTTCAACTGTTCGCTGACCAGCGCGTTCGAGCCGCTGGTGACGCTTGCCGACCGCGAGGTGGTCGCGCATGAAGGTGCCATCCACACCTATGCCGAGGACGGCGTGGGCCTGGCCGCATGGAAGCTGTTCGCGATGGCGGCGGACGATGCCTCGCTGGTCTCGCTGGATCGCCTCTCGCGGCTGGTCCACGCTATCAACTACTTCGCCTCGGAAGGCAGCCACAAGCTGGTGCTCAACGTGCACAACCGCCTGCTGGCGGCGGTGGCCGACGATCACGGCGCGGCCTTCCGGCGCGCCTTGCAGTCGCTGGGCTTGCCGCTGGAACGCTTCGTGATCCAGGTGCCGGCCAGCGCCAATGATGACCTGCCACTGCTGCTGCACGTGGTCGGCAACTATCGCCGCAACGGGTTTGCGGTGAGCCTGCAGGCATCGGACCCGGCCGAGGCTGGCGCGCTGATGGCGCATGCGCTGCCGGACTGGCTCAAGCTCGACATGCGGCGCACCTGGACCGACCGCCAACTGGCCGGCCTGCGCGCCAGCGCGGCCAATGCCGGCGTGACGCTGATCGGGCGCCGCCTGCAGGACGCGCTGAGCATCGAGCGGCTGCAGGCCGCCGGCATCGTGCTGGGGCAGGGCGCCTTTGCGGGCGCGCGGGTCAGCCCGGCCGGCTTGAGGCACTGGAATGCCAGCGCGGGCACGGAACATGCTGTATCCGGAACAAGAAGAGGGGAACTGAACGAGGAGCCGATATGACGCAGTCGATCAAGCCTGCCAGCGAGCACGAGCCGCTGGCGCGGCTGGCGGTCCCGAAGTGTTTGCAGGTGCTGACCGTGCCGGGGCTGCACGGCAGCGGGCCGGGCCACTGGCAAAGCCGCTGGGAGCACCGGTTCCCGGACTGGCAGCGCATCGAGCAGCACGACTGGTCGCGCCCGAGCCTGCCGCTGTGGGCGGAGCGGGTGTCCGAAGGCGTGATGCGGGCCCAGCGCGTGGCGCATCGCGGCGCGGTGCTGGTCGCGCACAGCTTCGGCTGCCTGGCATCGCTGCGGCAGGCTGCACTCGATCCTGCCGGAATTGCCGGCGCCTTGCTGGTGGCGCCCGCTGATCCGGACAAGTTTGCCGTCGGCAGCCTGCTGCCCGCCTATCGGTTGCCGTTCCCGACGATATTGGTGGCGAGCCGCAACGATCCATGGATGTCCCAGCGCACGGCGTTCAGCTGGGGCACCCTGTGGGGCAGCGAACTGGTCGATGCGGGCAACGTGGGGCACATCAATGCCGATTCCGGGCTGGGCGAGTGGCCTGAAGGCCTCGCCATGCTTGCCACACTTATCCAGCGGATCGAGTCTGAAGGCAGTTCTGAGACCGCAGGTGACGGAATCGGCCCTTGGGAGGCTGGCGTCGAAGTCGCATCTGCCGTCCCTTATATCTAAAACGTCTAAGAAAATTCGTAAAGATTCGTTCTGTTTATAAGGGCGCATCTGCAGAATTTGTCTCGTAGGCCGGCGCAATATGCGCCGGTTTCATAAGAAGCCCCCACGCAGCGCCGGTGTTTTGTCTCTGGTGGTGGCGGGCCGATGACAGACGAGACGACATGCCACCCTCTATTTCCCGGGCGGAAACACCGCCACCGGCAACGCCGGAAGCGCCGCGCGCCAGCCGGCGCACGCCGGCCGGCAAGACCAGCCAGCGCTTTACCGTGCTGCCGGGCTTTGGCCTGTCGCTGGGCTTCACGCTGTTCTACCTGACGCTGATCGTCCTGATCCCGCTGTCGGCCACGTTCCTGAAGACGTTCACGATGACGTGGGAGGCCTTCTGGGTTGCGGTGACGGCGCCGCGCGTGGTGGCTTCCCTTGAACTGAGCTTTGGCGCATCGCTGATCGCGGCGCTGATCAATACGGCATTCGGCCTGGTGGTGGCGTGGGTGCTGGTGCGCTACCGCTTTCCGGGCAAGCGCCTGATCGATGCGCTGGTGGACCTGCCGTTCGCGCTGCCGACCGCAGTGGCCGGCATTGCGCTGACCGCGCTGTTCGCCGGCAACGGCTGGATCGGCCGCTACCTGGAGCCGCTCGGCATCAAGGTCGCATTCACGCCGCTGGGCGTGGTGGTGGCGCTGACCTTCATCGGCCTGCCGTTCGTGGTGCGCACGGTGCAGCCGGTGCTGGAAGATGTGGAGCAGGAGCTGGAAGAGGCCGCAGCCAGCCTGGGCGCAACCCGGCTGCAGACCTTCATCCGCGTGATCCTGCCGGCCGTCCTGCCGGCGCTGCTGACGGGCTTTGCGCTGTCGTTCGCACGGGCGACGGGCGAGTACGGCTCGGTGGTCTTCATCTCCGGCAACATGCCGATGGTCTCCGAGATCGCGCCGCTGATGATCTATTCCAAGCTGGAGCAATACGACTACGCCGGCGCTACCGCCGTGGCGGTGGTGATGCTGGTGATCTCCTTCGCGCTGTTGCTGCTGATCAACCTGTTGCAGGCCTGGACACGCCACCACCAGTCGGGCGCGCGTGCCGGCCTGGCACTTGAAGCGCCCGCCACGGGCAAGGAGTTCTGACATGGCAGGCGCAGTTTCGCGCCGGCTAGGCGGACAACCTCCGGCCAGGGCCCATCACACTTTCGACGCCACCGGTGAGGTGCCATGGGTGCGCTACACGCTGATCACCGTGGCCGTGCTGTTCCTGTCGCTGTTCCTGTTCGTGCCGCTGGCCTCCGTCTTTTACGAGGCGCTGCGCAAGGGCGTGCAGACCTACTGGGAAGCGCTCATCGAGCCGGACGCCTTGTCGGCCATCCAGCTCACGCTGACGGTGGCGGCGATCGCGGTGCCGCTGAATGTGGTGTTCGGCGTGGCGGCGGCCTGGGCCATCGCCAAGTTCGACTTTCGCGGCAAGAACCTGCTGATCACGCTGATCGACCTGCCGTTCTCGGTGTCGCCGGTGATCTCCGGCCTGGTCTACGTGCTGCTGTTCGGCGCGCAGGGCTGGTTCGGGCCGTGGCTGGAAGCGCACGACATCAAGATCATGTTCGCGGTGCCAGGCATCGTGCTGGCGACCATCTTCGTGACCTTTCCCTTCGTGGCGCGCGAGCTGATCCCGCTGATGCAGGCGCAGGGCAGCGAGGAGGAAGAGGCCGCCATCGTGCTGGGTGCCTCGGGCTGGCAGACCTTCCGCCATATCACGCTGCCCAACATCCGCTGGGGCCTGCTGTATGGCGTGATCCTGTGTAACGCACGGGCGATGGGCGAGTTCGGCGCGGTGTCGGTGGTGTCGGGCCATATCCGCGGGCTGACCAACACCATGCCGCTGCATGTGGAAATTCTCTACAACGAGTACAACTTCGCGGCAGCTTTCGCGGTGGCCTCGCTGCTGACCCTGCTGGCGCTGGTGACCCTCGGCATCAAGACGCTGGTGGAATTCCGCGCCCGCAAGGAACACGAAGACGTCGCCGTCGAGCGGCCGCTGGCAACACTGCAAGGACAGGCATCATGAGCATTCAGGTCAAGAACGTAGAGAAGCGCTTTGGCGATTTCGTCGCGCTGGACAATGTCTCGCTGGACTTCGACGAAGGCGAGCTGACCGCGCTGCTGGGGCCGTCGGGCTGCGGCAAGACCACGCTGCTGCGCATCATCGCTGGCCTGGAGCGTGCCGATGCCGGACAGATCGTGCTGGCCGGCCGTGACGCCTCGCAGCAGCACGTGCGCCAGCGCCAAGTGGGCTTCGTGTTCCAGCACTATGCATTGTTCAAGCACATGAGCGTGTTCGAGAACGTGGCTTTCGGCCTGCGCGTGAAGCCGCGCGGCGAACGTCCGGGCGAAGCGCAGATCCACGAGAAGGTGCGCTCGCTGCTCGAACTGGTGCAGCTGGACTGGCTGGCTGACCGCTATCCGTCGCAGCTGTCGGGCGGCCAGCGCCAGCGCATCGCACTGGCCCGCGCGCTTGCGGTGGAGCCGCGCGTGCTGCTGCTGGACGAGCCGTTCGGCGCGCTCGATGCCAAGGTGCGAAAGGAACTGCGCCGCTGGCTGCGCCGCCTGCACGATGAGCTGCACGTGACCAGCGTGTTCGTCACGCACGACCAGGAAGAGGCGCTCGAAGTGGCCGACCAGGTGGTGCTGATGAACCGCGGCCGCGTGGAGCAGTTCGGCTCGCCCGAGGCGGTTTACAACCATCCGGCCACGCCGTTCGTATTCGGCTTCCTCGGCAACGTCAACCTGTTCCACGGCCGGCTGGAAGTGGGCGAAAGCGGCGGGCTGCTGCATACCGGCGAGGCCGTGCTGCCGGTGATCGGCAGCGGCCACGAGACCGCCGGCGATGCGGTCGCCTATGTCCGTCCGCACGACCTGGACCTCGAGCGCTATGCGCCGGGCGCGGACGGCATTGCCGTCACGCTGCGCCGCGCGCTGACGCTGGGCCCGGTCGCGCAGCTCGAACTGGAACGCGAAGACAACCAGGATGTGATCGAGGTGGCTTTGCCGCTGGAACGCTTCCGCCACGCAGGCTTCCGCGAAGGCGAGCTGCTTGCCGTGCGTCCGCGCCAGCTGCGCGTGTTCACGCAACCGAACACTCAGCCGCGTGCCACCGGCACCGCGGCAACCCAACAAGAAAAGGCGGCACCATGAACTTCCAGCAACTCCGATCCATCCGCGAGGCGGTGCGCCGCCAGTTCAACCTGACCGAGGTGGCCAATGCCCTTTACACCTCGCAGCCCGGCGTCTCGCGCCAGATCCGCGAGCTGGAGGAAGAGCTCGGCGTGGAAATCTTCGAGCGCTATGGCAAGCGCCTGACCGGGCTGACCGAGCCGGGCCGCGAGATCGTGCGCATCGTCGAGCGCCTGCTGCTCGAAGCCGAAAACCTGCGCCAGGCCGGCGACGAGTACGCTGGCCGCCACACCGGCCGGTTGACGATCGCCACCACCCACACGCAGGCGCGCTACGCCTTGCCCAAAGTCGTGCAGTCCTTCCGCCGCGAATTTCCGCATGTGACGCTGGCGCTGCAGGAGGCATCGCCGACGCATATCGTCGAGCTGCTGCTGACCGGCCAGGCCGACATCGGCATCGCCACCGAAGCACTGGCGAGCGAGGCCGGGCTGACCTCGTTCGAAGCCTACAGCTGGCAGCACGTGCTGGTGGTCTCGCCCGACCATCCGCTGACGCGCCTGCCCGAGCCGACGCTCGAAGACGTGGCCGGCTTCCAGATTATTACCTATGACGCCGGCTTCACCGGCCGCCGCAAGATCGACAGCGCCTTTGCCGAAGCCGGGCTGCAGCCGGAAATCGTGCTGACCGCGCTGGACGCCGACGTGATCAAGACCTACGCCGAGCTGGAGCTGGGCGTGGGGATCATTGCGTCGATGGCTTATGACGAGCGCAAGGATTCCGGGCTGGTGCGCATTTCGGCCGATCACCTGTTCGAGCCCAACACCACCAGCGTGGCCGTGCGCCGCGGTGCCTACCTGCGCGGCTATGCGCACGCCTTCATCAATATGTTCGCCCCGCATCTGTCGCGCGACACGGTCACCAGCGCGCTGACCGAAGCGGACGTCAAACAGGCCATCGCGGCCTGAGCTGCAAGCGTCGCCAGGCGGGCCGGACGCCACTTTGCCGCTGTCCGGCCCGCGCGCGGTGCTGTTCGCGCCCTGCGTGCACCGTTCGTCGCAAGAATCTTTCTTCCCGCCACTGTGAGGCGTAAAGTCCCTGCACGTGCCGGACGATGTGCATTGGCATCGTCAATGGCGACCGCCGCAGCGCAGCAAATATTGCGCACGGCAGCCACCAGCGAGGGAGGGAGACCATGAGGACTGGCCGCAGCGGCCGGGGGCTGTTTGTCCCGGTATTCCTGATTTTGGTGGGAGGCGTGTTCCTCCTACAGAACCGTGGCCTGTTGCCACATCATTTCGCGCATGAGTGGTGGCCGGTGCTGCTGCTGATTGCGGGCGCCGTGCTGTTGTTGCGTCGCCTGGCCTTCCGCCGCCACTAGTCCCAGGTCCCACGGCACCGATACTTCTGCGGCGCCCGCCGGGCCAGCCGCCCAAGGAGACAACAATGCGCGACGAACCGCTGCTGCGCTGGCAGTGGCGCGGCTATGGCCGCAATCACCAGCATCCCCGCAACCTGCTGCTGCATATCGTGGCCGTGCCGATGTTCATGGCCGGCACGCTGCTGTGTGTCTATGGTGTGCTGCGCCTGAGCCTGCCCGCTGGCGTGCTCGGGCTGGTCTGCATGGGCATGTCGATGGCGCTGCAGGGCCGCGGGCACCGGCTCGAGGCCGTGGCGCCCGAGCCCTTTGCCGGGCCGGCCGATATCCTTGGCCGCATCCTGGCCGAGCAATGGATCACCTTTCCGCGCTATGTGCTGTCCGGCCAGTGGTGGTCGGCGCTGACCGGGCGTGTGCAGGGTAGCGGACAAGGACCGGGTCCGGGTGGCTGACGGCGGAGCCGTCACACCCGTGCGCGAGCCTTCCGACTTACCCCCATTGCACCCGGCGCAGGCCAAGCTAACATGAACGCCATGAACCGCTGTCTCTCAACCGCCATTCCTTCCCGCCTGTCGATCCTCGGCCGGGACCTGCTGTTCGTGCTCTGCATGAACACCGTGATCGCGGTGAGCCTGAACTACGGCTTCCAGACCGGCGGCACGTTCTGGCACAACTTCGTCTACAGCCAGCTGATCGGCCTGTCGATCTGGATCCTGATCGATATCCCCCGCGTGCTGATCTGGTGGAACGACCGCCCGCGCCGCTGGCCGTTCCTGTGCCTGGCCGTGGCAGCGGTGCCGATGGGTGTGGTGCTGGGCAGTTGGGCCACGCGCGTGGTGCTGAACCTGCCGCCAAAGCTGTCCGCCGAAACCGGCGACATGCTGCGCATGTGCCTGGTGGTCGGCATGCTGGCGTCGGCCAGCATGATCTATTTCTACTGGTCGCGGGAGAAGCTGGCTTACCTGGAGCGGCAGGCCGCTCTCGATGCCCTGCAGCGCGAAGAAGCCGAAAAGCAGCTCGTGCGCGCGCAGCTGATGGCGCTGCAGGCCCAGATCGAACCCCACTTCCTGTTCAACTCGCTGGCCAACCTGGACGGCCTGATCGCCACCGATCCGCGCGCGGCGCGCCAGCTGCTGCAGCGCCTGATCGGCTTCCTGCGCATGTCGCTGGCCCATACGCGCGCCGAGCAGTGCACGCTGCGGCAGGAGTTCGAGCTGCTGCGCAGCTACCTGGAGATCCAGTGCATGCGCTTTGGCACGCGCCTCGGCTTCGAGATCGACCTGCCGCCCGCCCTGGCTGGCGTGGAGATCCCGCCCATGCTGATCCAGCCGCTGGTGGAAAATGCCGTCACGCACGGCATCGAGCCCTGTATGCGGGGCGGCCATATCACGCTGTCGGCGCGGGCCATTGGCGACAACGCCGTGCAGGTCACCATTTCCGATACCGGCGTAGGCGTCGGCCATGGCTCGGGCAAGGGTTCCGGCCTTGGCATCACCCACGTGCGCGAGCGGCTGGCGCGGATCTTCGGCGCCGCTGCCTCCATGCAGATGGAGGAAAATGCGCCGCGCGGCGTGGTGGTGCGCCTGACGCTGCCGGTCACGCGGCAGGCGGAAGCGCCGGCCCCGGCAACTGCGCCCGCTGGCACGGCACACCACGGCACGCCCGCGGTCTCCACCCCGGCCATGCAGCGCCCCTGAATACCTGATGGTTGCCGGGCGCGCCAGCGGACGTGCCCGGACTTCCCGTCATCCCACCAGACCTGGCCCCCGACTCGTCTCCCATGACCCCGACCATCCTGATCGCCGATGATGAAGTGCTCCTGGCCCGCGTGCTGCAGACCGAACTGACGGCCCTCTGGCCTGAGTCAAAGATCGTCTCGGTGGTGCACGACGGCGTGGCGGCACTGGAAGCCGCCCGTGAGCACCAGCCGCTCGTGGCGTTCCTCGACATCCGCATGCCCGGCATGAGCGGCATGGACGTGGCGCGCGAGCTGATCGAGTTCGATCCGCCGCCGCTGGTGGTTTTCGTGACCGCCTACGACCAGTTTGCGCTGGAGGCCTTCGAGCGGGCAGCGGTCGACTATGTGCTCAAGCCGGTGCAGCACGAGCGGCTGGAGGCCACGGTCAACCGCCTGAAGGCCCGGCTGGCGGTGATGGCGGAAGACGAGCCGGCTGCGGCGCAACTGGACAACGACCGGTTGGCGCAACTGCTGACCCGCCTCGAATCGCTGGAAAACGCCACGCCGGAACGCGGCGCGCCGGGCCAGCGCGGCCAGTACCTGCGCTTTATCAAGGCGCTGGTCGGGCAGGAAGTGCGCATCATCCCGGTGGACGAAGTGATCTACCTCGAGGCCACCGACAAGTACGTCAACGTGGTCTCGGCCAGTGGCGAGGCGCTGATCCGCACCAGCCTGCGCGAACTGATCCAGCAGCTCGATCCGGAGCGGTTCTGGCAGATCCATCGCGGCACGGTGGTCAACATCTCCTGCGTGGCCAGCGCGGTCAACCAGTCGCTGGGGCGGCTGTCGCTGCGCCTGCGCGACCGGCCCGAGTCGCTGCCGGTGGCGCGCCAGTACGCGCATCTTTTCAAGCAGATGTGACATCCGGCGCCATGTCGCACAGATTGCGGCGTGGACGGCACCCCGCTGCAGCGCGGCGCGGTTTTCCTCTATGATGCGAGCTTCGGTGCGCGCTTTCCCTCGCTCCCGCGCAAGCGGCCGGCGCGCGATGTCGTCCGTCCCTCCATCCCCGCGAATCCGCACGCGTCATGTCCACCGCCACCCTCGAACCCAGCCGCAACCCCCTTCGTCATGACGCCCAGGTGATCGGCCTGGTCGGACTGGCGCACGGTGTTTCCCATTTCTATCACCTGTTGCTGGCGCCGCTGTTCCCATGGATCAAGGCAGAGTTTGGCCTGAGCTATGCCGAACTCGGGCTGCTGATGACTGTGTTCTTTGCGGTCTCCGCCGTCGTGCAGACGGCCTCGGGATTCGTGGTGGATCGCTTCGGCGCGCGGCCGGTGCTCTTCGGCGGGCTGGCCTGCCTCGGGGCGTCGGCATTGCTGCTTTCCGCCAGTTCCGGCTATGCGGCGCTGCTGCTGGGCGCCGGCGTGGCGGGCCTGGGCAACGGAGTATTCCATCCGGCCGATTTCACGCTGCTCAACAAGCACGTCTCGCAGCCGCGGCTCGGCCACGCATTCTCCGTGCATGGCATTTCGGGCAACCTGGGCTGGGCCGCGGCGCCGGTCTTCCTGGTGACGATCGCCAACCTGGCAAGCTGGCGCGTGGCGCTGGCAGCCGCCTCGCTGGTCGCGTTTGCGGTGCTCGCCGTGCTGCTGGTCCTGCGCCACGTGCTCGACCCGCGCGAACTGAGCGACGCGGTTGGCCGCCCGGCAGCCAAGGCTCCGAAGGCGGCGGGCGGCAGCCTGCTGGGCTTCCTGCGGTTGCCGCAGGTGTGGGTTTGCTGGGCCTTCTTCCTGCTGACGACGTTCTCGGCGGCCGGCATCCAGAGCTTTGCCCCGACCGCGCTGACGCAGCTCTACGGCATTCCGTTCACGCTCGCCACGGCTTCGTACACCATCTATATGCTGTGCAGCGCCGGCGGCATGGTCGTCGGCGGGTTTGCCGCCAGCCGCACCAGCAACCACGACCGCCTGATTGCAGTGAGCTTCACGCTGTCGGGGCTGATGGCCGTGCTGGTCGGGCTGAACGTGGCGCCTGGCCTGCTGGTGCCGGTATTGCTGGGCGTGATCGGCTTCGGCGCAGGCACGGCCGGCCCGTCGCGCGACCTGCTGGTGCGCGCCGCGGCGCCTGCCGGCGCGACCGGCCGGGTCTATGGCGTGGTCTATTCCGGGCTCGATATCGGCCTGGCCAGCGGGCCGCTGTTCTTTGGCGCGCTGATGGATGCGCACCTGCCCAACTGGGTGTTCTTCATGATCGGCGCCTTCCAGCTAGCCTCCATCTTCACCGCGGTCACGGTCGGCAACGGCAATCGTTCGCGCCGCAGCGCGGCGGCGGCGGTCTGACGCGCGGCTTCAATTCGGCATTTGCAGCGCATTAAAGAGGAACAAGGATGTCTTCGACAGATACCCCGCAGCTCGGCGGACATATCCTGGTGGATGCCTTGCTGGCGCACGGCGCCGAACTGGCCTTCGGCGTTCCGGGCGAAAGCTACCTGGCGGTGCTGGACGGCTTTCACCTGCGGCGCGACCAGATGCGCTTCGTGATCTGCCGGCAGGAGGGCGGGGCGGCGGTCATGGCTGAAGCCTACGGCAAGCTGACCGGCCGGCCGGGGCTGGTGTTCTGCACGCGCGGGCCGGGCGCCACCAACGCCAGCATTGGCGTGCACACCGCCTTCCAGGATTCAACGCCGATGATCCTCTTCATCGGCCAGGTCGGTACGGACTTCATGGACCGCGAGGCCTTCCAGGAAATCGACTACCGCCGCATGTTCGGCCAGATGGCGAAATGGGTGGCGCAGATCGATCGCGCCGAACGCATTCCCGAGTACATCGCCCGCGCCTACCAGACTGCTACGTCCGGCCGCCCGGGGCCGGTGGTGCTGGCGCTGCCCGAAGACATGCTCACGCAGGAAGTCAGTACGCCGCAGCTGGCCGCCTGGCAGCGCGTGATGAGTTGGCCAGGCGATGCCGACATGCAGCGCCTGGCCGAGATGCTGAATGCCGCCGAGCGGCCGTTCGTGATCGTGGGCGGCAGCGGCTGGACGCCCGAGGCGTGTGGCCAGCTCCGGCAGTTTGCCGAGCGCTTTGCCTTGCCGGTGGGCTGCGCCTTCCGCGGCCAGGACCTGTTCGACAACCGGCATCCGAACTACGCGGGCGATGTCGGCATCGGCATCAATCCGGCGCTTGCCGAGCGTATCCGCAATGCGGACCTGGTGCTGGCCATCGGCCCGCGCCTGGGCGAGATGACGACCGGTGGCTATTCGCTGATTGCCGCGCCGCGCCCGGCCCAGAAGCTGATCCATGTCCATGCCGGCGCCGAAGAGCTGGGCAGCGTCTACCAGGCCGACCTGATGGTGCAGGCGTCGATGCCCGCCATCGCCGCGCGGCTGGCCGGGCTGGAGCCCGCGCCGGAATCCGCGCGCTGGAAGGACTGGACCACCGCCGCGCATGCCGACTACGAGCGCTATCTCACGCCGCCGCCGTTCACGGGGAAGGGCGTCGACATGGCCGAGGTCATCCGCACGCTGGACCGGCTGCTGCCCGACGATGCCGTCGTCACCAACGGCGCAGGCAACTATGCAAGCTGGCTGCATCGCTATTTCCGCTACCGCCCGTTTTCCGGCGGCGGCCGCGGGCAGCTGGCACCGACCAGCGGCGCCATGGGCTACGGCGTGCCGGCAGCGGTGGGCGCCAAGATTGCTTTCCCTGAACGCACGGTGGTGGCGCTCGCTGGCGACGGCTGCTTCCTGATGAACGGACAGGAGCTGGCCACCGCCATGCAGTACCGCGCACCGGTGGTGTTCATCGTGGTCAACAACGGCATGTACGGCACCATCCGCATGCACCAGGAGCGTGAGTACCCGGCCCATGTTTCGGGCACCGAGCTGCATAACCCGGATTTTGCCGCGCTGGCCCGCGCCTACGGAGCGAGGGGCGCGACCGTGACCACGACCGAGGCCTTCGAGCCCGCCCTGCGCGATGCACTGGCCGCGCCGGTGTCGACGCTGATCGAGATCCAGGTCGATCCCGACGTGATCACGCCGCGCACCACGCTCAGCGCCATCCGCGCCCAGGCGCTGGCCAGCCACAAAGGCTGAGCCGCCGAACCGATTTCCCGTTTCCATTCTTTGGAGTTCATCGATGAAGCCTGTCACCACTGATCTGTGCGATGCCAACGAAGCTCGCCTGGCCGACGGTACGCTGCGCGTGCTGGCGCCGGTGTTCCGCGCATTCGGCAAACAGGAGGCCTTTGCCGGCCCGGCCGCCACGCTGAAGGTATTCGAAGACAACTCGCTCGTGCGCGAGGCGGTGGAATCGCCCGGACAGGGCCGCGTGCTGGTGGTGGAAGGCGGTGGCTCGCTGCGCTGCGCGCTGGTGGGCGGCAACCTTGGCCTGCTGGCGGAGAAGAACGGCTGGGTCGGGATCGTGGTGAACGGTTGCGTGCGCGACACGGGCGAGCTGGACGTGTGCGACATCGGCATCCGCGCCCTGGCGGTGCATCCGCAAAAGAGCCAGAAGCGTGGGGCCGGCGAGCGCGACGTCACCGTGCAGATGCCCGGTGCGGTGGTGCGTCCCGGCAACTGGATCTATGTCGACGCGGATGGCGTGCTGGTGTCGGACGAGAAGCTGGGAGCCTGACCATGCCGATGGTGTTTGTCTACGGCACGCTGCGCGCCGGCGAGGTCAACGACCTGAACGCCGCCGCGCGCAAGCACGGCATTGCCGCGCCCACGCTGGTCGGCACCGGCACGGTGGCGGGGCGCCTGTATGACTTCGGCACCTACCCCGGGCTGGTGCCCGATGCAGCCGCCGGCCAGGTAGTGGGTGACATCTACGATGTGCCCGAGGCGCTGGTGCCCGTGCTCGACGAGATCGAGGAAGTCTATCCGGGTCAGGCCACGCTGTTCGTCCGCACAGAGCAAGCGGTGAACCACGGCGGCAAGCCGGTGACCTGCCTGCTGTATCCCGTGGACGAGGCTGCCGTGGCGACGCTGCCACGCATCGACGGCGGCGACTGGGTGGCCTACCGCCGGGCGAGGGACGCCGCGGCGGCCTGACTCCCGAAGTACCGCTGCCGGCGATGTTTCAAACGGCAACGCCGCATTCGCGGTGCTGCCGTCTTCCGCGTAGCATCCGTGGTCAACCATGACATCGAAGGATGTGATTGATGACCTCGGACGCCGCCTTGCCATCGGGCCCTGCCAGTACATGCTTCGTTCAGTCCGGCGAGGTCCGCCTGGCCGTCTCGGAATGGGGCGCAGCGCCTGCACCCGGCCGGCCGACCATCGTGCTCGTGCATGGCTATCCCGACAACAGCCACGTCTGGCATGAAGTCGCGGCGCGACTGTCGGACCGATTCCACGTGGTGGCCTATGACGTGCGCGGGGCAGGGCGCTCCAGTGCTCCGGACGCGGTGTCTGCCTACCGGCTGCAAAGGCTGGCCGACGACTTTATCGCCGTGATCGACGCGGTCTCGCCTGAACGGCCGGTCCACCTCGTCGGCCACGACTGGGGGTCGATCCAGAGCTGGGAGTGCGTGACCGATGCGCGCCTGCGCGGACGCATCGCATCGCTGACTTCCTGTTCCGGTCCTTGCCTGGACCATGCCGCAATGGGTTTGCGCGAGCTGCGGGCGCAGCGCTCTCTGGCATCGCTGGGCCGCACCCTGCGCCAGCTTGCCGCGTCGTGGTACATCGGCGCATTCCATTTGCCCTGGCTGCCGGAGTTGACCTGGCGCCTGTGGCTGGGCCGCGCATGGCCGCTATATCTTCGAATCACGGAAGGGGTGAGGGCAGGGCACAGTCCCACGCAGGTAGAAGATGGCCGCCATGGTGTAAAACTCTATCGCGCCAACTTCCTTCCCACGCTGCGCGCGCCGCGCGAGCGTCACGCGCATGCGCCAGTGCAGGTGATCGTTCCGACCCTGGACCGCTACGTCAAGCCATTCCTCACCGAAGACCTTCACCGCTGGACCGCGCAGTTGTGGCGCCGGCCGGTGCGTGCAAAACACTGGCTGCCGCTCTCGGACCCCCAGCTTTTTGCCGGGATGGTGCGCGAGTTTGTCGAGCACATGGAGGGCGCACCAGCTACACCGCTGCTGCTGCGGTCCCGCGTTCGCTAGCCAGCCTGCTTTCCATAGCCAGGATTTCCATTTTTCACGATGCGGAAAGCCTTTTTGATGCGCAAAAATACATGGTTGCGCGGCAGCATGCCCATTTCTCATGATGGAAGATTACTTGCCGCATCGTGAGATGAATCTTGCAAAGCATTGAAAATAAAGAGTAAAAAAACTAAGCGTCAGCGCCATTCAGAGCTTGTTGCGACGCGGGATGGTTCCCTACACTCTTATATAAGACACATGACTTGAGGCGCAAAGAACGCTGCAACCAGCGAGCGCCCCAGGACAGGTGGTTCAAGAGATTCTCAGCCATCCGCCGAAGCTTTCAGGAGAGTGACCATGAACCGACAAGAGCAAATCCAGGCCCTGCAAAAAGACTGGGATACCAATCCTCGCTGGAAGGGCACCAAGCGCAACTACACCGCCGAAGACGTCGTGCGCCTGCGCGGCTCTGTTCAGGTCGAGCACACCCTGGCCCGCCGCGGTGCCGAAAAGCTGTGGGGCCTGCTGCACACCGAACCGTTCGTCAACTCGCTGGGCGCGCTGACCGGCAACCAGGCCATGCAACAGGTCAAGGCCGGCCTGAAGGCCATCTACCTGTCGGGCTGGCAAGTCGCCGGCGACGCCAACTTGGCCGGTGAAATGTACCCCGACCAGTCGCTGTACCCGGCCAACTCGGTGCCGCAAGTGGTCAAGCGCATCAACAACACCTTCCAGCGCGCCGACCAGATCCAGTGGAGCGAAGGCAAGGGCGACACCGACTACTTCGCGCCGATCGTGGCTGATGCGGAAGCCGGTTTCGGCGGCGTGCTGAACGCCTTCGAACTGATGAAGTCGATGATCGAAGCAGGCGCTGCCGGCGTTCACTTCGAAGACCAGCTGGCTTCGGTGAAGAAGTGCGGCCACATGGGCGGCAAGGTGCTGGTCCCGACCCGCGAAGCCGTTGCCAAGCTGACTGCTGCCCGTCTGGCTGCCGACGTGTCCGGCGTGCCGACCCTGGTGATCGCCCGTACCGACGCCGAAGCCGCCGACCTGCTGACCTCGGACGTGGACGAGAACGACAAGCCGTTCTGCACCGGCGAACGCACCGTGGAAGGCTTCTACCGTGTGAAGAATGGCCTGGAGCAATCGATCTCCCGCGCCCTGGCCTACGCGGAAGTGGCTGACCTGGTGTGGTGCGAAACCGGCAAGCCGGACCTCGAGTTCGCCAGGAAGTTTGCCGAAGCCGTGCACGCCAAGTTCCCGGGCAAGATGCTGGCCTACAACTGCTCGCCGTCGTTCAACTGGAAGAAGAACCTGGACGACGCCACCATCGCCAGGTTCCAGAAAGAACTGGGCGCGATGGGCTACAAGTTCCAGTTCATCACGCTGGCCGGCTTCCACTCGCTGAACTACTCGATGTTCAACCTGGCCTACGGCTACGCCCGCAACCAGATGACCGCCTTCGTCGAACTGCAGGAGAACGAGTTCAAGGCCGCCGAGAAGGGCTTCACCGCCGTGAAGCACCAGCGCGAAGTCGGTACCGGCTACTTCGACGCCGTGACGCAAACCATCGAAGGCGGCCAGTCGTCGACGACCGCACTGAAGGGCTCGACGGAAGACGAGCAGTTCTTCGACAAGAAAGTGGCCTGACTCTCCTGGTCACCTCCGCCGGGTCCCTGATCCGGCGGAACGAAGGCGTGCGACCATCACGCCTTCTCTTTAGGCGCCGCGCCGTTCTCTCTCAGGGACGGCGCGGTTTTTTATTCTGAGTCCGGGCGATACCGCAGCGCCTCGATTAGCCTGCAGGCACCGTCATCCAGATCGGTCTGCCCTACGCCTGTCGCGTCCAGTCCAGCATTGCCGCCAGAGTTGGAGATGGCGCGGCACCATGGACGATCTTTAGTGTGCGCTCCCATTCCATGAAGAACGCTTTGGCTTCATCAGCCTTGCCTTCCGCCCGCAGGCATCCCAGCAGGCGTCGGCATACGGCTTCCGCTGTCGGGTGAAGGTCGAGTGCGCGCTGGTACAGGGCGACGGCCGAAGGACTTGCCTTGCGCGCTTCCAGTCGTTCGCCAGCGGCCAAAACGGCGCGCACTGACTGGGCACGTAGACGCTCCCGCTGTGGAAGAAGCCAGGGCTGCTCGGCTTCGCCGGCAAGAAAATCCCCTTTGTAGGCCATCAGCATCTCCAGGGCTGCCGCCAGAAGCGTGTCGGCATCAGGCTCGGGCATCGTCGCCAGTTCGAGCACGGCTTGGCAATCGGCTTGAAAGGTCCATAGATCGAGTCCACACAAGCTCGTATTGAGGCTGACCTTGCCATTGGCAACCTGGATAGCGTCGGCATTGCCGAGCAATTTGCGCAGCCGGTGGATGGCCACGTCGAACGCGCCCTTGGCGCTGTCGCCATCCGCGTCTGGCCACAACGCTGCTGCCAGATGATCGATGGCGACTTCTCGTGCGCCGTACGCGATGATCGCCTTGAGCGTGTCCAGCGTGCGCCGGTTGCCTTTGCCGCTCTGCGCCAATGGATTGCCAGACCGGTAAACGCTAAAGGCTCCCAGGACGCGGATGTCAATCTCCCACGGCCAGTTCTTCAGTCGAGCGGCCGGCGCCTGCAGATCGCGCTTGCGCACCAAGGCCGTCGCGTAGTCCGCTTCAACGCCCGTCGCCAAGGCATGTGCAGCCAGGCGGGCCATCATGCCTGCATGCCATCCCGGAAAATTCATGATCCCAAAGCGCTTGCCAAGGGCTAGCGCCTCGGCCAGCCATGGGCTGGTCGATAAGCCGCGCTCAAGGGCAATCGCCGCGCGTACCATCAGGGCCTGGTAGAGCGCCACGTGGCTGTCGATCTGGCGCGCGAGCGCTTCCGCGTGAGCGGCGAGCGTGTCCGCCTGTGCGCCATGACCGAGCAAGTGGTTGACGTAGGCGCAAGTGGACAAGCTAAACGCAACGCCATAGCGGAAATTGAGTGCGCGGAAGCCATTCAGGCCAAATTCGATCTTGAGCTCGGCTTCGCGCAGCTGGCCTCGCTGCAACGCCAGCCATCCACATTCGAAGTGATGCATTGCCTGGTCGAGCGGACGACCGGTGTGGATGTCCTGTGTCAGCTTAGCGCGGAAGGATTCCGCCACGGAGTAGTCTCCGGCGGAGATCGCTGCGGCTAGCCCATGATTCAGCAAAGCGTGCTTCCACAGGTAGATACCGCTGGCATGCATCAGTGCCTCGGTCTGCTCCACCACGGCAATACAGGCGTCGTTATCACCGAAGAACCAGTAGCCCATGGCCTCGGTGGTCAGAATGGTCGTGCGCAGCAAGTCGCTGGTCTCAGGTGCCGCGACGGCAGCCCGCATCAGCTGGAGTACCACGCGGGCACGCTCAAGGTCGCCTGTCCACAGATGGTAGACCGTCAGCATGAAGCCAAGCGACGCCTGCGTTTGCACATCCACCGTGCCAATAAAAGCCAATGCCTGATCCGTCCAAACCGTACGATCGGGGTGGTCCATGGCGTAAAAGGCCAGAGCGGCCAGCACGCTCGCCAGCACCCGTGCCTCGATCTGTGCTTCGGGGAAGACGGGATAGCGGGCGCATAGCGTGTCGAGAACTTCGAGCCAGTGGCCAAGCGGCCGATAGTCCCGAGATTCGAAATAGATGCAGTCGACAATGCTGGACCATGCCAAAAAGCAACCCACCGCATCGCTTTGGCTCTCAAACAAGGCCAGCGCCGGGTCGAAGTACTGACGGGCTCCGGCCGGATCGAGCGCGATGCGGCAAGACCCCGCCCAGAACAGTAGCCAGGGGTCGCCGGTGAGCATGGTTGAGGGTAGCGGCACCAGCAAGTCGCTCAGCGTGCGATAGCGGCCTTGCTGCATCAGCTCCGGGGCGCACCGCAGCGCCAGCGTCGCCAACTGCTGTTGCAGTCCGGTGCCGGCCAGCAGCTCGCCCGCCCCGGTAATCTCTCCCCGAGCCTCCAGCATGGCGGACGCCTTGATGACAAGCTTGTGGCGCTCCTCGACCGAGAAAGCGTCCGCTAGCTGCGTAAGCAGGAATTCACGGAACAGCGCGTGATACTGGTAGGAAGCATTGGCTCCCGCGCCGAACTGATCGACGAAGTATTGCTGGCGGTAGGTCAGATCAACGAAGCGCCCGGCTTCCGGGTCTCCGCTGATTTGCCGGGCGTCCGCCAGATCGAAGTGGGGCAGGATGGCGGTGCACAGAAGGAAATGACGCAGATCGGGCGAAGCAGCAGCGAACATTTCCTGGGCGAAATACGGAAACAGCACCTTGCGCGAGTCCAACCGGTCGAGGTCGTCGCTGCCTAGCCGGCCAATCTGGTCCAGCAGCAGCACCACGGCGGCCACCCAGCCCTCACTGCGTGCATGAAGCTTTCGGGCAAGGTCTGACTGTGTCTGCAGGCGGTGGTCATGGGACGCATCCCGGGGTTGTGCCAGCGCGGCTGTGTGGCGAGCCAGGATCGCGCCCGTTTCTTCCTCGGTCAGCCTGAGTTGCTGCCAATCCAGCAGGGCAAGCCGTTGATTGGCCTGCAGTCGCGCCAATTCGGGTGGTGGCACGGAGCGGCTAAGAACCAGCACCTGGATATGGTCAGGTACCGAGCACAAGGCCTCGCGCAGAATGAGATTGAAGCTGGATTCGGCCTCCGCGGCATGATAGTTGTCGATCACCAACAGCGCGGGTCCGGAAAAGCCCGAGAACAGCGCGCGGAAGTATCGGCTGGCGAACGTTGCCAGATCAAACAAATGATCCGGCT
The DNA here is from genome assembly GCF_000812465.1 of Cupriavidus sp. IDO. GTDB lineage: Bacteria > Pseudomonadota > Gammaproteobacteria > Burkholderiales > Burkholderiaceae > Cupriavidus. The sequence continues at coordinate 6,769 of NZ_JWMA01000055.1, read as the reverse complement.
TGAATTGCGGCAGCGATGCGGTCAGGGAATGCGCAGTACAGGCCAGGCTGAGGTAGTGGAAAAAGCTGGCTGGGTCGCTATCACCGCTGTCCACCTCATACCAGATTGCAGGCAGCGCACTCGCGTCGAGGTAGCTGGCCGCCAGTTTGGTCTTGCCAGAACCCGCGAGGCTGCTGACCCAGACCACGGGGCTTTTCCTATAGACCTGTTGCAGATGCTCCAGCAGCCGGGGGCGGGGCACGATGCTGCCCGATTGCGGGCGGCTGATCTTGGAATAAATGGAGGCGGAGGTCGAAGTCATCGGCGAAAAACGTTTGCAACAAGCGCGCCATGTCCCTGTACTCGCGGGGACTGCCAGCTCAACGTCCTTCCAGTCGGCGGCAAAGGGCCAGCCATTCTCGCCGTTCCGCGCCCGCTCAGCCATTCACGCAAACGACCCCCTCTAAGGAGGGGGTTGACCGCCCAGTCTCCGCTCAGGATCCGCCGAAAATATGTGAGCCAAGGCAGGCAGTTGCCATCGCCCATTTTTCGCCTGGTGTTATGTGTAAGTGATCGGTAAGTGCACGCATGGCCTAATCCCCACACGCGGCGTTATCGACTGTGGGTCGATGACTAAGCCGCCAGAGCCAACATCAGGGGGAAAACACAATGAAACTGTCATGGATTGCCTTAACCGTTAGCGCATTTGCCTTGTCGGCCTGCGGCGGGGGCGGGGATTCCGCGCCCACGTCGGACGGAACGTCCACCCAAAAGCCGGCGTCGCAGACCGTCAGCGGGGTGGTCGCCACCGGTTTGCCTTTGTCTGGCGCCGCGGTCAATCTGGCCTGCGCATCTGGTTCGGGAGCGGCAACCAGCGCTGCGGATGGTAGCTATTCGATCCCGGTCAATGGCGTCAGCTTGCCTTGCGTGCTGACCGCTACGGGCAGCGACGGCAAGACCGTCCTGCATTCCGTGCTTCCGGGCGCCGGGTCGAGCAGCAGCAACGCGACCGTGCAGATCACGCCGCTCACCGAGCTGCTGGTCGCCCAGGTGGCCAGGCAGGATCCGGCGCAGTACGTGGCGGCATTCGGTCCGACCACGACCGTGAGTGCCGCCGACGTCAGCACCGCCCAATCCACCCTGACCAAAGTGCTCCAGAGCGCAGGTTTCGATGCTTCGAGCGTCGGCGACTTCATCAGCGGCACGATCAGCGCGGGTAGTGGCCAGGGCTACGACGGGGTGCTGGACAAGCTGCAATCGACGCTGACCAGCGCCGGCGTCACCCTGACCGACCTGAGCACGGCGGTGGCCAGCACTACCGGCAGCACCACCGCCGCAACCTCGACCATCGGCACCGTCCTCGCTCCGGCGAATTCAGCCTGTCCGGCGCTCAAGAGCGGCGATCACCGGCTGATCAAGTTCTCCGATGGGTCTGCGCAAGTGGTGACCATCGACGCGACCACGCTGACCGTCGCCATGGGCGCGTCTAGCTATCAGCTCACCCAAGGCGCGACGGCCTGCGATTTCTCGTTGAACGATACGGGCTCGACGCGCGTGCTCGTGGCCAGGTCGGGGCTGGCGGTCTGGACCAACGGAAGCGGCAGCACGGGCACGCTCTCGATTTCGATGCCCAGGCAGACCATGGACCCGAGCGTGGTCAACGGGGCCTATAACTATGCGGCCTTGAGCGGGTCAGCCCAAGGCGAGTATGGCACCCACAATTATTCGAAGGGCGTCACCACGGCAGCCACGAACTGCTCGGTCGGCTTCCCTTGCGCGGTGGATACCAAATCGCCCTATGGGCATCTGGTCGCCACGTCGGACGGTGGCGCCGATTGGGTTGACGATGGCGCCTCGGCAGGCACCGTGGACTTCCATGCCTATGGATTCCAGAACGCGCAAGGAAACATTGTCTGGATCGCCACGATGGTCGGAGGCGTGGGCGTGTTTGCTCCGCAGACGACGCTGTCCGTGCCTGCGGTCAGCACCACCAGCGCCTTCTGGCAAAGCACGGTGAGCAGCACCGGCCTGAGACCGGTCTCGGAAGACAGCCATACCATCACTGCCGTGAACGGTTCGACCGTCACCCGCACCTTTGCGGATAACCATACGGACCAGATCAGCTACAACAATCCGTTCAATGGCCTGCGCTACCGTCCTGGTACCAAGGTCTGCACGAATACGTCCGGCGTCGCCACTTCTTGCAAGGAGACGTGGCAACTGCCCTTGGGCGGGTTGACGCTGGCATGGAACGGGTCCCCGTTTGTCACGCCCAGCACGTATAGCGTGAGCTTTTCGGTGAACAAGCCTGGCACCATGTGAGCAAGCACCTGTAGCCGAAGCCTGTGATAGTTGGCGCTGGCCGCCTGTAATGAGCCAGTGCCAACTCATGTCCTGACCGCCCCAGGTACATGGAAGACCGCATCCGCAAGGGCGAGTAAGCCTTCTTCCGGATGAAAAAATGCCCACACCGGTTAGCCCGGTGCGGGCATTTTCGCTTTGAGAGGCTGGACTACATTCAGCGATAGACGATCACCGGGATGTCGGTATGCGTCAGCACCTTCTGGGTCTCGGAGCCGAGCAGCAGGCCCGACAGCCCGCGCCGTCCGTGCGACGCCATGAAGATCACGTCGCAGCCGTGGCGCTCCGCGGCGTCGATGATGCCGAGATAGGGCACCGCGAAGGTCGACATATCGGCATCGAAGGTCACGCCCGCCGCGATGGCGAGATTCTCCACTTCCTTCAGGTACAGCTTGGCCTGGTTCTCGATGCGGTCCTTGAAGGCCTGGGGCGCTTCCACCACGATCTCGCTGAACGGGGTATATGGATACTCCTCCAGGCAGACGTAGGCCGTGACACGCGCGCCAATGGTCTTGGCCAGTTCAAGGCCGCCATTGATGGCCTTCCTGGACAGTTCCGATCCGTCGGTCGGTAGCAGTATGTGTTGGAACATGCGGGGCTCCTTTCTGGCGAGGGGGGATGGGGCAGGCCCGGAAGCATGGCCGGAATGTGCCTGTCTGCAATTCATTGTAGTCAGTGTGCCGAGTAGGGCATTGCGCAATATCAATTGCAACAAAGTGCCTCAGCAGACAGACGCCTGTCCCATCCTTGGGCCGTCAGCTCGCTATCGCCTCCGCTACGGCATGCAAAGGGACCTGTTCGGCGCGCCGCCAGTAGGCCGGATTGCCGTAAGTGTTCTTCAGATGGTCAATAAAGAGCCGCACGCGCAGCGGCAGGTGCTTGCGCTGCGGAAAGACTGCGTGAATGCCGATCGGCGGTGCCTGGAAGTCGTCCAGCACGGTGACCAGCCGCCCGCTGGCCACCTCCTGGCCGACCTCCCACCACGAACGCCAGGCCAACCCGTTGCCCTGCAGGCACCACTCGTGCAGCACCGCGCCGTCGGAGCATTCCATAGTCCCGCCGACCTTCACGGTGGTTGTGCTCCCATCCTGCTGGAAGACCCACCCACGCTGCACATTGGCGCTCGCGCCGAAGGCGAGGCAATTGTGACGCTGGAGATCCTCGGGTTGCTTCGGCGTGCCGGCGCGCGCGAGATAGTCAGGTGACGCCACCACCACACGCCGCGTCTCCGCCAGGCGGATCGAGACCAGGCTCGAATCGGGCAGGTCGCCCAGGCGAATGGCGCAGTCGAAGCCTTCATTGACCAGATCGACCACGCGATCCGACAGATCCAGCGTAATCGACACATCCGGGTGCGACTCAATGAACAGCGGCACCAGCGGCGCCACATGCTTGCGCCCATAGCCGGCCGGCGCCGTTACACGCAGGTGGCCGCTGGCCTTCACGCCACCCGCCGAGACACTGGCCTCGGCGTTGTGCAGATCATTCAGGATGCGCTGGCAGTCTTCCAGGAATGCCGATCCCTCGAAGGTCAGGCTGATCTTGCGCGTGGTCCGCACCAGCAGCTTCACGCCCAGCCGCTCCTCCAGCGCGTCGATGCGCCGCCCGATGATGGCGGGCGCCACGCCCTCGGCCGCCGCCGCGGCGGACAGGCTGCCGCGCGAGGCGACGGATACAAAGGTCTCCAGTTGTTTGAAATGGTCCACAAATGTTCGCCGGTTATGCCTGCGCGGCCACTCCGGCGCGGGATTCGTGTCGGGATGGTCGGCAATGGGGAGGATTTGGTGCGGATTGTTCTAAGAGTCAGGCAAGATTAGTGGTCTAAAAGTAAAAGATCAAGTGACCCGCCCCCACTTTGCCGCACTGCAGCGGACTTCTACAATGCGATGCATTCAATGGTGTACAGGGCCACGCATGCGTGGGCCAGGCACGTTTTCAGGGTTCCGAACCAGTCCATGTCCAAGATCCGCGCAGTCGTGTTCGATGCCTATGGCACGCTGTTCGACGTGTATTCCGTCACGGCGCGCGCGGAGCAGCTGTTTCCGGGCAAGGGCGAGGCGCTGGCCCTGCTCTGGCGCGAGCGGCAGATCGACTACACCCGCATCCGTACCCTGGCCGCGCCGGACGGCGCATACTACAAACCGTTCTGGGCGCTCACGGTGGATGCCTTGCGCTACGCCGCCGAGCGCCTGCGACTGGAGCTGGACGAGGCCACCGAGGCGCAGCTGCTCAAGGAATATGCCTGCCTGTCCGCGTTCCCCGAAAACCTGGGCGCGCTCAAGCGACTGCGCCGTGCCGGCCTGCCGCTGGGCATCCTGTCCAACGGCAACCCCGAGATGCTCGACATCTCGGTCAAGAGCGCCGGCATGCACGGGCTGTTCGACCACGTGCTGTCGGTCGACGCCGTGCGACAGTACAAGACCGCCCCGGCTGCCTACGCACTCGGGCCTGCAGCGTTCCAGCTCCCGGTGGAAGAGATCCTCTTTGTCTCGTCCAATGGCTGGGATGCGTGCGGCGCCACCTGGTATGGCTACACCACTTTCTGGATCAATCGTGCCGGCCATCCGGCGGAGCGGCTCGACGTAGCCCCCTCCGGCACCGGGCACGACATGAACGACCTGCTCGAATTCGTCCGCACCCGTGGTGTGGCGGTCTAGTAGGGCACACCCAACCAGCCTATCGATTAACAGGAGAAGACTGATGGCTATCACGCTGCCCGCGGGCATGAAGATTACCGGCGAGATCCTGCCGGCCTACGAAGATATCCTCACGCCGGAAGCCCTGGCCCTGGTAGACAAGCTGCACCGCGCCTTCGAACCGCGCCGCCAGGAACTGCTGGCCGCGCGCGTCGCACGCGCCAAACGCCTGGACGCCGGCGAAGTCCCCGATTTCCTGCCGGAAACCAAGAGCATCCGCGAAGGCGACTGGAAGGTAGCCCCGATCCCCAAGGCGCTGGAATGCCGCCGCGTGGAAATCACCGGCCCGGTCGAAGCCAAGATGGTCATCAACGCCTTCAACTCGGGCGCTGACAGCTACATGACCGACTTCGAAGATTCCAACACCCCCAACTGGCACAACCAGCTGCAGGGCCAGGTCAACCTGAAGGCCGCCGTGCGCCGCACGCTGACCCTGGAATCGAAGGGCAAGCAGTACAAGCTGAACGACAAGATCGCCACGCTGCAAGTGCGTCCGCGCGGCTGGCACCTGGATGAGAAGCACGTCACCATCAACGGCAAGCGCATCTCGGGCGGCATCTTCGACTTCGCGCTGTTCCTGATCCACAACGCCAAGGAACAGATCGCCCGCGGCGACGGCCCGTTCTTCTACCTGCCCAAGATGGAAAGCCATCTGGAAGCGCGCCTGTGGAACGACATCTTCGTGATGGCACAGAAGGAAATCGGCCTGCCGCAAGGCACCATCAAGGCCACCGTGCTGATCGAGACCATCCTCGCCGCGTTCGAAATGGATGAAATCCTGTACGAACTGCGCGAGCACAGCGCTGGCCTGAACGCCGGCCGCTGGGACTACATCTTCTCGTGCATCAAGAAGTTCAAGAACGACAAGGACTTCTGCCTGGCCGACCGCGCCAAGGTCACCATGACCGCGCCGTTCATGCGCGCCTACGCGCTGCTGCTGCTCAAGACCTGCCATCACCGCGGCGCCCCCGCCATGGGCGGCATGAGCGCCCTGATCCCGATCAAGAACGATCCGGAGAAGAACGCCATCGCCATGGAAGGCATCATCAGCGACAAGCGTCGTGATGCCACCGACGGCTACGACGGCGGCTGGGTTGCCCACCCGGGCCTGGTCGAGCCGGCCATGAAGGAATTCGTGGCAGTGCTGGGCGACAAGCCCAACCAGTTCGAAAAGCAACGCCCGGACGTGCAAGTGAAGGGCGCCGACCTGCTCGACTTCAAGCCGGAAACGCCGATCACCGAGCACGGCCTGCGCATGAACATCAACGTGGGCATCCACTACCTGGGTGCCTGGTTGGCCGGCAATGGTTGCGTGCCGATCCACAACCTGATGGAAGATGCCGCTACGGCTGAGATCTCGCGCTCGCAGGTGTGGCAGTGGATTCGCTCGCCGAAGGGCAAGCTGGAAGATGGCACCAAGGTTACGGCTGAGCTGGTGCGGAAGCTGATTCCGGAGGAGCTGGCTAAGGTGAAGGCGCTGGTTGGTGGCGATACCAAGACGTATGACCGGGCTGCTGAGATTTTTGAGCAGATGTCTACGTCGGAGGATTTTGCTGAGTTTCTGACGTTGCCGCTGTATGAGGAAGTTTGAGCGGGGGTAGGGCTCTTGCAAGATGAAAAAACCGCAGCTTTGGCTGTAATGCCGTTCAGTTAAGCGCTGAACGGCATTTTTCATTGTTAGCCGCAGAAGCAGTTGTAAACCGTGAGCCGCAATGTTAACTTTGCGGCGCCGT
>NZ_JWMA01000206.1 GCF_000812465.1 Cupriavidus sp. IDO | reverse complement strand
GCGCGGCCGCGAACGAGTGTTGCTGACTTCCCTGAGGGATCGCCGACGCTTCAAGCCAGCCGATATCGCTGCGTGCTACACCCGTCGCTGGCAGATCGGTGTGTCCAGATAAGGACACGTTATCCAGTCGGTGTAAGTCCGACCGAGGCAAAAGACTCAAGCCTCGTAGCTTGGGAGGCGTCATGGTCGCGAAAGCAAGATGACGGAGCCCTCCGACAGTATGCTCAGAAAGGAGTGTATGCAACGCACCAGGTTGCAACGTGCAGTGAACGCAGATGTAGCCTCGTCACACGAAAACCCGGTGGCTGAGACGGTCGATAACGCGCGAAAGCAGCAAGAGTTGTCCGAAACGAGTCCGATGCGGCAACTCTCACCGGCGGGGTATCAGCGGCGACATGGTGTGAAGGATAACGTGGAAACTGGAGAAGCCCTCGGCACCCGGCGGAGAAAGCCCGTCGAGGAGATGCCCGCTATAACCGCGAGTGGGAAATGCGGGCATAGGTGTCAGGGTGACGGATCGGGTCGTAGTACTGTCGATGGGCGTGCAGCAAAACGCGCCCGGAGGGAAGGGCCCGGACCGGTGAGTATTCCGTCCAACAATGTGAGGCAGGGATGAAATGACAAAGGCATCCGGCAGTCTGCAGGAACTGAGAAGGCGGATATATCGCAAGGCGAAGTCTGACAAGACTCATCGCTTCTGGGGGCTCTTCGTGCATATTGCGAAGAGTGAAACCCTCGACGAGGCCTACCGTATCGCCAAGAGGAACGGCGGTGCGCCGGGAATCGATGATCTGAGTTTTGAAGACATCGAGGCATCGGGACGTACTGTATTCCTCGCGGAGATTCAGGCAGACCTCAAAACAGGCAGGTATGAACCCAAGCCGAACCGCAGGGTAGAGATCCCGAAGAGCAATGGCAAGGTCCGCGTTCTCCAGGTTCCTTGCATCCGCGACCGCGTGGTGCAGGGGGCGCTGAAACTGATCCTCGAAGCGGTATTCGAGGCGGACTTCTGCCCGAACTCCTACGGGTTTCGACCGAAGCGGTCCCCACACCGCGCGCTGGCGGAAGTCAGACGCAGTGTGCTGCGGCGCATGTCGACGGTGGTTGATGTGGATTTGTCGCGCTACTTTGACACAATTCAACATTCAACCCTGTTGGGCAAGATCGCGAAGCGCATTCAGGACCCTCAGGTCATGCACTTGGTCAAGCAGGTTATCAAAGCAGCGGGCAAAGTTGGGGTACCGCAAGGTGGCCCATTCAGCCCACTCGCTGCGAACATCTACTTGAATGAGATTGACTGGATGTTCGACGAGATTCGACGCAAGACGGCACAGGGCCCTTACGAGGCAGTGAACTATCACCGGTTTGCTGACGACATTGTCATCACCGTCAGTGGCCACCACACCAAACGCGGCTGGGCTGAACGTGCCCTGCAGCGTCTGCGGGAACAACTCGTGCCGCTAGGCGTCGAGTTGAACACGGAGAAAACCATTGTGGTGGATACATTGAAGGAGGACGCCTTTGGGTTCCTGGGGTTCGACCTGCGTCGCGTGCGCAAACGAGCGGGGAACGGGTACTTCATCCTGATGACCCCCAAGAAGAAGGCTCGCCAAGCCATCAAGGCGAGGATCCGCGACATCATCCGGCACGGAGGCTCGACCCCGGCCGTGAAGCTGGTCGCGAAACTCAACGCTGCGGTGGCGGGATGGGTCAACTACTTCCGGGTCGGCAACGCCAGTCGCGCCTTCAGTGAGGTGCGCGACTATCTGGAAATGAAGGTTCGAACTCTGCTAACGCGGCGCAAGCGACGCCAGAAGACGAGCGTCGGGTGGCGACGATGGAGTAACGAGTACCTCTACGGAGTCCTGGGACTGTTCTGGGACTGGAAGACGCGCCCGCTGTCGGGCGCGGAGGGGTTCGCGTGAAAGTGGTCGCCACACCGATAGGACTCATAGTGTGTCACGAGCGCAGGTGTGAGCCTGCGGTGCTGTACCGAAGATGGGAGTAGGCCTCCCGAAGTCGGCTTTCAGGGGCAGGCTTCAAACCGC
>NZ_JWMA01000054.1 GCF_000812465.1 Cupriavidus sp. IDO | reverse complement strand
CACGGCGCCGCAAAGTTAACATTGCGGCTCACGGTTTACAACTGCTTCTGCGGCTAACAACGAAAAATGCCGTTCAGCGCTTAACTGAACGGCATTACCGCACTAGCGGGCCTTTTTCAGATTCGTGGTCAGCGTGTCTTCAGGCTGTCGCGGATCTCACGCAGCAGCACGATTTCTTCGGGAGTCGGCGCCGGCTCGGCAGGCGGCTCTGCCGCACGCATCTTGTTGAAGGCCCGCACCATCAGAAAGATGATGAAGGCGAGAATCAGAAAGTTGACAACGATAGTCAGGAAATTGCCATAGGCAAACACCGGGACGCCGGCTTTTTTCAATGCGTCCAGTGTCATTGCAGTGCCCGCTGGTGGTTCCGCGAGCGTAATGAACATATTGGAGAAATCCAGTTTGCCGATGATCCGGCCGATGATCGGCATGATCAGGTCATTGACCACCGAATCCACGATTTTTCCGAATGCCGCACCAATGATCACGCCGACCGCCAGGTCGATCACGTTGCCGCGCATTGCAAACGTCTTGAATTCCGACACCATGCCCATGGCTTCTCCCTCTTGTTGCTTGCGTTGAACGTTTTTCAAGCTCGAAGCCTGCCGCATCGCTGCCCGGAACGCAAGCATACAGGCGGCTATCTGGGGTGGCTGGTCGATAATCGTACAGACGTGAGGCACTTTTCGCCTATCTTGCAGCGATGTGTCTAAGGTACACTTTATGGTTGACGCAAAATCTAAATTGACTTCCCCTGGGGTTTGGAATGAGTGACCAGCAAGACGTGAAGAGCGTGGATAAAGGTCGCCGCAATTGGTTGATCGCGACATCCGTCGCTGGCGGCGTCGGAGGCGTAGCGGTAGCGGTTCCTTTCGTCAGTACATTTGCACCGTCAGAAAAGGCCAAGGCAGCAGGTGCGCCGGTCGAAGCTGACATCGGTGCGCTCAAGCCCGGCGAGATGATGACCGTCGAATGGCGCGGCAAGCCGGTATGGATTCTGAAGCGGACCGAGGAAATGCTCGCGTCGCTGAAGAGGACTGACGGTGAAGTGGCCGACCCGAATTCCGACGTGCCGTTCACCATGAAGACCCCCGAGTACTGCAAGAACGAAACCCGTTCGCGCGCAGACCACAAGGATCTCCTGGTCGTGGTGGGCATCTGTTCCCACCTTGGCTGCTCGCCTTCCGGCCCCTTCGCTTCGGGCGCCAATCCCCAGCTCGGCACTGATCCCGGTTTTCTCTGCCCCTGCCACGGTTCGACCTTCGACCTGGCTGGCCGTGTCTTCAAGAACAAACCGGCTCCGCAAAATCTCGACGTACCCCCATACCAGTTCCTGACCGACACCAAGATCGTGATCGGCAAGGACGAGAAAGGAGAAGCTTGATCATGGCGGCCGAAAAACAAGTCAAGACGACCGGCCTGCTGGGCTGGATCGACGCCCGCTTTCCCGCAACCCAGCTCTGGGAAGACCACCTTTCCAAGTACTACGCGCCGAAGAATTTCAACTTCTGGTACTTCTTCGGTTCGCTGGCGCTGCTGGTCCTGGTGATCCAGATCGTCACCGGCATCTTCCTGGTGATGAACTACAAGCCGGACGGCACGCTCAACGCCGCCGGCATTCCCGTGGCCTTCGCCAGCGTGGAATACATCATGCGCGAAGTCCCCTGGGGCTGGCTGGTGCGCTACATGCACTCGACCGGCGCCTCGGCCTTCTTCGTCGTGGTCTACCTGCACATGTTCCGTGGCCTGCTGTACGGCTCGTACCGCAAGCCGCGTGAGCTGGTCTGGATCTTCGGCTGCCTGATCTTCCTGTGCCTGATGGCGGAAGCCTTCATGGGCTACCTGCTGCCGTGGGGCCAGATGTCGTACTGGGGCGCGCAGGTGATCGTGAACCTGTTCTCGGCCATCCCCGTGATCGGCCAGGATCTGTCGCTGTTCATCCGCGGCGACTACGTCGTGAGCGACGCCACGCTGAACCGCTTCTTCTCGTTCCACGTCATTGCCGTGCCGCTGGTGCTGCTGGGCCTGGTCGTCGCGCACATCATCGCGCTGCACGAAGTGGGCTCGAACAACCCGGACGGTGTCGAGATCAAGGCCAAGAAGGATGAGAACGGTATTCCGCTCGACGGCATCCCGTTCCACCCGTACTACTCGGTGCACGACACGCTGGGCGTGGCGGGCTTCCTGGTGATCTTCTCGGCCGTGATCTTCTTCTTCCCAGAAGTGGGCGGCTATTTCCTCGAAGCCAACAACTTCTTCCCGGCTGATCCGCTCAAGACCCCGCCGCACATCGCGCCGGTCTGGTACTTCACGCCGTTCTACTCGATGCTGCGCGCCACCACGTCGAACTTCCTGCCGATCCTGTGGGTGTTCTTCGCGCTGGTGCTCGGCATGGTGTTCCTGCGCAGCAAGGATGCCCGCATCAAGGCCGGCGCCGTTGCCATCGCCGTGATCCTGGCTGTCGGCTTCTACTTCATCGACGCCAAGTTCTGGGGCGTGCTGGTGATGGGCGGCTCGGTCGTGATCCTGTTCTTCATGCCGTGGCTCGACTGCTCGCCTGTGAAGTCCATCCGCTATCGTCCCGCCTTCCACAAGACCATCCTGATCGTCTTCGTGGTGGTGTTCCTGGTCCTCGGCTACCTCGGTGTGCAACCGCCGTCGCCGGTTGGTGAAAAGGTATCGCAGCTCGGTACGCTGCTGTACTTCGCCTTCTTCCTGACCATGCCGCTGTGGAGCCGCGCCGGCGAGTTCAAGCCGGTGCCGGAGCGCGTCACGTTCCATCCGCACTGAGCGAAGCGCGAACCCGACAAGAGGACAAGGACACAAGATGAAAAAGCTGCTTTCGATCTTCGCGCTGGTCGGTGCCTGTTTTGCCGCCGCGCCTGCCATGGCCAGCGAAGGGGGCTATCCCCTCGAGCCGGCGCCCGTGAACACCAGCGACCTGTCGTCGCTGCAACGCGGTGCCAGGCTGTTCGTCAACTACTGCCTGAACTGCCACGGCGCATCGATGATGCGCTACAACCGGCTCAAGGACATTGGCCTGACCGATGACCAGATCCGCGAGAACCTGCTGTTCTCGGCAGACAAGGTCGGCGAGCTGATGAGCATCTCGATGCAACCGAAGGAGGCCAAGGCTTTCTTCGGCGCCACGCCGCCGGACCTGTCGGTGATCTCCCGCGCCCGCGGCGATGACTGGCTCTATACCTACCTGCGCACCTTCTACCGCGATGACAACCGCGCCACCGGCTGGAACAATCTGGTCTTCCCGAGCGTCGGCATGCCGCACGTGCTGTGGGAACTGCAGGGCCAGCGCGCCGCCAAGTTCTCCGAAGTGGAAGAGCACGGCGAGAAGGTCCACAAGTTTGGCGGCTTCGAGCAGATCACCCCGGGCAAGATGAGCAAGGTCGAGTACGACCAGGCCGTTGCTGATCTGGTGGGCTTCCTCGACTGGATGGCCGAACCCGCACAGAACCACCGCAAGCGCCTGGGCGTCTGGGTGCTGCTGTTCCTGGGCATGTTCACCATCTTCGCCTGGCGCCTGAACGCCGCGTACTGGAAAGACGTGAAGTAACGTCCAGCGTCGGCCGGGAGGGAAAGGGCCAGAGCGGAAGTTGCGAATGCAGCACCGCTCTGGCCCTTTTCCCTTTGCAAATGGGCTGTTACATCACAAATAAGTGACTCATTTGCAACAAATTTGCTTTCTTGTACTCGAATTTGGCAGAATGGCAGACCCTACCGTCCGACCCAGTTTCGGCTAGCCCAAGGAATCCAACCATGATGGTGTTGTATTCGGGTACTACTTGCCCGTTTTCCCAACGTTGCCGACTTGTCCTGTTCGAAAAGGGCATGGACTTCGAGATCCGCGACGTTGATCTGTTCAACAAGCCGGAAGATATTTCGGTGATGAACCCCTACGGCCAGGTGCCCATCCTGGTCGAGCGCGACCTCATCCTGTACGAGTCGAACATCATCAACGAGTACATCGACGAGCGCTTCCCGCACCCGCAGCTGATGCCGGCCGACCCGGTGCAGCGCGCCCGCGCCCGCCTGTTCCTGTTCAACTTCGAAAAGGAACTGTTCACGCACGTCTACGTGCTCGAGAACGAAAAGGGCAAGGCCGCCGAGAAGAACCACGAACGCGCCCGCGCCGCCATCCGCGACCGCCTGACGCAACTCGCACCGATCTTCGTCAAGAACAAGTACATGCTCGGCGAAGAGTTCTCGATGCTCGACGTCGCCATCGCGCCGCTGCTCTGGCGCCTGGATCACTACGGCATCGAGCTGTCGAAGAACGCCGCGCCGCTGCTGAAGTATGCTGAACGCATTTTCAGCCGTCCCGCGTACATCGAAGCACTCACCCCGTCCGAAAAGGTGATGCGCCGATAAAACGGCTCCGGCCCGGTGGCAACCGCCCCGGGCCGCAACGGCGCCACTGGAAGCACCATGCCTGAGACCTCCACCAAGCCCTACCTGATCCGCGCCATCTACGAATGGTGCACGGACAACGGCTTCACGCCGTACATCGCCGTCTTCGTCGACGCCAATACCAGCGTGCCGCGCGAGTTCGTCAAGAACAACGAGATCGTGCTCAACGTCAGCTTCGACGCCACCAGCGGCCTGGACATGGGCAATGAGTGGATTGCCTTCAGCGCACGCTTCGGCGGCATCTCGCGCAAGATCGATGTCCCCATCGAAAACGTGCTCGCCATCTACGCCCGCGAGAACGGGCAAGGCATGGCCTTCCCGGTCGAGCGCAGCATCCCTGAAACCCAGGCCGCCACGGAGCGCGAAAACAACCCGCCGCCCAAGCTGGCCTCGGTCGACACGGAAGCACCCGCACCCGCACCCGCAGTGGAAGAGGGTACACCGGACGACGACGAAACCCCGCCGCCCGTGCCTCGCATCGGCGGCAAGAAGCCTTCGCTGAAGGTGGTGAAGTAAGTCTCAGGGACATCGCCAAATTGGTCCGCAATGCAGTAGAATCGCGGACTGCACCAGACATGCCGGCTTAGCTCATCAGGTAGAGCAGTTGATTTGTAATCATCAGGTGGCGGGTTCGAGTCCTGCAGCCGGCACCAGAATTTGAAACGGGCTACGCAATTTGCGTAGCCCGTTTTTACTTTGGGGATTCCGGGACACTGCCTCGCGAGCAACGCCAGAGCGACCCCTCCCGCTTGTCTTCCGGGATGCGGCACCGGCCGAAATCTGTCAGCCACGCGCTCCAGGCTGATAAGTTTGTCAGATGGTATACATTTCTGTGTCCGGTGATTGCCCTCTACTCGTGCGTCTCCTTTCCAAATATCCCGATTTCCGCGCAGGAAACTGCTGCCATTAGCGGGTTTGGCATTGCATCGCACCAATCTAGCCCTTTCGTGGCATCGGCATAAATTAACCTTGTCACTCTTCGTTTTCTGAATATAGTATACCGTCGACGTTCCGCACCAGCCCTCCACCGTGATGCTCGACCGGAGCACGGATGACAAGAAACGGAGCAAGACGACGTGACAAGGCACGACATCCCTGAGGCGGGCGTGAGCCAGTCAAACGCCTGTTATCTGCCAGCCTGGCGCGCCGCCGAATGGCTCGCGAGCGGCGAAGCCACGGCGGGAGACCTTGTGGCCCGGTGCGAGGCCGCGTACCAGGCCGCGCACGGCAGGATCAATGCCCTGGTCGTCAGCGACTTCGACGCCGCTTATCTTGCCGCTGCTCGAAGCGACGACCGTCGCCGCGCCGGCCAGTCGCTGGGGCCGCTCGACGGCATTCCGTTTTCCATTAAGGAGTCGTTCGACGTTGCCGGCTGGCCCACCACCTGTGGCAATCCGGCATTGCGCCACCACCGAGCGACGCGCGACGCGGTCGTGGTGCAGCGGCTGAAGGCGGCGGGCGCCATCCTGCTCGGCAAGACCAATGTGCCACTGGGCCTGCGCGACTGGCAGAGCTACAACGCGATCTACGGCACCACGCGCAACCCGCACGATCCGGCACGCACCCCGGGCGGTTCCTCTGGCGGCAGCGCAGCGGCGGTCTGCGCCGGCATGAGCTTCTTCGATGTGGGCTCCGATATCGGCTCGTCGCTGCGCAATCCCGCGCATTTCTGCGGCGTGGTCTCCCACAAGAGCAGCCATGGCCTGGTGCCGCTGCGTGGGCATGGCACGGGGGCCGACAGCTTTCACCAGCAAGACATCAACGTGGCGGGGCCGGTGGCACGCAGCGCGCGTGATCTTGAGATGGTCCTCGACGCGATTGCCGGCCCCGACGGCGCCGAGGGCATCGCCTTTCGCCTCGACCTGCCGCCTTGCAGTCTCGGTGCACTGTCAGACTTCCGAATTGCCGTATTGCCCACGCATCCACAGGCCGAAGTCGATGCGGAAGTCAGCAATGCCATCACGCAACTGGGCCGTTGGCTCGAAGGGCGGGGCGCCCACGTCAGTTGGGACGCGCGCCCGCAGCTCGACACCGCCGCGCTGTGGCGAAGCTACGTATTGCTGCTGCGCGCGACGACCTCGGTTCATATGGACGATGCCGCGTTCGATGCCGCGCGCCGGCGATCTTCCGCCGATCCGGCAGACCTCAGCTACGCCACGCTGCAGCATGCCGGCGCCACGCTCAGCCATCGCGACTGGCTGCAGCTGCAGCACGGACGCGAGCACTTTGCGCGGGCATGGCAGCAATTCTTCGGCGATTTCGATGTGCTGTTGTGCCCGGCCGCCGCGACTACGGCGTTCCCGCTCGACGAAGCAGGCGAGCCATGGCAGCGCCACCTGATAGTCAACGGCAAGGCGCAGCGGATGACAACACAGCTCTTCTGGGCTGGCCACTCTGGCTTGTGCGGCCTGCCGTCGACAGTGGCGCCCATTGGTCCCGCCGAAAGCGGTCTGCCGGTGGGCGTGCAGATCGTGTCCCGCCGCTTCGGAGACCGGACATCCCTGCGCTTTGCCGCGCTGCTGGAAGCAGCCGGGTTTGCCTTCCGGCCGCCGCATCCGCGCGACTGACAAGCGTCACGCAATCCAAAAACAGAACATACCGAAGCCGTGAGCACCATCGCGGCCACTGCAGCACACGCCATCGCCACGGATCGACAAGGAGCAATCATGCTGAACTGGTTCAGGGAGCTGTCAGGCACGGAGCGCAAAGGATTCTACGGAGCGTTCCTGGGGCATGCCGTCGACGTATTCGACTTCATGATCTATTCATTCCTCATCTCCACGCTGCTCACGCAGTGGGGGATGAGCAAATCCATGGCCGGCGCCATCGTCACGTGGACGCTCGTGTCGTCGCTCGTTGGCGCTATCGGCGCCGGCATCCTGGCCGACCGCTACGGCCGCGTGCGCGTGCTGCGCTGGACCATCGTGGTCTTCGCGGTGTCGTGTTTCCTGTGCGGGCTGGCGTCGTCGCCGGAGCAGCTGATGGCGTTCCGGATGCTGCAAGGTCTTGGCTTTGGCGGCGAATCGTCGCTGTGCATGGTGCTGGTGACGGAGATGATCCGCAACCCGGAGCATCGCGGCAAATACTCCGGCTTCACGGCGAGCAGCTATTCGTTCGGCTGGGGCGCGGCGGCGCTGGCCTATGCCATCACGTTCCAGCTGTTCCCGGCCGAAACGGCCTGGCGCGTCTGCTTCTTCCTCGGGATCCTGCCGGCGCTGGTCGTCATCTACCTGCGCCGCAACCTGCAGGAGCCTGAAGTCTTCCTGAAAGCGCGCGCCGAGGCCGGCCGCCGTAGCGCCCTGCACGACCTGGGCCGGCTGTTCCGGCGCCCGCTGCTGGGCAAGACAGTGCTCTGCAGCCTGCTGTCCGGCGGCATGCTGGGTGCTTACTACGCGATTGCAACGTGGCTGCCGACATTCCTCAAGACCGAGCGCGGCCTGTCGGTCTTCGGCACCAGTTCGTATCTGGCAATGACGATTGCAGGCTCCCTGGTCGGCTATGTGGCTGGCGCCTACGCAACGGACCGGTGGGGACGGCGGCTGACCTACATCGCCTTCGCAGCCGGCGCATTCGTGATGGCGCTGATCTATATGGTGATTCCGGTCTCGAATACGTCGATGCTGTTCCTCGGCTTCCCGCTCGGCGTACTGATGCAGGGCGTGTTTGCAGGCATCGGCGCGACGATCTCGGAGTCTTACCCGAACGATATCCGCGCGACCGGCTATGGCGTGTCATACAACGTCGGCCGCGTGATCGGCTCTTTTTTCCCGCTGTCGGTAGGCGCGCTCAGCTCCGGCCGCACGACGCTGGCCCTGGCGATTGCCATTGTCGCTGGCGTGGGCTACGCGCTCGTGTTCATCGCGGCGCTCCTGCTGCCAGAGACGCGCGGCATGGACCTGGCCGACGCCGGTGACGAGTCCGGTCGCGACGATGTTCGAGCCACGGGATTGCAGGCCGGTACGCCGACGGTCGGCCGGGCCGCCTGACGGTACAAAAAAAGGCGGCACGCCGGAGGAAACATCCATGAGCCGGTGCCACGCCACAATGAGAAAGCGGGCTACGCACATGTGTAGCCCGTGTTGTTCTGTCTTCGGTCATTCAGCGGGTACTCGCTAGCTCGGCCGGGCGACCGCTTCGCGCAACTTCGTCGAGGACGGGTGTCGGTCCACGCCTGCTTTCCTGCGATCCACGCCACCAATCTGTCGGTTCCCGCCAGCCCGCTGTCAGGGCAGGAAACGCAGTGGTAACCTCCCAGCATCTCCGCCCCAACCCTCCGCCCGTGCAGCCTTCCGATTCTCGCATCTGGCGATCCGCCCCCGAGCAGCGCGCCTACCAGGGCGCCCGCCGGCGCGTTCGGGCGCTGCGCTTTTTCTACATGCACGCCATGGTCTACGTGGCGGTCAATGCATTGCTGATTGGCTACCACCTGCTCGGATCGCCGAATCGTCCGTGGTCCGGCGGGCCGCTCCTGGGCTGGGGCATCGGGCTGGCGTTGCACGGCATCATGACCTGGGGGCGCGTCGGTCTGCTTGGGCGGCAATGGGAGGAACGCAAGATCGCGGAGTACATGGCGCGCGAGCAGGTGCGCACGCTGTCGACCGAGAAGCAGCTTGTCGAAGCCCGCATGAAGCTGCTGCAGGCCCAGATCGAGCCGCACTTCCTGTTCAATACGCTTGCCAATGTGGTCAGCCTGATCGAGCCCGCGCCGCAGAAGGCCACGCTGATGCTGGAGCATTTTATTGCCTACCTGCGCGCCTCTCTGGCAGCGAGCCGCGCTACGCAGGGGACGGTGGCGCAGGAGGCGAAGCTGCTGCGCGACTATCTGGCATTGATCCGGATCCGCATGGGCGACCGGCTGCATTACTCGGTCGACGTCGACCCCGCGCTGGAAACGGTGCCACTGGCGCCGATGCTGCTGCAGCCGGTGGTGGAGAACGCGATCAAGCATGGCCTGGAGCCGAAAGTCGAAGGCGGGCGTTTGCTGGTCCGGCTGGAGCGGCGCGGCCCTCGCATGCTGGCAACCATTGAAGACGACGGCATGGGCTTTCGGCCGACGGCGGGCTCGGGTGTCGGGCTTTCCAACCTGCGCGAGCGGCTGGCAGTGCTGTATGACGGCGACGCCCATGTGCGGATCGAAGAGCGTTCGCCCGGCACCGCCGTGCTCATCGACATTCCGTTGCCGACGCCCACCAGAACCGGAGACGCCCCATGACACCCACTGCACTGATCGCCGACGACGAAGAGCACTTGCGCTCCCATTTGCGGGCGAAGCTGGAGCGTCTGTGGCCGGAGTTGCAGATCGTCGCCGAGGCCACCAATGGCATCGAGGCGGCCGAGGCCATTGCGCGGCTGTCGCCAGGCGTGGCTTTCCTGGATATCAAGATGCCCGGACTGTCCGGGCTGGAGGTGGCGCAAGGCGTCGAAACGGATACGCGGCTGGTATTCGTCACCGCCTATGACGAATTCGCCCTCGATGCTTTCGAACGTGCAGCGGTCGACTACCTGGTCAAGCCCGTCAGCGACGAACGGCTTGGCCGCACCATCGAACGCTTGCGCAAGGCCTTGCAGGAAGCTGCGCCGCTGCCCGAACTGGCCCAGCTGCTGAACCAGCTGACGCGTGCGCAGCCGCGCGCGGAAAACCCCGGACTGCTGCGCTGGGTGCGCGCCAGCCGCGGCAACACCACCAGCCACGTGCCGATCCAGGACGTGATGTATTTCCAGAGCGACGACAAATACGTGGTCGTGCATACCCGCGATGGAGAGCACCTGATCCGCACGCCGTTGGCGGAATTGATTGCCGGCCTCGATCCCGAGGTGTTCTGGCAGATCCATCGCTCGTCCATCGTCAATATGGAATACGTGGCGGGCACGCGCCGCGATGAATCAGGCCGGCTGTTCGTCAGGATGCGCGACAGCAATACGGAACTCCCGGTATCGCGCGCCTATATGCATCGCTTCCGGCAGATGTAATCCGGCAGCGGCACATTGCGCCGCTGCCCGGGAGCGTCACTGGCGATCCATGAATTCCCGGATCTTGCGCTCTTCCCAGTCACGACCGCGGCGCGACAGCCGCGTCCACACCAGCAAGCCATGCACGCCCAGCCCGAGGCCCCAGGCCAGCGTGGTGCTCAGCGGCCACGGCCAGCCGCTGGTGGCGTAATGCGACCACGACGGTGACGGGAAGTACATGAAGCGCAACCACAGCCAGGCATTGACCACCAGATAGACCAGCAGGTGGATATACCAGCCGCGCAGTGCGCGGACCATGCGGCGCGCGCGCCAGTAGGCCATGGCGTTCGGGTCATTGGGCGGAAATGGCTGGTTCGTCGATTCGGGGCGCATGGGATACCTCGTCATGGGAATTGTCATGCGTAAGGTAGGCCACGGCAAAGAGCCGTACCAGTCCCATGGGCCGAATCGACGGATTTCGTTCGCCGGTGCGCGGGCAGATAGCGCGAATGTCGGCGGCACAGACACCTCCGTGCCCCAGGCTAGTCGCGACCCGGTTGGCCTTTCGCCCGTCCTGCCGGGAATACCCGCATAGGAAAAGGTCCATCGTTGATCATAATCATAGTAATTATGATCATAAATTGGAAGGCGATGAGCACCAAGCCAACCCCTCAGATAGAGGGCAGCAAACGCGTGAAGCGTTCGGACCAGGTGGTCAACGATATCAAGCGCTGGATCGTGCAGACGCACCAGAGGGTCGGGGACAAGCTGCCGCAGGAAGCAGCACTGATTGAACAGATGGGCGTTGCGCGCGGGACAGTGCGCGAGGCGCTTGCCTCGCTGCAGGCACAGGGGCTGGTCAAGGTCAGCACGGGCCCGAACGGCGGTGCCACGCTGACGCAGCCGCCCTATGAGCGATGCCTGGAGGCAGTCTCCAACTTCCTGTACTTCCAGTCGGTCGACATTGTCACGCTGTACGCGCTGCGCCGCGCGGTTGAGCCGGAGCTGGCCGCCAACGCCGCCTTGCGCCTGACCGATGCCGATATTGCCGATCTCGATGCGCTGGTCGGACTGAGCCATCCCGAACATGGCGGCAGCACGGACTGGAACGAGCGGCGCGAGGCCGACCTGCTGTTTCACGACCGTCTGGCCGATGCTTGCAGCAGCCCGATGCTGGCGTTGTTCTGCCGGCTGCTCAACGACATCATCCGCCGCGTCATCGTGGTACGTAACGCGCAAGACGATTTCGACCGCTTTGATGAAGAGATCTTCCATAGCCACAGCGCACTGATCGATGCGTTCCGGGCGCGCGACCCGGAGCGTGCGCGTGCCCTGATGCAGGAGCACATGGAGCATGCGGAGTCCCTGGCCCTGGAGGCCGAATCCCGGGTGGATCGAGGGAGCTTGCTGATGAGCCCGGGCGACTGATCCTCTGACGCGCAAGCGTCCCCCTTTACCTGCACACCCGACCGCCAGCTTCGCATCCGGAATGGCGGGAGGGATTCCTGTTGCCCGAATCCTGGGAGTCTTGACGTGAAACCTGCTGAAACGCTTTGGCGCTGGAGCGCTGCCGATATTGCCGATGCCGTGCGGCGGCGCGAGATTTCCTGCCGCGAGGTCACGGCCAGCGTGCTGGCGCGCATTGAAGCCCTTAACCCACGTCTCAATGCGTTGCCGGAGGTGCTTGCAGAAGAGGCGCTGGCCAGCGCGGATGCCGCGGACCGCCAGGTCGCCGAGGGCGCAGAGCTGGGGCTGCTCCACGGCGTGCCAGTCACGATCAAGATTAATGTCGACCAGGCGGGCCATGCGACCACCAACGGCGTGATTCCGCTGAAGCACAATATCGCGCGTGAGGATGCGCCCGTCGTCGCGAACTTGCGCAGTGCCGGGGCCATCATCGTCGGGCGCAGCAATACGGCCACCTATTCATCGCGCTGGTTTACCGAAAACGGCCTGCACGGGCGCACGCTGAATCCCTGGAATCCGGATATCACCCCCGGCGGCTCCAGCGGTGGCGCCGCGTCCGCGGTCGCTTCCGGCATGGGCGCGCTGGCGCATGGCAATGACATCGGCGGCTCCATCCGCTATCCGGCCTATGCCTGCGGTGTCCCCGGCTTGCGGCCAACGACAGGGCGGGTGCCCGCGTACAACCCATCGGCCACTGTCGAGCGGAGCATCACACCCCAACTCATGTCCGTGCAGGGGCCGCTCGCTCGCAACATTGCCGACCTGTGTCTGGGCTACCACGCCATGGCGCGCCACGACGGGCGCGACCCCGCCTGGGTGCCGGTGCCGCTGGAACTGCCGCTGCCGCCGGGGCCAATCCGCGTGGCGCTGTTCAGGCGTTGTCCGGGCATTCCTGTCGACCCGGCGGTCAGCGCGGCGCTGGACAGTGCCGCGCAATGGCTGCAGCAGGCGGGCTACGCCGTCGAGGAAGCCAGCTTGCCTGACTTCATGGAAGCGGCGGCGCTCTGGCGCACGCTGACGGTCGACGACAGCCGCCGCAACATCATCGCAGGCGTGGACCAGCATGGCGACGAGGCTATGCGCCAAAGCCAGCGCAACATGCTTGACGGGATGCGGGAAACCGATCGCGATGGCTTCCTGGACGCCCTGGCGCGGCGCCAGGCGATCGCACGAAACTGGTCGCTGTTCATGCAGACGTATCCGCTGGTGCTGATGCCTGTGTCGTGGCAGCGCCCATGCCCGCAAGACGCGGATACCGGCACGCCTGAAGAGACCCGCGCCTTGCTCGATGCACAGAGTCCCTTGCTGGCAACGGCCATGCTGGGCATGCCCGGGCTGTCCGTGCCGACAGGCATGGCCGGCGGCGTGCCCGTCGGTGTGCAGCTGCTGGCGTGGCGCTTCAGGGAAGACCTGTTGCTGCGCGCCGGCCAGGCCATTGAAGACGCGGCGGGCTTTACCCCTTTCGCCGACGTGCAACCCGGCATCTAGACCCAGGAGCTTCCCATGAATGAACGCAATCCTGCTTACGCACCACGGCTTTCGCGCCGCGCCATGCTGGCCGGCGCCGCTGCCGCCCTGTGTACCGGTGGCCTGCTCTCCAGGGCCGCATGGGGGCAAACCGTATCACGCATCATCGTGCCGTTTCCGGCCGGAGGGGCGGCCGATTACATGGGCCGCTTGCTGTCCGAAAAGCTGAAGGAGACCCTGGGCCGTACCGTCATCGTCGACAATCGCCCGGGCGCCGGTACGCGCGTGGCGGCTGAAGTCCTGAGGAATGCGCCGGCCGACGGCAACACCGTGCTGCTGGCACCCGTCGATCCGATGTTCATCGGTCCGCTGATCTACAGCAATATGCGTTTCAATCCCGCCACCGACTTCACGGCGGTCACCGACGTGGCCGGCGTCCAGTTCGGACTGGCGGTCAGCGCAAGCTCGCCCATCAAGACACTGGCCGACTTTGTCAAGGCAGCCAGGGCCCAACCGGCTGAGCACTCGATTGGCATCAGCACGGTCGGCACGCTGCTGCATTTTCTCGCCGTGGAGTTCGTTAGCCAGTCCCGCACCGGCTGCACGCTGGTGCCGTATCGGGGCGGCGGGGCGATGGTGACGGAGCTGATGGGCAACCAGATCGCAGCCGGCATGGACGCCATCACGACCTTCACCGAGCTGCATCGCGGCGGCAAGCTCCGCGTGCTGGCCGTGGCAGGCGAGAAACGCGCCGATGCCTTGCCTGGTGTGCCCACCTTTGCGGAGTCTGGCTTTCCCAATCTCGTGACCTCGTCGCGCTACCTGCTCTATGTCCGCGCCAACACGCCGCCCGATATGGCAGCGCAGTGGTATCAGTCCGTGCGCAAGGCCCTCGCCATGCCGGACGTGCGCGAAAAACTGGCGCGCGCCGGCTATGACATCCTGCCCGGCGGCACCGCCGATGAGGTTGCCAGGTATGCGAACGCGCTTTCGGCACGTTGGACGCCGGTGATCAAGGCTTCGGGCTTCAAGGGGGATTGAGCGATTCCGTGCAGGCTCGAGTTGGTTGCGGATATATCGATCGTCGACATTCGACCACCTATCGTTGGATGAAGGCCTGCCGCGCGACGTGAGGGGAGGGCGGCGGGCCTGACGACGAGGGTGGAAACCCGATGCGAACAGCTATTGCCGGTCAGCCTTGCGGCTGCCTCGTCCGGCCCGCCATAGAGAGGGTCTTGCCCGAATGGGCAAGACCGGTCGTCAGGGATGACGATCCATCTGTTCGCTTTCAGGTTTCCACACCCGGTCACCGTTGTGCGATGACTTCGCCAGTGTTGCTTCTTGCTCGTGGCGATTCGATAGGACACCTTGCATTTCCGTGCGGACCGGCGAATCCTGCCTCAGCGTGAGCGCCAGGGAAATCGTGGCGTCCCTAAAGTCGAACGGTATGTACCGCTACGCCTGCGATCCGTGATCGCCGGTCTGTGGAGAGGTGGGCGCGGAGTCGGGGGACGTGCGCTCCAGTTCGCGCCATGCCAGCCACAGGCGCGTGTCGAACTCAAGCTGGTGGTAGCGCGGCTCCATATGCTCGCAGAGCCGGTAGAAGGCCTTGTCGTGGTCGCTCTCCTTGAGGTGCGAGAGTTCGTGCACGACGATCATGCGCAGGAATTCCGGCGGCGCTTCCCTGAACAGCGACGCCACGCGGATTTCCTTCTTGGCTTTGAGCTTGCCGCCCTGCACGCGCGAGATGGCGGTATTCAGGCCCAGCGCGCGCTGCGCGGAATCCAGCCGCGCATCGAAGCCGACCTTGTGCAGCGGTGGCGCGCTGCGCAGGTATTCCTGCTTGATCCCGGTGGCGTATTCGTACAGCGCGCGGTCGGTCTGCACGGTGTGGCGGCCGGGGTAGCGGCGCGCTAGGTGGTCGCCCAGGCGATCGGCGGCGATCAGCTCGCGCACCTGGTCCAGCACGCCGGGCGGATAGCCGCCCAGGAAGCGCATCGGATCCTTGCCGGCGGGGCGCCAGGTTTCAGTCACTGCAGCGGTCTGCTCAATGATGGTGGTGATGGTGATGCATCCAGCTGTTGTCGAGCGAATTGACGAACGACTCGACGGCGTCCTTGTCGCCGGTGGCGTGGCGCATCATCTCGCCGCACTTGCAGAAACCCTGGTACGGCGTGATGTGCGAGCAGGCCGACGTCTTCTGCAGGTACAGTGTGACGGGTTTCGTGCACTTCTTGCACTTGAATTTGAGGGTCAGGGCGGGTTTGCTCATGGCGTTGGCGTGAAAAGCTGCGGGAATCCGAACCCGCCATTGTACCGGCCACCGCGGGATCCGGCCGAAGCGGCCGGGCCTGCCCCGCGTGCCTGCTACACTCCCGCCATTCCCGAAAAAACACAAGCACGCACCCATGGCACAGTACGTTTTCACCATGAACCGCGTGGGCAAGATCGTTCCGCCCAAGCGTCACATTCTCAAGGACATCTCGCTGTCGTTCTTCCCCGGCGCCAAGATCGGCGTGCTGGGCCTGAATGGCTCGGGCAAGTCCACGCTGCTCAAGATCATGGCCGGCCTCGACAAGGAAATCGAGGGCGAAGCCACGCCGATGCCGAACCTGAACATCGGCTACCTGCCGCAGGAACCGCAGCTCAACCCCGAGCAGACCGTGCGCGAATCGGTGGAAGAGGCGCTTGGCGGCGTGTTCGAAGCACGCAAGAAGCTCGACGAGATCTACGCGGCCTACGCCGAGCCGGATGCCGACTTCGACGCGCTGGCCGCCGACCAGGCCAAGTACGAGGCGATCCTGGCCGCCAGCGACGGCAACAATGTCGAGCTGCAGCTGGAAATTGCCGCCGACGCGCTGCGCCTGCCGCCGTGGGACGCAACGATCGGCAACCTGTCCGGCGGTGAAAAGCGCCGCGTGGCGCTGTGCCGCCTGCTGCTGTCGCGTCCCGACATGCTGCTGCTCGACGAACCGACCAACCACCTGGACGCCGAATCGGTGGACTGGCTCGAGCAGTTCCTGACGCGCTTCCCGGGCACCGTGGTGGCCGTGACCCACGAC
Organism: Cupriavidus sp. IDO; assembly: GCF_000812465.1. Lineage (GTDB taxonomy): Bacteria > Pseudomonadota > Gammaproteobacteria > Burkholderiales > Burkholderiaceae > Cupriavidus. The sequence goes on along the minus strand of NZ_JWMA01000054.1, from coordinate 46,887 downwards.
CGCTACTTCCTCGACAACGCCGCCGAGTGGATCCTGGAACTGGACCGCGGCCAGGGCATTCCCTGGAAGGGCAACTACAGCTCGTGGCTGGACCAGAAGGAAGCGCGCCTGAAGCAGGAAGAGGCGACCGAGTCGGCCCGCCAGAAGGCGCTGCACAAGGAACTGGAGTGGGTGCGCCAGAACCCCAAGGGCCGCCAGGCCAAGTCCAAGGCGCGTCTGGCCCGCTTTGACGAGCTGAACAGCCAGGATTACCAGAAGCGCAACGAAACCCAGGAGATCTTCATCCCCGTGGGCGAGCGCCTGGGCAATGAGGTGATCGAGTTCGACGGCGTCAGCAAGGGCTACGGCGACCGCCTGCTGATCGACAACCTCAGCTTCAAGGTGCCGCCGGGCGCCATCGTCGGCATCATCGGCCCGAACGGCGCCGGCAAGTCGACCTTCTTCCGCATGCTGACCGGCAAGGAACAGCCGGACAGCGGCGAGATCAAGATCGGGCCGACCGTGAAGATGGCCTTTGTCGACCAGAGCCGTGATGCGCTGGACGGGACCAAGACCGTGTTCGAGGAAATCTCGGGCGGCTCCGACATCCTGACCGTGGGCAGGTACGAAACGCCGTCGCGCGCCTATATCGGCCGCTTCAACTTCAAGGGTGGCGACCAGCAGAAGCAGGTCGGCACGCTGTCGGGCGGTGAACGCGGCCGCCTGCACATGGCCAAGACGCTGATTGCCGGCGGCAACGTGCTGCTGCTGGACGAACCGTCGAACGACCTCGACGTGGAAACGCTGCGCGCGCTGGAAGATGCGCTGCTGGAATTCGCCGGCTGCGTGATGGTGATCTCGCACGACCGCTGGTTCCTCGACCGGATCGCCACGCACATCCTTGCCTTCGAAGGCGACTCGCACGTGGAGTTCTTCCCGGGCAACTACCAGGAATATGAAGCGGACAAGAAGAGCCGGCTGGGTGAGGAGGGTGCCAAGCCCAAGCGGATTCGCTACAAGCCGATCGCGCGCTGATCGTTGTCGATGGATAGCAAAAGCCAGGCCTTCGGGTCTGGCTTTTTTTTGCAGCGCGGCAGCGGGCCTATGCGGCCGCCCGCACCAGCCGCACCCGCGTAATCTCCGACGGCGCCCCAAACCGCTTCGGCGGCCCCCAGTACCCCGTGCCGCGGCTCACATACACCCACAGCAATTCATGCCGGTTGAGCCCCGCCGTGTACGGCTGCTGCATCGGCACAAACAGGTTCCACGGCCAGAACTGCCCGCCATGCGTGTGGCCGGAGAGCTGCAGGTCGAAGCCGGCCTCGGCCGCGGCTGCAGCCGTGCGCGGCTGGTGGGCCAGCAATACCTTAGCCGCGGCGGAGGCGGGCGCACCGGCCAGTGCCTCATGCGGATCGCTGCGATGGCTTTCATGAAAGCGCCCGCCCGAGTAGTCGGTCACACCGGCCAGCACCAGCGCATGGCCGCCGCGTTCCACCACCACGTGTTCGTTCATCAGCACGCGCACGCCCAGCCGGCGCAGTTCCGCGATCCAGGCCTCGGCGCCCGAGTAGTACTCGTGATTGCCGGTGACGAAGTAGGTGCCATGGCGCGCCCGCAGCCGGCCAAGCGGGGCCGTGTGCGCGGCCAGCTCGCGCACCGTCCCGTCGACGAGATCGCCGGTGATGGCAATGGCGTCGGCTTCGAGGCTGTTTACGCGATCGACGATGCGGTCCAGGTACGGGCGCTTGATGGTCGGGCCGACGTGGATGTCGCTGATCTGCGCGATGGTGAAGCCGTGCAGCGCGTCGGGCAGGCCGCTGACCGGCACCTCTACGTCAACCACGCGCGCCAGCCGCCGGGCGTTGATGAAGCCCGCCAGCGTGACCAGCAAGGCCAGCGCCACGACGGTCGCCGCGCTCACTGAAGCCAGCCCTGGCGGATGCCAGCCGGCGATCCAGGCCACCAGCAAGGCCACGTCGCGGAATACGGTAAAGACCAGCAGCGAGGAGAAGAAGCCCATCGCCAGCATGCCGACCCAGCTCACCCGGTCGGCCCATGGCTGGCTGAAGCGCCGCGCCAGCAGGCCGGCCGGCAACAGCAGGCAGGACAGCGCCAGCCATGCCAGCCCGAGCGCCTTGACCAGTATCGGAACGGGCAGGCCGGGCAGCAGGCGCAGCGCAATGTAGCCGTGCAGCAGCGCCGTGACAGTGCCGGCAAACAGGATAGTGGTGCGAGGGGGCATGTTGGGCGGAGTTGGGAGGGCGTTGCTGAAAAATGAGGACGAAGCCCGGGGCTTCAAGGGCTGTATGTGCCAAGCAAGGCGCACACCAGCCAGCTGCATGGCGCGCGCAATGTGTCATTGCGGCTTGAATTCGGGCGCGGCTGGCCTGATCCAGACAATATGCGCGCTGCCCGGCCGTTTCGGCTGAAAAGCGTCTGCCACGGACGCTTGGGGGCCGTGATCTGTCCTTTTTGGGATTACCTCCTGAATCTTTTCAAATCGGATTGTTTGCCCATCCGGGCTAATTTAGATTCGCACACGTAGGCGCCTGCTGTGCTGCATCATGCCCGTGCATAGCGCCGGCGCCGTGCCGATCTTCCCGCCGGAGAAAACCATCCCGTTCTGCCTTAAGCACACCAGCGCGCTGCTTGCGGCCGCCTGGCTGGCGCTGGTGCCGCTCAGTCTGGAGGCCGCCAATCCGCCCAGGCCCGTCACGCTGACCTGGCCGCGGAATTTCGATGCGGCCAGCGAGCATGTGGAGCTGTACCAGCCGGAGATCGAGAAGTGGGAAGGCACCCGCATCGCCGGCCGCGCGGCGGTGGCCGTGGGCGCGAAGGACGGTACGCCAACCTATGGCGTCGTGCATTTTTCGGCGCAGGCCGACATCGACAAGCCGTCGTCGCTGGTCCAGCTGACGCAGATCACCATCGAAAGCGTTGATGTGCCGACCAGGCCCGACGCGGCGGACCAGGTGCGCAAGGCGCTGGTCGATCGGCTGCCGGCCAAGGGCCTGACCGTGCCGCTGGATGAACTGCAGGCCAGCTACGCGGTGTCGCAGCAACTGGCCAGGGCTGCCCGGGTGACGGTAAAGAACGACGCCCCGCAGATCATTTTTGCGACCACGCCAACGTTGCTGGTGATCGTCGACGGCGAGCCCGCCTGGCGCCCGGTGCCCGGCACGGATTTCGAGCGTGCGCTGAACAGCCGCGCGCTGCTGCTGCGCGAATCCGGTGGCGAGCTTTACCTTCAGGCGGCGGGCTACTGGTACCGGTCGGAATCGGCTGGCGGCGCGTGGGAGGTCATGCCGAGCGTGCCCAAGGCGCTCCAGGAGGGGCGGCCGGCAAGGCATCCGCCTCGGCCAGGCCTGACGCCATGCTGCCGCCCGACGGAAAGCGTGCAGCCAAGGCACCCGCCATCCAGCTCGCCACCCGGCCGACGGAGCTGGTCGTGACCAGCGGCGCGCCGCAGATGACGCCGGTGAGCGGCGTCAGCCTGCTGACGGTGGCCAATGCCGACCATGCAGTGTTCGTCGACCCGGCCACCAACAGCTACTACGTGCTGGTCTCGGGCCGCTGGTTCCGCGCGCCGATGTTGCCGGGGCCGTGGCAATACGTGCCCGGCAGCGAGCTGCCGGCCGATTTCGCCAGGATCCCGCCGAACGACCCGAAGGCCAATGTGCTGGTGTCGGTGCCGGGCACGCCGCAGGCGAAGGAGGCCGAGATTGCGGCCACCATCCCGCAGACTGCTTCGGTGTCGCGCGCCAGGGCGGCCCTGACCGTGGTTTATGACGGCGCGCCGCGCTTTACGCCCATCACGGGCACTTCGCTCAGCTATGCGGCCAATACCGGCACGCCGGTGATCGAGGTCGACAGCGGTCACTACTACGCGGTGGCCAATGGCGTGTGGTTCACCGCCCCGGCCCCCACCGGCACCTGGCGCGTGGCGACTGAAGTGCCGTCGGCCATCTACACGATTCCGCCGGCATCTCCCGTCTACTACGTGACTTACGTGCGCATCTACTCGGTCACGCCCGAGACTGTGGTGGTCGGCTATACGCCCGGCTACATGGGGGTGGTGGTCAGCGCCGATGGCACGGTGGTGTATGGCACCGGCTATGTCTATCCGGCCTATGTGGGTTCGGTCTACTACGGCTACCCGGTGACCTATGGGTACGGCGCCGGCTTCGGCATCGGCCTGGCCGAAGGCTTTGCCTTCGGGTTTGCCGCCGGCGCGATCTGGGGCGCGGCTTCGCCGTACTGGGGCCCGTACTGGTGGGGCGGCCCGTACAACTGGAACTACGTCAATGTGAACCAGGCCAATTTCTACGGCCGCTGGGGCCAGGGCACGGTGACGCACGCACAGGGCTGGAATGCGTGGACAGGTACCCAGTGGCGCGGTACTGCCGCATCGGGCTTCAACCCGGCCACCGGCGCGCGCTACCAGGGCAGCCGCGGCGCGGCCTTCAACCCGTACTCCGGCAACTACGCGGCGGGCCGCCAGGGCTCGTTCGCCAATCCCTCTACTGGCCGCGAGGGCGCCGCGCGCGGCGGAGCAGTCGGCAACGCATACACCGGCAACTACGCCGCCGGCCGCCAGGCCGCCGGGTATAACGCGCAGACCGGGCGCGTCGGCGCGGCCGAAGTCGGGGTCGCCGGCAACACGCAGACCGGGCAGCACGCCGCCGGCAGCCGCGGCTTCGTGGCCAATCCGGACAAGGGCAATGCCGTGGCATGGAACAACGGCAACGTCTATGCTGGGCACGATGGGTCCGTTTACCAGCACACCGACAACGGCTGGCAGAAGCACACCCCCGGCGGCTGGGAACCCGTACAGCCCAACAACGAAGTTACCGGCCGGCTGGATCAGCAGCGCCAGGCGCGCGAAGTCGGCCAGCAACGCTTCAATGGCGCTGCGCAGCAATGGCAGGGCCGGGGCGGATCTGGCGGCGGCGGCTTCGGCGGCGGGCGTGGCGGTGGATTCCGCGGAGGCGGCTTCCATGGTGGCTTTCGCCGCTGACCGACGGCTTCTCAGCGGCCGCTGAAGACGCGCGTGCTTTTGCTCGAAAGGAGTTAACTCGCGCACAAAAAGGATTGAATTGGCGCGGCAGTGCGCGGGCCTTAACCTGCCAGAGACGGCGTGAGCGGAAGGACGCACCGCGGGCTCCTGGGAGGCGATGGCCTGAATCGCGCCAGGAAACGACTACGGATCGATGGCGGGAGGAGGTCTCCGTGAAAAGAGTGTCCAATTGGCGCGTGCTGTGCCTGCTCCCCATCCTGGCGGTGGTGGCGTGCAGCAAGGAAAAGCCGGCGGCCGTTGCCCCACCGGCCGCAGAGGTCGGCGTCATGACGGTCGCGCTGCGCGACGTCCCGGTCGTCTACGAGTTCGTTGGTCAGACACAGAGCTCGCAGCAGGTGGAAATCCGGGCGCGGGTGAATGGCTTCCTGGACAAGCGCGTCTATACCGAAGGCGCGGTGGTCAAGGCCGGCGAGACGCTCTTCCTGATGGATCGCAAGCCGTTCGAGGCAACCCTGCAGGCCGCGGAGGCCGAACTGGCGCAGCAGCAGGCGCGCCTGACCACGGCCCAGGCCGACCTCAAGCGCGTGCGCCCACTGGCCGAGCGCAATGCCCTGAGCCAGCGCGACCTGGATGATGCCACCGGCAAGGCCCAGGCCGCCGCCGCCGCCGTGGAGGGGGCACGCGCCAATGTGATCAGTGCCAGGCTCAACCTGGGCTATACGACGATCAAGTCACCGGTGGCAGGGCTGTCGAGCTTTGCCAAGCGGCAGGCGGGGTCGTACATCGACACCACCAACAGCCTGCTCACCTACGTGGCCAAGCTGGATCCCATGTGGGTCAACTTCAGCCTGTCCGAGAACGAAGTCCTGAAGCTGCGCACGGACCGCGAGTCGGGCGCCATCAGGTACCCGGCACAGGACGCATTTGATATCGTCGTCGTGCTGGCGGACGGCACCGAGTTTCCGAATCACGGGCGGATCGCCTTTGCCGACGCTTCGTTCAGCGCGGAAACCGGCACCTACCTGGTCCGCGCGGAAGTGTCCAACCCGGAAGGCACCCTGCGGCCCGGCCAGTTCGTGCGGGTCAAGGTACATGGCGCGATGCGCACGAAGGCCATTGCCGTGCCGCAAGACGCGATCGTGCAGAGCCAGCGCGGCCAGATGGTCTGGGTGGTGGGGCCAGACAACAAGGCACAGCAGCGGGTGGTGGACGTGGGAGAGTGGACCGGTACCAACTGGGTGGTGCGATCCGGGCTGAAGCCTGGTGAGCGCGTTGCCGTGAGCGGTACGCTGCGTCTGGCGCCGGGTGCGCCCGTCAAGGCAGTGGAGACCACGCCGGGCGTTGCGAACGCCGCGGCGAGCGGCGCGGCTGCACCACCGGCTGCCGCACCACCGGCTGCCGGAGCATCGGGTGCCGCAGCATCGGGTGCCGCCACCACGGCGGGAGGCAAGCCATGACGCTTGCCCATTTTTTCATTGACCGGCCCATCTTTGCGTCGGTCGTCTCCATCGTCATCACGGTGGGCGGGCTGGTGGCGCTGACCAAGCTGCCGATCGCCCAGTTTCCGGACATCACGCCGCCGTCGATCACCGTCACCACGAAGTACCCGGGCGCCAGCGCGGAAGTGGTCGCACAGAACGTGGCCGCGCCGATCGAGCAGCAGGTCAACGGCGCGGACCGGATGATGTACATGAACTCGACGAGTTCTTCGACGGGCGACCTGACGCTGACCACCTACTTTGAAATCGGCACCGATCCGGAGCTGGCGCAGGTGGACGTGCAGAACCGCGTCAACCTGGCGCTGCCCACGCTCCCGGATGCCGTGACTGCGCAGGGTGTGTCGGTGCAGAAGCGTTCGTCGGCGTTCATGATGGTGATCGCCATCTTTTCGCCGGACAACAGCTACGACCAGACCTTTGTCGGCAACTACGCCAACATCTACGTACTGGACGCGCTCAAGCGCATCCCGGGGGCCAACCAGTCTTCCATCTTCGGTAGCCCGGACTACGCCATGCGCATCTGGCTGAAGCCGGACCGCATGGCGTCGCTCGGGATCACCACGGAGGATGTGAAGACCGCTGTTGCCAACCAGAACCAGCAGTTCTCCGCCGGGCGGATCGGGCAGGCACCCACGACCGGCCCCGTACAGCTGACCTTCCCGATCGCCACCAAGGGCCGCATGACCGAGCCCGCCGAGTTCGACAACATGATCCTGCGCGCGCAGTCCGGCGAGGCAGCCCTGGTGCGGCTCAAGGATATTGGTCACGCGGAGCTGGGCTCGAAGGACTATTCGCTGCGCAGCCGGTACAAGGGCAAGACCGCCACGCTGATGGCGGTCTACCAGCAGCCGGGCGCCAATGCACTGGATGTGTCCAAGCAGGTGCGCGCCACGCTGGCAGAACTGAAAAAGACCTTCCCGCCCGGGCTGGAGTACGAAATTGCGCTGGACACCACCGAGTTCGTGCATGAATCGATCAACGAGGTGGTGCATACGCTGCGCGATGCCGTGATCCTGGTGATCCTGGTGGTGTACTTGTTCCTGCAGAGTTTTCGCGCCACGCTGGTGCCGATCCTGGCTGTGCCGGTGTCGATCATCGGGGCCTTTGTCGGCATGAGCGCGTTCGGCTTTTCGGTGAACATGCTGACCCTGTTCGGCATGGTGCTCGCGATTGGGATCGTGGTGGACGACGCCATCGTGGTGATTGAAAACGTCGAGCGCAACATGGCGGAGTTCAACCTGCCACCCAAGGAGGCCGCCAAGAAGGCGATGGACGAAGTCAGTGGACCGGTGGTGGCCATTGTGCTCGTGCTGCTCGCGGTGTTCATCCCGGTGGCCTTCCTGTCGGGCATTACCGGCCAGCTCTATAAGCAGTTTGCGATCACGATTGCGGTGTCGGTGGTGCTGTCGGGCGTGGTGGCGCTGACGCTGTCGCCGGCCATGGCGGCCATCCTGCTCAAGCCCGGCGAGCACAAGAAGAACCGCTTCTTCACCTGGTTCAACAATTCGTTCGACCGGATGATTGCCGGCTATGACAGGTCGCTGCAGATCGTCATCAAGCGCACTGTGATGTCGATTGCGATCATCGTCGCGATGGTGGCGGTCAGTGTGCTGATGTTCATGCGCATTCCGGGCTCGTTCCTGCCGGTGGAAGACCAGGGCTACCTGTTTGGTGCCGTGGTGATGCCGGATGCCGCCAGCCTCGACCGCACCGGGAACCTGTCGGCGCGCGCGGAAACATGGCTCGCCAAGCAGCCTGGCGTGGCCTCGGTGGCGACGGTGGACGGCTACAGTCTGATCGATTCCCAGAACAAGGCCAATGCGGGCACGCTGTTCATCACGCTCAAGGGCTTTCACGACCGCGGCCCGGGCGAGAGCGCCGAGGACATGATCCTCAAGGCCAAGAAGGAGTTTTCCACTTACCAGGACGGCGTGGCGATACCGATCAATCCGCCCTCGATCCCGGGCCTGGGCACCACCGGTGGCTTCGAGTTCTGGCTGCAGAGCACGGCGGACGGCACCTACCAGCAGCTCGAGGAGAAGGTGCACGAGTTCATTGCCAAGGCGCGCCAGCGGCCGGAGCTGACGGCCGTGAACTCCACCATCAATTCCCGTTCGCGCCAGTTCCTGGTGGAGGTGGACCGCGAGCGCTCCGAAACGCAGGGTGTGCCGGTGGAGCAGGTGTACTCGGCGCTGCAGACGATGTTCGGTTCGCTTTACGTTAGCCAGTTCCCGAAGAACAGCCGGCTCTTCCAGGTGATCCTGCAGGCCGAGCCGCAATTCCGCTCGCGTCCCGAGGACCTGGACAAGGTCTACGTGCGCAGCCACAAGGGCGATATGGTCCCGATCAAGGCGGTGACCACCACGAAATATATCCCTGGCGCCGACATCGTCACGCGCTTCAACAATTTCCCTGCTGCCAAGATCATGGGCGATGCCGCGCCCGGCTACAGTTCGGGGCAGGCGCTGGCAGCCATGGAGGAGATCGCGCACGAGGTGCTCGGGCCAGGCTATGCCTTCGCCTGGAGCGGGCAGGCCTATGAAGAAAAGACCGCCGGATCCACTGCGGTGTATGTCTTCGCCTTTGCCTTGCTGATGGTGTTCCTGATTCTGGCTGCGCAGTACGAGAAATGGTCCTTGCCGCTCGGCGTGCTGCTGGCAGTGCCGTTCGCATTGTTTGGCGCATTGGTGGGCATCCTGATGCGCGGCATGCTGAACGACGTCTATTTCCAGATTGGCCTGACCGTGCTGATCGCGCTGGCGGCCAAGAACGCCATCCTGATCTTCGAGTTCGCGGTGGAAATGCGGGAGAAGGAAGGGCTCAGCGCCTATGACGCGGCCATTCACGCCGCCAAGCTGCGTCTGCGGCCGATCATCATGACCTCGCTGGCGTTCATCCTTGGCTGCGTGCCGCTGGCCATCGCGAGCGGCGCCTCGGCGGCGAGCCGGCAATCGCTGGGCACGGGCGTGATCGGCGGCATGCTGGGTGCCACGGTGATTGCGCTGTTCTTTATCCCGATGTTCTTCTGGGGGCTGGAGGTCATGTCCGAGCGCAAGCCCAAAGGCGAGGCCGCGGGCGGTGCGGCGCCGACGTCCGGCGACGGCTCGCCGCCTCCCAGGCCACCGGCCGGAGAGCCACTATGAGAGCGCGTGCCTGGATGCTGGGGGCCTGCACGGCGGCGGCGCTGGGCGGCTGCGCGATCGGTCCCAACTACCAGCGGCCGGAGACGCCGGACGTTGCCCGGTACCGCATCGACACCGGTCCGCTGGCGATCGCCGCCGACAGCGACTGGTGGAACCAGTTCAACGATCCGGTGCTCAACGCCCTGGTCGATACGGCGATCGCCAACAACTATGACGTGCGCATTGCCGCCGCGCGCATCGAGGAATTCCGCGGCCAGCTGATGGTCGCGCGGGCTGGGTTCTTCCCGCAGGTAAATGTGTCGGCTTCCGCCACGCGCCAGCGCCTGGGCACTTTCAACGGCACGCCGTTCGCCGGGCTGGACAGCCCGCGCAATTCCTACCAGTTGCTGGCCAACGCGAGCTGGGAGCTTGACCTGTGGGGTCGCATCCGCCGCCAGGCCGAGGCGGCCGAGGCGAGCCTGTGGAACGCGGAATATGCACGCCGCGGCGTGGTGCTGTCGCTTGCGGCGTCGGTGGTGCAGGGCTATGCCACGCTGCGCGGGCTCGATGCGCAGCTCGACATCGCCAAGCAGACCCTGGAGTCCCGTGCCAGCGGGCTGGATATCTTCCGGCAGCGTTACGAGGGCGGCGTCATTTCGCAAATGGAACTGGCGCAGGCGGAGAACGATTTCTACGTGGCCGAGGCCAGTATCCCGCCGCTGCGAACCGCCATTGCGCAGACCGAGAACGCGCTGTCGGTGTTGCTGGGGCGCGAGCCCGGCCCGATCGAGCGTGGCAAGGCAGTCAGTGAGCTACAGGCGCCGGATTTGGGTGCCGACCTGCCGGCCGCGCTGCTGTCACGACGCCCCGATGTACTGCAGGCCGAGCAGGCGGCGGTGGCGGCCAATGCGCAGCTCGGCGCGGCAGAGGCCCTCTACCTGCCGGCGGTCAACCTGAGCGGCTTGTTCGGCGCCATCGCCAGCTCGCCGGGGGCGCTGTGGCACAGTGCCTCGCAGGTGTGGGGATTCGGCGCCGGCCTGACCCAACCCATATTCCAGGGTGGCGCCATCCGCGGCCAGGTGCACACGGCATCGGCGCAGCGTGACCAGGCCATGCTGGCCTACCAGCGCACGGTGCTGGAGGCGCTGGCCGATGTCAACAGTACGATGGCCAACGGCATCGAGACACGCGCCCGGCTGGGCAGCCTGCGCCAGCAGGAAAAGAGCCTGACGATCTATGCCGACCAGGCCTTCGCGCGCTATGAGGGCGGCTATTCGAGCTACCTGGAAGTCACCAATGCGCGCGAGAAGCTGTTCGATGCTCAACTGGCCGCAATCCAGGGACAGGTGGACGCGCTCACCAGCACGGCGGCCCTCTACAAATCGCTGGGCGGAGGCTGGCCTTCCGTGCCGCAGGCCGTACGGGATGCGGGCATGCAGGGCGACGCCAGGGTGCTGGCGCGCCAACCGCCGCCGCAGCCGCCGGCTACCGAGCCGACCACTCCGCCTGACGCACGCCCAGCGCAGTGACCAGCCCGTAGGCCGAGATCCCCAGCGCCACGCCGAGGAAATGCCCGTCCAGCCCCATGCCGGCGACGTTGGCCAGCAGCCAGCCGCCGCCGGCTGCCAGGCCGATGCGGCACAGCCCGGCGGCGATCGGCCAGCGCATCCGGCCCGCGCCCATCGAGGCGAAGTACAGCGCCATACCGAGCCCGAAGCCGCCAAACGCCGGGCCGACCCATGACAGCGCGCGGGCGGCAATCGCGGCGACTTCCGCGTCCTTCGTGAACAGGCCGGCGAACCGTTCCGGCACCAGGCCGACCGCCGCGCCTGCCGTGCCCGCAATCGCCAGCGCCAGCAGTGCGCCGACCCACGCGGTGCGGCGCGCGGTATGCCAGTCACCGGCACCCACCGCGCGCCCGACCAGTGCCGTGAGTGCCGAGCCCACGCCGAACGCGAGCGGAATCATCAGGAACTCCAGCCGCGCCGAAATGCCGTAGGCTGCCACGGCCGCCGTGCCGTGGTGGCGCAACTGGGCGGTGACGAGGATGGTGGTCAGGTTGGCCACCGACGCGAGTGCACACGCCACCAGCCCGACCGACAGGATGCGGGCGAACAGCGCCCCCGACGGCCGCACCCGCAGCACCGGCACGAAGCCAGCACCGCCGCGTGCTACCACTACGGCCATCGCGAGGGCAGCCGCCCACGACACGGCCGCCAGCGATGCGCCGATCCCGGCCAGGCCCATGCCGGCAGGTTCGGCCAGCAGCCAGGCCAGCAGCGGGAAGGCGAGCCACATCAGCGCCAGCACGCGCGCCGCCAACGCATGCCGGCCACCACCGCGCAGCACCGATGCCAGCGTGTTGGCCAGCCAGGCCGGTACGGCCCCTGCGCCGAACAGCCAGACGGCGTAGGTGGCGGCGGCTTCGGCGGCGGTGACGCCGCCAACCGCACCCAGCACACCGCGCGGGAACCCGGCCAGCGCCACGGCAAAGGCCAGCCCGGCAGTGACGGCAATGATGACGGCATGCAGGACCAGCGACGACGCCTCTTCCCGCTTGTCGGCACCCAGCGCCCGCGCGATGGCGGCCACCACGCCGCCGCCCATGGCGCCGGTCGACATCTGCTGCAGCAACAACGCGAAGGGCAGCACCACGGCCCAGCCCGCCAGCGCGGCGGTGCCCTGGCGCGCTGCCAGCCAGGTTTCGACCAATTGGGCGCCGGTCTGGAGCACGGCGATCAGACCGGTGGGCCCGGCAAGCCGGCCGATGCGGCGGACCAGTTCCATCGCGGGAATGGGGGCGGGCAGGCCTGCAGAAGACACGGCGGCGCCATTGCCGACGGCAGTCATGGTGCCGGGCTCAGACATGTTCGTCCTCCTTGCCCGCCGTCTCCGCCTCAGCCTGCCCGAAGCGCCGCTTCAGGGAGTTCCCGGCACCGGGGCCGGGCAGCACGCGCAGGTCATCCAGCGTGATCGCACTGCCATCCGCGCGGCACAGCGCCGGGTTCGCGATTTCCTCGCCGCTGCGTCGATCCTGGAGGATCGTCAGCGGACCCTTTTCATCGGTCATCCAGCGGTCCGCCCACGCCTTGAGCGCGACATAGGCCGGGAAGAAGTCGCGGCCTTTCCCGGTCAGGTGGTAGACGTGCCGGCCGCCTTGTCCGGGCGTCACGCGCTCCAGCAGGCCGTGCGCCACCAGCGTCTTCAGCCGGGCGCTGAGGATGTTCGGGGCGATGCCCAGGTGCCGTTCGAATTCGTCGAAGCGCGTGCAGCCGTAGAACGCTTCGCGCAGGACGAGGATGGCCCAGCGTTCCCCCAGAACCGCCATCGAGCGGGCGACCGGACAGGCCATGGAGGTGAAATCGGTAGGTGACATGGTCTCCGCGTCTCTTTTTCGTTTACTTGCAAATTGCAAGTTGTCTGGATAATAGCTTGCAATTTGAAAGTTTGCACGACGGAGATGAGGTTATGCCGCCGCGCCCTTGAAGACCTCGAGCTTGCCGAGTCCGTCACGGAGGAACTCGATCAGCGCACGTGTTGCCATCGACGGATGGATATTGGGCGTGGTGATGATGAACAGCCGGTTGCCTAGGCCTTCGGGTTTCCATTCCGGCAGCACGGGCACCATCCGGCCTGCCCGGACCTCGTCCCAGCCGATATACACCGGCACCAGTCCGATGCCATGGCCCTCGCGCACGGCGCGCATCAGGAACTGGAAGTGCTCGGATTGCAGCGCTGGCGTCAGTTCCACCTCCTCGCGCCGGCCCTCGCGCTGGAGCGATAGCAGGAAATGCCGCGACGTATAGGGCGGGCAGAGGAACTGGCAGCCGGCGAGGTCGGCGGGCACCAGCACCGCCGGGATACGCGCGAGATATTCGGGCGATGCGCACAATTGCCAGTCGATGGCGCAGATTTCCCGCGCCACATGGTCCAGCGGCGGCGCCGAGGTCACCTTCAGCGCGATATCGATTTCGGCGGCGATCAGGTCGGTCACGCGATTGGCAAAGAAGACCCGCAGCGTGATGCCAGGATGCTGTTTTGCAAACTGCAGCAGCAGCGGCGCGATGATGGCATCGCCCAGGCCGGTCGGCACGCTCACGCGCACGTGGCCGCGCAGGGTCTTGCCAAGGCTGTCGATTTCCGCCTGCGCCGACGTCACTTCCCGCAGGATGCGCAGCCCGTGCTGATAGAGCGCGTGGCCAGGCTGGGTCAGCTCCAGGCGACGCGTGGTCCGGCGCAGCAGCTGGGCGCCGGCCTGGTGCTCGAGCTGCCGCAGTTGGCGGCTGATCTGCGAGCGCGTCACGCCGCGCCGCCGGCCGGCTTCGGCCAGGTTGCCGGCATCGACGATGTCGACGAAAGCCTGGATCAGGTTGAGGTCCATACGGGGTTGCCTGAATCATTGTCGCGTATGACGCAACATTGTGATTCCACCCGTCGTAATTGTCGATTCACTGTGCCGCCGTTACATTGACATGTTGCCGGCCGCGCGCGGTCGGCTGCCAAGCCAATCAGAAGCACAGCCCCACAGGAGACAACGACGGATGGCCACGGATCTCTGGTTTGAACACATGCACCGCACCGGCGACGAGCAGGTGGCACGGGGGACGAAACTGGCCGGCGGCCTGCGCGCACTGGGTGTGCAGGAGGGCGACGTGGTCGCGGTGCTGCTGCGCAATGACCCGGCCTATGCCGACGTGGTGCACGCCTGCCGCACGGCCGGCTGCTACTACTGCCCGATCAACTGGCACTTCACCGCCGAGGAAGTCCGTTTCCTGCTGACCGACAGTGGCGCCAGGGCGCTGATCGTCCAGGCGGACCTGCTGCCCGCCGTGCGCGAGGCGGTGCCGGCCGGCATGACGGTGCTGTCCGTCGGCGGCAAGGCCGAGGGCGCGCTCGAATACGAAGGCTGGCTCGCGCAACAGGCGCCGTACGACGGCCCGCGCGTGGCGCCGCGCGGCCATATGGCCTATACGTCCGGAACCACCGGCCGGCCCAAGGGCGTGGTGCGCGAGCCGATCCCGCTGGACCAGCTGGAAGACCAGCTTGTGCGCATGCGCTCGGTGGTGCGGCAGACCTACGGCCTCGAGCCGGGCTGCCGCGCGCTGATGTCGGCGCCGCTGTACCACAGCGCGCCGGGGTCGTTTATCCAGAACGCGCTGCAGTTGGCCGAGCGGCTGGTGATCACGCCGCGCTTCGATGCCGAGCAGGTGCTGGCGCTGGTGGAAAAGCATCGCATCGACGTGCTCTACCTGGTGCCGATCATGTACGTGCGCCTGCTCAAGCTGTCGCCCGAGGTCCGCGCGAAGTACGACTTGTCGTCGATCCGCTTCGTCGCTTCCACCGGCTCGCCGTGCTCGCCGGAGGTCAAGCGGGCCATGCTGGAATGGCTGGGGCCGGTCATCCATGAAACCTACGCCTCGAGCGAAGCCGGCATGATCACGGTGGCCACGCCGGCCGATGCCGTGGCCCGCCCGGGCACTGCGGGAAAGCCGGTCGATGCCGCGCAGCTGCGCATCCTGGACGAAGCCGGCAAGCCGTGCGCGCCCGGTGAAGTCGGCCTGGTCTACGTGCGCCAGCCTGCCTATCCGGACTTCAGCTATCGCAACAACGATGCCGCCCGCGCCGCCATCGACCGCGACGGCCTCGTGACGCTGGGCGACATGGGTTACGTCGACAGCGACGGCTACCTGTTTATCTGCGACCGCGCCTCGGACATGGTGATCTCCGGCGGCGTGAACATCTACCCGGCAGAGATCGAGCACGAACTGGTGCGCTACCCGGGCGTTGCGGACTGCGTGGTGTTCGGCATCCCCGACGACGAATACGGCGAGCGGCTGATGGCGATGGTGCAACCGATGCCCGGCGTCACGATCCGCGAGGATGAAGTCATCGACTGGTTGCGCCAGCGCCTGTCGGGCTTCAAGGTGCCGCGCAGCATCGCGATCGAGCCCAACCTGCCGCGCGATGAAACCGGCAAGCTGGCCAAGCGCCGGCTACGCGACAAATACTGGGAAGGCCGCCAGCGGCGCGTGTGAGAGGCGCCCTGCGGCTATCCCATCCGGCACAACAAAAACAAGCGATCAGACATTGCACCAGACCAGGAGACTCTATGCAACGCAGCAAACTCGGACGGCGCACGTGGCTCGCCGCGCTGGCGGCTGGCGTGGCCTGCGCGCTCGCAAGCGGCATGCAGCCCGCGCTGGCAGCTTTTCCCGACCGGCCCATCAAGCTGGTGGTGCCATACACGCCGGGCGGCTCGACGGACCAGTTCGGCCGCGCGCTGGCCGATGGCATGTCGCGCCAGCTCGGCCAGACCGTGGTGGTGGAAAACCGCCCGGGAGCGGCCACCATGATCGGCACCAACAGCGTGGCGCGCGCGCCGGCAGACGGCTACACCATGGTGCTGGCCACCAACGGCAGCATGGTGCTCAACCCGCAGCTGTACAAGAAGATCACCTACGATCCGCCCAGGGACTTCAGGATCTTCAGCATCGGCGCAGAGGTGCCGCTGGTGGTGGTGACCAATACGCAGGTGCCCGCCAGCAATATCCGCGAGTTCGCGGCGTACGCCAAGGCCGCCGGCGGCAAGCTGAACTACGCCTCGGTGGGCCTGGGCAATGCGCTGCAGCTGGCGACCGAGATGCTCAAGAGCGAGCTCGGCATCAGCGTCACGCACGTGCCCTATAACGGCAGCGCGCCGGCGCTGTCGGCGCTGCTGGCCAATGACGTGCAGCTGATGGTTGACGTGGTCAGCACCTCGCTGCCCCATATCAAGGCCGGCAAGCTGAAGGCGCTGGCGGTCACCGGCCGCAGCCGGCTGGAAGTGCTGCCCAACGTGCCGACCGTGGCCGAGAGCGGCTACCCGAACTTCCAGGCCGCCACCTGGTTTGGCCTGGCGGTGCCGGCCCAGACCCCGCCGGACGCGGTCGCCAGGCTGCAGGCAGCAGCAGACCATGTGCTGAAGGACCCGAAGTTCCGCGCCACCTTCAGCGGGCTCGGGCTGGTGGTGCAGCAGCCACGCACGCAGGCCGAGATCGATCGCTATGTCGCGGCGGACCGCGAGACCTGGGGCAAGGTGATCCGGGCCAACAACATTACGCTGGACTGAGTGCACCCCAAGCCGGGGTAGTGGTACGCCCGGCGGCACGCCACAATGACCGCGCGCGATAGCGCCGGTAACCGCGCAACGGGCCGGCGCTGGAGTGATGGGCGTATAGTTCGGTGTCATGCCGGCCAGGCAGTTCAGCACGCCACGCCGGATGCCTCCGTAACGCCCCCCGCCTTGCCATGACCGATCGAGACCCCACCGATCCCACCGATCCCACCGATCCCACCGATCCCACCGATCCCACCGATCCCGTTCATCGCGCTTCACGTCCTGTATCGGGGCCGGGCAGCGGCTCGGACGACAGCACTGGCGAGGCTCCCGCAGGCGGCTCGCCCCGTACCCCGCGCGACGCTTCCCCTTCCAGCTCCGGCACTGATCCCCAGTCCGATCCGCGCCTGCTGCGCAAACTAGGCCGCCACGCGCGCCTGGCCGCCTGGCGCAAGTCGCGGCAGGTGGGGCGCATTTCCCGCACCACGCTGCGCTATGCCGTCTTTATGTGCGGGGCCGGTTGCGTGGCCTTGTTCTCGCTCGTCTTCGCCTGGATCGCCGAACTGGCGCTGCGCTGGAACCACCACCTGACCCAGGCCACGCCATGGCTGGCTTTCGTGATGCTGCCGTTCGGGCTGGCCGCGCTGCGCTGGCTGACGCTGCGGCTGGCGCCGCAGGCGCGCGGCAGCGGCATTCCGCAGGTGATCGCGGCGGTGACGCTGCCGCCGTCTGGCACGGCGCAGACGGTGCTGGTGTCGTTCAGGCAATCGATGTGGAAGGTCCTGCTGACCGCCGGCGCACTGCTGGCAGGTGCATCGGTCGGTCGTGAAGGTCCGTCGGTGCAGGTGGGCGCCGCGGCCATGCTGGCCTGGGGGCGCTGGTGCCACGAGAAGCTGCAGTTCCGCATCGGCTTCCATCCCAACGCGCTGATCGCCGCCGGTGCCGCGGGCGGGCTGGCGGCCGCCTTCAACACGCCGTTGGCCGGCGTGGTCTTTGCCATCGAGGAACTGGGGCGCGGCACCGCCGTGCGCTGGGACCGGCTGGTGCTGTCCGGCGTGCTGACAGCCGGCTTCCTCTCGCTGGCGGTGCTCGGCAACAACCCGTATTTCTCGGTCAAGGTGCCGATGCTGGTGCTCCATGACGCATGGGGGCCGGTGCTACTGTGCGCGGTGCTCAACGGCGTGCTCGGCGGCCTGTTTGCCAAGGCGCTGATCGGTGGCGTGCCGGGGCTGCTGCCGGCGCGCTGGCGCGTCTGGGCAGGCGAGCACCCGGTGTGGGTGGCGTTCTGCTGCGGGCTGGTGGTGGCGATCATCGGCTGGGCAACGGGCGGTGCGACCTTCGGCACCGGCTACGAGCAGGCCAACGGCCTGATCAACGGCGAATCCCACACCACCTTGTGGTTCGGCATGGCCAAGCTGGTGGCGACGGTGGTGTCGTACTTCGCCGGCATTCCGGGCGGTATTTTCACGCCGTCGCTGGCCATCGGTGCAGGCATTGGCGAGAACGTCGCGCATGTCATCACGGGTATGGCCGAGCCGCGCGTGCTGGCGCTGGTGTCGATGGCGGCTTTCCTGGCGGCGGCCACGCAGGCGCCCATCACGGCCAGCGTGATCGTGATGGAGATGACGCGCTCGCAGGACCTGACCGTGTTCCTCCTGGCCGCCTCGCTGCTGGCGTCGTTCATCTCGCGCCAGTTCTCGCCGCACCCCTTTTACCACCATGTCGGCCACGCTTTCCGGCGCGAGGCGCTGACGCTGGCACGCAAGCCGGCGTCGAGCTGAAACACATGTTTTATGCCCGCGCTGTCCCATGGCGCAGCAGGTCGCTTTCCCCTAAGATTGCGGCGCGGCGCCTTCGGGCCGCGTGTGTACCGGCGACACACCGAGTTCGCTGGCCTGCAGCATGCAGTCTTCCGGGGAGCGCAAATGGCTTCACAACGACCGGCCAACAAGGCCAGGCCGCCGAGCAAGGACAGTACTTACCTCCGCGATGTCGGGGCCGATACCGTGTGGCATACCCGCGGCCTGCAGGCACATTCCCGCCTGCGTTCGCCGCTGCCGCCCGCGCTGCGCACGCCGCGCCGCCAGCTTCCGCCCAGCAAAGTGCCGCGCATGCTGGCCTGGGCGTTGATGCTGGTCATGCTGGCGGTGTTTGCCAACGCGCTGCTGCACATGATGCCGCGCTGACGGATGTGAGGCCGGCGGGGCGCCAGGTGGCGGTCGGAGTGATGTGCCGCGCACCACAAGCAACGCCCCGGAACGATTGGCGCGGGGCAGGCTCCAACCCGGAGCCTTTTTCAGGAGTCTGGATTTGAAATTCCCCGTTGCCGGGCTGGCTGTCGCCGGCCTGATGCTGGCGGCTACCGGCGCCCACGCGGCGCCGGCTGCTTCGGCCGCCAAAGCCCCGCCTGCCGAAAAGGCCCCTGCCACCAACCCCGCTTCCAGCGCGCTGAGTCCAATGCTGCATGTGCTGGAAATCGGCAACCCGCTGCCGGCGCTTCCGGATTGTGCCGACAAGCGCACGCCAGACGGCCGCGATGTCACGGCATTCTGCGTCGAGCTCCGGGGCGACGGCCTGATGCGACAGGTCGGCGTGCCGCGCGACAAGCGGCCGGCCTTCATGGACGGCCCGCACGCAGTGGCCTTCGTCGACGGCAATGCGCTGGTCGGCCTGATCGTGCCGACCGCGGGCGCGAATTCGCAGCAAGCGGCGCTCGACAGCCTGAACGCTATTTACGGCAAGCCGTTCCGACAGGAACAGGCCGATATGCGCGACAAGGCCGGTAATTCGGTCAAGACGGTGCATGCCGGCTGGATGAAGAAGCCGCTGACGGTGGAGCTTTACGCGATCCCGGAAGAGCCTTCCACCGGCACCATCGAGCTCCTGCTGCCGCAGGCGCGTGTGCTGATGGCCAACAAGGATGCCGAGGTCGACAAGCAGCTCAATCCCGCATCCGCTTCGGCGCCCGCGGCGAAGGCCGTCAAACCGGCTCCCAAGCCGTCCAAGCCCGGGAGCTGGTAAGGCAATGCAGGCGGCTGGGCACGCCCCGGACGCCTGCCGGATCAGAGTCCTTCCATCACCTTGTCCAGCCCGCGCACCACGCCGCGCACGGTGTGGACCTTGCGGATGGCCAGCAGCGCGCCTGACACATAAGGCTTGGAGCCGTCGCCGGCTTCATGCCTGAGGTGCAGGCGCTGGCCGTCGGCCCCAAAAATCACTTCCACCCCAAGCTGGTACCCCGGCAGCCGCACCGCATGCACCTGCGTGCCTGACATGGTGGCGCCGCGGGTTTCCTTCGGCCCGTTGACCTGGTCGACCGGCACCGCCTGCGCGGCCGCCTTGATCTCTCCGAGCCGGTAAGCCAGCTCCCGCACCGTGCCCGACGGCACGTCGATCTTGCCTGCCTTGGCGTAGTCGATGATTTCCCAGTGATCGAGATGGCGCGCGGCCATCTCGGCGAACTTCTGCAGCAGCACGACGGTGATCGCGAAGTTGCCGCATGCCAGCACGCCGCGCTCGGCCTTGAGGGCGGCCGCGTCGATCTCGGCGTAGTCCTCGTCGGTCAGGCCAGAGGTGCCTACCACCACGTGCGCGCCATGGGCGAGCGCCTGCAGGATGTTGTGCTTGGCGATGGCGGGCCTGGTGTATTCGACATAGACGTCATACGGCGTATTGCCCAGGTCCTCGATGCTGGCCGCCGCCACGCCCGGTGTATCGGCATGGCCGGTCAGTTGCGCCAGCGGCTGGCCCGCGGCGCCGCGCGAGAGGCCGGCCACCAGCGTCATGTCGGCCGCGTGCGCCACGCCGCGCGCCAGTTCGCCGCCGGCCCAGCCGGTCACGCCGCCGACGGCGACTCGAATCGGATTGCTCATGCTTTGCTTCTCCCGAGTTTGCTTTGGTGCGGTCTGAGAATACCGCGCAGTGAATTACCCCGCAGCGCGCCGGCGGTCGATCTTGCGCGCCAGCACGATGGAGGTGGTGGTGTGGTTCACGCCGTCGAGCATGCCGATTTCGTCCAGCAGCTTGTCGAGGCGGTCATGCGTGTCGCAGCGGATCGCCACCAGGTAGTCGACCGGGCCGCTGACGGAATTGACCTCCTCGATCTCGGGCAGCCGCTGCAGCGCGCGCAGGATGGCGGGCGCCGCCTTGGGCTGCACGGACAGGCCGCAGTAGGCCAGGATCGCGTTGTCCTCCATTTCGCGCCCCAGGCGCACGCCGTAGCCGGCGATCACTCCGGCGCGCTCCAGCCTGGCGATGCGCGCGACCACCGTGGTGCGCGCAATGCCGAGGTGGCGCGCCAGGTTGGCCGCACTTTCGCGCGCGTTGGCCTGCAGCAGGGAAAGCAGGTGGCGGTCGGTGGTGTCGAGTTCCGGCATTTCGTCGAAAGTAGTTGTCGTTTCGTTCGATTATGGCGGGTTTTCGTCAATCTTGTAGCTTCATCTGGTTCGCTCTCGTACCCATACTCGATTTACGGGACACAGTGAATCCACAGAGAGACCGCAGAGAAGCGAGAAGACATCATGCAACCATCCAACCTGGGCCGGTCGGCCCCGCGCGACCTGGCCAAGGCCCGGCGGCCGCTGCAAGTGGCGGTGCTGGGCGCGGGCAAGATCGGCCGCACCATTGCCACCATGCTTCATGACAGCGGCGACTACCGGGTCAGCCTGGTCGATCATGATGCCCGCCGCCTTGATGGCCTGCCGCGCGCCATCGCGGCGCGCGCCGGCGACCCGACCGAGCCGGGCACCTGCGCGGCGCTGCTGGCGGGCTGCGACGCCGTGCTCAATGCGCTGCCGTTCCATGCTGCCGTCAGCGTGGCCACGGTGGCGGCGCGACTGGGCGTGCACTACTTCGACCTGACGGAAGACGTGGCGGCTACCCAGGCTATCCGGCAGCTGGCGCAGAACGCGCGTTCGGTGCTGATGCCGCAGTGCGGGCTGGCGCCCGGCTTTATCGGCGTGGTCGGGCATGACCTGGCGCAGCGGTTCCTGCACAACGGCGGCGAGCTGCTCGACCTGCAGATGCGGGTAGGCGCGCTGCCGCGCTACCCCAGCAATGCGCTCAAGTACAACCTGACCTGGAGCACCGAGGGCCTGATCAACGAA
This sequence comes from Cupriavidus sp. IDO, assembly GCF_000812465.1. Taxonomy (GTDB): domain Bacteria; phylum Pseudomonadota; class Gammaproteobacteria; order Burkholderiales; family Burkholderiaceae; genus Cupriavidus. The sequence goes on along the minus strand of NZ_JWMA01000054.1, from coordinate 25,069 downwards.
TACTGCAATCCGTGCGAGGCCATTGTCGACGGCCGGCGCGTGGAGCTGGCCGCGCTGGAAGGGCTGGAAAGCTTCGCGCTGGACGGCGTCGAATACGAGGCCTTTAATACATCAGGCGGACTCGGCACGCTGCCCGAAACGCTGGCCGGCCGCGCCCGTCATGTCGACTACAAGTCCATCCGCTATCCCGGCCACTGCGCGCTGATGAAGCTCCTGCTCAACGATCTGCGGCTGCGCGAACGGCGCAGCTGGCTACGCGAAATCCTCGACCGCGCGATCCCGGTCACGGATCAGGATGTGGTGATCGTGTTCGCCACCGCCACTGGCTATCCGACCGGCGGCGAGCGGGGTCGGGGGCCGCTGACGCAGGCTTCGTTCTCGGCGCGCATCGGCGGCGTGAATACGCCGGCCGGCCATGTCAATGCCATCCAGCTCACCACCGCCGCGGGCATCTGCACCGCGCTGGACCTGGTGGCAACGGGCGGGCTGCCGCAGGCTGGCTTCGTGCGGCAGGAAGCGATGCCGCTGGCGATCTTTCTCGCCAACCGCTTTGGGCGTCATTACACGCAGCATCCGCTGCAGGAGACCACCGTATGAGAGCGCAGGAAATCGCAGCCTGCTGGCAGGCGATGGGATTGCCCCGGCCGTGGCAGGAAGGCACGCCCGCGGGCACGGTGACGGTGCGATCGCCGGTGGATGGCGAATCGTTCGGCCATGTGCCGGCCTGCACGCCGGCGCAGGCCGATGCGCGCATCGCGCGGGCGCACGAGGCGCAGAGCACGTGGGCGCTGATGCCGGCGCCGGCGCGCGGCGAGATCGTGCGGCGCTATGGCGAGGTGCTGCGCGAACACAAGCAGTCGCTGGGGCGGCTGGTGTCGCTGGAGTCGGGCAAGATCCTGCAGGAAGGGCTGGGCGAGGTGCAGGAGATGATCGACATCTGCGACTTCGCGGTCGGGCTTTCGCGCCAGTTGTACGGGCTGACGATTGCATCGGAACGCCCGCAGCACGCCATGCGCGAGAGCTGGCATCCGTTCGGCCTGTGCGGGGTGATCTCGGCGTTCAACTTCCCGGTGGCGGTGTGGGCGTGGAACGCGGCGCTGGCGCTAGTGTGTGGCAACGGCGTGGTGTGGAAGCCGTCGGAAAAGGTCACGCTGTGCGCGCTGGCGGCGCACGCGTTGCTGGAGCGCGTGCTGGCCGCGGCGGCGCCGCAGCATGTGGGGATTTCGACGGTATTGCCCGGCGGACGGATGCTCGGCAACCACCTGGTCTCGCACCAGGCGGTGCGGCTGATCAGCGCGACCGGTTCGACGCGGATGGGGCGCGAAGTCGGTATCGCCTGCGCGGGCCAGTTCAAGCGCAGCATCCTGGAGCTCGGGGGCAACAATGCGGCCATCGTGGCGCCGTCCGCCGACATCGAGCTGGCCGTGCGCGCTATCACCTTCGCCGCGGCGGGCACTGCCGGCCAGCGCTGTACCACGCTGCGCCGCTGCTTCGTGCATGCCGACCTGATGGATACCATGGCCAACCGCCTGATCACGGTGTTCGACCGCCTGCCGGTCGGCGATCCGCTGGAAGATGGCACGCTGATCGGGCCGCTGATCGATGCGGCGGCCGGCGACAGCATGGCCAACGCGCTTGCCAGCTGCCGCGCGCAGGGCAATATCGTGACCGGCGGCGAGCGCCTGCTGACCGATCGCTTCCCGCACGCCTGCTACGTGCGTCCGGCGCTGGTGATGACCGACGATCAGCACGACACCATGCTGACCGAGACCTTCGCGCCGATCCTCTACCTGATGCCCTACACCTCGCTCGACGAGGCGATCGCCCTCAATAACGCAGCCGCGCACGGGCTATCGTCGTGCATCTTCACGGAATCGCTGCGCGAGGCCGAGTGTTTCATGTCGGCGGCGGGCAGCGATTGCGGCATCGCCAATGTCAACATCGGCACCAGCGGCGCGGAGATCGGCGGGGCATTTGGTGGGGAAAAGGCGACCGGCGGCGGCCGTGAATCGGGCTCGGATGCGTGGAAGGGCTACATGCGCCGCGCCACCAACACCATCAACTACGGCGATACCTTGCCGTTGGCGCAGGGGATACGGTTCGAGATCTGAGGCGCATTTACGTTCACAAACTCGTTGCGAATCGTAACAAGGGTTACAGCGCCTTGACGCTGTATTACCAATCCGGCCCGTATAACGTTCTCAGGGGCAGGCACATGCCCGATAGCGACCCCCAAGGACGATACGATGAGAACAATGTTGATTGGAATGGCTGCCGCTGCGGCGGCGGCTACGATGCTGGGAGGCTGCGCGGTTTATCCGGTAGGACCGGCGGTCGCGGTAGAGCCCGCGCCCGTATATGTCGGCCCGCCCGCGGTGGTGGTCTCGCCGCGGCCGTATTACTACGGCTATGGTGGTGGCTACTACGGCAGGGGCTACCGGCGCTGGTAAGCCCTTCTTCAGGCAAGGCGTGGCAGTGTAGTCAGCTGCCGCGCGCCGTTTCGTCGTCCTTGCCGTTCAGGCCGCCCCAGCTCGGCGCGAGCGTCTGCCCGATTTCCGGCAGGTCGACCAGGTCCAGCACGCGGCCGACGGTATGGTCGACCAGTTCGGCAATGCTCTGCGGCTTTTGGTAGAAGCCCGGCACGGGCGGGAACACGATCCCGCCCATTTCCGTTACCGCCGTCATATTGCGCAGATGCGCGAGGTTCAGCGGCGTTTCCCGCACCATCAGCACCAGCTTGCGGCGCTCCTTGAGCGTGACATCGGCTGCGCGCGTGATCAGGTTGTCGGAGAGTCCGTGGGCGATGGCGGCCAGTGTGCGCATGGAGCACGGTGCCACCACCATCGCATGCGCGCGAAACGAACCGCTGGCGATAGTCGCGCCGATATCGCGTACGTTGTGCACGACGTCGGCCAGCGCCTCGACTTCGGCGCGGGCGATGTCCAGCTCGTGCTGGAGGTTCATCACGCCGGCAGGGGAAATCAGCAGGTGGGTTTCCACCGGCTTCACCTCGCGCAGCACCTGTAGCAGGCGCACGCCGTAGATGGCGCCGGTGGCGCCCGTGATGGCGACGATCAGCCGTTGCGGCGGGGTGCCATCTGTCACGGGCATGGCAGGCCTCAGGCCTTCAGCAGGGTTTGCAGTTCGCCGTTCTGGTACATCTCCATCATGATGTCCGAGCCGCCGATGAACTCGCCGTTCACGTAGAGCTGCGGGATGGTCGGCCAGTTTGCGTATGCCTTGATGCCCTGGCGGATCCCTTCGTCTTCCAGCACGTTCACGGTGGTCGGCGCGTCCACGCCGCAGGCCTTCAGGATCTGGATGGCACGGCCGGAGAAGCCGCACATCGGGAACTGCGCGGTGCCCTTCATGAACAGGACCACCGGGTTGCCCTTGACGATCTGGTCGATCTTTTGCTGCACGTCACTCATGATTTCAGTTTCGGTTGGGCGTGGCCGGAAGGGATCTGGCCGATCCTGGCGCCGCCGGGGTGTTTCAAAGGTTGCACGGCACGCCGCGCAACGGTGATCGCTAACGGCAAATTCTACCGGATTCGGTGCCGGGCTTCAGTGGGCCGGGTCAGGCACTGGCCGGAAGTCGCCCGCCGCTGCAGCGTTCGTGGCCGGCCAGGTCGCGCGCGGTGAAGATATCGGTGAAGCCGGCACCGGCAAGCAGCGCCCGGGTGGCTTCGGCCTGGTCGAAGCCGTGTTCCATCAGCAGCCAGCCGTCTGGCAGCAGGCGCCCGATGGCGCCCCTCACGATCGCAGCCAGGTCGGACAGGCCGTCCTTGTGATCGGTCAGCGCATCGATCGGCTCGAAACGCAGGTCGCCCTCGACCAGGTGCGGATCGCCCTCGGCGATGTAGGGCGGATTGCTGACGATCAGGTGGAAGCGCAGGCCAACAGGCAATGCTGCGTACCAGTCTGACACCAGGAAATGGATGCGGTCGGCGCCCAGCGCGCTGGCATTGTCCTGCGCCACCATCAGCGCCCCCGGGGAAATGTCGGTGGCCCAGACCTCAGCATCGGTGCGTTCGCGCGCGATTGTGACTGCCAGGATGCCGGAACCCGTGCCCAGATCCAGCACACGCGGATGCGCCACATTTGCCAGCCGCGCCAGCGAGGACTCGACCGCGATTTCAGTGTCGGGCCGGGGAATCAGCACATCGGGCGAGACCCGGAACTTGCGCCCGAAGAACTCGCGCTCGCCGATCAGGTAGGCCATTGGCTCCCCCGCAAGACGGCGTGCCAGCAGCGTGGCGAATGCATCGCGTTGCGCCAGGCTCAGCGCTTCGTCGTCGCGGGTGATCAGTTGCGTGCGGTTCAGGCCGGTGACATGCGTCAGCAGCATGCGTGCCTCAAGCGGTGGCAGTCCGGCAATGGCGGCCAGCGTCTGGGCTTCGCGCAGGGTGGGAGTGGCTGGCAGTGCGCCGGCCGTGGCTGAGGACATCGTAGGGAGAAACTGGGTGGCGTGCCGGCAATAAAAAAAACCCCGCCGGGCGTTGGCCTGGCAGGGCTTTCGGCGGGTGTTTCAGCTAAACGCCAGTTTACCGCCGATCGGGGCGGCCGGCGCAATGCCCCCGCCCGGATGATTACTTATTGACGGCGTCCTTGGCCTTGTCGGCGCCGGCATTCACCGCATCCTTGGCGGCTTGCTTGGCACCTTCCATGGCATTGCCGGCGTCTTGCTTGGCCTTGTCTGCGGCAGCCGAAACGTCGGCGGCAGCACCGCTTGCAGCTGCCTTGGCAGCATCGGCCGCATTGCCGGCGGCTGCGGCAGCATCGCTGGCGGCAGCCTTGGCGGACTCGGCGGCGCTTTGCATGGCTTTATCGGCGCTGGAGGCGGCCGGGGCCTCTTCCTTCTTGCTGCAAGCGGCCATAGCCGCGGTGATCATCAACAGCGCGAGCAGTTTTTTCATGATTTCGTCCTTGTGTCCGTTCTTCAGGAGAGACATACGCCGGCATTATTTACCGGTCGAAAACGATTATAGACAGCAGTCTTACCACTGCCAGTGCTGTTTCAAGCATTTACAAGAGATACAAAGACTTGGGCGATATTGGCAACCATTCGTGCAAGACAGCGGCTTATTACCTGAAGGTGACGCATCAGGCGTCTTCGCCGAGTGCCGCGAGCTGGTCTGCCTGGTGCTCGGCAGCCAGCGCGGACACGAGTTCATCCAGATCGCCATCCATGATCATGTCGATCTTGTAGAGCGTCAGGTTGATGCGGTGGTCAGTCACGCGTCCTTGCGGGAAGTTGTACGTGCGGATGCGGTCGCTGCGGTCGCCCGAGCCGATCAGGTTGCGGCGGGTGCTGGCCTCCCTGGCCTGCGCCGCGCGCGTCTGCATGTCCTTGATGCGGGCGGCCAGCACTTTCATCGCCTTGTCCTTGTTGCGATGCTGGCTGCGATCGTCCTGGCATTCGACCACGATGCCGGTCGGCAGGTGGGTCAGGCGCACGGCCGAGTCGGTCTTGTTGACGTGCTGGCCGCCGGCGCCGGACGCGCGGAAGGTGTCGATGCGCAGGTCGGCCGGGTTGATCTCGACCTCGCCGACTTCATCGGCCTCGGGCATCACGGCCACGGTGCAGGCCGAGGTGTGGATGCGGCCCTGCGCTTCCGTTGCCGGCACGCGCTGCACGCGATGGCCGCCGGACTCGAACTTCAGTTTCGAAAACGCGGCATCGCCGGCGATCCGCACGATCACTTCCTTGTAGCCGCCCAGGTCTGACTCGGACTCGCTCATGATCTCGACCTGCCAGCGCTTGCGTTCGGCGTAGCGCGTGTACATGCGCAGCAGGTCGGCGGCGAACAGCGCGCTTTCCTCGCCGCCGGTCCCGGCGCGGATTTCCAGCAGCAGGTTGCGGTCGTCGTTGGGATCCTTGGGCAGCAGCAGCGTCTGCAGGCTGCCCTCGAGCGATTCGAGCCGCCCGCGCGCGCTGGCGATCTCGTCCGCGGCGAAATCTTTCATCTCCGGATCGTCCAGCAAGGCCTGCGCGGTAGCGAGGTCGTCCTGCGCCTGGCGGAACTGGCCGTATTGCTCGGCTAGCGGCGACAGCTCGGCATGCTCGCGCGAGAGCTTGCGGTACTGGTCGATGTTCGCGGTCGCGTCTTCGCGCGCGAGCAGGGCGTTGACTTCGTCGAGTCGCTCGGCCAGTTGGTCGAGCTTGGCAAGCATGCTGGCTTTCATGGGGGTTCGGTTCGGATGGCGTTGAGCCGGGCGCCGCTGTCAGGGCAGGGCTGCGGGTAGCCGGCGCCAGGCGCGCGGCATCGGGGAGAGCGCGGCTAGCGCTCGGAGTGGCTGCTGTGGCGGAACAGGCCGGGCACCAGGCGCAGCAGCGCCTCGCGGTCTTCGCCCTGGGTGTGGTTCAGCGCGTGGGTCGGGCCGTGCAGGAACTTGCGGGTCAGCGCGCCGGAGAGGGCTTCGAGCACGGCCTCGGGATCGTCGCCGCGCGCGAGCATGCGGCGGGCGCGTTCGAGTTCGGCCTGGCGCATGGCCTCGCCGTTGGACTGCAGCTCGCGGATGACGGGCACCACGCTGCGGGTCTCGAGCCAGTGCATGAAATTCTGCACGCGGCTTTCGATGATGGCTTCGGCCTGTGCGACGGCGGCCTGGCGCAGGGCGTTGCCCTCGCGCACGACGGCGCCGAGGTCATCGACGGTATAGAGGAACACGTCGTCCAGGCGGGCGACTTCAGGTTCCACGTCGCGCGGCACGGCGAGGTCGACCATCATGATCGGGCGGTGCTTGCGGCGCTTGACCGCGCGCTCGACGGCGCCCAGTCCGATGATCGGCAGCGAGCTGGCGGTGCACGACACCACGATGTCGAACTCGTGCAGGCGCTCGCCGAGATCCGACAGGCGGATCGCCTGCGTGGTCAGCCCCTGGCCGGCAAGCTGCTCGGCCAGCTTCTCGCCGCGCTCGACGGTGCGGTTGGCAACGACGATCTGGCGCGGCATCTGCGCCGCGAAGTGCGTGGCGCACAGTTCGATCATCTCGCCGGCGCCGATGAACAGCACGCGCTGGGTGGAAACGCTTTCGAAAATGCGCTGCGCCAGCCGCACCGCGGCAGCGGCCATCGAAACCGAATGCGCACCGATCTCGGTCTGGCCGCGGACTTCCTTGGCCACCGCGAAGGTGCGCTGGAACAACTGGTTCAGGTACGTGCCAAGCGACCCGGCTTCGCCGGCGGTACGCACTGCGTCCTTGAGCTGGCCGAGGATCTGCGTCTCGCCCAGCACCATCGAGTCCAGCCCGCTCGCCACGCGGAAGGCATGGCGCACCGCTTCGGACTGCGGCAGGGCGTAGAGGTGCGGCGCCAGTTCCCCGGCCGGCACGTTGTGGTGCTGCGACAGCCACCGCAAGGTGTGCTCGAAACCCTCGGCGCCGGGCGTGAGCACATCGGTCGCGCAATAGATCTCGGTGCGGTTGCAGGTGGAGAGGATGGCGGCCTCGGTGCCGTTGCGGCCGGCGAGGTGGGTGCGCAGGGCGCCCAGTGCGGGTTTGATCTGCTCAAGCGGAAACGCCACCCTCTCGCGCAGCGAGACAGGTGCCGTCGTGTGGTTGATGCCGATCGCGAGCAGTTGCATTTGTGGGGGACAGGTACCAGCCCGGAACGTAGCCGGGCCGATTCGCATTATACCGCCGGGATCGCATTTTGCTGGAAGCCGTGGCGGGCGCCCGCTTCTGCAGTATCGTTACGCCGCAGCCATTCCTGGCTGTGCCTTGGACAACACAGGAGGAGGGCATGCTGGGCACGTTGATCGTGGGATTGCTGGTCGGGCTGGCGGCGCGCCAGCTGCATCCCGCCGGCCGGGTCGTGACCCTGCCGGCCGCGCTGGTGCTTGGGGTGGCGGGCGCCCTGGCCGGTTTCTACGGCGGCCGCGCGCTGCATCTTTTCATCGACGGCCAGATGAGTGGATGGGTGGCGGCGATTGTCGGGTCTGCAGTGCTGGTCGGGCTCTGGGGCGCTGTGCGCGGGCGCCGCCGGTAATTTCAGACCTGACGAACCGGTCGGAAATCTGAACGCTATTTGATGCGGATCAGGCGCGTGCTGCCAGGAACCGCCGGAGGATGCCGCTCGAGTAGTGGCTCGCCACGTCTTTCAGGAATGCCGGGAAATCCACATGTGCCGTGTCGTCGGCACGGTCCGAGACGGTCCGCATGACGGCATAGGGCACGCCGAATTCGTGGCAGACCTGCGCCACTGCGGCACCTTCCATCTCGACGGCCAGCAGGCCCGGCAGGCGCTCACGGAGTTCGGCCACCGCATCCGGGGAGCCGATAAACTGGTCGCCGCTGGCGATCATGCCCCGGTGCAGCGACGGCGAGGCCACGCCGAACCGTTCCAGCACCGGGCGCGGCACTTCCGTCGGCAGGTCCAGCCGCAGGAAGCCGGCAGCGGCGGTTTCCAGTTCGCGGGTCAGGGCCGGATCGGCGGGAAACTCGGCGCGCTCCAGCAACGGGACTTCATGCCGGCCAAAGAAGGGACGGGCATCCAGGTCGTGCTGGATAGTGCGGTCGGCGATGACGACGTCGCCGACGTGGGTGTCCGGGCCGATGCCTCCGGCCAGGCCGGTGAAGACAATCTCCTTTACCCCGAATTCCCGGATCAGCGTAACGGTCGTGGCCGATGCCGCCACCTTGCCCATGCGCGCCAGCACCAGCACGCAGGGCTGGCCGTGCAACTGGCCGACGTGGTACTCGCGCATGCCGATGGTCTGCACGGTGGCGCGGCTGTCGCGGTGGTGCATGGCGGCCACCAGGCCGTCGACTTCATCGTGGATGGCGGCAAGGATTCCGAGAGTCATGAGGGGGTGTTGGCGGAGCGAAAAGCCACAGCATACCGGCAGGCGCCGGGCGGGCATAGCCGGCCCGTCTCCCCCGTCAGCATAGATGCGGCATTGGTACCGCTTTGCTAAAGTCGCATGTCATATCGATCACGCGAGGACGAGCATGCCAATGACTCCGACAGCGGCTACCGGCGAACGGCGCGCCATCCGGCAGGCGCTGGCCGACTGGCGCGAGCAGGGGCGGCTGCGCGCGGAAGGCGTGGCCCAGCCCTGGGCCCGCGCTGAGCCAGGCGTGGCCGACTGGCACCGCTGGCTCGACCACGCCCTGCTGGCGCTTGGCACGGTACTGCTCTGCGCCGGCATGATCGTCTTCTTTGCCTTCAACTGGCAGGACCTCCACAAGTTCTCGAAATTCGCCGTGCTGGCCGGTGCGGTCAGCCTGCTGGCCGTATTCGCGTGGTTCCGCCCGTCTGGCGACATGGCCGGCCGCGCCGCGCTCGGCGGCGCGCAGGTGCTGGCCGGCGTGCTGCTCGCGGTGATCGGGCAGACCTACCAGACCGGCGCCGATGCCTGGCAGCTGTTCGCGCTGTGGACGCTGCTGGCGGTCCCCTGGGCGCTGGCGGCGCGCGCCGCGCCGCACTGGTGGCTGGTCATCGTGACCGGCAACGTGGCGCTGCTGCGCTATTTCAGCGTACGGCTCGGCGTGGGCGGGATGTTCGAACTGCTGTTCGATGCCCGCTACGCGCGTACCACCACCTTGCTGCTGCTGGGCGCCGTGCTGCTGCAGCTGGCGCTCTGGAACGTGCTGTGCGCGCGTGCGCCGGCGCTGGGATTCCGCGGCCAGACCGGCGCGCGCATCCTGGCCACGCTGGTGTGTATTCACGCCGGCTGGGTCGGCATGGCGAGCCTGTTTGCCAGCCGCTTCGACCTCGCCGCCTTCGCGCTCGCCGCGCTGGCGCTGGCCGCGCTCGGCTGGTGGTTCCGCCAGCGCGCCTTTGACATCGTGGTGCTGAGCCTGGCCAGCCTGACCGGCATCGTGCTGGCGATTGCCGCCGTCGGCAAGGTGCTGTTCGAGGGCAAGTCAGACTTCGGCGCCTTCCTGCTGTTGGGACTGCTGACCATCGGCCTGGCCGCGGCGGCGGCCGCGTGGCTGATGCGGGCGTGGCGGTTGCAAGCCCTGGAGCAATCATGACCAATACCTCGCAGGCCGAACACGCGTTGTGGCAGGAGCTGGCTGCACACGGCGACGTGCAGGGCGAGCTGCCCGCCAGGGTTCGCACGCCGTGGGCCATACGGTTCCTGATGGGCGCCGCCGGCTGGCTCGGCGCACTGTTCTTCCAGTTGTTCCTGGTCGGCACGGTCTTCGTCGCAGCGCGTGAAAACGGCGTGGCGATGGCGCTGACCGGCATCGCGATGATCGCGCTGGCTGCCGTGCTGTACCGGCGCAGCGGCGGCATCGCCATCGGGCAGTTCGCACTGGCGGTCAGCCTGAGCGGGCAGGGGATGGTGATTTTCGGCGTGGCAGAAGCCCTGGGCGTCGCGCGCATGGCCGATTCGGCTGCCTTCTGGAGCGGCGTGGCGCTACTGGAGGCCATCCTGTACTGGCTGGTGCCCAACCGGCTGCACCGGTTGCTGGCGGCGCTGGGTGTGTGGATCGGCCTTGGGCTCGCGCTGAACCTGGCGATGGCTGGCACCCAGCGCCATGGGTGGCTGCTCCTACCCTGGTCGCTCGGCTGGCTGGTGCCGGCCGCGTGTGGGCTGGCGGCGTGGTTCGTGATCGTTGAGGAACGCATCTGCACTGCAGGCCGGCACGCACTGCTGGAGCCCGCCGCCGATGCCACGCTGCTGTTCGCACTGGGCGGCGCCTTGCTGGTGACCGGGGCCGGCCATCCGTTGTCCGTCCTCGAAAGCATCAACGCCGCACGGTACGCGAGCTCGCACTGGATTGCCGGCGGCCTGACCTGCGTCGTGCTTGCCGCATTCGCGCTGGCCGAGTGTCGCCGGCTTGCGCTTGACCCGGTCACCCGTGGCGCAGTGTTGCTCGGCACCGTCGCATTCGGCGCGCTGATGGCCGCCGCACCAGCCGTCGGCGCCGGCGCCCTGGCAATCGGCCTCGCACTGCGCCGCGCCTCGATGCCGTGGCTGGGCCTCGGCGTGGCCGCCATTGCCATCGGCTTTGTCTGGTACTACAGCTCGCTGCACTGGACCTTGCTGGCCAAGTCCGCGACGCTCGCCGCCGCCGGGCTGCTGTTGCTGGCGTGCCGTCAGTGGCTGCCGCGCGCTGGCCGCGAAAAGGAGTTCGCATGAAACGCTGGATACTCGTGGCCTGGGCGCTGACGCTGGCTCTTGCCGCCGCCGGCATCGCCGGCAAGGAACGGCTGCTGGCGCGCGGCGATACGGTCTACCTCAAGCTGGCACCGGTCGATCCACGCTCGCTGATGCAGGGCGACTACATGGCGCTGAACTTCGCCATCGGCGCGCAGATCCGCAGTGCGCAGGAGCACCAGCCGGACCACGCCAGACGCGAGGGTGTCGCCGTGATCCGGCGTGACGCGCGTGGCGAAGCGAGCTTTATCCGCCTGCACGGAAATGAGCCGTTGGCCGAGGGTGAATACCTGCTGCGCTTCCAGAACGTGCCGGCGCGCTGGGGCGGCGTGCAGGTACAGGTTTCGACGGACGCCTATTTCTTCCAGGAAGGGCAGGGGGAGCGCTTTGCGCAGGCGCAATATGGAGAGTTTCGCGTGGATGAAAGCGGGCAGGCGTTGCTGGTGGGGCTGAGGGGGAGGGGGCTGGAGGGGCTGTAAGACCCACTCCCGGAAAGCAAAAAACCCGCATCGCTGCGGGTTTTCTTTGCGCTCCGTCCAGGCTCAGACGTTGAACCGTCAGATGTACCGTATATCCGCACCGATACTTGGCTCGTAACGTCGGCCCGTTGGTGCATACCCGGTTTTATACCCGGTTTCTTGAAAGTGACTTATGGGTGGCTAGTATTCTTGGTGTCGACTGCGAGGTGCTAGTAGGCAACGCCGAAGTAACTTCGGCCACTACTTGACGCCGTTTGCGTCACTCGTCCGTTCCTGTGTGACTTTTCAGACGAAGAAGCCCTCAAATCTTGTAGGGAAATCGCCATTGCATCTTGCAACGGCATCGAGGCACCTTTACATTGAACGGGAGCGCGGCGTTTCTGTGCTCGAAGTTGACGAACGAAGTGCTAGTTCGTATGATGCTGCGGTTTCGCTGGAATTTTTCCGCAAAAAACTATACCAATAGACGCATGTCACAGTGAGGGATTGTATGAACATGATCGATGTACGGCCGATGCCCTAACCACCGTTCAACCAGCGCAGTTCTCACTGTGCGCAACAAGAAAAGCCCGCGATTCGCGGGCTTTTTGCTTTCCGATCCTACCTGGCAATGAGCTTTTCGAAGTGGGGGTCGGCTTCGAGCGACTTCAAGTCTGGATCTGCCTTGGCCTGTCGCGCAAACTTCCTATTCATGGAGATCGCGGTCTCCAAACTCTTCAGCGCAGCTGCATAGTGTTCTTCCCTCGCATCACCTGAAGAGCGCTCGCCAACCAGGCAGTGGTAGCACGCCATGTTGTAATGGGCGGAATAGTCGGCATCATTGGCCCTAACCGCCTTCTGCACAGCTTCCAGCGCACGTTCTGGATCAGCCAATCTTTTGTAGACCATGGCCAAGTGACCATAGGCCTTGGAGATCACTTTCTGGTCCATGTCGTCTTCACGTTCCATCTCCGTGACCTTTAGCAAGTATTTCTTGCTCTCTTGGAGATAGAACTTATGGTTGGCATCGAACTGAGTCCGCTCAACCGGTCCTAACTTTTCAGGACTCATGACTTCCTTGTAAACCTCAGCAATTTCTCGCAGCACAATCCCATGTGCGACGTTGACTTCGGCATTGTTGTCGCGGGCATACCTAGTCTTGACAAAATTGTGTAGTGCCTGGACTGTTTCTTGGGCTTCTCGTTTTGCCTCATCGGCTTCCCGCTTCGCCTCCTCTGCCTGCTGCACCGCGTTTTGCGCTTTCTCCAGTGTCTCCTGTGCCTTGGCGCGCGCAGCAAAAAAGGATTCGATGCCTTTGAAGCCGAAAAATGCCAGCAGAGCTCCGAGCGCTGCTAGTAAGGAGAACTGTCGGTCATAGCTCTCCTTCATCATGTCGACGCGCTCTTTGGTTACATCGATAGCCATCTTAGCGACGTCTGTGACTTTGACCTCTGAAGACGAGTTGGCTGATTGCGCGCTGGGCACCGCCGGACTAGTTGTTTGCGACGTTCCCGCGTTCAGTTGACGTGGCATTACTTGTGCCGCGGATGCAGGTGCGCCAGCGGGCATGGATGGCACCGCTTGGGCCGCAGCCTGGCTAATAGTCACCTTGTCCTCAGCTCTCCGTGCGCCCAAGGGCCACAGATTAGCGACGGCAATGAAGCAGATGCTGCCGACAATTGTATACAGCGGGAGCCAGTGGGAGAAGAAGCGCACCCAGAATGTGTCGCCGTTTGATGTCCTTGGCCATGCCGGCCCACGCATTGCTGCAGTGGCCGAACTCGGGCTGTCTGCTGCGGCGCTCTTGCTCTCATGTCCCGCCTTTTCGAGCGTATCGGTCTTATTCTGAATGCTCATGCTGAGTTGCTATGTATGTCGATGCCTGCCAGCACCACCCTGGTGAATTGTTACCCCTGTCCAAAACCCGTCAGCTGGTACAAGGGGAAGTTGTGAAGCGGAAGCATTCTCGCACGATTATGTCTTGCTTTAACGCGACAAGATCAGGGTGGGTATATAGCGCTTTGATTTTATTGATATTTTTCGTGGCCTTCGACAACGCGCGTGGGTCCGGAAGCCCCCGTCTTACGGAGGGTTTCCAGTCGCTCAGTGGATCGGAACACTCTCAGTTCTTCTAGGAGAGCACATGCGACATATAGGTGTGATGTTGATGGTAGGCTTGCCGATTGCAAGTCAAGCTGCCAGTGCCCGTGGCCGGCAGCCATGCTCGGGCAGTAAGGGGGGAGTCTCGCATTGCAGCGGCAGCAAGCTGGTCTGCAAGGACGGGACGATCAGTAAGTCGACCAGAACGTGCTCATCCTGACGCGTCGCCGCGAATGATCCACAATCGTCCACTGATGGCGGGTAAGGCTGCCGGGCCGTTGCTTGTGTATTTGGACAGTAGCGACTTCTCTGTCCTATCAGATTCTAGGCAGCGAACTGACAAGCATGACGAAATTGAGCGGCGCCTATTCGAGTGGCAATCGACTGGCGAAATCCAGCTCAGATTCAGCTTCGCGCACGTCATTGAGGCGGCCCCCGTCGAATCTTCTGATTTGGAAGCAGCAAAAAATCGCCTACTTCATATTCAACAGCTGTGCGGTAGCGCCTCGTTTGCAGATCCAGCCTCTGTGTTCGAATCGGAGATTCGAGGGGCTGGTTTGTCAGCGGATCGGTGGGGTTGCCAATCGATCTACAGGGACGACGGATATTGGATGCCGCCTTTGGACGGCCTAGAGATTGGAATACCATCCCTTTTGAGCAGCGTCCAGGATGAACTGAGCAGCAAGCCGCTCAATCGCGCGGAGCGCCGGATGGCGAAGAAAGCATTATTTGATGGCAAAGGGCGGCTGCGCAATGCCTCGCGGAAACCGTTGAGTGGCATCAGTGACCCAAATCTTCGCCGCGAACTAGATCAGTTTCCTCTAACGCCCGAGGGGCTTGACCAAGTTGGCCGCTTCGTGTGTGGGCTGGGCTCTAAAGAGCAAGCGCTCCAGGCAATCGCCAATTCAATGATTGACTTAGGCTGCTTTGCTGACTGGTATGCGAGAAAGTGGGACCAAGCGTCCCCGCTGTCGCAGTCTTTACGGCAGTCTGGCGAGGCTTTGCGCGCGGCACTGCACCATTCGAGTAGTGCTGTACGAAAGGCTTGCGAAACTCTGCAGAGCGTTGGTGAATCCCAAAAGGCAAAGAGCGCCATTAAGGAGGCATTAAACAGTGTGCTAGAGAATCTACCAAAGGCCCTGATGTGCGATCTGGCAGAATCCTTTGGCATCCGGCTTGGTGAGTCAGCGCAGTGTTCATGGGAGCGGACCCCGAGCCTGGCTACGGTGGCTAGAATTGTGTGCCACGTAGGCAGGTTATCTGCCCTCATGGCCAATGGGGGGCGAAAGCCCAGAGCAAGCGATCTGGGTGACACACTTCATGCCATCTACCTGCCTCACGTGGACATCTTCCGGGCGGACGGATTTATGGCCAACGCGATCTCAGATGCAAGGCTTCCGTGGAACACCACGGTCGTTAGCAAGCTCATCGACTTGCCGGCCGCCATCGAGAGACGATTGGAAGCAAAAATGTGAGAGTAATTGATCGCGCGAACGACCGGCCCCAATTGGTCGAGCGACACATAGATCGCAGTGGCTACGCATTCTCAGAATACAGCATATAGGACGAACGGAAATGTCGGAATCAAGCCAATCCAGAGCTCCTTCTTGGCTTCAACGTATTCTCTACGGCTTGGCGAATCTGGGTCTTTTCGCCGCCGGCGCTGTAAATCTCGCTGTTGGAAGCCTTTCTGCTGCTCGCAGTGACGTTGCTGCTGCGGCGACGTCCCTTACGGCAGGACTTGTCTTAGTTCTTGCAGCAACCATTGACCGGTTTGAGTCGCTCAAAGGCTTCGGTATCGAAGCCAAAACTCGCAAACTAGATCAAAAAATCGAGCAAGCTGATGAGGCGCTCCGTAAGCTACGGCAACTTGCAGAAATCACCGGCGAGACGCTTGTCGATCTTCATAGCAAGATGGGAAGGTGGGATTCTGCACCGAGACCTAGGGAGAGCTACGAGCTAGCTCAGCGGATTCGCTCGACCATGCAAGCGATGGGTTCTGAGGCCGCAACGATTTCGAAAGCTCTTAGGCCGTGGGCAAAGACACATTGCCATGACCTAGTGCGTACATTTACCGACCCCATGCACAGCTTCACGTCGGAGAGAATTCGCGCGCTGGATCAGCTGAGAAGTGCACTTCCAAAGCCACTCAGCCCGAATGACCCTGAGTTTATGAGGCTTACCGCAGAGATAAATCTGGGGCACGCCTATCTGGAACGTCTCGAGAAAGTACATCAGTTTGAACTGGATGACTATCCTGCGCGGTTCCTGGCCCTTTTGGACGACGTTCCATATCGAACTTCCGAGGAGCTTGCACCGATCCGGAGTAAGGCATCGGCCTTTGCTGATGATATGACGGAGCTGAGGCACTCGATGAGCTTGCCTAACGCCGAAAAATGGATTCGAGAGCTTGATCTATGGAGGGCAGGCGGTCACTAGGCCCTGCCAATCGACTTTATGTGAGCTCTCATTGAGCCATGTAGGGCTAATCGTAGAAGTCTCGCGCAATGTCGCCGCAATAGTAGTCGCGGTAGAAGCGCCATGCGCCGACGGCGCAGCCAATGAGTGCAAGGATGGGCCAGGCGGCGTAGGCGATCGGTAGGGCTGGCTGGCACGGCACCGCGGTAGCAAGGCTACGCACCGCCATGCATGGGATCGTGTTGACCCCATAGGCGACGACTAAGGCCAGAAAGGCGTACATCCACCATTGGAAGGCTTCCCGAATAAATCGGGTTTGAAGTTGATTCATCGTTGGACGACGCCGACGTCTTGGCATGTTTCGCGGTGAGAACGGGGGCTCACGCTACTCTGCCCCAAATTAATCCGCTTCCTCTTCCCCTCGATTGAGGGGTGTTGCGATCCTGCAAGTGGGTAAGGGCCTCGTGTGAGGCGATCTTCTACCGTGCCACGAGACCTTTAGAATTCGTCCGCAACAAAACCAGCCCGCGGAGGATAGGCGCAATGCAGGAGGTATCGTGCCTGGTGACTCGCAGTGTTGGTGCTTTAGTCCCCAACCATTTGAGTCAGGGAAAGTTGAAGGGAAGCCCTCTGCTGTTTGCAACTTCGAGAATCTGGACTGCCGCAGCTGATTCTTTGGGTCATAATGCCTCGGTCTTGTGAGCCCATTCTGTCGTGCTCGAGCTTGTGCCTGCAGGTAGAGCAGCATGGCGAGGTCATCCAGAACGAGCAACTGCGCGCCCGGATCCGGACTAAGCGAGCCAGCCAACTCCGCAGATGCTGGAAGCCTTTGATGCGTGGCGAGAGCCGAACCCAAGCCTTACCGAAGCGTGCTGACTGAAAACACAAATAAGTGCCCGCCGTTCGACGGACATCGGACAATGACACCCGGGAGCCCCATGAACACTGCAGCAGAGAAGATCAACAAGCTCAATGCCTTCACGGAATGGGCCGGCAAACACATCAAGGGTGATGAAAAGGGGGAGGCACAGATCTTTCTGGACCGCCTTTTCCAAGCCTTCGGTTGGTCGGGCCTAAAGGAGGCTGGCGCCCAATGCGAGGAGCGTGTCAAGAACACCAGTGGTGGCACGTCCTTCGCGGATTTGGTGTGGAAGCCCGTTGTCGTAATCGAGATGAAGAAGCGGGGCGCAGACCTCAGCAAACACTACAGCCAAGCGTTCACCTACTGGACTCGACTCGTACCTAATCGGCCGCGCTATGCGGTACTGTGCAACTTTGACGAGTTCTGGGTCTATGACTTTGAGACTCAGCTCGACACCCCGGTCGATACGATCAAGCTCAGCGAGCTGTCGGCCAAGTACGGCCCGCTGAACTTCATGTTCCCGGGGGATGTGGCGCCGGTGTTCGGCAATCACCAGGAAAGCGTGACTCGCCAGGCCGCAGACAAGCTGGCCGTGTGCTTCAACTCAATGACCAAGCGCGGCATCGAGCAACCTCTCGCGCAGCGCTTTACACTGCAGATGCTCATGGCCCTCTTCTCTGAGGACATCGGCCTGATGGACAAGTATCTTGTTACCAAGGTCCTTGACGACTGCAAGAGCCCTCAGGACACACACGACTTGCTCGGTGGTCTATTTGAGGCCATGAACGCAAAAGGGGGCGTAAAAGGAGGCCGCTTCAAGGGAGTGCCCTACTTCAACGGTGGGCTGTTCGCCGAACCGGCGCGCGTGGAGTTACAGGCGGATGAGCTGACACTGGTGAAGGAGGCCGCACAGTTCGACTGGTCCAAGGTCCGGCCAGAGATATTCGGGACCATCTTCGAGCACTCGCTCGGAAAGGCGCAGCGACATGCCGAGGGCGCGCATTTCACCAGTGCCGTGGACATCATGAAGGTGGTGGGGCCGACGATCGTCGCACCATGGACTGCGCAAATCGAATCGGCGTCTACCCTAAGCCGACTCAAGGAATTGCTGGCCCGCATCGAGAACTTCACTGTCTTGGACCCGGCCTGCGGCAGTGGCAATTTCCTCTACATCGCCTACCGGGAGTTGAAGCGGCTGGAGGCGCGCATCTACGAGCGTATGGCTGCCGAGTATAAGAGCGTGGACCCTAGACAGAGACCGTTTGGCTTTGTCTCCACGCGCAACTTCTTTGGCATGGACATCAATCCCTTCGCCATCGACATCGCGAAGGTCACCATGATGCTTGCGCACAAGCTATCAATTGACGAGCTGCACATCAGTGAAGCCGCTCTGCCGCTCGACAATCTCGATGCCAACTTCCGAACCGGCGACGCTCTCATCAATAGCGACGGCTCGCGTGCCCCGTGGTTCAAGACGGATGTCATCGTGGGCAATCCCCCCTTTCTTGGCGCAAAGCTCCTGAAGCCCAACTACGGAGCTGGCTACGTCAAGGCAGTTCGTCGGGCTTACCCTGAAGTGCCGGGCATGGCCGACTTCTGCGTCTATTGGCTCCGGCGCGCTCACGACGAGCTTAAGCCGTGCACGGTAGCCGATCCCGTGGCAGGCCGCGCGGGTCTTGTTGGTACACAGAATGTGCGCAATAACGCGTCGCGCTTGGGAGGCCTCGACCACATCGCCGCGTCCGGCACGATCATTGATGCAGTAGACAATCAGCCGTGGTCTGGTGAAGCCAATGTCCATGTATCTATCGCTAATTGGGTGAAGACTCAGGACAAGAAGCTTCTTCCGAACGCGCGACGCCTCTGGTTCAAGGCCAAACCATCAAAGACGGGCGCAAAGCGTTCTTGGAGGACCGGAAACGCGTCTAAGCAATATGAGCTTGACATGCGGGAGGTCCCGCACATCAACTCCGCCCTATCAGACAAAGTAGATGTCTCGAAGGCGCGGGTCCTCTCGGTTAATGAGACAGTCGTTGTGTGCCAGGGCATCACGCCTGGTCATGCCGGCTTCGTGCTGTCTCCAACCGAGCGTGCAGCGATGGTCACGGCAAATGCGCGTAACCAGGAGGTCATCCATCCATACATGATCGGCGACGACATTCTCGGCCCTGGTAAAGCTTCCAGATGGCTCATCGACTTCGGAGCGAAGTCCATCCTGGAGGCACAAGCCTATATGCTTCCCTTCGAACGACTGAGGACCGAAGTCCTGCCGGACATCCAGGAAGCAGCAGAGGAAGGGGACTCTGAAAGGTCGTCGTCGCTGACAGCGTGGTGGCAGCATTGGCGACCGCGCAAAGAACTCCTTGCGACTATCGCTACGCTGCCGCGTTACCTTGCATGCTCGCGCGTGACCAAACGGCCGTTGCTGGCCTTCGTGAGTTCGCACGTCCGCCCCGGTGACGCTCTTCAAGCCTTCGCCTTGTCTGACGACTACAGCTTTGGAATTCTCCAGTCGAACGCTCACTATCAGTGGTTTCATTCCAAGTGTTCGAACATGAAGTCGGACCCGAGGTACACCTCGGAGTCCGTGTTCCACACCTTTCCTTGGCCGCAGGCGCCTAGCGAGGCGCAGGTGGAAGCTGTTGCTGCGGCGGGACGAGAGCTGCGGCGCGTTCGGGAGGAAGCGGCTAAGCAGCATGGGACAGGTCTTCGAGTCTTATATCGGACCCTTGACCTTCCGGGGAAGAACCCACTAAAGGACGCACACGACGCCCTTGATGCGGCAGCACTAAAGGCTTATGGATTTTCTGCCAAGAAGGACCTGCTGCAGCAAGTGCTCGACTTAAACGCGGAAGTTGCGAGCATGATCAGTGCTGGCAACGCCGTCACCGGTCCTGGAGTGCCCCTCACTTTCAAGAATGCAGCGGGGCTGATTACTACCGATTGTTTCGGAGCCTTAGGGGACCCAGTCAGGCGGGAGGCACGGGGAGGCGTCACGAGGGCGCGATAGAGTGGGTGCGCGAGTCCCCCAGTGCGTAAGCGAAAAACGCGCCCCTCACGCCGATGATCGCAAAGACGGCGGCGATCTCGGGCTCGGCTTGGGAGGGGCGCGCGAGGTCATATGGGATGCCATGGCACATGGCTGTCGATCTGGGATTTCATCTCCATCCTGATCTGCACGGGTTTTTGACTGACCCAGAGTAGGTCAGAAGCGCTTGACGCGCTGGGATAGCGCGTGGTCTAATGCAAACGCATTGTGAATTGGGTCGACGCCCATGCCAACCTGCCTCCCCGGGCAAGGTGGATCGCGAAAGCGGATGTGGCTCCTGTAGGAGCAACCAAGCGGGTAACGCGTCGACCCTCCTTGAATGGAGGGTTTTGTGTTTTCTGGTTCAGAGATTCCCCGCGATGTCATCCAGGCTTACCTGGAGACCCACTACCACGTGCATGGCAGCACGCCCACCACTTTGAAGGTGGGCGAGGCCAACCCTGTGCTAGCTGCGCTGCACGAGACGGCCAGCGTTGCCTGCAGCGCCTTTGTCACGGCATGGAATCCCTTCAGCGAGCAGCAGGAGCCGGCTCGCAATCTCGAACGGCAGCAGGCTTTGGCGCAGACCCTTCAGCAACGCGGCCTGCGCTTCATTGACGGCATTGGCCAGCATCCCGCCAACGGATGGCCGGGAGAGGAGAGCTTCCTCGTGCTTGGCCTCGCCTTGGACGACGCCAAGGCACTGGGTACGCAACTCGGCCAGAACGCCATCGTCTGGTCCGGCGCGGATGCCGGGCCGCAACTTATTCTCTTGCGATAGTTACAGAGAAACTCAGATTGAGAAACGGCTGGTCCGCCGCCCGCAATTGGGAAAGGACCGGGGGGATTTGTTCCAGCTTGCCGCTCCCGACAATTTGTCAAACGCGGCTAAACAGGAGATCGAGATGACTGCCATCCCTGCTCGCCTCGCGGCCATCCGACCGGGCTCGCCCGCTTCATACCTGCCCGTGGCCGAGTGCGTTGCCAGAGGGGACGCCCGTCCGGCGTTCCCGAGGTCCATTCCCGCGCTGTGGGCGCCTGTCCGCTGAAGGCGGCGTGCAAAAGGAGCGGACTATGTCTCATACCAGCATCGCCGTGGATGACGACGCTCTGCGCAGGCACAGCTTCGATCTGGTGCATTTTCCAATGTACCTGGCGCAGCGTGTGCCGCCGCGTGTGCGTGTCGAGATTATCGGAGACCACGAACATGCCGACCTGATGGGGCTCTACACCAATGCGCGCCAGGAGCGGAGCCGGAAGTACGCGAAGCTGATCGCCGACGAGCGCGGATGCGTGACGAAGAGCGATGCGTTCTTTCATGCTGTCCACGCGGAATTTTCGGCCGGCGCAGGAGATCTGACCTACCTCGGCTTCTCGCGCGCGGGGCCGCCTGTCTATGCTCCGCTGTTCGCGCTGGCGATTCTCTACCGGAAGTACGGCCGCGGGCTGTACCGAGCCGGCCAGATCCTTCCCACACCATGGCCCGAGCTGACCTCCGGCTATACGTTTTCCATTCGATGACAAACGGGCTGTGCCCTTCCACTTCCGACGGCAAGCGGGGCGCGGCACAGGAGAGATTCATGACGATTCGCAACGGACTATTCTCCTCGGAATCGGTATCAGCTGGCCATCCGGACAAGTTGGCCGACCGCATATCCGATCGCATCCTCGACGCCTTCCTGGCGCGCGATCCCCATGCACGCGTCGCTTGCGAGACGCTGCTCGCAGACCAGTGCGTGGTCGTCGCCGGCGAATTCAAGACCCGGTGCCGCGATGACTTCGAGGCGGTGCGCGAGTCTGCCGACGGGCTGGTGCGCGCGGTACTGCGAGAGACAGGCTATCGCGATGCTGAAACTGGCATCGACCCGCAGCGCTGCGAAGTCCAAATCCGCTTCAATGGCCAGTCGCATGACATCAACCAGGGAGTCGATCGTGCCGACGGCATCTTGGGCGCGGGGGACCAAGGGCTGATGTTCGGCTATGCCACCGATGAGACTCCGGAGCTGATGCCGGCACCGATCGTGTACGCGCATCGGCTGGTGCGGCGGCAAGCCGAGCTGCGGCAGCAGGGCACCTTGCCTTGGCTTCAGCCGGATGCGAAGTCGCAGGTGAGCTTCCGCTACGTCGACGGCCGACCAACGCAGATCGAGGCGGTGGTGCTGTCGACACAGCATGACGCGGGTATCGAGCTGGAAGCGCTGCGCGCCGCCGTGCTGGAGCACGTGATCGAGCCGGTGATTCCGGCGCACTTGCGCGCCAAGGCACTGCGCTGCTTGATCAACCCCACTGGGCGCTTCGTCACGGGCGGCCCGAAGGGCGATGCCGGGCTGACCGGTCGCAAGATCATCGTCGACACCTATGGTGGCGCGGCGCCCCACGGCGGCGGTGCTTTCTCCGGCAAAGACCCCTCCAAGGTGGATCGCTCGGCGGCCTATATGGCACGCTACCTGGCCAGGCAGGTCGTGGCGCGCGGCTGGGCGCGGCGTGCCCTGGTGCAGCTCGCCTATGCGATCGGCGAGGCGGAGCCGGTCAGCTTCCTGGTAGAAACGTATGGGACCGAAGGCGACGCGCGACGTGATATCGCTGCCGAGCTCGTACACGAATTTGACCTGCGGCCCCAGGGCATCATTGAAACTCTGGACTTGCTACGCCCGATCTACTATCCGACCGCGGCCTACGGCCATTTCGGTCGCGAGGATGTCAGCCTGCCTTGGGAACAGTGAGGGCGCGCGATAGGGCCGCAAGGCCTGCGGGCGCTAGCCTGCGCCATGCGTGTGAGAGATAGGGCGGCAATCGCCGGCGAGGCGGATGTTTCCCGGAAGAACAGTCGAGGAGGATACCGAATGAGCCATGATGGATTTCTGGGGTTGGCGCAGCAGCACCCCGCCCATGCCAAGCTGGGTGGCCTGGTGGGCTTGCTGGTGGGCGATGCGCTTGGCGTACCGTATGAATTTCACTTGCCGCAGCGGCTACCGGCTCGCGATCAGATCGAGATGCAGCCGCCAGCCGGATTCCCGCGCGCTCACACCGGCGTGCCAGTGGGGACCTGGTCCGACGACGGAGCGCAGGCCTTGTGCCTGCTGGCCAGCCTGGTCCAACAAGGCAAGTTCTCGCTGGTCGATTTCGCTGACCGGCTGCTGCGCTGGCTGGACCGCGGCTATTTAGCCGTCGATAGCAAAGTCTTTGATGTTGGCATCCAGACGGCAGACGCGTTGGACAATCTGCGGGACGGCGTGTCGCCGCGCGAGTCGGGCGGGGCTAAGGTCATGGACAACGGCAACGGCAGCCTGATGCGCTGCCTGCCCTTGGCCATCCTGCATGCGGGGACCGACTCGGCACTCGTGCGCGAGGCGCACCTGCAATCGCTGCCCACGCATGCCCATCCTCGCTCGCGGGTCGCGTGTGCATTCTATTGTCTAGTCGCCATAGGCTATCTGCACGGGCTGGCAGACCCGTGGGCATCGGCAGACGGTCGTCTGGAAGCCGTCTACAAGACATGGCCTGATGCGCGGGAGGGCAGCGAATGTCTACGCGAGCTGGATGTCCTGCGAGGCTTCCCGAAGCATGACGCGCCGCGAGGCACGGGCTACGTGCTCGACACGATCTGGTCGGCGCGGCGGGCGCTCGAAGAGTCGACGTTCGAGGACGTCGTCAGGACGGCCGTCCTGTTCGGAAATGACACCGACACGACCGCCTGCGTCGCCGGCGGGCTGGCGGGAATCCGCTTCGGGCCGGGCGGTATTCCCGCGCGATGGCTTAAGCAGCTGCGTGGCTATGACATTGCTGCGCCGTTGATTTCTGCGTTGCTTACAAAGTGTCTAGAAAAAGGCATCCATGGCACCTGACGGAATAGCTACCGGTCTGGCATTCCGTTCGACCATCTCCGCAAGCCGATCCGTCGAGTTGATTCTCGCTGACGAAGAGGCGCTTGGGGGAAATGTGTACAGCAAGCTGACAAATGTCGAGCTTCTTCAAGACACTTGTCGGTGCCAGAGCCCCAGACACCGGTAGAGGCAAGGCAGTCGAGATCTCCCCCGACCACTTTTGCTCAGCTTGCATTAGCAGCTGCACGCCAGCCAGTATGGGGTCGGCGGTCGAGAGCAGGTGCCACCGGGGATCAAGCGCATCAGGACGGTAACAGATGGCAACCAAGTGATGAGTAAGCGAAGAACGCGCCCTTCACGAGCGACATTATTAACCCGCGACGGGGTAATCACCGCTTGGCGAGCCTCCCTTCACGTACTCGCTGAACGCCGTCGCGGCGGACCGCGTGAGCGAAAGGGTAGCGCCTGGTTAACGCTCGACGGCGAGTTGACCGAGCCGGTGGCCGGCGTCTCGGTCTTTTCGATTCACGTATTTCCAGTCGCCGAACCCCAAGTAGGACAAGCAGAGATCCCTTCGGTCGGAAGCTTCATTCGCGTGAAGCCCGTTATGGACGGGGTTGTGGAACTGTCGGAGAGAGAGTTCGACTTTGTGGTGACGCTGATTGCTGCAGGACGGCTCGCATCCTGCTCGGTCGCGTTTCAGCCACCGCACTATGGGCGCGCCCTCATAGGGAGAGTCAGTTTCAGCAGCGACCCGCCGGCACCGGAGGAGGAAGCGTGACACGGTCCAGTTGGGACGTGGTCGAATGAGCCTGCTCCGGCCGCAGGCGCCAAGTGCCACGCCGCGCGTTTCATTGATCCGGCGAGCGGCTCATCGCTGCGCTGAATGCGTTGTTCGATGCCTGGCTGATCGCGTTCGACGCCTGTCCGCCCGTTTCCGGCCGTACCACTGGCGCGCTTTGTAGCCGAGGAGCTTGCTGTCGAAGCAAGACTGGCTTGCTTATCCCCGCTTGGTACTGCCCTTACTTCGATATCCGGTCATCTACCAAGGGTGGGGGCGTGCCTGGATCGCCGTGGAGGACCGACTACAGTCCAGCCTTCTGAAGTAGTTCGCTAGTCGAGATACCAAGCTTCTTTGCGATTCTCAGCAGGTTCAGTACGGTGATGCGTATTCCGGTGATTGTGACCGGTCATTCCGGCATCGTGACCACGGATTCCGTTTTATCGTGACCGCTGTGTCCCTGCGGTTTCCGGTTGATTGTG